>JBBDRO010000100.1:133535-184301 GCA_040905425.1 Gemmatimonadota bacterium | reverse complement strand
GGTTCGCCACGGCCGTGCACCTGGGCTGGAACTGGAGCATGGCCTCCCTCTTCGATCTGCCGGTGAGCGGCATCGCGCTGGTGGATGCGCCGTTCTACGAGCCGGTCACAGGGGGTGCCGCATGGTTCACGGGCGGGGCGTTCGGACCGGAGGGCGGGGTGGTGGGGACCATCGGGTTCGCCGTCGCGCTGCTCGCCGTGCTGCGCTGGCCCCGCCTCGGCATGGCGCCGCGCATGCGTGCGCTGGCGCCGCTCATCAATGGATAGGGGAGGGGAGATGACGGAGCGGATGCGGATCGCGGTGGTGGGGGCGGGGACGATGGGCAACGGCATCGCGCACGTCTTCGCGCAGCACGGGCACCCGGTGACGCTCATCGACGTGGCCGATGGGCCGCTCGAGAAGGCGCTCGCCACCATCGGCAAGAATCTGGACCGACAGGTCAAGAAGGGCGCGCTGTCCGAGGAAGGCAAGGACAGCACGCTGGAGCGTCTGAGCACGAGCACGGACCGGGGCGCCGCCGCGGGCGCCGGCCTCGTGGTGGAGGCGGTCCCGGAGGTGATGGCACTCAAGCGGGAGGTGTTAGGCGACGTCGCTTCCGCCGCTCCCGACGCCATCATCGGGTCCAACACCTCATCCATCTCCATCACCGATCTGGCCACCTCCGTGGAGCGTCCGGAGCGCTGTATCGGCATGCACTTCATGAACCCCGTGCCGGTCATGGCGCTGGTGGAGGTGATCCGCGGCCTGCAGACCTCGGACGGCACCACGGCCACGGTGATGGGGCTGGCGCGGGAGCTGGGCAAGACGCCCGTGGAGGTGAACGATTTTCCCGGCTTCGTGTCCAATCGCGTGCTCATGCCCATGATCAACGAGGCCATCTACTGCGTCATGGAGGGCGTGGCGGAGCCGGAGGCCGTGGACACCGTGATGAAGCTGGGGATGAATCATCCCATGGGGCCGCTGGCCCTGGCCGACCTGATCGGCCTGGACACGTGTCTGAACATCCTGGAAGTGATGCATCGTGATCTGGGGGATCCCAAGTACCGCCCCTGTCCCCTCCTGCGGAAGTACGTGGCCGCCGGTTGGCTGGGTCGCAAGAGCGGCCGCGGCTTCCACGGGTACACTGACGCATGAGTGAAGCCGACCTCCAGGAGATCCGCCAGCTGGCCCGCGAATTCGCGGCGGCCGAGTTGCGCCCCCACACGGAGGCGTGGGACCACGACGGGGCTTTCGACCCGGCCGTCCTGGCCCAGCTGGCCGAGCTGGGCTTCCTGGGCATGCTGGTGCCCGAGGTCGACGGCGGTCTGGGCTTTACCCTGCCGCAGTACGTGGCCGTCCTCGAGGAGCTGGCGTGGGGGGAGCCCGGTGTGGCGCTCGCCGTGGCGGAGAGCACCCTGGTTTCGGCGCTCGTGGTGGAGGGGACCGGCGGCGCCGTCCGGCAGCGCTGGCTGGACGCGCTGGCCGGCGGGCAGAGCATCGGGACGCGCGCCGTTGCCGAAGCCCAGGGCTCGGACGCGGCGCCCGCCGCCGCCGGCACCGGGGCGGAGGCGGGGGGCCAGGGTTGGCTGCTGAACGGTCGCAAGGCGTTCGTGCCCGGCGCGGCCACCGCCGGCGTGCTGGCCGTACTCGCCGGCACCGGCCAGGATGGGACCGGCCTCTTCCTGGTGCCGAAGGCGACCGCGGGCGTCAGTCTGGCGGCTGGCCCGGCGTCCCTCGGGCTGCGCACCCTGGGCCTCACGGACGTGGAGCTGGCGGGTGTTACGGTGGAGGAGGGCGCACGCGTGGGTGAGGACGGCCTCCAGCTCCTGGCGGCCGTGGCGGCCACCGCGCGCCTGGCCTACGCGGCCGTGGCGGTGGGCATCGGTCAGGCCGCGCTGGACCATGCCATCCGCTACGCGGACGAGCGGGAGCAGTTCGGCCGGCCGATCCGCGCGTTCGAAGGCATTCAGTTCAAACTGGCGGACATGGCGGCGGGCGTGGGGGCGGCGCGCGCGGCCACGATGGCGGCGGCAACGCTGCCCGGTGCCCGGGTGGCTGCGGAGGCCAAGCTCACGGCTTCGAGCACGGCCATGAAGGTCTCCAACGAGGCGGTTCAGATCTTCGGCGGCTACGGCTACATGCGGGATTATCCCGTGGAGAAGCTCATGCGGGACGCCAAGGCAACCGAGATCCTGGAAGGAAGCAGCGAGATCCTGCGCGTGGAGATCGCGCGTGGACTCTACCAGCATTGATTCACATCGGGCGCACGTCCACGTGCGGGCCGGTACTGAAGGAGAGAGCATGAAAATGTTCGACAGGATCGCCGAGCACGGGCACGAGCAGGTGGTCTACTGCCACGAACCCACGAGCGGCTTTCGCGGCATCATCGCCATCCACGACACCACGCTCGGCCCCGCGCTCGGCGGCACGCGGTTCTGGAACTACGCGTCCGATGACGAGGCGCTGGAGGACGTGCTCCGCCTGAGCCGCGGCATGACGTACAAGGCCGCCGTGGCGGGGCTCAACCTGGGCGGCGGTAAGGCCGTCATCATCGGGGACAACCGGACCAAGCGCAGGGAGATGATCTTCCGCGCCCACGGCCGCTTCGTGGACAGCCTGAAGGGCCGCTATATCACCGCGGAGGACGTGGGTACGAGCGTCGAGGACATGGACTACGTGGAGATGGAGACGGAGTTCGTCACCGGCGTGGCGGGGGGCTCGGGTGACCCATCGCCGGTGACGGCGTACGGGACCTACCGCGGCGTCAAGGCCTGCGCAATGGAGAAGTACGGCAACGATTCGCTCGAGGGCAGGACGGTGGCGGTGCAGGGTGTGGGCCACGTGGGGTACTATCTGTGCGGTTATCTGGCCGCCGAGGGCGCGAAGCTCGTTGTTACGGACATCGATGCCGAGCGCGTGAAGAAGGTGGTGGACGAGTTCCGCGCGGAGGCGGTGGACATCGACGCCATCTACGGGGTGCAGGCGGAGATCTTCGCGCCGTGCGCGCTGGGCGCCGTGATCAATGACAAGACGCTGCCCCAGTTCAAGTTCGACATCGTGGCCGGCGCGGCCAACAACCAGCTGGCCGAGGAGCGGCACGGGGACGAGATCGAGGCCAAGGGCATCCTCTACGCACCCGACTACGTGATCAACGCCGGCGGGCTCATCAACGTCTACGGTGAACTGAACGGCTGGTCCGCGGATCGAGCCAACCGCAAGGCGGGTGAGATCCACGACACGCTCCTGGCACTCTTCGAGCTGGCCAAGGAGCAGGGGATCACCACCCACGAGGCCGCGGATCGCTTCGCCGAGCGGCGCATCGAACAGGTGGCCTCGCTCAAGCGGAGCTGGATCTGACGGTTGTTACGTCCGGCGGCGAAGCCGTCGCCGGACGCCCTCCCACCACCCGGGGACCGGCGCGCCGAGGCGCCGACGTGAGACGAGTATGATCGACGAATTGCAGGGGCAGGACCCTGACATCTTCGCGGCGGTCACCGCCGAGGCGGGCCGCCAGAATGACGGGCTCGAGCTCATTGCCAGTGAGAACTTCGCGTCCGTGGCGGTGCTGCAGGCCATGGGCTCGGTGCTCACGAACAAGTACGCCGAGGGTTATCCGGGCAAGCGCTACTACGGCGGCTGCGAGCACGTGGACGTGGTCGAACGGCTGGCCATCGAGCGGGCCTGCGCCCTCTTCGGCGCCGAGCATGCCAACGTCCAGCCGCACTCGGGCGCGCAGGCCAACATGGCCGCCTACCTGGCCGTCATGAAGCCTGGTGACCGCCTGCTGGGCATGGACCTCTCCCACGGTGGTCACCTGACGCACGGCTCGCCCGTCAACTTCAGCGGTCAGCTCTACGAGGCGTCCTCCTACGGCGTCTCCGCGGAGGCCGGTCGCATTGACTACAACGCCATGCGGGAGACGGCGCGGCGCGTGCGACCCCGCGTGATCGTGGCGGGCGCCAGTGCCTACCCCCGCATCATCGACTTCGAGGCCTTCGCCGCCGTGGCCGCCGAGGTGGAGGCCACGCTCGTGGTGGACATGGCCCACATCGCCGGCCTGGTGGCGGGTGGCGTGCACCCCAGCCCCGTCCCGCACGCCGACATCGTCACCTCCACGACGCACAAGACGCTGCGCGGGCCGCGCGGCGGTTTCGTGCTGACGCGTGGTGCGCTGGGCAAGGCCATCGACAAGCAGGTCTTCCCCGGCATGCAGGGCGGCCCGCTCATGCATGTCATTGCCGCCAAGGCGGTGGCCTTCGCCGAGGCCGCCGAGCCTGGCTTCCAGACTTACGCCCGCCAGGTAGTCACCAACGCGCAGGCGCTGGCCGAGACGCTCCTGGCCCGCGGCTTCAACCTGGTGAGCGGCGGGACGGACAACCACCTGCTGCTGGTGGACCTGCGCAACAAGGGGGAGCTGACCGGTAAGCAGGCGGAGGCCGCGCTCGAGCGCGCCCGCATCACCACCAACAAGAACACCGTACCGGGGGAGACCCGCTCACCCTTCGTCACCTCGGGCATCCGCATCGGCGTGGCCGCGTTGACCACCCGCGGCATGGGTGAGGAGGAACTGCGTGCCATCGGCGGTTGGATGGCCGATATCCTGGACCGTTCCGAGGACGTGGTGGTGGCCGAGCGGGTAGCCGGCCAGGTGGCCGACCTGACCGCCTCGTTCCCCATCTATCCGCGCTTCCGGCGCGAGCACGCCGCGGCAACGTGAACCCCATCGTCTTCGACGACGAGGTGCTGGACAACCTGCGGCGCCTGCAGCCGCGCTTCTCCGAGGAGGCGTACCTGTTCGTGCTGTCGGCACTCCACCACGTCATCCGGGCACTGCCGGAGCCCCGGCACGTGAGTGGCACCGAACTGGCCCAGGGCGTCAGGGAGCTGGCGTTGGACCGCTTCGGGCCCATGGCGCGCACCGTGCTGCACCACTGGGGCATTCGCAACACGCGCAACGTGGGGGACGTGGTCTTCGCGCTGGTGGAATGCGGAGTGCTCATCAAGCAGGAGGACGATATCCCGGACGATTTCGAGGACGTCTTCGATTTCGACCAGGCCTTCGACGAGGGGTATCCCTGGGGTGAGCGGTAGGCCTGCTGGCCCACGCCGGGGCCCCGGCGGCGATGCGTGGCTCTGGCGCCGCGTACCGGCGGCTGTTACACCTACAGGGCTGGCGTGCGGGGGACGTGCCCCGTGGCCACCTGCATCCGCGTACAGACGAGGGGAGGGGGAACGAGCCATGGCGGATACGCCCGTGCAGTACCCGGATTGCCGCAAGTGCAGCGAGGGCACCATGCTCCCGCTTTCCGACTACGGGCGCGACGGCGCCCCCATCACCTTCAAGGCCTGGGTCTGCTCCAATCCCGAATGCGGCTTCAACATCCGCATTGACAACGGTGAGATCAGCCTGGGCCGAACGATCGGCCAGAGCTACAAGTAGCACCCGGGCCGCGGGTGCCCGCGCCCTGGCCCCACCTCGCGACCACCCGAACACCATGAACGGGACGGGAGCCGTTGCCGTCCACGGCGCGCTACATGTGCCGCTCCTCACCGCCGCGCAGTCGGCTGAGGCAGACCTGCGCGCCCGGGAGCATTGCGGCATTCCGGAACGGGTCCTCATGGAAAACGCGGGGCGTGCCGCCGCCCTGATCGTGGCGCGCCTCTTCCCCACAGGACCGGTGGTGGTGCTCACCGGCCGCGGCCACAACGGCGGCGATGGCGCCGTCCTGGCGCGCACGCTGCGCGGCTGGGGCCGGAACGCGGTCCTTCTGCCGGCGGACGGCACCCCTCCCGACGCCGCCCTTTCCCACCGTCGGGAGGTGCCCGTGCTGAGCGCGGATGACGGGCCGGCGGCGCTGGCCGGCGCCGCCGTGCTGGTGGACGCGCTGCTGGGCACGGGCGCCCGCGGCGCCGCCCGCGCCCCCGCCGATGCCTGGATCCATGCCATGAACGCCGCTGCGGCGCCCGTGATGGCGCTCGACCTCCCGTCGGGGGTGGATGCCACCACCGGCCAGGTTGAGGGGGCGGCGGTGCGCGCCGAGGTGACCGTATCGTTCGGCTGGCCCAAGTTGGGGCTGCTCTTCCACCCGGCCCGGGCGCACTGCGGGCGGCTGGTGGCCGTGGAGATCGGCTTCCCCCCCCTGGACGAGGAGCTGATCGGCGCGGAGCTCGTCACCCCCGCCTGGGCGGCCGCACGGCTCCCGCGGCGGGCACCCGACGCGCACAAGGGGAGCGCGGGGCGCGTCCTTCTCGTGGCGGGAGGCGCGGGGATGGCCGGCGCCGCCGCGCTGGCCGCCGGGGGTGCCCTGGCCGCCGGGGCCGGGCTCGTGCACATCGCTTCGCAGGCCGCCAACCGCGCGATCCTCCAGGGCGTCGTGCCGGCCGCCATCTTCCTGGATCGCAGCGAGCTCGAGGAGGACGCCGTGACCCGGGCCGACGCCATCCTGGCCGGACCGGGGATGGGCACCGACGCGGAGGCGTCCGCCGCCCTCGAAAGGGTGCTGGCATGGCGGGGTGCCACGCCCCTCGTCCTGGATGCGGACGCCCTGAACCTCTACCAGGGCCGGGCGGAGGAGCTCGGGGCGGCGCTGGCTGGCCGGCCCGCCGTGCTCACGCCGCATCCGCGCGAGCTCGGTCGCCTGCTGGATCGTGAGGTGGCATCCATCACGGTCGATCCTCCCGGGGCCGCCCGGGCGGCCGCCGCGCTGTGCGGCTGCGCGGTGCTCCTCAAGGGGCAGCCGTCCGTGGTGGCCAGGCCCGACGGCCGGCTGCTCGTGAACACCACCGGCAGTTCGGACCTCGGCACCGGCGGCATGGGGGATCACCTGGCGGGCACGGTGGCCGCCTTCCTGGCGGCGGGCGCCCCGGCGGCGGAGGCGGCAGCGCTGGGCCTCTTTTACGGGGGGCGTGCGGCCGACCTGGCGGGGCGGGGCGCGGCGCTGGCGCCCGCCGACCTTTCAGCGGCCTTCCCGGCCGCGCTCGCGGCGCCGGGCGCCGCGGCCTCCACGCTGGGCCTGCCGTTCGTCACCTTCGACCAGCCGTCGCGCCGGTGAGGCGCGCCCTCCTGGTGATGGCGGCGCTGGCCCTGCTCGCGGCACCGCTGGCCATGCTCGCGGCTCCGCTCGGCATGCTGGCGGAACCGTTCGGGATGCTTGCGGCGCCGCTCGCCGGTCAGCCGGTTCGGTCCATCCGCCCCGAAGAGGTGCTCGTGCTGGGTGACCTTGCGGACGTCCGGGCGCTGGCGGCCGACGCGCGCAGCCTCTTCGTCGTGGCCCCGAGCGGCGTGGCCGTGCTGGACCTGCGCGGCGCGCGCTGGCATCCGCCGCTGCCAATGCTGGGCGGCTATCCCCCTAATGACCCGCCGGTCGCCGCCACGCACGACCCGGTGGAGAACGGGCTCTGGGTGGCCACGCGCAGTGGGGACCTCTACCTGCACCATCTGAACAGCGGCTTCTGGACCCGCCGCGGCAGCGTGCCGGAGGCGGTGCGGGGCATGGCCACGGATCGCGCTGGCGACCTGTGGATCCGCACGGACCGCGGCTGGCTCCGGTTGGGCCGCGGGCCGCTCCAGCCGGTGCCGGGGGCCGACCCCCCCGCGGCGGTGCGGCGCGCCGCGGCCAGCCTCGAGGAGCGCATGGCCGCCGATCCGTATCTGGCGGCTGACGCGGGCATGCTGGCGCTGGACGCCGGTGCCCGCCGCTGGCCGCTCACCGCCGTGGCCAGCGGCGACTTCGGCGATGAGCTCTGGATCGGGTCCGCCGGGGCGGGCGTGCGGCGCTGGAGTGCGCGCGGCGCGGAGCCGTGGCGGGCCGCCGGCGTGCCGGGCACGGGCACCGGCGCCGTGGCGGGCGGGGCAAGGGGGCCGGGTGGGGCAAGGGGGCCGGGCGGGGCCGGCGGGTCGAGCGGCGCCGGGCTGGTGTGGTTCGGCGGGGACGCCGCCGGTGGGGACGGCGCCGGTGTGGCGGCGGCCACCGCCGACCTGGAGCAGTGGTGGCGGTGGAACGCCGAGGACGGGGCCCCGCGCGGGCCGGTGCTGGCGCTCGTGACTACGGCGGACGCCGTCTGGGCCGGAGCGGCGGACGGGCTCTTTCGTCTGGCGCTCGATGGCGCCGGCCGACCGGCCGCGGACGGCCGGTGGATCCGGTTGCGCGAGGGGGACGGCCTGCCGGACCTGGCGGTGGGGGCGCTGGCCCGGGCCGAGGACGGCGTCTGGGTTGGGACCCGGCGCGGGCTGGTGCGGCTGGACGGCGCGGGACGCGTCGTGGGCGGTCCGTATCTGCAGGGTGGGGCGGTGCACGCCCTGGCCGCCGCGGGGGACACGCTCTGGGTGGCCAGTGACCAGGGGCTCATGGCACTGACGGCGGCGCAGGGGGTCTTTCGGCCCGCGGATCATCCGCCCGGGGTGGTGACGGCCGTGGCCGCGAGCGGGGATGTGCTCCTCACCGTCATGGGCGGACGTCTTCTGGAGCGCGTCTTCACGGGGTGGCGTCCGCCGCTGGCGGGGGCGGAGGCCGTGGGCGGCGTGTACGTGCTGCGCGCGGGTCCGGAAGAAATCTGGGCGGGTGGTGCCACCGGTCTGCTGCGCCGCGACCCGGCGAGCGGCGGATGGGATCCCTACCCGCTGCCTGCCGGCTCTGGCGTGGGTCCCGTCCTGGACATCGTCCCTGCGGGGGGTCACCTATGGCTGGCCACGCCCCGGGGTGCGGTGCGGGTACCCGTCCGGTGACGGCCGCCGCCGACCTTGGGCTCGGCCCCGGCGGGGAATTCGACCGTATCCGCACCTTCGTGGCGGCACAAGGGGAGGGTGGCCGGCCCGCGGGCGGCGCCGTGCTGGTCGGTCCCGGCGATGATTGCGCCGTGGTGCGTGTAGCGGATCTGGCGGTGAGCACGGACATGGTGGTGGAGGAGGTCCACTTCCGTCGTGCCTGGCTCACGCCGGAGGAGATCGGTTGGCGGGCCGTGGCCGCCGCCCTCTCGGACCTGGCGGCGGTGGCGGCGTTGCCCACGGCGGTGCTCCTCTCCATGGCGGTCCGTGCCGAGGATACGGGCTCCTTCGCGGAGGGTGTGATGCAAGGGGCCGCCGGCGCCGCCGCTGCGGCCGGCGCCGTGGTGGTCGGGGGCGATCTGACGCGCTCACCCGGACCGCTCGTGCTGGATGTGGTGGTGCTCGGCCAGGTGAGCGGGCCGGTGCTCCGCGGTGGCGCCCTGGCGGGTGACACCCTGTGGGTCACCGGGCGCCTCGGCGCCGCCGGCGCAGCGCTGGCCGCCTGGCTGGGCGGCGCCGAGCCCTCCCCGGACGCACGCCGTGCCTTTGCGCGGCCGGTGCCGCGGACGGCGGAGGCGCGCTGGCTGTCGGAGCACGGCGTGCCGCACGCCATGATCGACCTGTCCGACGGCCTGGGAGGGGACGCCGGACACCTGGCCGCCGCGAGCGGCGTGCGTATCATCCTGGAGGGCGCCGCCATACCCGTTCATCCGGCCGCCCTGGCCGCCGCGGCGGATGCCGACGCCGCGCTCCGCACCGCCGTCACCTCTGGCGACGACTACGAGCTCTGCTTTGCCGCGGCGGAGGATGAGGTCCAGGTCGTACGCCCGGCCTTCGAGGAGCGCTTCGGACTGCCGCTCACCCGGGTGGGTACCGTGGGTGAGGGCAGCGGCGCCGCGCTCCTCCTGCCGGACGGCGCACGGGTGGAGCCGCCCTGGCCGGCGTTCAGCCACTTCGGCGGGGAGCGCCCATGATCCGCTCCGCGTGGATGGTGCTGGCCAACCTGTTCATCACCATACCGCTGAGCATCCTGGTGTGGGTCGCGGCCAGCCTGGGACACCGGGGGGGGCTCTACGACTGGGTGCACCACGCCTGGTCACGGACCATGCTGAAGCTGAGCGGGGTGAGCGTGGCCACCCGCGGCCTCGAGCAGGTGGAGCTGGAGCGTCCCCAGGTGTTCGTCAGCAATCACCAGTCGTGGTACGACGTGCTCTCGATCGCGGCCGTGCTTCCCAAGCGCTATCGGTTCGTGGCCAAGAAGGAGCTGGAGCGGGTGCCCTTCTGGGGCCCCGCCTGGAAGGCGGCCGGCCACATCTCCATCGACCGGAGCAACACGCAGTCCGCCATTGCCGCGCTCGACGAGGCGGGCCGGCGCATCAAGGAGGACGCCAGCTCCATCGTCATCTTTCCCGAGGGGACCCGCTCGGCCGATGGTGAGCTGCTGCCTTTCAAGAAGGGAGGCATCATGCTGGCGCTCCGTGCGGGAGTGGACATCGTGCCCGTCTACGTGGAGGGCAGCCGGGAGGTACTGCCGCGCAACGGGTGGCGGGTCACTCCAGGGCCCATTATCGTTCGCTTCGGTGCCCCCATCGCCACGTCCGGGATGGGTGAGGAGGAGCGGGACGCCCTCGTGGCGCGGGTCCGCAGTGCCATCGTGGCGCTGCGTGCCGAGGGACGTGTGGAGCGCCGGACAACTCAGCCCCTGGAGCAAGAATGTCTGCCATAATCAGCGTGCACGGCCGCGAGATCCTGGACTCACGGGGCAACCCCACCGTGGAGGCGGAGGTGGTCCTGGAGAGCGGCGCCTTCGGGCGCGCCGCCGTCCCAAGCGGCGCCTCCACCGGTGAGCACGAGGCCGTGGAGCTCCGGGACGGGGACGACGGCCGCTACATGGGCAAGGGCGTGCTGCAGGCGGTGGACGCCATCGACGGGGACATCGGCGACGAGCTGGTGGGGATGGAGGCCTTCGACCAGGCGGAGATCGACCACCTCATGCTGGAGCTGGACGGCACCGAGAACAAGTCCAACCTGGGGGCCAACGCCATCCTGGCCGTGTCGCTTGCCACGGCGCGCGCAGCGGCGGAGGAGGCGGGGCTCCCCCTCTACCGCTACCTGGGCGGGCCACACGCGTCGCTTCTCCCCGTGCCCCACATGAACATCCTGAACGGCGGCGCGCACGCGGCCAACAACGTGGACCTGCAGGAGTTCATGATCGCCCCCGTGGGCTTCGACGACTTCGGCGTGGCGCTCCGTGCGGGCGTGGAGGTCTTCCACTCCCTCAAG
Source organism: Gemmatimonadota bacterium (assembly GCA_040905425.1). Lineage (GTDB taxonomy): Bacteria > Gemmatimonadota > Gemmatimonadetes > Longimicrobiales > RSA9 > JBBDRO01. Next base: position 173,275 of record JBBDRO010000100.1, on the reverse strand, counting down.
AAGGTGCTGAAGGAGCAGGGGAAGGCCACGGCGGTGGGGGACGAGGGCGGCTTCGCCCCGGACCTGGCCACCAACGAGGAGGCCATCGAGGTCATCCTCACCGCCATCGAGCGCGCCGGCTACGCCGTGGGGGACGATATCGTGCTGGCGCTGGACGCCGCCGCCTCCGAGCTGTACCGGGACGGCGGCTACGTCTTCCACAAGTCCAGCAACGAGCGCATGGACGCCGCCGGCATGGTGGACTTCTGGGCCGACTGGGCCAAGCGGTACCCCATCATCTCCATCGAGGACGGGCTGGACGAGAACGACTGGGACGGCTGGAAGCAGCTCACCCGCACCCTGGGGGACCGCGTGCAACTCGTGGGGGACGACCTCTTCGTCACCGACACCCGCTTCCTGGAGCGGGGGATCACCGAGGGCGTCGCCAACGCCATCCTCATCAAGGTGAACCAGATCGGCACGCTCACGGAGACGCTGCAGGCCATCGATCTCGCGAAGCGGAACGGCTACCGCACCGTCATCAGCCACCGCTCCGGGGAGACGGAAGACACCTTCATCGCCGACCTGGCCGTGGCCACCCGCAGCGGCCAGATCAAGACCGGCAGCGCCAGCCGCACCGACCGCGTGGCCAAGTACAACCAGCTGCTGCGCATCCACGAGGAGCTGGGTGACCATGCCGAGTATCTGGGCCGGGATGCCTTCTGAGCATGCACGAAGGAAGTACCCCGTGATGCGCGGAACACTGCCGCCGGCAAGCCTGCGGAGCGCCTCTACCCGGCGCACCCGGAGCACCCCGTGAAGGCGCGCCTGCTCCTGGGTGGCATCCTGCTGGCGGGGGCCGTCTACTTCGGCCTCTTCGGCGGCGAGTACAGCTTGCTGGAGCTGCGCCAGGTGCGTCAGGAGCGTCAACTGGAAGAGGAACGCCTGGAACGGGAGCGGGCTGAGCTGCCCGTCCTGCGTGCGCGGCGAGACGCGCTGGCTACGGATTCCGCCACGTTGGAGCGTGTGGCGCGCGACCATTTCGGCCTCATCCGGGAGGGCGAGCGCCTCTATCGTTTCGTGGATGGGGACACCGTGGAGGTGGACAGCGCGGGCACGCCGCTGGACACGGTTGACACCCGCGGAGGCACCGCGCCGATCCGTTGACGATACCCCCTGTTGCCGCTAACTTTTCCTGCTCTGCCAGAGTAGCTCAGCCGGTTAGAGCGCACGACTCATAATCGTGAGGTCGGGAGTTCGAGTCTCCCCTCTGGCACCTGATGCCGCGTCCCGATAACTGCATGCTGGACCCCCGACATGCCCCGCCACCGGCCTGGTGGCGGGGCATGGTTCTTTCAGCTTTGATGCCTGGGGAAGTACCTTACCGCATGCTCTCAAAGAACAACGCCACGGCGGGGGATGCGCCCGGGGAGGCGACCGGCGAGGACACCGGCACGCCCGCGCGCGGCGCCGCGGAGTGGATCTGGCGTGAGCGCCCCCTCCCCGTGCGCGTGGCGGCAGTCGTTCTGCTGGTGGCCGCCGCGGCATTCCTCTCCCGGATCCTGGCGGCGCCCATAGGTGGCTCCGTCTTCCTGCTCTATTTCCCGGCGGTGGCGGCGGCGGGCTTCCTGCTAGGGCCGATGCCGGCGCTGCTGGCCATCGTCCTCTCCGCCATGAGCGTGCAGGCTTTCGCCCCCGCCGCCGGCTGGAATCCCCTGCCCACGAGCGCGCTGGAGGCCCAGCGCCTCCTCCTCTTCGGCGTGGCCGGAGGCGCCGTGGCCGCGCTGGGCGCGCTGCTGCGCGCGGACCGTCTCCAGGCGGCCACCCGCGAGGCGGTCCTCCGTCGACGCACCTGGGCGCTCGGCGAACGCGTCAAGGAACAGCGCTGCCTCTACTCCGTCTCGTCGCTCCTGGCGCGCACCGACCTGGGGGTGGAGGACGTTCTGCGGCGTGCCGTCGTGGAGATCCCCGCGGGCTGGCGCTGGCCCGAACGCACGGGCGTCCGCATCCAGGTGGATGGCGGCACCTACCGCGCGGGGCGGTTCGATGGGGCTACGATCACCGAACGCCGTCGCATCCAGGGCTCCGGTGGGGGGGAGGGCTTCATCGAGGTGGGCGTGCAGCCGGATCGGGAAGGGAAGGCCAGCTTCCTGGAGGAGGAGCACCGCCTGCTGGATGCCCTGGCCGACCGCGTGGGCGAGATGCTCCGTCGCCGGGAGGCGGAGGCGCGCCTGGAGCGCAGTGAGGCCCATTTCCGCTCGCTCGTGGAGAACATCTCGGAGGTCATCGTCATCCTGGACGAGACGGGCGTCAACCGCTACGTCAGTCCCTCGATCGAGCCCGCCCTGGGCTACCGGCCCGAGGAACGCGTCGGGCGTAGCACCCTCGAACTCATCCACCCCGAGGACCGGGAGAACGTCCGCGCGCATCTGTTGAGTGGCGTGGGGGAGACCGTCCACTTCCGCATCCGCCACGCCGACGGTCGCTGGCGGCAGATGGAGGCCGTGGGCACCAACATGACCGCCGACCCGGCCGTGGCCGGCATCATGGTGGTGGCGCGGGACATCACCGAGCGACGCGAACTCGAGGAGCGCCTACAAAGCGCGCAGCGCATGGAAGCCATCGGGCGGCTGGCGGGTGGGGTGGCGCACGACTTCAACAACATCCTCACGGGCATCCAGGGTCTCACACATCTCACGCTGGACGAGCTACCGCACGACACGCCCGACGAGGTGCGCGGCTACCTGAAGGAACTGGACCACGCCACCAGCCGCGCGGCGGATCTCACCCGGCAGCTCCTGGCATTCAGCCGCCAGCAGGTGCTCCAGCCGCGCGTGGTGGACCTGAGCGGGACGGTGCGCGCCCTCGGCGCCCTGCTGGACCGCCTGCTGGGCGGCGCCGTGGAGCTGCGCACCGAACTGGCTGATGACGGCACCCTCGTGCGGGTGGACCCCGGGCAGCTGGAGCAGGTGCTGCTCAACCTGGCCGTGAACGCGCGGGACGCCATGGTGAGCGGAGGTGAGCTGATGGTCCGCACCGGCTCGGTGCACATCTCCCCGGAGGCGGCCGCGGCCTACGACTACCACGTGGAGCCGGGCCGCTACGCGCTGCTCACCGTGGTGGATACGGGCCAGGGCATGGACGAGGAGGTGCAGCGGCACATCTTCGAGCCCTTCTTCACCACGAAGCCACAGGGGAAGGGCACGGGGCTCGGGCTCTCCACCGTCTACGGCATCGTCAAACAGAGCGGCGGCTACATCTGGGTGGACAGCGCGCCCGGGCGCGGCACCACCGTGCGGGTGGTGCTGCCCCGCGTGGAGGGCACGGCCGCCGAGCCGAAGGCCGCATCGCCGCCCGCCCGGAAGGGCGCGGAGACCATCTTACTGGCCGAGGATGACGACGCGGTGCGCGCGCTGGGCCGCCGCATCCTGGGGCGCTGGGGCTACACGGTGTTGGAGGCGGCCAACGGGCAGGAGGCACTGGAACGCCTGGGCGGCAGCCAGGTGGACCTCCTGATCACCGACCTGATCATGCCCCATATGGGGGGGCGCGAGCTGGTGGAGCGCGTGCGGCGCAGCCATCCGGGGCTACCCGTGCTGGTCATGTCCGGCTACGCCGACGACCGGGAACTGCGGGCGGAGCTGGAGCGTTCGGGGGACGTCTTCCTGGGCAAGCCGTTCACGCCGGACGCCCTGGCGCGAGCGGTGCGTGACGCGCTGGACCGGCGCGCCGCCCGGCCCTTGTGATCTGCCTCCGAACTCCGCATATTCAATGGCTAGGATGCACCACGGTCAGTAGTCACATGAACCGGACGGTCATCATGCAGATTCACGTGTGCCGCCGCTGCGCTGGATGCGGGCACGTCACAGGGGCGTTTCGCTGGGAGATTCCATGGTCCCGGTGGGCGCCCTCTGCCGTGCCCGCCGAGGATGTGGGGGTCCTGCCGCCGCACGCCTGCCCCGACTGCGGGGGCACCGGCGCGCTCATCGAGTTGGACGAGTCGCCGGCCGACCCGGCGCTGCCCAGCCGGCGCGGATTGCGGCCGGCCCATCCCTACGCACAGCACGTTGCGCTGGTGCTGCACAACCAGTCGCTGGGGCCCACGCACAACTAGCCCCCGCGGGCTGAGCTAAGCCGCGGCGCCACGGCAGCTTCTCCGTGGCGCCGTCCGTCATTCCGGCCCCATCCGCTCCGCGAGGCGGTCGAGCGTGCCGGCCAGGCTCGCCGCGATGCTGCGCCAGTCCCAGCGCTCCCGGGCCAGCGTGGCCAGCGCCTCGCGCGCGGCCGGGGCGGCCCTGAGCGCCGCGGGGATGGCGGTGGCCAGCGCCGGCACCAGGGCGCCGTGGTCGGGCGGCAGCTTCATGGCTTGCCGGTCCGTGGCCATCACCACCTCCCCCGCCTCCGCGATGCTGTGCGCCATACCGCCGGCCTCCGTGCCCACCGGAAAGACGCCTGAGGCCACCGCCTCCAGGAAGACCAGCGGCCCCGCTTCCAGCACCACGGAGGGGAACACGCCCACGTCCGCGCAGGGGAAGAGTAGCGCCAGCTCCGCGTGCGCCAGGTAGCCCGTGAAGAGCACGCGCCCGGGCTCGGCCAGCATGGCGCAGCCGGCGGGCGCTCGCACCACGGCCCGCACAAGCGCTTCCTCCACCTCGGGCGGGGGCGCGGTCTCCGCGGAGCCCTCCAGCCGCCGCGCCGCCTCCAGGACGCGGCGCACCCGCGCGGGCTCACCCGTGGCCAGCGCCGCCACGAGCCCTTCCAGCGGCTCCCGCTCCGGCCCGTGGCCCACCACCACCAGGCGGGCGTCGGGCACGCGCTCCAGCACGTCCGGGAAGGCCGCCACCACGGCGTGGATCCCCTTGGCGCCGATGAGCCGGCCCACGAAGAGCACCGTGGGGGCGCAGTCGGCCAGGCCCTTCAGGGCGTCCTCCAGCTCCGCGTCGGGGTACTTCTGCGCATAGTCGGACGCGCTGCGGAAGGCGTCCGCGAGCGCGTCCACGTCCTCCGCCTCGCGCGCCGCGCGGGTGGTGGCGGCCCGCTGCTCGGCCCGCTTGCCGCGCGGCAGCTCGGCCAGCGCCTCCCGCAGCCGCTCGAGCCGCGCGGGCCGCTCCGCGGCGGTGGCCGGCTCGAAGAGCGCCGTGTCCACGCCCAGCCGAAGCACGCTGGTGCGCGCCTCGAGCCCCGCCACCTCCGGGAAGATCTCCAGGATGCGGGTGCGCATCTCGGCTCCCACGGCCAGCACCACGCCCGCCTGCGCCATGGCCTCCGAGGCCAGGGCGTGGAAGCGCACGTCCCGCCGCACGGCGTACTCCAGCGCGCTGCCGTGCGGCAGGATGGTGTAGGGGACGCGCAGGGACTCCTTGATGCGCCGCGCCACCGTGGGCATGAGCACGGCGTGGTTGGCGTGCAGTGCCCGGATGCCGTGCCGCTCCACGATCCCCGCCACGGCGGCCACGTTGCGGCCCACGTACGCCTCCACCTCCGCGGTGGACAGCTCCGTCATCGGCACCACGCGCTCGAAGGCCTCGTAGCGGTCCGGGACGTAGACGGGCAGCGTCTCGCCGATCCACGGGCGGTGCAGCGTGCAGCGGCCGGGGAAGGGGGTGGAGCGCTCGAACAGGACGTGGACGGAACCGTCCTCCCGCACCTCGTGCGCTGCGGCCACGAAGGGGAAGTGCTCGGGGTGGGGCTCCTGGCAGACCAGGTGCACCTCCTGGCCGGCGGCGCACAGCGCCTGGACAATGTTGCGCGTCCACAGGTTGCTCCCCGAGCCGTCCAGCAGATAGCCGTGCAGGATGCCGATCATGCCGCTCCTCGCTCCATTCCGTGCGGTTGCCGGCTGCCCCCATGCACGGAGCGGTCCGCGTGCGGCGCCCTCATGGCCACGCCACGGTGGCGGCGGCGTTCACGGCCGACCTATATTGTGTCCAGAATCGTACACCACGTGGCCGGCCGCATCCCTCCTCCCGCGCGCTCCGCCACCCGTGCCCACCGCTCTCCGAGAGGTAGCCATGTTCCGGCGCTCCGCGCTCCTGGCGCTCGCCGCCGCCGTCCTGCTGGTCGGCCTGCCCCGTCCCGCCCACGCCGATCCCATCCGCTTCATGCGGGATCCGCACGTGGCCCACGGCAAGGTGGTCTTCTCCTACGTGGGAGACCTGTGGATCGCCGACGTGTCGGGCGCCAACCCGGTGCGTCTGACCGCCCACATTGCTCGCGACCAGGCACCGCGCTTCTCGCCGGACGGGCGGTGGGTGGCGTTCAGCAGCGACCGCATGGGCAACATGGACGTCTGGGTGATGCCCGCCGCCGGCGGTGAGCCCACCCAGCTAACCTTCGAGAGCGGCGGCGACGGTGTGGAGGGATGGACGCCCGACGGCACCGGCATTGTCTTCACCACCTCGCGCGGCGCCTTCCCCTTCGGCTCGCCGCTCTACGTGGTGCCGCGCGCGGGCGGGCTGCCCACGGCGCTCCCCATGGACATGGCGCGGGCCGGCTCCATCAGCCCGGACGGCCGCTTCATTGCCTACAACCGGAACGGCCTGTCCAGCACCCGTAAGGGCTACAAGGGCAACAACTCCACGGACATCTTCGTGCAGGACGTGAGCACGCGGGCCGTGCGCCAGCTCACCGACCCGGACATCCTCACCTTCCGCGAGCACGTGCATGACGGCGCCCCCATGTGGGGCGCCGACGGCCGCATCTACTACGTCTCGGAGCGGGACGGCATCTTCAACCTGTGGAGCATGAGCGCTCAGGGCACGGACGTTCAGCAGGTGACGCGGTTCCGCTCCGGGGGGGTGAAGTATCCCTCCATGAGCGCGGACGGGAGGACCGTCGCTTTCACCCAGGAGCACGAGCTGCACCTCGTGGAGGTGCCCGCCGGGCAGGCGCGCAAGGTGAGCATCGAGCTGCGCTTCGACCCCAAGGAGAACCTGGTCGAGTTCGTGGAGGTGGAGGACCGCGCGCAGGGTTCGGCCGGCGCGCCGGACGGCAAGACCGTGGCGGTGGACTTCCGCGGCGAGCTCTTCCTGGTGCCGGTGGACCCGGAGACGGGCGAGAAGGTGCAGGTCACGCGCTCGGCCTGGCGCGAGCGCTACGCCAGCTTCTCCCCCGACGGCAAGCTGCTGGCCTATGTCAGCGACGAGGACGGCAGCGAACAGTACTGGATCTACGACCTGGCCACCCGTGAGCGCCGCAAGCTCACCAGCCACGACTCGCAGAAGGGCGGGGGCTACGTATGGTCGCCCGACTCCAGGCGGCTGGCCTTCGAGGCCAACAATGACCTGGTCGAGGTGGACGTGGCCACGGGCCGCGCCACCCGCCTGGGTCACAACGAGGCCGGCGGCTACGCCCTCCAGCAGTACTCCGCCGACGGCCGGTGGCTGCTCTACCGCCGGAGCGACGAGCGCCAGGACTCGGACATCCACCTCTTCAACATCGCCGACCGCACCGAGGTGAATGTCACGCCGAACCCCGCGCGCGAGGGCAGCGCGGCGCTCACGCCCGACCAGCGCACGGTGGTGTTCAGCTCCAGCCGGGACGGCGACACACAGCTCTACGCGGTGTCGCTGGCGCGGGTGACCGCCGATCCGGAGGACCCGCTCGTACGGGCCAGGACGCGGCCCGAGCGCTCGGACAGCGCGGCCCCGACCCCTATCAGCGTGGCCGCTGCCGGCATCGATCGGCGCGTCCGGCAGCTCACCAGCGGCTCCGAGAGCGCGGGCTCCTTCTTCCTCTCCGCCGATGGCGCCACCGTCTACTTCACCAGCCGGGACGATGAGGGACCGGCGCTCTTCTCCGTGCCCGTGGACGGTGGTGAGAGGAAGCGCGTGGTGGCGGGCTCCTTCCCGGGGCTCACGCCCACGCCGGACCGGAAGTTTGCCTTCTACACGGCCGGTGGCGGCGGGGCGGGCTCCGAGGTGCACCGGCTCACGTTGCAGGGCAACCGCAAGGAGCAGGTGGAGTTCAGCTTCACGGTGCCCGTGGACATACGCGCCGAGTGGGAGCAGATCTTCGAGGAGAGCTGGCGCGTCATGAAGCACCGCTTCTACGACGCCGACATGCACGGCGTGGACTGGGAGGCGCAGAAGCGCGCCTACAAGCCGCTGCTCGAGCACGTGGGCACCTACGAGGACGTCTACGACCTGGCCAACCAGATGATCGGTGAGCTGAACGCCTCGCACGTGGGTGTCAGCGGTCCCGCCACGCGCTCCATGCCGCGCGGGTACAGCACCCGCTACCTGGGCATGGAGCTGGAGCCGGTGGACGGCCGCCTGCGCATCAGCCACATCTACCGGGACGGTCCCGCCGACCGCGAGTGGCTGGCGCTGGAGGTGGGGGACTACGTGCTGGCCATCGACGAACAGCCGGTGGACGCCAGCACCAACTATGCGCGCATCCTGAACCACGCGCTGAACGAGTACGTACCCGTGCGCGTGGCAAAGAGCGCCGGCGGCCAGGACGCGCGCGAGGTGCGCATCCGCACCATCACCTCCCTGGGCAACCTGCGCTACCAGGACTGGGTGGAGCGCAACCGCGACTTCGTGGAGCAGGAGTCGGACGGCCGCATTGCCTACGTCCACATCCGCTCCATGAACCAGGCGTCGCTCGCGGTCTTCGAGGAGGAGATCAACCGCTACTGGGACGCCCAGGGCATCGTGGTGGACATCCGCTTCAACGGCGGCGGCAACACCGACCAGCAGATCATCGACATCCTGGAGCGGCGCCCCTACGAGTACTGGAACAGCCGCTGGGGCGCGCGCACCTGGGGCCGTCGCCCCCGCCAGGCCATCGCCGGGCCCAAGGTCATGCTCATCAACAACCGCTCCGGCTCGGACAGTGAGGTCACGCCGCAGGGCTTCAAGGACCTGGGCCTGGGCCGCGTGGTGGGCAACCCCACGGCCGCCGCCGTGATCGCCACCGGCAGCTACGGCCTCATCCACGGGGGCAGCATCCGCACGCCCGGCTCGCTGGTGGTGACCTACGACCCCACGCAGCCGCACAACTACGGCATCAACCTGGAGAACTTCGGCGTGGAGCCGGACGTCTTCGCGGAGAACACACCCGAGGACAACCTGCGCGGCTTCGACCGCGAGCTGAAGGCCGCCGTGGACGAGGCGCTCCGCATGCTGCGCGAGGGCAACTACCAGTTCATCACGGAGGATGGCGGACGCTCCGGCGGCGGCTGAGCCCCGGATCCGCCCACGAGACGCGCCCCGGGAGGCTCTTCCCCCGGGGCGCGTTCTTTTTCAAGCGACGTCCCCCTTCCGTTCACCGGCGCATACGCGCGTGCGCCGGCGGCCCCACACCCGCACGCGCGTGTTGCAGCGAAGCTTGCGCATTGCTGAAGTGGAAAAAGCTTGCGTGAGCGTGGGCCAGGCCGTAGGTAGGGGAAGGCCCATCCTCTGCGGCGGTGTCGACGGCGTCGCGTTGTCCATGCCGGAGGTGCGTATGGCCGACCTCGATCCCGTCCGCCCGATTCCCATGGGGCCCGCTGCGCAACGCGATGATTCCATCGCCGACCTCTTCTTTGCACACGCGCGGTCCATGCTGACCATCGCTCTCAGCGTGCTGCACGACATCGACGATGCGGAGGACGCCGTCCAGCGGGCATTCATCAAACTGCCGGCGGATTTCCTGCTGCGCGTCCCCGAGGGGAAACACGAGGCATATCTCCGCACAGCCGTCTGGAACGAAGCTCTCACCATCCTCGGCCAACGCAAGGATGGGAAACGCGTCCCGCTGGACCAGCTTCCGGAGGCGGCCTCCAGCAGCATCGCCGCACCCACGCTCGATGAGGTGCTGGGCCGGCGCCGTGTCCGCCGCGCGCTCCACGCGATCATCGACGAGCTCCCCGCCAGAAACCGCCAGCTCATTCACCTCAAGTATTTCATGCGCCTCCCCAACGCCGTCATCGCCACCATCCTGGGCGTCCGCCCGAAACGCCTCGAGAAGCTGGTCACCAGAACGCATGAGCTGGTGCGCGTCGGCCTGGCGCGGAGGGGGATCGCCGACGGCAAGAGCGCGGTGGCCGACATGCTCTGTGCTCGGGCGTGGGGGGGGGGGGATTTTGAGGATTAGGCAGTTAGTTAGGTAGGAGCAGGGAATCCCAAGTTGCAGGACGAGTTGATCTCGGAGGAGATGGAAAGTGCTTCCAGGAGCCGTGTCGCCAGCCAAGCCTGCAGCAGTTGAGAGGCTCGTTCTGCGCCCGGCCTGCGAAGCCGTCGCGAGGATCGTGGCGCAGGGCAGAGCCGCCAAATTGAAGGGGATGAAGTACGGATTGGCGCTGATGGCGGCGGCATGTTCGCCTAGCGTGGATGCTCCCGCTGATTCGAACGTGGAGGCGGTAAGCATTGCGGGCACCGAGGCAATGTCGGTCTACAGAGATACAATACCGGACTGCGTCGATTGCGAGATTCGGTTAGATTCCGTAGCAATTCTCGGGTCGCGCTTGGATCCCATAATAATGCAGAACTTACCGCTAGTGGCGGCGGACAGCAAACAGCGATTCTACGCAGCTACTCCCTACCGTGAGCGCCAGGATGTGGTGCTGTACTCACAGGGCGGGGAATTTGTCAGGCCGGTTGGCGCTCAGGGCCGAGGCCCGGGGGAGTTCGTCCGCGTAATGGCGCTTACCGTAGGTCCGGGAGACTCATTGTATGTGGTACATGATAGGAACGTTGTGAGTGTCTTCGATTCTGCGGGCGAATATGTTCGCGGTGGGGCGGTTCCGACGCCATTTATGGAGCGTGTGATTGCGCTTGACAACGGAAACTTAATAAGCTTCTCCCAACTGCAAACCCCGAGCCTTTACGGAATCCCGTTTCACGTTGTCGATTCCGAAGGAAACATTTTACGCTCGATCGGCACTCCAAACATTGCCAATTTCGGTAATATGTTGTTGCGGACCATCAGTGCGGGTTCCGATGGACGGTTGTGGGTGGCCGAATCTGTTAACTATCGGATCGAAGTTATGGATTCGTTGGGTTCGATTCATCGTGTCCTTGCGGTGCAGCCTCCTGACTCTTGGAATTTGCAAATGTATATAGATCGGGCGGCCGCCATAAAAGTGCGTGAACGATCAACAAAGACGATAGTTAGGAGCGATATGCTCAAGCACAGGCCGGCTACGATGCCGTTGCCTCCGCGGCCGGCTATTACAGGGATGGCGGAAGATGGAGAAGTGCTCTGGGTTACAATTGCGGTTCCGGCGGTCGGTTGGGACACTATTCGTGTGAAATGGGATCGTTCGACCACCGAACTGGTGCAGCAGCCCGAGATGCGACAATTACTGTATCGGACCGCAATAGATGCCGTGGATCTTGAGACCGGTAATTTGGTGGCCCGGCATTATCTTGACGGCTACGCGTTTCTAGACCCGCACGGATTTATATTTCGACCTCACGTGGGTGCAGATGGGTTTATCTCAGTGAAGGTGATTGTTCCACGTTTACAACAACCCTAGGGAGGCATTCAATGTCGCGGAGAGCCGGTTGGGCAAGAGTGGTGGTGGGACTCACGGCAGTTGCGGTAATCGCAATGCCTGGTGGTGCGGTCGGGGCCATCGATGAGCTGCCTGATGGTGGGATCGGGGCCGTCGACGAGCTGCCTGATGGTCGGATCGAGGCCGGCGATTCGCTGCAGTGTGAGTGGTGCTGGGAAAACAGAATAGAAACATGCGGGAGCGGAGGGTGTACGGTGGAATACTGGCACAGGATCGATGAGGGTAGCGGGGAATGTAACGCTTCAGGGCTAGCCGTAAATGATAGCGATGTCGCGCTTTTCGTTGACGATGCCATGGAGGAATCGGGGGGCGGTTGTGTCGGTTGCGGTTTGTATTCTGACTGCCATCCCGAATGGCAGGAAGGCGAGTGTCACACCCCGTGCGATGGGGGAGGAGGCCCAGCTTCCCGGCTCCTCGGCGAGGACGCGGAGCGTCTCATTCGAATTGCGGATGTTGGCGGCCTTGCTGACTTGATCTCGATGACGGAGCGGATGCGTTTTAATCACGACCGTGGGTTGGTTCAGGTGATGTCCGCTTGTAACTCCGAGAATGTCGATCACAGCGTTGAATTGGACGAGGCCATGTGGCGTCCGCTCGCGAAGAAATTGAGTGAGGAGAATCTGATCAGCTAAGGTGATGCGCCTGACGCCCACTGCGCGCGCCCCACGAGAACGCGCCCCGAGAGGTTTTTCCCCGGGGCGCGTTTTCTCTTTCAAGCGACGTCCCCCGTCACCTTCCGGAGTAGCGCCGCCAGCTACGGCTCGACGGCGCCGCTGCCGAGCGGCGGCGAAGCGCCCGCCTCCTCCGCCAGCCGGATGCGCGCGTCCGCGGCAATGCCGCCCTCCTCGAAGACGAAGAACGGATTGATGTCCAGTTCGGCGATCTGCCCCAGCTCGCCGGAGAGTTGCGAGACGCGCTGGATGGTCTCCACCAGGGCGTCCAGGTCCGAGGGGGCCTCACCGCGCATGCCCTCGAGCAGCGGGAAGCCGCGGATGGCGCGCACCATCTCGCGGGCGTCCACGTCGCTCACCGGCTGCACCCGGAAGGCCACGTCTTTGAGCGCCTCTACGTAGATGCCGCCCAGGCCGAACATGAGCACGGGGCCGAAGGTGGGGTCCTGGCTCATGCCGATGATGGTCTCCCGGCCGCCCTTGACGAACTGCTCCACCAGCACGCCCTCCACGTCCGCCTCCGGCAGCGCCGTGCGCACCCGCTCGAGCATGGCCGCGAAGGCACTCCGCACCTCCTCCTCCGTGCGGATGTCCACCACCACGCCGCCCACGTCACTTTTATGGGATATGTCGGCGGAGAGGATCTTGAGCACGACGGGCAGCCCCAGCTCACGGGCCGCCGCCGCGGCCTCGTCGGCCGTGGTGGCCACGCGCTGCTGGACGGTGGGGATGCCGTAGGCGCGGAAGACCGCCATGGCGTCCGTGGTGGTGAGCTCCTGACCTGGACCGTAGCCGGCCAGCACCGCCTCCGCGGCGGCGCGATCCACCTCGAACGTCCGCACCTCCCCCTCCGGGCGGTCCAGCCACAGCCGATGGCGGTACATGGCCGCCAGCGCCCGCGCCGCCGACTCAGGGAAGATGTAGGCGGGCACGCCCGCCTCCTTCAGCTCCGCGCGGCCCTGCGGCAGCCCCTCGCGGCCCATCAGCACCGCCAGCAGCGGCTTGTCCGGGTGGGCCTGATGCGCGTCCACGATGGCGCCCGCCACGTCCAGCTGGCGCACCCAGAGCGGCGGCACGAAGGCGGCGATGGCGGCGTCCACCTCCGGATCGGCCAGCGCCGCGTCCAGCGCCATGCGGTAGGAGTCCGCCGTGGCCGAGGCGATCATGTCCACCGGATTGCGCACGCTGGCCTCCTCCGGCAGCGCCGCGCGCAGACGCTCCTGCGTCTCTGCCGAGAGCTCCGGCAGCACCAGCCCCTGGGACTCGCAGGCGTCCGCGATGATGATGCCCGGCCCGCCGGCGTTGGTGACCACCGCCACCCGGTTGCCGCGCGGCACGGGCAGGTGACTGAAGGCCATGGCCAGGTCGAAGAGGGACTGGACCGTGTCCACGCGTAGCACGCCGCACTGCGCCAGCAGGGCGTCGGTGGTGGCGTCCAGCCCCGCCAGCGCCCCCGTGTGCGAGGAGGCGGCGCGCGCGCCGGCCGCCGTGCGGCCCGCCTTCACGGCAATGATGGGCTTGGTCTTCGTCACCTGGCGGGCCAGCCGCGTGAAGCGCCGCGGGTTGCCGAAGTTCTCCAGGTACATGAGGATGACGCGGGTGGCCTCATCCTCCGCCCAGTACTCGATCAGGTCGTTGCCGCTGACGTCCGCCTTGTTGCCCACCGAGACGAAGTGGTGGACGCCGATGCCGTACTCGGCGGCGTAGTCCAGGATGGTGACGCCCATGGCGCCGGACTGGCTCATGAAGCTCACCGGCCCGGGTGGCGGCATGGTGGGCGCGAAGGTGGCGTTCATGGATGCGGACGGGTCCGTGTTCAGCACGCCCAGGCAGTTCGGCCCCACCAGGCGCATGCCGGCGGCGCGCGCCACCTCCACGAGCTCCGCCTCGCGCTCCCGGCCGGCGCCGCCCACCTCCTTGAAGCCCGCCGAGATGACGATGACCGCCTTCACGCCCACCGCCGCGCACTCCCGCACCACCTCCGCGACGCGCTCCTTGGGCGTGACCACGATGGCCAGCTCCACGCTGTCGGGGATGGCCGCCATGTCCGCGTAGGCGGGAATGGAGTGGATCGAGCGGGCGTGGGGATTGACCGGGTAGACGGGCCCCGTGAAGCCGTGGCGGAGCAGGTTGTCCACCACTTCGTAGCCGATGGTGCCCGGGCGGCGGCTGGCGCCGACCACGGCTATGGACGCGGGCCGGAAGATCGGCTCGAGCGTGCTGGGTGCTGAGGTTCTGGACATGCCACAAGCTAGGGCACCGCCGACCGGGTGTCAGCGGGGCAGGACCCTCAACGCGCTGTCGGGAAAGCTCCGGTCACGGCGGCGGTCCGCCGCGCCCGCTGTACACCCGCCAGACCTTCTTCGGCACCCAGGTGAGCCCGCGCCACGTCCACACCGGCGCCCGCACCATGAAGCGGCCCACGGCCTTCGGCGCGCGCTTCCAGAGCGGTCGAGATTCACGGATACGGCCTCGGAACGCCCGGACTATTGCAACTACTAAAGCGCGAGCCGACGTGTTAAATCACACACATTTCAGCGCAGTTTCAGCAAAAGTCACGAGCCATGGATGGGTGTAGATGACAGTGTGAAGCGTGCCCCCAAATTCGAACAAGTGACTTACTGGAATTCAGGTAGTGTCCGCCACCTCACGTGCGTTGGTCATGTCATGGGCAGACAAATGGCAAGATTTGGGTCTGGGCCATTTCTACCCACCATGGGTCAAGGAGGGGGGAGGAAATATACAACCGCCGGTATCTAGATTTCCCAAGGAATGCCCATCTATATAATTGTAAACACATCACTTACGCCTAGCCGCTGAGCTATGGTACCATTATTGCTCGATACAAACTCACCGTGTCGAGAATGGCGACACATCCTCGACCGTGCGGGCAACGCCGGCAATGTTCATCGTGCGTAACGGTCCAACTCCAACCAGACGTAGATCGCACTAATCCAGGGGGAAGCAATGGGCATGAAGTGGTCGGTAGCACAAGCGACGGTCATAGTAGCCGTTGGATATCTCGGTATTCTCGCAACGCCCGGCATTGCAAACGCAGACGATCCCTCGCCATGTAGCATCTGCGTATCAGAGTGCCCGTGGGGTGAGACACTCATGGAAATGTGCATGCAATCCTGTGATATGGATGGCACAGAACTCGTCTGGTGCGAGTACAACGGCCATTGCGGCCTGAGCGGTATATACCGCTACGAAATTGTTTGCATCGACGATCCAATTTGACAACAGTTATAGCTAGGCGCTGTCACCAAGCGCGGACTGGGTCGGATTCTTCCGACGTGATCGGGGAGGTTTGACACCATTTGAACCGGTTCGATTGACCTATGCTGGTTGTAGATGATAGCGTCGTAGAAGGAGCGGCTTACAAGGGTTGATTCACGAGGATGAGATAGGCAGGCTCCCGCTAGGCTCGGACCATCGGGCGCTCGTGCGCTACACAAGTGTCCAGGTTATAGTCAAGGTCGAGTTACGGAACCGTCTGCCGCTTGACCTGCCGGATTTTGCGCCGGAATTCTTGGCGCAGGTAGGTTCAGCACCTGTGAACCCTCACCGGTGGTGACTTCGAGCGCCGTCTGATCGTTCCGTGCAGCGTAGTACGCGCAGTGATCGCGCCTTCAAAACAGCTCTCAATCGGGCGATTTGGAGGTGCTCCACCGTGTCCATGGAGATGTTGATAGCATGCTTGGGAGGAGCGATGTAAAGCTCAACCTCTTCCCGCAGCTAGTGTAACCACCCAAGCCGAATGGCAATTGTTGTCGTCCGTTACAAGAGGCCCTACTGGTGAAGAATACATTCGACCGCGCTGTTTCAGGAACCATGGCCGTCGCCGCCATATTGGTGGCGCTGACATTCGTATACAAAACGTTTGACGAGCGAGATCCCGATATCAGTCGCGATGTAGAATACGTCGACGGGTGGGAAGAGGTTATCGCCGACGCGCATCTAGTGGCCGGCAAGCCAGATGCACCGATTGCAATCCTTGTATTCACTGATTTTGAATGTCCAGCGTGTCGGGGTTTTCACTCAATTATTGATGAGCTTATGCTTGAGGGTCAGCCGATCAGTGTGTATTACGCGCACTCGCCCCTCGATTACCACAGGTTCGCCCTACCTGCTGCTAAGGCGGCTGAGTGCGCCGCAGGCCAGGCTCAGTTCGTAGCTTGGGCGGATGTTGTTTTCGCCAAGCAAGATTCATTGGGTCTAAAAAGTTGGGAGTCGTTCGCGATTGAGGCCGGGATCGATAATCCACTCGCCATTCAACATTGCGCGACAGATCCTACGCCGGTGGCGAAAATTGACCGGACTACCGATTTCGCACGGCAAAGTGGGTCCCGGGGCACCCCCGCAGTCCATATTTCTGGCTGGCGCTACTCTCCTCCGCCGTCAGTCGATGAAATTAAGGCGGCGATAGGCGTGCTATTGGCCGGCGATATTCCGACCCGCGACTAACTGTGGCTATTGCGTTGTCCTGATAATAGCGGGGTATACCGGCTTGGTCTTCACGTTGATCGATTCGGGAATCGCAGTCCAATATACGGGCTGAGGCCTCGGCGTGTCATCATTGCCGAAGGTC
Organism: Gemmatimonadota bacterium; assembly: GCA_040905425.1. Classification (GTDB taxonomy): domain Bacteria; phylum Gemmatimonadota; class Gemmatimonadetes; order Longimicrobiales; family RSA9; genus JBBDRO01. The sequence goes on along the minus strand of JBBDRO010000100.1, from coordinate 156,531 downwards.
TGGATCTAATCCTTGAAGCCGCGAATCGAGCGAAGACTGGATCCGGAGACGAACTTAGTTGTTGATCCTATCGTCGACGAAGCGGAGTCGCCGGTGTCATCGATCGGGCCCGTTTGAGACCCTGTGGAGACGAGAGCCGATCACCACATGTGGAGTGCTGTTAATGAGCTGCTTAGCGCAAAGGCGAATGAGCGCTCGGAAGCCGCCACGTACGCACAGTAATGGCATGCATGTAGCAACAGGCGAAGTTCGCGCACGAAGGGTGATCGCCGCGCTTGGACTGGCGGTCCTTACCTCCTGCGGCGGTATCGGCGATACCGAACAATCCGCGCTCAATCAGGCGGAACGCTCCTCTCAGTTCCCGGATTCCGTCGAGACCCTCGGGGATTCTACCTCGCAATATCCGATATCGGTGGGTGAATGCCTCAAGCGCCGATGCGGTGTGCTACTCACGCGGGTGGGCACGCTTGAAGACCCCGATCAAACCGGTCTTCTCTCAGACCGTCCGACAGTGATTAAGCTGCGAAATGGCAGCTTTCTCTCGATGGCGCGAACGCGCCATCGGATGCTGGTGTACGATTCAGCCGGATCGCTTTCGCGTACTGTCGGATCACAGGGGCAGGGTCCAGGCGAATTCATGCTCGCTACCATGCCGGTTTTGGGTCCCGGTGACTCCGTATTCGTATTCGATGTCGGACTTCAAAGGCTCACGGTATTCACTCCCGACCTGTCCTTCGCGAGATCCATCCTCGCGCTGCGTGGTCCGAGCCTGATATTGGATGACGGCACTTTCGTCGTTGCAGACCACGTGGGATCTGCTGACGCAGTCGGCTATCCACTACACCGCGCGAACCCTTCTGGAAGTATTGAGTTCTCCTTCGGCGCAGACACCCCTCATTTCCGCTTCGATCTCCCCCTTGCAACCGAGCACGTTGTAACCTACGGGGCTGCCGGCAGTATTTGGGCGGCACGTCGCGGATCTTATTCACTCGAGCAATGGGATGCGCGGAGCGGTCGGCGGTTATACCGAGTCCCAGTGCAAGCTGAGTGGTTTTCTGAAGCACTCAGATACCAAGGCGACGGCGAGCGCCCGGTTTCCATTGTCCAGTCCCTGATCGACGGGGGACCTAACCTAATATGGGTGTTGATCCGAGTTGCGGATGCGGCATGGATGCCGCCCGCAGATACTGTCTGGGAGCGCCGCTGGGATGCCGACGAATACGATGCAGACCACGACTGGATCTTGGATGCTGTGCACGTCCCGACGGGGCGCGTACTTGCCAGCCACCGGTTCGAGAGAGCCACACGCGTGGCGAACGGGGCCTCGTTTCTAGTATCCCGCGCGGCCTCTACACTTGCCCCTACTACCTTCGATGTTTGGCGTGCCTCGTTAACCCCAATGGAGAACTAATGCGAAAAGTAATGCAATTACTGGGCCTTCTCGCCGTCACAGGATACGCCGCAACCCTCGTTCCTGGAAGTGGAGCATCGCCAGCCGCGGCCGTCGCAGCACCCATCATGATGGTCGACCTTTGCGATATTCATTGTTATTCCTATGACTGTGACCCTGGTTACCACTATGCTTTCGAGGTCCCGGATATGGACCCTAACGCGATGCGGAACGGGGGCGTCCATGTGAACGGTCAATGCGAGAGCGGAACTTGCGACGAGAAGCACGGTCCTCTTTGCGATGGAAGTGGTCCCACGCTAGCTACAGCAGATCTGGAAGAACTCCGAACCGCCATCGCCGATAATGATGCTGAGGGTGTGCAAGCGTTCATATGGAAATACCCTAGTCGTGTATCACTAAATGTAGAGCGCAAGGCAGTGCAGGTTGCGACTTGCACAGGAAACGTTATCGCTCACCTCCCGCTTACAGCGATGGTACAGGCGGCTTTAGCGGAATGAATGTGAGGTTGTCCCGGTTTTCGTGGACAGTTCTGATTTGGGTCCTCCCCTCCAGCGGGGGAGGACGAAGACCCATCGCGCCGCGAGGCGCGAGTCCACGTTGAGTGGCGGGTGTGAAGGCTGCCAGCGCCACGCGGCGACCAGCCTCACGCCGCCGCCGCCCGGGCCTTGAGGCTCGCGCGAGCCGTAATGGCACCCGGCGAGATCTGCCCAGCGCCGGATGACGCCGGTGAGGATTGTACCACCCCTCGATGAACTCGAACACCGCCCGCCGTGCCTCGGCCGGGCTCGCACGACGCCGCCCGGAGGAGCGCGACGATCTACAGCCTCATGCGCAGCGCCGCCCAGCACGGCGTGCCGCCGCTGCCCTACCTGACCGATGTGCTGAGAAGGCTCGCCGCGGGATGGGACGAGGACCGGCTCGATGAACTGTTTCCCGACCGCTGCAGGATGGCAGAGCGCCACCCTGAGCCGACCTCAGCCCAGACCGCACGCTCGCATACGGCCACGCTCACATCGCCAATCGACTCCCACCCACCCGTGGGACCGCCCACGCGTTGCCCGTACGCCTGGTCGACCTGGGGAGGCCGGACGCTTACTTTTCGACCGCCAGGGCAGTTAGGGCCAAGCCCACTTCAACGGAGGCCTTCCATCGTCAAAGCACGCTGGACCGTCTTGCGACTTACATTGATTCGCCTCGCAGTCGCCGACACATTTCCCATCTCCATCTGCCAGACGGCTATGATTTGCCGACGCTTCGCCTCGTCAGCATTCAGGATCCGTCCTCGGCCACCTGTCATCGGCGCCATGCTACCAACGTTAGCCTCTTGAACACGATTGTCACGCAGACTCTCTAGCGCGATGGCTTCCAATAGTGCATCCGCCGATAGTTTCTCATTGCCTAAAAGCAATGCACGAAGGAGAATCATTTCGAGTTGTCGCACATTGCCAGGCCAGTCATATCGCAGCAGTTGTCGGCATATATTTGGAGCGAGCACGTGAGTCCTCGACGGCCTACCACCCGTAACTCCAGAGTTGCGATGCAGAAAATAGTCCGCAAGGAGCAAAATGTCGAACGGCCTTTCCCTTAGCGGAGGGACGCGAATGATGCCTCCAGCAAGGCGAAAGTACAGGTCGGGCCGGATCGATGCGAGGGCGTCACCAGAGTGGCTACTAGCACAGACTTGCAGTCGCGCGTCCAATCTTCCTCCAATTGAGACTGGCAAGTCGGATCCTAAGGGATAGAATTGTCCTTCCTCAAACGCCTGAAGAAGTTGTGCCTGAACCTCCAACGGAAAGTCCGGGAGATCGTCGAGAAACAACGTTCCACTACACTCATATGCCGACCGGAGTAGGCCTTGCCTATTACTTCGGGCATCGGTGAATGCTCCCTTCACATGCCCAAACAGCTGCGACGATACGGTGCCGGTCGAAATATTATCCGCCGAAATCTTGTAGAACGTGCGTAGCTTCTTCCCCTGACCTGAATGAATGGTGCGGGCGATCATTCCTTTGCCGGTGCCAGTTTCTCCCACAATGATGACCGGTATCCGAGAAGTGGCTACCGCTGCACATCGATCGCGAGCCAGTATGATATCGGAACTATAACCGATGATATTCTGCCCGTGCATGGTCGACAGGAAATTTGGGGGTCCTTTACAACAATCGTCGAGATACCGTATGGAAGGGGCGTCAAGCCATGCAGTTCCTTCTGTCAATAAACAATCGATGTCACTCCGATGGGTCGTACTTCGCAGCCATTCACCTTCATTCTGCCCGATGAAATCACTGGCACAGTTGGCGATATACTGTCGCCATTTGTTGCTCGGTAGCGCAGCAGCCTCAATGATAGCGGATTGTATTTTGTCGTAGCGTTGTATAGCCAGGCTGATTTGACCCAGGTCGCCGTTATACGCTTCGATACCATTCATCTTTCCTCATCCGCGCTCTGCGCATGGTTGCAGTCAATTATCCCGTCCGCGAGAAAAGTACAGCGATATTAAACTGAACCCGTAAACACCGCGGTTTACATTGAATTGAACTAAGTTCTTAAGTTCCGTTCAGGAAAAAGTCGGCGATCAGAATGATTGTGACCATCTGTGCCTACTGTTCGGACTGCTTCGGTGGGCTTGACTAAGAAATGGGCGGCTCCTCCTCCATGGCAATACGGGCCCGAGCGGCGGGAGCGTGCCTATAACCGCGTATTTATATCAATCGGGTGGCCCGCCGCGCCCGCTGTACACCCGCCAGACCTTCTTCGGCGCCCAGGTGAGCCCCCGCCACGTCCACACCGGCGCGCGCATCGCGAAGCGGCCCACCGCCTTCGGCGCGCGCTTCCAGAGCGGCGGACCCGTGCGCACCGGCTCCTCCCATGTACCCGCCAGCACGAGCCGCTTCTTCTCGGCGCGGGCCTCGAACAGGTAGTAGAGCGCCGGCGTTACCGTGAGCACCAGGAACATGGAGCTGGACAGGCCGCCGATGAGCGTGTTGGCCAGGGCGTTCCAGATGCGCGAGTCCGCGGTCTCCGAGAAGAGCACGAGCGGCAGCAGCCCGCAGATGGTGGTGAGTGAGGTCATGAGGATGGGCCGCACCCGCTCCACGCTGCCGCGCACCAGCGCGTCGTGCAGCCCCAGCCCCGCCTTGCGCCGGAGCTGGTTCACGTGGTCCACCAGCAGGATGGCGTTGTTGACCACGATGCCGCTCATCATGACCACGCCGATGTACGCCTCGCGCGTGAAGGTGGCGCCCAGGTAGAAGAAGATGAGAAAGACGCCGATGAGCGCCATGGGCACCGTGAGCAGCACCACCAGCGGCTGCTTCAGGGACTCGAAGAGCGCCGCCGTGACCATGAAGACCAGGAGGATGCCCATGCCGATGAGCCCCCAGATCTGGCGCCGCTCGTCCGCCCGTATGAAGTATCCCGTGTTGGTGTCGATGGTGTAGCCGGGCGGCAGGTACATGGCCGCCAGCACGTCATCGCGGATCTTGTCCCCCAGCTTGCTGGGGCCGCGGAACTCGTAGCCCACCGTACGTTCGTACTGCTGGTTCTCGCGCCGCACCTCGGAGAGCACGCGGCGCTCGTCGATGGTTGCCACGTCCCCCAGCCGGACCGTGCGTCCGTCCGGCGTGTAGAGCGTGGACTGGAGCAGCCCCCAGGAATCCATCTCCTCGAAGCCTTCGTACTTGGGGGCGAAGCGCATCTCCTCACCGGCCACGCGGATGGTGCGGGGTGAGAGCTCGCGGCTGCGGGTGGCGGCGGTGACCAGCTGGGTGACGTCCCGCGCGGACAACTCGTGGAGGGCCAGCAGGTCCCGGTCAGGCGTGAGCGTCAGTTCGGAAGCCCGCGCTGACGAGTAACCGCGGCTGGAGGCATTGGTGTCCACCTCCCCGATGCGTGTGTTGCCCACCAGCTTCTCCGCCAGCGCCTCCGCGATGTCCTCCACTTTCTGGTAGTTGTAACCCAGGATCTTGATCCTGTAATTTGGCGAACTGCCGCCCATCCCCCCCGTGGAGAAACCGGGGCCGACGCCACGGATGGACAGGGAGAGCCCGCCGAAGCGCCCGGAGGAGAAGGCCTGCAGCTGCTCCTCCACGGCCAGCGGCACGGAGGTGAGCTCCAGCTCCTCGGGGAAGTTCACCCGGATGGACCCTGACATGGCGGAAACGGTGCTCTCGTACGTGGACACCTCCGGCATCGGGCGGAGGCGCTCCTCGAAGGAGCGGATGAAGCGGTCCGTGTCGGCCAGACTGGTGCCTCGCGCCTGGCGCAGGCTGATCATGATGTAGGTGCGCTGCTCGCCCCCGAAGCCACCGCCCCAGACCCGGCCGCGCGTGACGTAGCGGTCGAACAGGTAGTAGGAGCCGCCCAGCATGGTCATGGCAATGATGAGCGTGGCCCACCAGTAGCGTACGGAGCCGCGGATGAGGCCGCCGTAGGCGCGCACCACCAGCGTGTCCTCCGTGGCCGCGCGCACACCCCCCGGTTCCTGGCCGCTGCCGGGGAGCACGCGCTTCACCCCCTTGAACAGCCGCGAGCCCAGGGAGGGGATGAAGGTAAAGGCCACGAAGAGGGAGGCCACGAGCGAGATGCCCACCACCACGGCCAGCGGCACGTAGTAGACGCGCAGCGCGCCCTGCAGGTAGACGAATGGAACCACCACGATGACCGTGGTGGCGGTGGCGGCCAGGATGGGCAGCACTACCTCCGTGGCGCCGCGCTCCGCCGCCTCGGTGGCGTCCACGCCCTGCTTGCGGTGGCGGAAGATGTTCTCCAGCACGACGATGGCGTTGTCCACCACCAGCCCGAAGCCCATGGCCAGCCCCATGAGCGTGAGGATGTTCAGGCTGAAGCCCAGGAAGTAGATGGCGTTGATGGTGATGAGCACCGCGAAGGCCACGGTGGTGAAGACGATCACCGCCGCGCGCACGTCACGCAGGAAGACGAGCAGCACCAGCATGACCACGACGGCCGATACCACGGCGCGCTCCCCCAGGTCCGTGAGCTGCTTCTCGATGTCATCACTCTGATTGCGGATCAGCTCCATACGCATGCCGCCCGGAAAGTGCGGCTCCAGCCCCGCCAGCGTGGCGATCACGGAATCCGCCACCTGCACGGCGTTGGTACCATGCGCGCGATAGATCTGCATGGTGACGGCCGGATTGCTGTTGATGCGGTTGTAGCCCGTGGGCTCCGTCCACGTCTCGTAGGCGTCGGCCACGTCTCGCACGCGCACGATACGGCCGCCGTTCGTGAGCAGCGGCGTGTTCAGGATCTCCTCGGTTGAGCCGACCGTCTCCCGGATGGCGATGGTGCGGAGCGTACCGTCGGCCACCCCCACGTGGCCCGCCTCCTTAATCCACTCCAGGTCGATGATGCGCTGCCTGACGGCGTCGAGCGTGAGCCCCAGCGCCCGCGTCTGGTCCTCGTCCAGCACAAGGTTGAAAACGCGGTCCCGCCCGCCACTCACCCGCACGTCCTCCACCCCACGCAGGCGCAGCAGCACCTCGGAGACCTCCTCCAGCAGATACTCCCGCTGGTACTCCAGGGTGAATGGACCCGTGATCTGGTATACCAGGAGGGGACGCAGCGATTCCTGGAATTCGGACGGCACGTAAGGATCGACGGTGGGCCTCACTCCATCGGGGAGAACGTCCTCCAGCGAGGCCAGCCGCTCCGAGAGTTCCAGGCGGGCAAAGTCCATGTCCGCGTCCCGGTCGAACTTCACCTGGATGGCGGCCCGCCCCTCGGTGGACACGGAGCTGATTGAATCAACCCCCTGGACCTGCTGGATGGCCGCTTCCAGCGGGGAGGTCACGAAGGCCTCTGTCACCTCGGGCGAGGCGCCCGGGTAGGAGGCCTGCACGCTCAGTTGCGGCAGCGCCGTTTCCGGCATGAGTTCGAGGGGCATGTTGCGCCATGCCAGGAAGCCCAGCGAGGCGATGACCACGTAGGTCATGGCCACCGCGACAGGGCGGCGGATGGCCGTGCGGATGATCATCTCAGTCTCCCCCGACCATCGGTTCCAGGAACTGCGTGGCGCCGGCCCTCGGCGTGGCCACCACCGCAGGCTCGGACTCGCCGCCGCGGAAGCGGTTGCGCAGCCACACCCCGGCGTCGTCGAAGATCTCGTAGAAGAGCGGCAGAATAAGCAGCGTGAGCAGCGTGGAGGTGACCAGCCCACCGAAGATGGCCACCGCCATGGGGGCCTGCAGGTTGGCGCCGGCGCCGATGCCGAGCATCATGGGCAGCACGGCCACCATGGTGGTGATGGTGTTCATGACGATGGGCCGCACGCGTGCCCGCCCGGCCTCCACCACGGCGTCCCGCGTGTTCATCCCCGCCTCCCGCATCTGGTTGATGAAGTCCACCTTCACCACGGCATCGTTGTTCACGATCCCTACCAGGATCACCAGCCCGATGATACTCACCACGTTCAGTCCGCTGTTCATGAGCCAGAGCGCCACCACGGCGCCGATGAGCCCCATGGGCACCGACAGCAGCACGGTGAACGGGTGCAGGAAGGACTCGAATTGGGCGGCCAGGATCATGTAGACTAGGAGTACGGCCAGCGCGAAGGCCAGCGCCAGTTCGCGGAAGCTGTGGCGCATCTCCTCGTTCTCGCCGCCCACCGTGACGCGCATGTCCCGATCGGCGGGGGGCGCCGCTGCCAAACTGGCCTCCACCGCCGCCACGGCTTCATCCACCCCGCCGCTGCTCACGTCCGCGAACACCGGCACCACGCGGTTCTGGTCCACGCGCTGGACCTCCACCGGCCCGGTGGACTCGTGCACGATGAGCAGTTCGGAGAGCGGGATCCCCCGGACGCGGAGATTGTTCAGCGTCTCGATGCGGCGGCGGTCCTCCTGCGGAAGACGCACCCAGACGGGGATCTTGGCGTCGAAGGCCACGAAGTCGGTGGCCAGCTCACCGTACATATAATCCTCCACCGTCTCGACCACGTCGCGCGGATTGATGTTGTACATGGCGGCGCGCTCGCGGTCGAGCTCGACCTCGAATTCCGGCTGGCCCAGGTCCGTGCCCAGACGCACGTTGGTGAGGCGCTGGTCAGCTGCCAGCACCCTCGCGAGTTGCTCGCCGTAGGCCATGGCCCCTTCCAGGTCCTCGGCCCGGATGCGCACCGCCAGGTCCGCTTCCCCGGCGCCCAGCAGCCGCCCCATGGCGGTGGCCTGGCCGGTCTCCATGGCCAGGGTACCGGGCGGCAGGTCGGCGAAGCGCGCACGCAGCCGAGCCAGCACGGGAGGGGTCACCTGGTCCTCGTGCAGGCGTACCTCGAGCAGCGCAGTGTGCAGCCCGCTCTCCCGCTCCTCGAAGCCCGCGGCGGCCAGCTGCTTGCCGATGCGCGAGAAGACGGCCGCCACGGCGGAGTCACCAAGCAGCGCCTCCTCCACCTCGGCGGTGAAGGCGGCCGTGCGCTCCAGCGGCGTGCCGCGCGGCAGGTCGATGCGCACGCGGAACTCGCCCTGCTCCACCTCCGGCAGCATGGAGCGGTTAAGGTCCAGCGCCAGCGGCACGGTGAGCAGGAGCAGCCCCGCGGCGGCCGCCAGCGCCACCGCCCGATGCTCCAGGCACCACAACAGTGTGCGATGGTACCAGCCCGTGAACCCCGCCCACACGCGATCGAAGCCGCGCAGTGGCGCCGCCAGGGTATGCGCCACGGGGGCCCAGGCGCGGCGCAACCGCCCCGGTGCGCGCCGCTCCGCGTCGTCCCAGCGCGCCGCCATGGTGGGCAGCAGCGTCACGGCCACGAGCAGCGATGCCAGTAGCGAGAAGGCCACGGCAAAGGAGAGGGCGGCGAACAGCTCGCCAGCCACGCCCCGCACGTAGATGATGGGGCCGAAGACGGCAATGGTGGTGAGCGTGGAGGCGGTGATGGCGCGCTGCACCTCCTCGGTGCCCACCGCCGCCGCCAGCGCGGCACGGGTGCCCTTCTCCCGGTGGCGGAAGATGTTCTCGATCACCACGATGGAGTTGTCCACGAGCATGCCGATGCCGAGCGCCAGTCCGCCCATGCTCATGATGTTGAGGGACACGCCCGCCAGGTGGAGCAGGGCAAAGGTGCCGATCACCGAGATGGGGATGGCCAGCGCGATGGCCATCGAGTAGCGCGCGTCGCGCAGGAAGAAGATGAGCACCACGAAGGCCATGAGTGCGCCGAGCAGCATCTGCTGCTTCAGGTTGTTTATGGCGCCGGCCACGAACTCGGCCTGGCTGGCCGCCACGTCCAGCTCCACGGCGGGGTACTGGGCGCGCAGCTCGTCCAACGCTTGATTGACCGTCTCGGTGACACGCACGGTGTTGGCGCGTGGCTCCTTGAAGACCAGAATGCCCACGGACTCGGAGCCGTTGTAGCGCGCGATGGTCTCGCGCTCGCGGAAGCCGTCCACCACGGTGGCCACGTCGCGCAGCAGCACGCGCCCGTCCGGCCGCGGCGCGTTGCCGGGCACGTTCTGGCTGCTCGTCGGCCGGATGGCCACGACCACGTCCTCGATCTCGGGCACCGCCACCAGCTCGCCAAGCGTGCGCAGCGAGAAGTCGAAGTTGCCGTGGCGCACGATGGCGCTGGCGGACGGCGCGTTGGCGGCGGCCACGCGCGCGGCCACGTCCTGCACGGTGAGGCCGTAGCCCGCCAGCCGCACCGGATCCACGGTGACCTGGATCTCCCGCTCCAGCCCGCCCGTGACCGAGGCCTGCGCCACCCCGTCGATCTGCTCCAGCCGCCGGCGGAAGACCGTCTCGCTCAGATCCTTGAGTGCCCACAGATCCATCTCCTCGCCGGAGGCGCTGATGGACAGGATGGGGTCGCTGCGGGGGTCGGTGCGGAGCATGATGGGCCGGCCTTCCACGCCGGCGGGTAGACTGGCGCGGATGCCGTCGAGCTTTTCGCGCACGTTGAGGCTGGCAAAGTCCATGTCCGTGCCCCACGCGAAGCGCACCGTGACCAGGCTCATCCCCTCGCGCGTGACGCTCTCCAGGCTTTCCTTGCCCGGCACGGCGGAGAGCGCCTGCTCGATTCTCTCGGTAACGAAGCGCTCCACCTCACGGGGGGCTACCCCCGGATAGCTGGTGTAGACCACCAGCCGCGGATAGGCCACGTCCGGCAGCAGGTCCACCGGCAGCCGGGTGAAGGAGAGGCCGCCCAGGATGGCCACGGCCACGAAGAGCATGGCCACAGCCACGGGCCGCCCGATGGAGATGCGGGGGAGGGACATGCCGCCTCGCTACAGCTGCGGGTCGATGGGGCCGCCGAGCTCCTGCTCGAGGTCCAGGCGGCGATTCAGGAAGTCGAAACGTGCGTTCAGGGCGGACACTTCAGCCTGCGCGGCCCGGTCGATGACCTGCTGGAAGGCCAGCGAACTCAGGACCCCCAGGCGGAGCTGCTCCTCCGCGAGCTCCAGCTGTTGCCGCGCCACGACCGCCGTCTGATCGGCGATCTGCAGGCTGCGCCACGCATTCTCGAGCTGGATGATGGCGGTGCGTACGTTTCGCTCCACATTCAAGCGCTGGGCGCGCGTCAGGTGCTGCGCGTCCGTGGCGGCCATGGCGCTGGTGGCGATGTTGGCGGAGGTACCCACGGGGCTCAGGAAGGGCAGCGACACCGTGAGACTCAGGCTGCTCTGCCGGGTATCGTTGGGGTTCACCTCACCGAAGGCGCCGTAGTCGGCGGCGAAGGCGTTCCGGCTGAGGCCCCAGCTGAGGCCCAGCGAAGGCCACCAGGCGGTGCGCCGGGCCAGCGTGCTGCGCTGCTCGGCGAGTCGTTCGGAGACCTCCTGGGCCTGCAGCATGCGGTTCTCACGCAGGGCCCGATCCACCAGGGCGTTCGGGTCCAGCGAGGACGGGTCGAAGGGGTCCAGCACCTCGGTGGTGAGCTCCCAGTCGCCGGCGCCGCCCACACCGAGCTCCGTGGCCAGCGCCAGGCGCGCCGAGCGGGCGGTGCCCTCCGCGTTGGCCACCTGCTGTTCCCGGCTCAGGACGTCCAACTGCGCTTGCTGCAGGTCCACGGCGGAAGCCGCCGCCAGCGGGATCTTCTCCTCAGTCTCGGACAACCGCTGCCGCGCCTGGCCGAGTTGGCGCTGGGCCAACTCGATCTGCGCCTCGGCGCTCTGCGCCCGGTAGTACGCCCGGGTGACGCGCACGTCCAGGTTGAAGGCCTCGGCCGCGGTGGTGCGCACGACCTCCTCCTTCTGCGTGCGGGCGGTCTGCAGGCTGTTCCACCGGCGCGCGTCCAGGGAGAGGCTGGCGTTCAGGTTCTGGGAGGCAGTGCTGCTCTCAGACGTGACGGCGGCGCGCCCGGCGGCGTTGTTGACCTGGGTATTGCGCCGGCCGGAGAGCGTGAGGGGTCGCACACCGATCGACAGGAAGTTCTCGTACGCGCCGCGCACGTCCCAGGTGCTCATTTCCTCGTCGTTCAGGCGCTGCTGGAAGCCCGGGTTGTTGGCCCGTCCCATGCGCAGCGCCTCTTCCAGCGACAGCGGGGGACCGTCCTGCGCGCCCGCCGTGGCCGGCGCGAGGAGGAGGGCCAGAGCCAGGATGCGGTGCGGCTTCATGAGCACGGCTCCATGATGGGAGGTGACCCGTAGGGGGATGTTCGCGGGAACGTGCTCACCGGTTGCCGGTGACCACGCCGTCCACCGTGCGCACGCCGCCGCCCAGGCGCACCTTGGCGTCGTGCTCGAGGTTCTTGTGCCCGCTCACCAGCACGATCTCGCCCGGCTCCAGGAGGCGATCCCGCGGGTCGTTGGGATCGTCGATGATCTCGTAGTGCGTGTTGTTGCGGCGGTGGAGCGTCACGTACTGCCACTTCGCGCGGCCGATGTCCCCCTCCCCCTCGAACAGGAAGACCAGCGTGCGGCGCTCGATGTCCCGCTCCACCACGGCTTCCCTCGGGATCATGACCACGTCGGGGATGCGTGAGGCGGGCAGCCGGACGTTGGCGTTCATGCCGCTCACGATGCGGCCATCGGGGTTACGCACGGAGAGCGTGACGCGCGCCGTATTGGCCTGGCTCACCACCGGATTGATGCTCTCAATCCTGGCTGCGAAGACCTCTCCGGGAAAGGCCACGAAGGTCACTTCCGCCATGCGGCCGGGGTGGATCTCGGAGATGGCCGATTCCAGCACCGCCGCCTGCACCTTCATGGGGTCCGTCTGCTGGATGGTGGCGATGGGCGTCCCCGCGGAGGCGTGCTGGCCTTCCACCACCTGAAGGTCCGCCACCGTGCCGGCAAAGGCTGGCAGGACCCGGGTCCGCGCCAGGTTGAGGCGTGCGCGCTGGATGGCGATCTCCGCGCCCGGCAGGCCGACGCTGTTGCGCGCGGCCTGCTCGGCGGCCGCCCGCGTCTCGGGGTCGTAATTCTGCGAGCCGATGAGCTGCGCCATGTACTGGGTCTGGGCCCGCGCCAGCGCCGCCTCGCGCTCTCGCAGGTCCATGACATAGTCGGTGCTGTCGATGACCACCAGCGGCGTATTGGCACCCACGCGCTGGCCCTCGCGTACCCCCACCTGAAGAATGCGCCCGCTCACCTGTGCCGCGACCACGCTTTCCCGCCACGGCGCCGCCAGCCCCGTGGCGTCCACCGTGCGCACGAGCGTGTCGAAGACCACCGGCACGCCCTGCACGTCCACCGGGAGCGCGTCATCGAAGAGGCTGTTGGCCGATACGGAGGGCAGCGGCGCGTCGGACCCCTCCTCGGCGTTGGCCGTGGCGTCGGCCGCGTCCTCCCCCTTGATGCGGTTGTAGATGCCGAAGCCGCCGACCGCCAGAATGAGCAGCACGACGCCGAAGCCGATGAGCTTGCTGGGAATCTTCATGCCAGGCATCCGTAGATGGAGGTGAGCACGGCCGATGTACGAATCATACACGTGACCCCACGTGAGGTCCCGGCGGCGGGCGCTCGATCATTCGTGAGACGTTGCCCGCACAGATCGGGTTGCTTGCCACTGCAGCGGTCTCGACGCGGCCGCCCCGAGGGCAGGGTGGGAGGCCGGTCACATCGAATCGTACGCTATTATAGGGCTAGTTGTTTCATCGGACCACCCCCTTGTCATCACCAGCCCCCCGGCAGCCGCCGCACCACCACCCGTTCCACGCCCAGTTCGTCACGCTCCAGCCAGGCCGCCAGGCCGGATGCGCTGACCGCCGCCGGCAGCGGCGTGTCCCGCAGCGTTCCCAGGTAGCGTCCGTCCGCCGTGAGCAGATCCACCGGACCCGGCTCGGTGAAATCCGCGGCGTAGCGCTCCACCCAGATCCGCCCCTGCGGATCGGTGATCATGCGCCGCGCGGCGGGCACCACGGCCGCGAAGGTGAGCGCCGCCACGCGCTCGTCAAGCTGCTGCGGGGTGAGCTCGGCAGCGCCACCACCGCTGCCGAATGAAGTCACGCCGTTCTGCACGGTGACGCTCACGCCACCAGCGCCGGCGTCGCCGCGCTCGAAGCGCGCACGCTCCACGGTTTGCGCCTGCCGCTGGATGCGCTCGGTGACGGGGCGCGGCTCCAGTGGCCGCTGCAGCGTGGCCACGTGTGCGCCGTGCGCATCGTTGATGCGGATGGCGTACGCGGCGCCGTTCAGCGTGGCCACCCGCCCGTCCGGCAGCACGCCCCAGCTGAAGGCGGGCGCGAACATGTCCCGGCCCGGACCCACGCGCATCATCACCCGCTGCCCGCCCGCCGAGCTGGTCTCCACCTGGGGCGGCGGATCGTTGTGCTCGTGCAGCACGGTCAGCTGTGCGTCCGCCCGGACCGGCTGCTGGAAGACGCGCACGGGGATGGGCTGGCGCAGGGCGCTCATGTCCCCGCCGGGGCGCAGGACGGGCGCCGCCATGGAGCTGGCCACCACGCCCTCACGCGGATGCGCCGCGAGCCGCTGCACGGAGCGCATGTCACCCGGGTAGGGCACCGCGCGCACGAAGGCGCCGGCACTGTCGAACACCTCGTAGCCGCCCATCATGTCCGCCACCACCACGGCGCCGTCGGTGGTCACGGCCACGCCGCGCGGCAGGCTGAACTCACCCGGGCCGCCGCCCTGACTGCCGAGCTGGCGCACGAAGCGCCCCGCCGCGTCGAACCGCAGCACGCGGAAATTGCCTGAGTCGACCACGTAGAGGTTGTCTCGCGCGTCGAAGGCCATGGCAGCCACGCCGTTCAGCTGCTCCCAGTCGCGGCCCATGGCGGTGCCCACGGCCCACACGTCGGCCGGCGCGCCTGGCAACGCGCGGTCGGTGCCCGGGAGGTCGATGACGCGCTGCGCCGATGCGGGCAGCGCGCCGAGGAGGAGCGCCGCCGCCACGGCGGCGCCGACAGCGGTGGAGTCGATGCGAGACATGTGCGTTCATCCTGGATCGGGACGTTTCGCGCCGCGGCCAGGATGGCCCCGGTTGCCTCATACGACTCCCCCGCGCGCCGGAACGTTGCCTGGCCTCCAGCTCCGCAGCCATTGTGTTTCCGAACGCGCGCCCGTACGGTGTCACGCGTGCCGCGCCACCCGGCGCACGCCGCCCGTCAACCGCGCGGCAGGGACATGAAGGCTCCGCACGTGAAGCCGGCCGCGAAGAAGAAGGCAGCGGCGCGGAAGAAGGTGAAGTAGCCTCGTCGCTTGCATGATTTGCGCGGGGGGCGCCCGGCCGACACGGTCGTGGCGCCCCTCCTGCATCTCCCACCCGGTGCCGGTATATACATCCACGCGGAGGAGGCAGGTGGAGGAGCACGACAACAGTTCGGAGGAGCCCTACGGACGGAGCGTGGCCGCGCGCTTCGAGCGCCGCCTGAAGCTGAACGTTCCCGACCGCGCCAATGACAAGCTGCGGCGCGTCATCGAGCGCATCAACGCGGATGACGAACTGTACGGTTACTGGCTGGCCGCCAACGTGAACGCCATCGAGCGGCTGGGCATGACGGACCACGGGCCCGTGCACGTGAAGATCGTCATGAACATTGCCGTCAAGCTCTTCCGCCTGCTGGTGGACGCGGGCGTGCAGCCCAGCCTGGTCAAGAACTACGAGCTGGAGGTGCACGACGCGGAGGTGGTGGTGGTGCTGGCCGCCCTGCTGCACGACATCGGCATGTCCATCCACCGCTCCGACCACGAGAGCTATTCGCTCTTCATTGCGCAGCCCAAGGTGGCCGAACTGCTCGAGGGCATCTACGAGCCGCGCACCGCCACCCTCATGCGCGCCGACGTCCTGCACGCCATCATCGCGCACCGCTCGGGCGGCAGGCCCCTCACGCTGGAAGCCGGCATCGTGCGCATTGCCGATGCGCTGGACATGGCCAAGGGCCGCTCGCGCATCCCCTTCGCCACGGGCTCCACGAGCATCCACTCCATCTCGGCGGCCGCGGTGGAGGCGGTGCACATCGAAGCAGGGGAGACGCGCCCCGTGCGCATCCGCGTGGACCTCTCCAACTCGGCGGGCGTCTTCCAGCTGGATCAGCTCTTCCGGGAGAAGCTGGCCGGCAGCGGCCTGGAGGAGTACATCGGCCTGGAGGCCACCATCGAGGGGGAGGGGGAGAAGCGCATCTTCCAGGAGTTCCGCATCTAGGTTTTAAGCGACGATGCCCGTCACCTTCCTCGTGACGGGCATCGTGCTCCGCGTGCGCGGGCGCACCAACTGGCGCTGCGCGCCCCTCCCGAACCCGCCAGGCGCGGCCCTCCGCCTGGCGCACCTCGAGGTTCGCGCGCTAGGCGCCGCCCTCCGCCTCACGCACCGCGCGCTCCGCTGCCTCGAAGCCGAGCTTCGAGTGCGTGCCGTCGCAGAAGGGCTTACGCGTGGACCCCCCACAGCGGCACAGACTCACGGCCGGCTTGCCGGAGATGTCATACTCGTTGCCGTCCGCGTCCACCAGCCGGACGGGGCCCTCCACCCGGTAGGGGCCGTTCTCGCGTACGGTGATGGTCACGTTGTTCTCTTCGGCCATGCCTGCCTCCTGGGAATGAACGATCGTCCCGGGGAGGGTCGCAAGGCGCGGGCCCGCTGTCCAGGGCGGCCCGTCCGCGTCCGCTTGCCGCGGCGTGTTCCGCGGCCGACCTTGCCGGCTGGCGAACCCCCTTTCACAGCGAGCGCCATGGACGTCCACGAACGCCCCTTCATTCCGCTGCCGCAGCGCGCCGATCTGCGTGACGATGAGATCATCCAGCGGGCTGGCGCGTTCTACGAGCGCATGCGCCAGCGCCGTACGGTGCGGGACTTCTCGGCGCGACCGGTGCCGCGCGCCGTGATCGAGGACGCCCTGCGGGCGGCCGGCACGGCGCCGAACGGTGCCAACCGGCAGCCGTGGCACTTCGTGGTCGTCACGGCCGCGGCGCTGAAGCGGCGTATCCGCCAGGCGGCCGAGGCCGAGGAGCGGGAGTTCTACGAGCAGCGCGCGCCCGCGGACTGGCTTGCGGCGCTCGCCCCTCTGGGCACGGACGCGCGCAAGCCGTTCCTGGAGACCGCCCCCTACCTGATCGCCATCTTCGCGGAACGCTGGACGCCGCTGCCGGACGGCGGCCGGGCCACCAATTACTACGTCACCGAGTCCGTGGGCATTGCCACCGGCATCCTGGTCACGGCGTTGCACCACGCGGGTCTGGCCACGCTCACCCACACGCCGAGCCCCATGACGTTCCTGAACGAACTGCTCGACCGACCGGCGCACGAGCGGCCCTTCCTGCTGCTGGTGGTGGGGCATCCGGCCGCGGACGCCCGCGTGCCGGACATCCACAGGAAGCCGCTGGAGGACATCACGAGCTGGCGTTAGCGCGGGTGGGTTTGCCGTGCGTGACGGGGGCGGCGTATCTTCACGGCGACCACCTCGTCCCCTACGGTGCAGCCATGACCGACCCCTCATCGAACCGCCGCCTCCACCCGGAGATCCTCCTGGCGCGCCGCCGCGCGCACCTGGAGCGCGTGCTGCAGCATCCGCTGGTGCGGCCGCGCTCCTCCAACTGCTCGCCCGAGCGCCGCGCCTACCTGCTGGAGGAGGCGGAGGAGCTCTACTGGAACGAGCTGGAGTGGGAGAAGCTCACCGAGGAGGAGATGTCGGAGGGGGGCAGTGAGCTCGTGGAGTTGACTTTCCCCGGCTTCCTGGCTTTCGTGGACGGACTGCTGCTGAAGGAGGTGGCCTCCGATTCGCCGGCGCCCGCCACGCCGCGCCCGGAGGTGGTGGAGGACATCCTGCTCTTCCTGGCCCGCCGCTACCTGGAACTGCTGCCCGAGACGGACAAGGCCCGCAATCTGGAGCGGGAGATGACGGGCCGCCTGGTGGACCTGGTGCTCTACCGGCTCCATGCGCTGCCGGTGGACGGCGCGGGCCGCCTGGAGCTGGCGGGGCTCGACGACGACTGACGTGGCCTGCGCTCGCGAGCATCCATGAAGCTGCGCTACGTGCTCTCCGCCGGCGCCCTGGCGGGGGGCGCCTACCTGGCGGCGCGCCGGCGCCTGGCCCCTCCCCCCGCGGCGCTCCATCCCGTGTTGGCCGGCGCGCCCCTCCTGGTGGCCCACCGCGGCGGCGCGGGGCTGGCCCCCGAGAACACCCTGGAAGCCTGCCGCCGCGCGGACGCCTGGTGGCGAGCGGATATGGTGGAGCTGGACGTCCACGCCAGCGCGGACGGCCACTGCGTGGTGATCCACGATCCCATCGTGGAGCGTACCACCGACGGCGCCGGCGCCGTGGCGGAAATGACGCTCGCCGAGCTGCGGGCGCTGGACGCCGGCTACCGGTTCACGCGGGATGGCGGCGCCACCTTCCCGTTTCGTGGGCAGGGGCTCACCATCCCCACGCTGGACGAGGTGCTCGAGGCGCTGCCGCGCATGCGCCTCATCGTGGAGGTGAAGGCGGGGGGCGCGCAGCGTCCGTTCATGGACGCGGTGCGCCGCCACGACGCCGTGGACCGGGTGGTGGCCGCGGGCATGTACGAGCGGGACCGGACGCACTTCGGCGCGTGGACCGGCGCGGTGAGCGCGTCCACGGAGCAGGTACGCCGCTTCCTGGCCGCGCACTGGTGCCGGGCGGGGGTGCTGGCCAGTCCCGCGGTCCACGTGGTGCAGGTGCCGGAGTACCATGGGCGGCTGCGCATCGTGACGGCGCGCTTCGTGGAGGAGCTGCACCGGCGCGGCATCCAGGTGCACGTCTGGACGGTCAACGAGGAGGCCGCCATGCGCCGCCTGCTCGCGTGGGGTGTGGACGGGCTCATCACGGACCGGCCCGACGTGGCGGCGGCGCTGCTCGGTGAGTTGCATGGGCGGCCCGCGCCCCCCGGGCCGCCGCCCGGGGAGGACTAGTCCCCTGGGACCCGCCGCGCGGCAGCCGGATGGCGGACAGGGGCGCCGCGGGGCGCCCGGGCGCGACCCGCTGGCGCGCCGCCTGGCCGAACACGTCGGTACGGGCCGCCTGCTGCCCGCGGAGGGCACGCTTCTCGTGGCGCTCTCCGGCGGACTGGACTCGGTGGTCCTGCTGCATCTCCTGCGCTTCGCGCTGCCTCAGACGAACCAGCGCGTGAGCGCCGCGCACTTCGATCACCGCATGCGCCCGGGCAGCGCGGCCGACGCCGCCTGGGTGCGCGGGCTCTGCGCCGCGTGGGGCGTGCCCCTGCGCGAGGGTGCCGCCGAGGCACCGCTGCGCAGCGAGGCGGACGCGCGCACGGCACGCTACGCCTTCCTGCGCCGGGCCGCCGACGAGCTGGGCGCTGCTGCGGTGCTCACCGCCCATCATGCCGATGACCAGGCGGAGACGGTCCTCTTTCGATTGGCGCGCGGCGCGGGCCTGCGCGGCGCCGCCGGCATCCCGCCGCGCCGCGGGCGGCTCAGGAGGCCGCTGCTGAGCGAACCGCGCGCCGCACTGGAGGCCTATGCCCTGCGTCATGGACTTACGTGGCGCGAGGATCCCACCAACGCGGAGGCCGGCTTTGCCCGCAACCGGATGCGCCATGCGGTGCTCCCGGAACTGGAGCGGATGCAGCCCGGGGCGGCGCTGGCACTGGCGCGTTTCGCTGGTCGCGCGCGTGCGGCGGAGGGGACGCTCGAGGCCCGGGCGTGGGCGGCGCTGCGGCGGGCGCTGGAGGCCCGTTCGGAAGGCGTGATCGAGCTTGCCCGGCCCGTGCTCCTTGAATATGATGCCGAGCTTCGCGCGCGCGTACTTCGCCTGGCACTGCGCGCGCTCGGTGTGCGTGTAGGCGCGGCAGGAACCCGCGCGGCGCTGGCGTTTATCAGCACGGGCGCCGCCGGCGGGCGCGTCTCGGTGGGGCGGGGGGCGGAAGTGGAGCGCGCCTTCGAGCGTATTCTGGTGCGTGCCGCGCGTCCGCCGCAGCCCACGGACCGACCGCTGCGGGTGCCGGGAACCGGCGACGGGACGGGGGAGGCCATGCTGGGCGGCCGCCGCTTCGCCGTCGCGTGGGGCACCGGGCACCCGGGCGGTACGGGACATGCCGTGGAGTTCGACCTCTCCGCCGTGGCCTTCCCCCTGGAGCTGCGCGCCTGGCGTCCCGGTGACCGGGTGGCGCTCGGCTTCGGCACCAAGAAGGTGAAGAAGTTGTTCGTGGAGCGGCGGCTGCCGCGCGCGGAGCGGACCGCCACGCCCCTGGTGGTGGACGCCACCGGCCGGGTGCTCTGGGTGGTGGGCGTGGCGCGCAGCACCCACGCCGCTGCCGGTGAGGGCCCGGCTTTCTTTCTCACGGTGAGGCATGTGGAGCACGACTGAGGCGGGCGTCGGGGCAGGGGAGGGCCTGCGGCGGACCGTCTATGACGCCGAGGTCATAGCCGCGCGGGTGGCCGAGCTGGGCCGGGAGATCACCGCAGCCTATCCCGATGGCGAGTTGCTCGTCCTGGGACTGCTGAAGGGCTCCTTCATCTTTCTGGCGGACCTGGTGCGCCACATCGACCGTCCGCTGCAAGTGGACTTCCTGCTCGTGGCAAGCTACGGTGCCGGCACGGTGAGCAGTGGCAACGTGCGGCTGGTGCACGATTCCGAGGCGGAGCTGGCGGGCCGGCACGTCCTGCTCGTGGAGGACATCATCGACAGCGGCAACACGTTGAACCGGCTGGTGCCGCTCCTGGAGGAGCGGGCGCCGAGGAGCCTCGAGTTGTGTACCCTCCTCCACAAGCGCATTGCCCCCGACCTGGTCCTGGACGCCCGCTGGGTGGGCTTCGACGCACCGGCCGAATTCCTGGTCGGCTATGGCCTCGACCACAGTGAGGACTACCGGCACCTGCCCTTCATAGGGGCGGTGTGATGGCGGCCGCTCGTGGTTCCCTGACGCCATTCCGGGGTAGCAGCTTTGAGCAATCCGTCCTCGCGGCCGCAGCGGCGCAGCGCGGGGCCGTGCAGCACTTCCAGCACCGCTTCGCGAGGCCGCCCCGGGGCGCCCGCGGAGCTGAAGGATGAACATGGAGCGTTCCAACAAGCCGGACCCCGACGGATCGGGCAACGCCCGGTTCGGCCGGTTCACGAAGACGGCCGCATTCTGGGTCCTGATCTTCCTGGTCCCGCTGCTCATCATCAACGTGATGGGTGGTCAGGCCGGTGAACCCACCGAGATCGAGTACTTCCCTACCTTCCGCCAGCAACTGTCCAATCAGAACGTGGACTCGGTCACGGTGATCGTGCAGGAGGACCGGGTCGAGGGGAAGCTGCGCACGCCCATCACGGTGGGCCAGAAGCCGGATGTGACCCGCTTCCATTTCGTCATGCCGGGTGACATGGCGGAGCTGGTGAAGGAGCTGGAGGGCCAGAACATCCCGGTCACGGGGGATGACCCGCGCCAGAACTGGTGGACGCTGGTCATCGGCGCGCTGCCGTGGATCCTCATCTTCGCGTTCTGGATCTTCATGCTGCGCCAGATGCAGGGCGGGGGCGCCAAGGCTTTCCAGTTCGGCAAGTCCAAGGCGCGGCTGCTCACGGGGGACACGCCCAAGGTGACGTTCGCCGACGTGGCCGGGGCCGACGAGGCCAAGGACGAGCTGCAGGAGATCATCGAGTTCCTGAAGGATCCCCAGAAGTTCAGCAGGCTGGGCGGGCGGCTGCCCAAGGGCGTGCTGCTGGTGGGCCCGCCGGGGACGGGCAAGACGCTGCTCGGGCGCGCCGTGGCCGGTGAGGCGGGCCGCCCCTTCTTCTCCATGTCCGGCTCGGACTTCGTGGAGATGTTCGTGGGCGTGGGCGCCTCCCGCGTGCGTGACCTCTTCGAGCAGGGCAAGGCGCATGCACCGTGCATTGTGTTCATCGACGAAATCGATGCCGTGGGCCGGCATCGCGGGGCGGGGCTGGGCGGCGGCCACGACGAAAGGGAGCAGACCCTCAACCAGCTCCTGGTGGAGATGGACGGCTTCGAGTCCAACGAGGGCGTCATCCTGCTGGCCGCCACCAACCGGCCCGACGTG
Source organism: Gemmatimonadota bacterium (assembly GCA_040905425.1). Classification (GTDB taxonomy): domain Bacteria; phylum Gemmatimonadota; class Gemmatimonadetes; order Longimicrobiales; family RSA9; genus JBBDRO01. Next base: position 134,759 of record JBBDRO010000100.1, on the reverse strand, counting down.
CTGGATCCCGCGCTGCTGCGGCCGGGCCGCTTCGATCGGCAGGTGGTGGTGGACGCGCCCGACGTGAAGGGGCGCGAAGGCATCCTGCGCGTGCACCTGAAGAAGGTGCCCATTGCCGATGACGTGGAGGTCAAGACGCTGGCGCGGGCCACGCCCGGCATGAGCGGCGCCGACCTGGCCAACCTGGTCAACGAGGCCGCGCTGCTGGCCGCGCGGCGCAGCCACGACCGGGTCTACATGGATGACCTGGAGGAGGCCAAGGACAAGGTCATGCTGGGCGCCGAGCGGCGCAGCATGGTGCTCTCCGAGGCGGAGCGGAAGCTGACGGCCTACCACGAGGCCGGCCACGCCGTCGTGGCGCTCCGTATACCGGGACTGGACCCCGTCCACAAGATCACGATCGTGCCGCGCGGGCGTGCGCTGGGGGTGACCGCATCCCTGCCGGAGGAGGATCGGCACTCCTACTCGCGCGATTATCTTCTATCCCAGTTGGCCATGCTCTACGGCGGCCGTGCCGCCGAGGAGATGGTCTTCGGCCCGGAGAAGATCACCACCGGCGCGGGCAATGACATCGAGCGCGCCACCGCCATGGCCCGGCGCATGGTCACGCAGTTCGGCATGAGTGAGCTGATCGGCCCCATGGCCGTGGGTGACGCCGAGCACGAGGTGTTCCTGGGCCGCGAGCTGTCGCAGCGCCGGGCGGTCTCGGAGCGGATCGCCGAGCGCGTGGACGGGGAGGTCAAGCGCTTCCTGGACGAGGCCTATACGGCAGCCGTGGTCACGCTGGAGGCCAACCGCGGTCTGCTGGAGCGAATCGCGGAGGCGCTGCTGGAGCGCGAAACGCTGGACCGCGAGGAGATCGAGCTGCTGGCCGCCGGGGAGCCGCTCCCCGAACTGCGGCTCGTGCGGGACGCCCGCGCCTTCGCGGAGGCGGCGCGCAAGCGCCGGCGGAAGTCCCTCGTGGGCACCGGCCCCGGTGACCAGGACTCCGGCACGGGTCCAAACGGGGGCCCGGGAGCGGAAAGCCATCCGGACGGCCACCCCGGTCCGGGCGGCCCCACCGATCCGGAGAGCCGGACCGGGCAGGACATCCACAACGGCCCGGACAGCTCCGACGATCCGGGCAGCCACATGGATGCGGATAGCCCCACCGATAGGGGCAGCCCCGCCGGCCCGGACAGCTCCGACGATCCGGGCAGCCACATGGATGCGGATAGCCCCACC
>JBBDRO010000100.1:133345-133435 GCA_040905425.1 Gemmatimonadota bacterium | reverse complement strand
GATAGGGGCAGCCCCGCCGGCCCGGACAGCTCCGACGATCCGGGCAGTCCCACCGATCCGGGCAGTCCCACCGATCCGGGCAGTCCCACC
>JBBDRO010000100.1:63123-133245 GCA_040905425.1 Gemmatimonadota bacterium | reverse complement strand
CGATCCGGGCAGTCCCACCGATCCGGGCAGTCCCACCGATCCGGGCAGTCCCACCGATCCGGGCAGTCCCACCGATCCGGACGCCCGCGCCGGCGCGGAGGCGGAGACAGCGTCGGATGCGCGGGCCAGCCGGGACGTGGACCGGAGGCAGGATGCCGCGGCTGATGGAGACGCGGTTGGCCCGCCCGACCCGACCACCCACAGGGCGGAGGACGGCCCCGAGCCAGAGTCGAGCGCCACCGTGCGGGCGGACGACGAGCACACCGACAAGGAAGCGTGAGCGGGACGGTGCGCAGCCGGGAGCGCCCGGCGAGCTCTGCCTTCCACGCGGCCGCCGTGCAGCCCCTCTGGAGGACGGCGCGGGGTACCCTCGACCTGCGCCGTCCCTGCGTGGTGGGCATTCTGAACGTCACACCCGACTCCTTCTGGGACGGTGGACGCCATGCCGGCGTGGACGCGGCGCTGGGGCGCGCCGAAGTGCTCGTGCGCGGCGGCGCCGGCATGCTCGACCTGGGTGGCGAGTCCACGCGGCCGGGTGCGCGGCCCGTGAACGCCGCGGAGGAGCGAGCGCGCGTCCTGCCCGTGCTCCGGGCGCTGGTCGCGCGTTGGCCCGAGACGCCGATTTCCGTGGATACCGTGAAGGCGGCGGTGGCCGAGGCTGCGCTGGCCGAAGGCGCCGCCGCGATCAATGACGTGGGTGGCCTCCGCCTCGAGCCACGTCTGGCCGAGGTGGTGGGCGCGGCCGGCGCCGGGCTGGTCCTCATGCATTCGCGCGGCACGGTGGACACCATGGCCTCCTATGAACTGGCCAGCTACGGCGCCGATCCGGTGGCGGAGGTGCGCGCCGAGCTCCGTGACGCTCTAGCACGCGCGCGTGCTGGTGGGGTGGCGGACGATGCCCTGGTGGTGGATCCCGGCCTGGGCTTTGCCAAGCGGACCGAGCATTCGGTGGCCCTGCTGGCGGGTCTCGAGCGGCTGGGGGAGCTGGGCTGCCCGGTGATGGTCGGGCCTTCGCGCAAGCGCTTCCTGGGGGAGGTGGCCGGCGGCCTGGAGGCCGCGGACCGCCTGCCGGGCACCGTGGCGGCGTGCGTACTGGCGTTCCTGGCCGGAGCCCGCCTCTTCCGGGTGCACGACGTGGCGGAGGTGGCCGGCGCGCTGGCGCTCGCGGAAGCGGTGGCGGGGGGAGGCATGCCGTGAATCTGCTGCGCGGCCTCGAGTTCCTGCTGCCCGGCACGCTGGACGTGATCCAGATCCTCATCGTGGCGGTGGGGCTCTACTACGTCCTCCGCCTGCTCGCGCGCACGCGGGCCATCCAGATGCTGGTGGGCCTCCTGGTGCTCGGCGCCTTCTACTACATGGCGCGCATTCTGGGCATGGAGCTCATCGAGTCCATCATGCGCAACGTCTTCCAGTACGGCACCATCGCCGCGCTCATCGTCTTCCAGCCGGAACTGCGCAGCGCCCTGGCCCGGCTGGGGCAGAACCGGATGGTGCGCTTCCTCGGTCGTCTGGAGAAGCGGGAGGTGGTGGAGGAGCTCGTAGAGGCCGTGGAGCGGCTCTCGCGCGCCAAGATCGGCGCCATCATTGCCGTGCAGCGGGACATGGGGCTGGAGGAGTACACGGAAACCGGCACCAACATCCAGGCGCGCGTCTCCGCCGATCTCATCGTGAGTCTGTTCTCCCCGTACGGCCCGTTGCACGATGGTGCCGTTCTGGTGCAGGAGGATTCCATCATCGCCGCGGGCGTGATCCTGCCGCTCACGCAGTTCCCGGTGGCGGACCGCACGCTCGGCACGCGTCACCGGGCGGCGCTCGGGCTGTCAGAGGAGGCGGACGCCCTGGTCATCGTGGTGAGTGAGGAGACGAGCCAGATCTCACTGGCGCGCCGTGGCAGCCTGGAACGGGACGTCAGCGTGGAGCGCTTGCGGGCGGCGCTGGCCGGTGGCGAGGTGAACGTCACCTGAGCTCCACGGGGCGCCCTTCATGGAACCCGCTGAGCCATTGCCGGTACGACATATCAGAGCGGGTTGCGGGCGGGTCCGGCGTTGACACTCCAGTGGCCGGGGAATACATTCTCGCGGCTCATTGCCACGACCGTGATTGCCCGCCGGCCCGATGCCGGCTGACCACCTTCCCCGGGGGTTCGCTTGGAAGGATCGTTCAACGAGTACACGCTGCTCAACATCTTCTCCGATGGGGGTGGTTGGATGTACCCCCTGGTGCTCGCATCCCTCGTGGCGCTCGGCGTGATCATTGCCAAGGCGTACATGCTCTGGGTGGCGGGCAAGCAGTCGCGCAACCTGCTCGAGGAGACGGAGCGCCTGGTGAAGGCCGGCAAGCTCGACGCCGCCCTGCGCCTGAATGAGGAGACGCCCGGCCCCGTGGCTGCCATCCTCCTGACCGGACTGCGCCGGGTAGCCCGCAACAAGGGGGACACCAGGGATGCCGAGCACGCCATCAAGACCACCGGCGTGATCGAGTTGGGCTTTCTGGAGCGCGGCCTGGTGGTCCTGGCCACCGTTTCCAACGTGGCGCCGCTCCTGGGGTTCCTGGGCACGGTGGCGGGCATGATCGCCGCCTTCGGTGCCATCGAGGTAGCGGGGCAGGTGGAGGCCAGTCTGGTGGCCGGCGGTATCAAGGTGGCCCTCATCACTACGGCCACCGGGCTGACGATCGCCATCCCGGTCAACATTGCCTACAATTTCTTCGTGGCCAGGATCGACAAGCTGATCGTGGAGATGGAGAAGGGCTCGGCCGAGGTGCTGAACCTGCTGTGGGACATGGGTGGGCCGACGCCCGCCCTGGCCGGCGGACCCACCAGCCTGCCGGGTTCGCCGCCGCGGCAGGTGGACGAGCCGAACACCAGCACGCTCCGCAAGGACAACCAGCCGTGAGTCCGGCCGGCCGCCGCTCCATGAACCGTAGCCAGGGAAGCTGACATGGCTGTATTCCGCAAGAAGCAGCGCGCCGGTGGGGACATTCCCACCTCGTCCATGGCGGACATTGCCTTCCTGCTGCTCGTCTTCTTCCTGGTCACGACCGTGTTCGACGAGGAGAAGGGGCTGCGCATCGTGCTGCCGGAGGAGAGCGTGGAGCAGGAGGTCTCGCAGAAGAACGTCTACCACTTCCTCATCCAGCCGGACGGGATGGTGCTCGTCCGCATGGGCGAAGCGCAGAACGAGACGCAGGTGAGCGCCCAGCAGGTGGGCGCGCTGTGGGCGCAGGGGTTCGAGACCAACGAGAATCTCATTGCCGCGGTGAAGACCCATCCGCAGGCGCCCTACAGGTTCATGATCGACGTGCTGGATCAACTCCAGGGCGCGGGCGCGGAAAAGATTTCCCTCCAGATTCTGGAGAATTGACGCCATGATGGAAGGCGGATTCAAGCGTAAGAACAAGGCGGCCAGTGAGATCCCCTCGTCCTCGCTGGCGGACATGGCGTTCCTCCTGCTGATCTTCTTCATGGTGAGCACGGTATTTCCCAAGGAGAAGCCACGGCGGCTGGACTGGCCCGAGGCGGACGCCACCAAGAAGCTGGATGAGGCGCGCAAGGACATCCTGCACGTCTTCGTCGAGGAGGACGGCGCCATCTACATCAATGACATGCCGGTGCCGCCGGCGCAGGTGAATGCCGTCATACAGCCGATCCGCACGGAGAACCCCCAGCTCGTCATCGTGCTGCGCGCCGATCGTGACGTGACCTACCAGCACATTGCCGGTGTGATGACGGAGTTGCAGGAGGCACGAACCGTGCGTTTGACGTTCTATACCAGTCTGGAACAACGTGTCCAACGGGAGCGGAGGTAGACATGGCCGAGAATAAGCAGGCATCCCTGGTGGCTTCGACCGCCAACGACCGCTTCAAGGAGACGTCGGGCAGCTGGTTCTGGGGCTCGCTGGCCGTGGCCGCCATGGTCCACTTCATGATCTTCTTTCTGGGGCCGGACATGCGGGCCGAGAACACGTTCGACGCCGCCGCCGAGCTCTCGGCCATCGACATCCCGCCCGAGGTGGACATCCCGCCGCCGCCCGAGCAGATCGCGCGGCCGGCCACCCCCGTGGTGGGTGACGCCACGATCGACGAGGACATCACGATCGCGTCCACCACGTTCGAGGACAATCCGATCGAGATCATGCCGGCTCCGCCCACGACGCAGTCCACCAGCGGGGACATCTCGGCGGCGCCGCAGTTTACCCCGTTCGAAACGGCGCCCACCCTGCAGAACCGGGGCGAGGTCGAGCGCCTGCTCCGCTCCGAGTATCCGGCCATGCTGCGGGACGCCGGGATCGGCGGCTCGGCCGACGTCTGGTTCTTCATCAACGAGACGGGTGCGGTGCAGGAGATCCAGCTCAAGAAGAGCAGCGGCTATCCGGCGCTGGATGATGCGGCCATGAAGGTGGCCAAACAGATGCGTTTCTCCGCGGCCAAGAACCGTGACAAGCCCGTGCCGGTCTGGGTGTCCCTGGAGATCGAGTTCACATCGAAGTGACGCGCGCCGGATACGCGACAGCAGAGGGACCGGCCAGGCGGCCGGTCCCTCTTTTTTGATTTTCCGTCAGCCTGGCCGCGGCATCGACAACCGCCCCGTGCGCCGCTAGAATGGCCCCCCATGTATGAGGAACGGCTGGCGGCGGGGCTCGCCGAGGTGAACACCAGGCTGGAGCGGGCACGCGCGCGGCGCGGAGGCAATGCGCCCGTGGCCCTGGTGGCGGTGACCAAGGGACATCCCCCAGCGGCCGTTCGTGCGGCGGCGGCGGCGGGCCTGTCCGCGGTGGGCGAGAACCGGGTTCAGGAGCTGGTGGAGAAGCGGGAACTGCTGCACGAGTTGCCCGTGGCGTGGCACCTCATCGGCCACCTGCAGCGCAACAAGGTGCGGCAGGCGCTACCCCACTGGACGCTGCTGCATTCGCTGGACTCCCTCAGGCTTGCCAGGGAAGTCTCCAAGGAGGCGGTGCGGGCCGAGGTCGAGACCCGGGTGCTGATCCAGGTCAACGCGTCCGGCGAGGAGGCCAAGGGCGGCTTCGACCTGCACGCCGACCAGGAGCGGACGCTGGCGCAGGTGAACGAGGTGGCGGTGCTGCCTGGACTTCGTGTGGAGGGGCTCATGACCATGGCGCCCTTCGTGGCCGAGGAGGCGGTGCTGCGCTCCACCTTCGCGCGCACGCGGGCCTTCTGGGAGCGTTGTGACCGCGCGGTGGACGGGTTCACCGCGCTGCACCTGTCCATGGGCATGAGCAATGATTTCGAGCTGGCGGTGGAGGAGGGCAGCACCATGGTACGCATCGGCACGATCCTGTTCGGAGAACGCTCACGATGATCGATCTGACGCCTCTCGAGGTACGCAAGAAGAAGGGTGACTTCAAACGTGCCCTGCGCGGGTACGACGGCGCCCTGGTCGATGACTTCCTGGATCTGGTTGCCGACCGCCTGGAGCAGGTCGTCCGCAATAAGCTGGCGCTCGAGGAACGCGTGCGGGAGCTGGAGCAGCGCCTGGCGGAGTTCACCGACCGTGAGAAGGGACTCACCGACGCGCTGGTCAGCGCCCAGGAGATGCGCGAGGAGACACGCCAGCAGATGGCGCGCGAGGTGGAGCTCATCCGGCGGGAGGCGGAGGCGGAGGCGGAGCGCATTCGCCAGGACGCCCACCGGGACCGGGAGCGTGAAGAGGATACCCTGCGGCGGCTGCGGGCGCGGCAGCGCCAGCTCGTGAGCAGCTACCGGTCCTTTCTGGAGCGGGAGATCGGGGAGCTGGACGTCATTCACGAGACGCTGGAGCTGCAGGGGCGCCACGCCGGAATCCTGGGGCCGCCGGAGAGCGAAGAGGATGCCGAGGATCAGGAGGCCGGGGCGGGGGAGCCCGGCCGGGACCACGCCGAGGAGCATGCCGAGCATGCTGAGGGGCGTGCCGCGGCCGACCCCGCGGACGTGGAGGATGCGGCGGACGTGGATGATCACGACGAAGAGGCAGACGGGTCATCGTCGCTTGAAACCGACCGGAAGGGCGCCACCGGATCCCGCGGCGACGTCCGCTACGTGGACGCGCCCGAGCTGCCGCTGGACGAGGGCGAGCCGGAACCACCACCGCAGACCCGATGACCGCTACGAGCGCATGAGTTTCCCGGAATATCCAGACAGCCCTACCCGACTCGAGGAAGAGGTCCTCCTCCGCTGGCGTGAGGAGGACCTCTTCCGCCGTACGCTCGAGGCCACCGAGGGCGGGGAGGAATTCGTCTTCTACGAGGGACCGCCCACGGCCAACGGTCGCCCGGGCATCCACCACGTCATCAGCCGCACGCTGAAGGACCTCTTCGTGCGTTTCCGCACCATGCAGGGACGGCACGTGACGCGCATTGCCGGGTGGGACACGCACGGGCTGCCGGTGGAGATCGCGGCGGAGAAGCAGCTGGGCATCAGCGGCAAGCAGGAGATCGAGGAGCTGGGCGTGGCCCGCTTCAACAAGGCCTGCCGCGACAGCGTGTTCACCTACAAGGAGGACTGGGAGCGCCTCTCCGAGCGGATCGGCTACTGGCTGGACTACTCGCGGCCCTACGTGACCTTCTCGGACGAATACGTGGAGAGCGTATGGGCCATACTGAAGCGCCTGGCGGAGCGTGACTTCCTCTACCGCGGCTACAAGAGCGTGCCCTACTGTCCGCGTTGTGGTACGGCGCTCTCCTCGCACGAGGTGGCGCAGGGGTACGAGGACGTCTTCGATCCCTCGCTCTACTTCCTGTGTGAACTGGCGGATGATCCCTCCCGCGCCTTCCTGGTGTGGACCACCACGCCGTGGACCGTGCCCTCGAACGTGGCGCTGGCGGTGCATCCCGAACTGGCCTACGCGGAGGTGGAGCACGAGGGCCGCCGGCTCATCCTGGCCGAGGCCCGGGTGGAGGCGGTGTTCGGCGCGGAGGCCCGCGTGGTGGCCCGGCACGCGGGCGCGCAGCTGGCCGGCGTCCGCTACCGGCGGCCCTTTGACCTCGTGCCCGCACCGGACGGGGCGGAGGATACGGCGTGGCAGATCTACCTGGAGCCGTTCGTCACGGCCGAGGACGGCACGGGCATCGTCCACCTGGCGCCGGCCTTCGGCGCCGACGACTACGCGGCGGGGGAGCGCCATGGCCTGCCCATGCTGCGGCCGGTGGGCGACGACGGCCGCTTCGGGGAGGCCGTCGACCTGGTGGGCGGTATGCCCGTGAAGGAGGCCGACCCCGTCCTGGTGGAGGCGCTGGCGGAGTCGGGGCTGCTCTTCCGGCACACCCTCGAGGAGCACAGCTACCCCCACTGCTGGCGTTGCTCGAGTCCGCTCATCTACATGGCCCGGGATTCCTGGTTCCTGCGCACCACCGCGGTGCGGGACGAGATGGTGGCGGCCAACCGGGGCATCCATTGGCATCCGCCGGAGGTGGGCAGCGGGCGCATGGGCGAGTGGCTCGAGGGCAACGTGGACTGGGCCATCTCACGCGAGCGCTACTGGGGCACGCCCCTGCCGGTATGGGTCTGCTCCGAGGAACCGGAGCATATCGAGGTGATGGGCTCGTACGCGGAGTTGGCCGAGCGGGCCGGCCCGCTCGGAGAGGACTTCGATCCGCACAAGCCCTACATCGACGAGCCGGCCTGGCCCTGTTCCCGGTGCGCGGGCACCATGCGCCGCACGCCGGAGGTGGTGGACGTGTGGTTCGATTCGGGGAGCATGCCCTACGCCCAGTGGCACTGGCCGTTCGAGAACCAGGACGCCTTCGAGCGGCACTTCCCGGCGGACTACATCTGTGAAGGCGTGGACCAGACGCGCGGCTGGTTTTACTCCCTGCTGGCCATCTCCACCATGCTGGGCAACCAGGCCCCCTACCGGCACGTGGTGGTCAACGATCTGATCCTGGACGCCGAGGGCCGGAAGATGTCCAAGTCCCGCGGCAACGTGGTGGATCCCTGGGACGCCATCGCGGTGCATGGCGCCGATGCGCTGCGCTGGCACTTCGTGACCGTGAGCCAGCCGTGGGTCCCCAAGCGCTACGATCCGGAAGCGCTCGCGGAAGCGGCGCGGCGTACCTTCGACACGTTGGCGAACACCTATCGGTTCCTGGCGCTCTACGCCAATCTGGAAGGCTGGGCGCCTTCAGACGACGACCCGCCGGTGGAGGCGCGCCCCGTGCTGGACCGGTGGGTGCTCTCGCGCGTCGCCGGACTGGCGGAGCGGGTGGGGGCGGAGATGGAGGCCTACGAGGCCACCCGCGCCGCGCGTGCCGTCAGTGACTTCGTCGTGGACGACCTCTCCAACTGGTACGTGCGCCGTTCGCGCGCCCGCTTCTGGGGCAGCGCCGACGCCGCGGACACCCGGGCGGCGTTCCGCACGCTCCACGAGGCGCTCGTGACGGTGGCGCGCCTGCTGGCGCCGTTCGTGCCCTTCACCGCGGACTGGCTGCACCGCGCCGTGGTGGGGGAGAGCGTGCATCTGGCCTCCTTTCCGGAAGCCGTGGCCCCCCGAGACGTGGAGCTCGAGGAGGGCATGGAGGCAACCCGCATGCTGGCCAGCCTGGGACGGGCGGCGCGCGAGGCCATCGGCATCCGGGTACGCCAGCCGCTGCGCGCCCTCCACGCGGTCATCCCCGGCCGTGCGGAGCTGACCGATGAGCTGCTGGCAGTGCTACGCGACGAGCTGAACGTGAAGGAGGTGCACTTCCTGGCCGGGGCCGAGGAGCTGGTGAGCTTCCAGGGTGTGCCGAACTTCCGGGTGCTGGGCAAACGTTTCGGTCCTGACACGCCGCGTGTGGCGGAGGCCATCCGCGCGCTTCCCTCGGACGCGCTCCTGGCCGTCCGCTCAGGTGGCGAGCTGGCGGTGGAGGTGGACGGCGAGCGGCACGTGCTGTCGGCCGAGGAGGTGGAGGTGCGTGAGGAAGCCCGCGGGGAGCTGGCCGTGCAGTCCGAGGCGGGCTATGTGGCGGCGCTCGATCCGGCACTCGATGATGCGCTACGCCGCGAGGGACTGGCGCGTGAACTGGTGAGCCGCATCCAGCGCCTGCGCCGTGACGCCGGCCTGGAGGTGAGTGACCGCGTCCGCCTGGCCGTTGCGGGATCCGAACCGGTGCTCGAGGCGGCGGCAACATACGCGGACTATATCATGCATGAGACGCTGGCCGTGGAGGTGGGGACGGGCGCCGACGCGGTGGCCGGCCTGGACCACGCGGTGGAGCTGGAACTGGACGGCATGAGCGGCCGCGTCGGACTGACGCGCGCGGATTAGAGGTTGAGCGTGAACGGAGAGCTGGAGACCGCGGTGGCGCAGACTTCGGCCGAGAGCTGGTCGGGCGGGAAGGCTGCCCTCTTCGCGGGCATCATGGGCGGCGTGCTGTTCCTGGACGTGGTCACGAAGGCGGCCGTCCAGCGCATGCTGCGTGAGTACGACCAGGTGCCCGTGGTGGGGGAGTACGTGCGTCTGACGTACATCCACAATCCGGGCGCCGCGTTCGGGATCCAGCTCGGGCCGTACTCACGGGAGATCTTCCTGGTACTTTCACTGGTGGCGTTGGTGGCGCTCCTGGTGATGTACTGGTTCACCCCGACGGCCGATCGGTCGCGGCTCAGCGCCATCGCGCTCATCTGTGCGGGTGCGTTCGGCAACCTGATCGATCGCGTGCGGCTGGAGCGCGGCGTGGTCGACTTTCTGGATGTGGGCGTGGGCACCCTACGCTGGCCGGTCTTCAACGTAGCGGACGTGGCGGTCACGACCGGGGCCATCATCCTGGCCCTCTCCCTGTGGAACGAAGAGCGGCGTGCGTCCGAGGGAGGTTAGGCGGACCACCGTAACCGTGGCCGCGCCCGACGCCGGCACCCGCCTGGACGCCTTCCTGGCTACCCGCCTGCCGGACCTGTCCCGCTCCCGCGCCGCCCGCCTGATCGAGGACGGCGCCGTGCGCGTCAATCGCGAACCGGCCCGCAAGAGCTATCCAGTCGAGGCGGGGGACCGCGTGGAGCTGCTGCTCCCCGAACCCACGGCCGCCGGCGTGGCGGCCGAGCCCATCCCGCTGCGCATCATCCACCAGGACGAGCACCTGGCCGTGGTGGACAAGCCCGCCGGCCTGGTGGTCCACCCCGCCCCCGGCAACCGCACCGGGACCATGGTCAACGCACTTCTCCATCATCTGGACGACCTGTCCGGCATCGGCGGGGTGCTCCGCCCGGGCATCGTACACCGCCTGGACCGGGACACCTCCGGTCTGCTGGTGGTGGCCAAGACGGACGCGGCCCACCGGGGGCTGGCCGGCGCGCTGAAGCGGCGCGAAATCGAGCGCAGCTACCTGGTCGTAGCGTGGGGGCATCTGGCCGAGGAAGAGCTGCTGGTGGACGCCCCCATCGGGCGCTCCCCCCGGGAGCGCAAGCGCATGGCGGTGGTGGAGGGGGGGCGTCAGGCGCGCACGCGCTTCCGGGTCCTGGAGCGGTGGCGGGCGGCCGACCTCATCCGCGCGCGCCTGGAAACCGGCCGCACGCACCAGATCCGGGTCCACCTGGCGCACATCGGCCATCCCGTGGTGGGGGACGAGGCCTACGGCGGCGGCGGCGCGCGGCGCGTGAGCGGGCGGGACCGCATGTGGGCCGAGGAGCTGGCGCGGCGCGTGCCGCGCCAGTTCCTGCATGCCGCGGAGCTGGCATTCCTGCATCCCGTCACGGGTCTGCCGCTCCGCTTCAGCGCTCCCCTGCCGGCGGCCCTCGAGGATGCGGCCCAGTGGGCACGCGAGAGCTCCACGCCGGCCCAATAGTTACCGGCGTCCCGGCCCGCTAGCCACCGGCGCCCGGCCCGCTAGCCACCGGCGCCCGGCCCGCGTCCGCAGGCCGGCGCGCGCGCACGCATGGTCCCATGGTTCGGAGGCCGGCCCCCACACGCGTGGGCGCGCGGTTGACCCGCTCGCTCGCGGCGCGCTATCTTGCGCCCTCACTGAACCCTGAGCCGGACGATCGATGGAGAGCACGGCGGTCACGTCCGACGGGGGATCGACCACGGCCCCGCTACCGCGCTGGGTGCTGCTCACGTGTGACGGCCACCGGCTTGGCTTGCCGCTCGACCGGGTGCGCGAGATCACCACGCCGCGGCCGGTCACGCGGCTGCCCGGCTGCGGTCCGGAAGTGTGCGGGCTGGTAGGGCTGCGCGGCCTCGTAGTCACCGTCTGTGACCTGGGCGTGGTGCTGCGCCTACGGCCGGCCGCCGCGCGGCCGGGGCACCGGCTCGTCTTCGTGGACGACGGCGAGCGCCCGCTGGCTCTGGCCGTGGAGGAAGTGCTCCGGATGGCTCCGGGGGGCGCCGGGCGCCGCCGACTGGGCGGCGCTCGACGAGGACGAACTCCGCGGCATGGGGCTCGAACCCGGGGACGTCCTGGGCGTGGCGGAACTGGCCGGGCACCGCGCGCTGCTGCTGAACCCCGATGCGCTCATCGAACGGCTGCTGGCCGCATGAGGCGCCGCCGCACGAACCATCCCATCGAGGAACCATGGCACGAACCGTTCTGATCTGCGATGACGCACTCTTCATGCGCACCATGCTGGGAGAGATCCTGAAGCAGGCGGGCTTCGAGGTGGTCGGTGAAGCGCAGACCGGCTCCGAGGCGGTGGAACAATACCGCGAGTTGAAACCGGATCTGGTCACCATGGACATCGTGATGCCGGACATGGGCGGTATCGATGCCGTGCGCGCGATCGTCAAGGAGTTCCCCAAAGCCCGTATCCTCATGTGCAGCGCCATGGGACAGCAGGCGCTGGTCATCGAAGCTATCCAGGCGGGGGCGCGCGACTTCGTGGTCAAACCGTTCCAGCCTTCCCGCGTGCTCGAAGCCGTACAGCGCGTGCTGGGCTGAACCGACCTCCATGGATGTCGACCGCTTCCGCGCCCTCTACGCAGCCGAGGCCGAAGAGCATCTGCAGCGGCTGACCCAGAGCATCCTGGCCCTGGAAGCGGGCGGGGAGGAGGCGCGCCAGGCGGTGGCCGCGGCGTTCCGTGCCGCCCACACCCTGAAGGGGATGGCCGCGAGCATGGGCTACACCCTGGTGACCGAGCAGGCACACGCGCTCGAGGACCGCTTGGACGCGGTGCGTGCTGGCACGCTGGAGGTGGACCCGGAACTCGTGGACGCCTTGCTGGCCGCGGCCGACCGGCTCCAGGCCGCCGCGCTGGATCCGTCACCCGACGTGGCCGCCGCGGCCGCACCCGCGGGGACCGCGGGGCGGGACCGTGCCGGACCGGCCCGCCCGGCCGGCGTGCCCGCCGTGCGCGTGCGCCTGGAAGAGGACGCGCCCATCAAAGCCGCGCGCGCGCTGCTCGCGGTGGTCGCGGCGCGCGCGGTGGGAGGAGTCGTAGGTACGCTACCCGCGGAGTTCGACGAGGCCTTCGACGGACGTTTTCTGGTTCTGCTCGAGGAGGATGCCGACGCGGAGGCCGTCACGGTGGCGCTGCGCGCGGCGGGGGAGGTGGCCAGCGCCACGGTCGAGCGGGGGGACTCGCAGGCGGCCGGGCGGTCCGGTCCGGCTCGGGCCACCGCTACCCAGGTGCGCGTGGATCAGCGGCGCCTCGACGAGGTGGCCGAGCGCGTGGCGGAACTGGCCGTGCTGCAGGGCCGGCTGGCGGAGTATGCCGGAGAGCTGGACGTAGCCGCCGTGAACGGGATGGGGGACGTCGCTTCCCGCATCAGTACCGTGGCGTCCGAGCTGCAGCACGCAGTGCTCTCGATGCGCATGGTCCCGGTGGCCGACGTTTTCCAGCGCTTCCCCCGCGTGGTGCGGGACGCGGCCCGCTCGCTCGGCAAGGACGTGGAACTGGTCATGGAGGGGCAGGACATCGAACTCGACCGTGCCATCCTCGACGAGATCGTGGATCCCATCGTCCATCTCCTGCGCAACGCCGTAGACCACGGCCTGGAGGGCAACGAGGCGCGCCGTGCCGCTGGCAAGGTTCCCCGCGGGCAGATCCGCCTGGCCGCCGAGCGCGAGCGCACGAGCGTGCGGATCACCCTGCAGGACGATGGCGGCGGCGTGCATCAGGAGACGGTGGTGGAACGCGCACAGGAGCGTGGCATCCTGCCCGCCGATTTCGACGGCGTGCTGGAAGACGACGAGCTCTTTCGGATCCTCAGCCACCCCGGCTTCTCCACGGCCGCCGCGGTGACGGAGGTCTCAGGCCGTGGGGTGGGGCTGGACGCGGTGGTGAACCGTGTGCGCGCGCTCGGCGGCGCTATCGACATGCGGACCCGGACGGGGCAGGGCACCGACTTCGTGATGCGGCTGCCGCTCACGCTGGCCGTGGCGCCCGCCCTGCAGGTGCGGGTGGGCCAGGAGATCTACGCCGTGCCGCTCACGCACGTATCGGAGGCGGTGGATTTTGCCCTCACTTCGGTGCGCGTGGACGGCACGGGGGAATGGCTCGTACTGCGTGACGAGCCGGTCCGGCTCATCCGCATGCGCGCCGTCCTGGGGGTGGATCCGGAGGGGGGCGAGCGGGCGGCGGTGGTGGCCGAGTCGGGCGAACGTCGCTTTGCGTTGGGCGTGGACGAGATCGTACGCCGCGAGCAGATCCTCGTGAAGGCCTTCCATCCGGGCGTGGGGGCGCTGCCGCTCTTCTCCGGCGCCACGCTGCTGGCGGATGGCAGGCCCGCCCTGGTGCTGGACCCCCTGAGTGTGAGCTGATCGAATGGACGTGCGCGGCCTCACCGAGATCCAGTACTCCGCGCTCCGCGAGATCGCCAATATCGGCGCGGGGCACGCGGCCACGGCGTTGTCGGACATGACCACGCGGGCCATCACCGTGTCAGTGCCCGAGGTGAAGGTAGTGGCACTCGAGGATGTTTCCTCGGCCATGGGCGACCCCCAGGAGCCCGTCTCCGCCGTGGTGATGAAGGTCCTGGGGGACGTCACCGGACGAACCCTCCAGCTTTTCCCCGCTGGCACCGCCGCCGTACTGGTGGAGATCATGGGAGGCCGCAAGGGCCTGGAGTTCCCACGTGATCTCGGACCGGCCGAGCAGTCCATCCTGGAAGAGGTGGGCAACATCATCGTGGGCGCCTACCTGAACGCGCTCTCCGAGTTCATGGGCATGCTGCTCATCATGTCCGTGCCCTCCTTTGCCATGGACATGGTGGGCGCGGTGCTGTCCACCAGCTAT
The DNA here is from genome assembly GCA_040905425.1 of Gemmatimonadota bacterium. Lineage (GTDB taxonomy): Bacteria > Gemmatimonadota > Gemmatimonadetes > Longimicrobiales > RSA9 > JBBDRO01. The sequence goes on along the minus strand of JBBDRO010000100.1, from coordinate 119,107 downwards.
GTGAATTTCGGTGCGGACCAGGACTTTGTCTTCGTCATGAATACGGACCTCATGCTGGACGGTAAAACGGAGATGGGCGCCCACTTCCTGCTCATTCCGGATGACGCGTCGCTGGAGGCCATGCTCCGGGCGCTGAGGCTCGTGTGAGTACGCCCCGGCCCGAGCCGCAGCAGCCCACGCTTCCCTGGCGGGATCGAGGCGACGGTCCGCGCAGCCGGCCCCAGGGCGCACAGCCGCGTTCGGAGCGGGACGCCGAGTTGCTCCGCGGCCTGGCCCGCCGTATCAAGCAGGATGACCCGAACGCCCACAACAACCTGGGCGTGGTCTACTATCACAAGGGACTCTTCGGGGATGCCGCGGAACAGTTCGAGCGCGCCCTCGAACTGGATCCCCGCATGCAGGTGGCGGAGCGCAATCTGCGCATCGTCTTCTTCGGCACCGGCTACTTCGAGCGGCTGGTGGCCGATGCCCGCGCCGCGCTGGCTCGCGACGCCGATGACCTCGTGGCCCGGGAGCGGCTCGCGCGCGCCTACTACCATTCGGGGGACGCCGAGGCGGCGGTGCGTGAGTGGCGTGCCGTCCAGACGGGTCGTCCGCGCGACGCCGCCGTCTACCTCATGCTGGCGCGCGCCGAGCTGCGGCGGGGCAGTCCGGACGAGGCGCTGGTGGCGCTGGGCAACGCGGCGGCGCTGGACGCTTCGAACGCCCGCGCACACCTCCTCATGGGGGAGGTGAAGTACCAGCAGGGACGAAGCGCCGAGGCGCGGGGACCGCTGGAGATGGCGGTCCAGCTCCAGCCGTCGCTGGCGGAGGCGCATCACCTCCTGGCCTTCGTTTACGGTGACCTGGGCATGGAGGAACAGGCGGGCAGCGCTGCGGCCCGTGCGTCCGAGCTCAACCCGTCACTGTCCCGCGCCGAGACCAATCTGTCCCTGGACAGCCACAGCAACGCCCGGTATCAGGAGCTGGTGGGCGAGCGTGGCGAGGGACCCGCCGTGGCCGAGAACGCGGCGCTGGCCCACTACAATCTGGGCATTGCCTTCCGGCAGAAGGCGCTTTTCGACGAGGCGCTGCGGGAGTTCCGCCTGGCCACGGAAAGGGGGGAGGACGCTCAACTGGTGCAGCAGGCCCAGGCGGAGATGCTGCTGCTGCGGGGGGACGCGGAAGCCGTCAGTCTCTACGAGGCGCTCACGCGGCAGCAGGCTGATTCTCCCAAGCTGTGGAACGAGCTTGGCGTGGCGCGGCACCAGCAGGGGGATCTGGACGGTGCCGCGGCCGCCTACCGGCGCGGGCTCGAACTGGACGGTAGTTACGTCCTGGTCCTGAACAACCTGGCCGTCGCGGAGCTGCACCAGGGGCGGCCGCAGCCGGCCGAGCAACTGCTGCGGCGAGCACTCGAGGGCGGACGGGCCACGGCCGACGTGGCCCGCAACCTGGCGCTCCTGCTGCAACGCGCCGGCCGCCATGGCGAGGCGGTCGAGACCTTTCGCGTGGCCCTGCAGGCCGATGACGGCGCCGCCCCCGCCTGGGCCGGGCTGGGCGCCGCGCTCATGGAGGGTGGCGATGCCTCCGGAGCGCGCGATGCTCTCGTACGCGCGGTAGAGCTCGACCCCGACCTGGCCGAGGCACGCTACAACCTGGCGTTCGCCCTGTCCGCACTGGGGGACTACGAGGGTGCGCTGCGGGAGACCCGGCACGCCCTGGAGAAGAGCCCCTTCATCCCCCCCGCGCGCCACCGGCTGCTCATCGACCTGCAGTACGAGGAGACGAGCGTGCTGGCGCCCGAGCTGGACGCGGCGGAGGAGGTCCGCCCCGGGCAGCCCATCGAGGCCTTCGTGCCTGATGCGGGCGAGCTGGATTCGGTCTTTGCCCGGGAGGGTTCGGGCCAGGCCGCTTCCCCCGCGGGCGGCCGGAGCCGGCTGGCCGCGGCGCAGGCCGCGCTCGACCGGGGAGACCTGGAGGCGGTGCAGCGTGAGGCCCTGCACATGATCCAGGAGGGCGGCCCCCGGGTGCAGGGCCTCCTTCTGCAGGGTGAGGCTTTCCTGCGCCGCGGCGCGGCGGGTGAGGCGGTGGAGCGTTTCGAGGCCGCCCTGGCCGAGGTGGCGCGAGGTGGTACGGCGAGCGACGAGGACGACGAGGGCGAGGCCGCCCTCGGCAGGGCGTTGCTCGGCGCCGCCCGCTCGCTGCTCCAGCTCGACAGGCCGCGGGAAGCGGTGGAGGCGGCCGAGCGACTCACCGAGCTGTTCCCGGGTGACGTGGTGGCGCTGCGCACGCTGGCGGAGGGACTGACCCAGGTGGGCGACCACGGCCGGGCCATGCTGGTCCTGGAGGAGGCCGTGGACACCGGACCGGCCAATCCCGGCCTGCTCACGCAGCTCGGTCGCGCCGCCCTGGAGGCCGGCGAAACGGCCCGCGCCGAGCGGGCGTTGCGTGACGCTCTGGAGCGTGGCGGGGACGCGCCGGCGGCGCGCACGGCTCTGGCACGGGTGCTGACGCGGCGGGGGGACGCGGCGGCGGCGGCGGCGGAGTACCGCGTGGCGCTGGCGGTCCTGCCCAGCTACGGTGAGGCCGCGCTCGGGCTGGCGGAGGTCGAGCGCGGGCGCGGGCACCACCGCGAGGCCATCGCCGCCTTGGTGGATCTCCTCACGGTGGATCCCTACCACCTCCAGGGTCTGGTTCGCCTGGGGGCGGTGCTGGAGGATGCCGGCATGCACGGCAAGGCGCGCGTGGCCTATCGGCGCGCCCTCGGCTTCGACCCCGGCAACGCGGACGCCAGCGCTGCGCTGGAGCGGCTCCAGAGCGCGGCGCCGGGCGCGGCGCCGGTCGCGGCCACGTAGGCGGGGAGGGCGCGTGGCCATCGAGGGGCCCCTCGAGGAACTCAGCATCCAGGACGTGCTCCAGCTCCTCGAACTGGCGCACAAGACCGGCGTGCTGACGGTTCGCTCGGATCGTTTGAACGACGAGGCCATCGTCCACTTCAGTCGGGGCGCCATCGTGTTCGCGGTACGGCGGCGCTCGCCGCGGCGGCTGGGGCAGCTGCTCATCCGGGCCGGTCGACTCACGCAGCGGGAGTTGGATCGCGCGCTCGAACTGCAGCGCACCGACCCCACGCGCCGACTGGCCGAGATCCTCCTGGAGATGGGGAGCATCACGGAGGAAGAACTGGAGCGGCAACTCCGCTTCCAGATGGAGGAGACCGTCTACGAACTGATGGGCTGGGACGAGGGGTACTTCCGCTTCGAGGAGCGTGCCGGCATCGGTCAGGGCCGCCTGCTGGCCCAGGTGCGGGTGGAGTCGCTGCTCATGGAGGGTGCCCGGCGGATCGATGAATGGACGCGGCTGGAATCCAAGGTGCCCGGTCCCGAGGCGGTGCCGGTGCTGGCCCCGGCCGCCGAGCGCGAGGCGGCGCCGCTCGACCTGCGCACGGAGGAGTGGGAGGTGCTCGCGGAAATCGACGCGCACCGGGATATCCGGCAGATCGCGGCGGACCTGGGACGCAGCGCGTTCGACGTGGCCAAGACGATCTACGGACTGGTGAGCACGGGTGTGCTGCAGGTGCAGGAGCAGCGCAGCCACGTACCGGAAGGTGAGCTCCGGGAGGCCATGGCGCGGGCCGAGCAACACCTGGCCGACGGCCGTGTGGAGGAGGCGCAGAAACTGGCCGCGGAACTCGAGACCGCATACCCCGAGCACGCGGAGATTGCCCTGCTGGCGGGTCGGGCCCTGGAGGCGCAGCGGCGCATGCGCGCGGCAACGGAGGCTTACGCACGGGCCGTGGGGCTGGATCCGCTCTCCACCGAAGGGCACTTCCGCCTGGGCTTCTCGGCCGTGCGCACCGGGGACCTGGAGCGCGGCGCGCGCGCATGGGACACCTACCTGCGCCTGATGCCCGATGGTGATGAGCGGAAGGTCGTGGATGAGGGGTTGGCCGCCCTGCGCGTGCTGACGCGGGTGGTCGAGAGCGGGGCCCGATGAGCTTCCTGCATGGCGGCAACGAGGAGTGGCAATGACGCGACCCGTGACGGCGGATCTGCAACGCTGGAGCCAGGAGGTGGCCAGTGACCCCGGCTCGCTGGCGTTCCTGCCGCTGGCCCGCGCCTACCGGCGCCAGGGGCAGCGCGACGCCGCACTCAATCTCTGCCTGCGCGGGTTGGAAGCGCACCCCATGAACGTGGAGGGTCACGGGCTGCTGGCGCTGCTCTACCTGGAAGCGGGGGATCGGGAGCGCGCCGCGGACGAGTGGTCCATGGTGCTGCGCCTGGACCCCGGCAACTTCGATGCGCTGCGCGGTCTTGGTTTCTGTTACCTTGAGACGGGCGAGTTGGAGCGTTCGCGGCAGCATCTGGAAGCGGCCGCGCTGACCCGGCCGGCCGATCCCGCGGTGCGGGAGGCGCTGCAGTTGCTGCGGCAGCGTCAGGAGGCGCGCAAGGTCAAGGCCGCGCCGGATCCGTTCGGTGGCACCACGACCGCGGGCCATGGCGCCGACGGCCATCCCTCCGGGGCCGCGGCGGCCGAGGTGGCTCCCGCCCCGCGGCCGTCTCCGCCCGTCGACGCGGCGGCGGTGGAGGCGGCGGAGGCGGCGCACGCGGCGCACGCGGCGCACGCGGCGGTCCTGGCCGAGGACCCCACGCGCCTCTTCGACGCCGTGATGCGCGGGCCGGTGCTCGGCGCGCTGCTGCTGGATGCGCAGGGCCTCATCCTGGCGGGCACGCTGCGGGAGCCGGCCGATGCCTCGGCGGAAGGGCTGGGCGCCGGTCTGGGCGACGCCGTGGAGGAAGCGGCTCGCACGGCCGAGCACCTGAGCCTGGGCGCATGGGAGGGCATCCTGCTGCACACGGAGGTGGCCCTGCTGCACCTGGCGCCGGCTCCGGGTGATACCGTGGTGGTCCTGGCGGCCCGGCGCGATGCGCCCGTGGGATGGGTGATGCGCGGGGCCGCGCGGGCGCGCGAACTGGCCAGCCGCTTCCTGGAGAGCTACGCATGAATCCCGACGCGTTCGATGCGGCTGTTGCCGCCCTCACCCGTGTACAGGGTGTACGGGGCGCCATGGTGGTGGAGGCCGAGACGGGTGTCCCGGTGACCGCCGAACTGGCCGCCGGCGTGGACGGTGGCCCGCTGGCGGCCCTGGCCGCTTCCCTCTTCCAACGGGCCGGCCATGCCACGGCCGCCGGTTCCATGGGTGCGCTCACGGCCGTACAGCTCGAGGCCGCGGGCGGCCATGTGGTGATGGCGGGCGCGGGTCCGCTCGTGGTGGTGGCCATCGCCGAATCCGACGCTCAGCTGGGTATGATCCGCGTTGAGGCCGAGCGCGCGGCGGCGGGGCTGCAATGAGAAGTGACGAACTGCCCGCCATCATGGGTGCGGTGCGCGAGCCCATGCATGGCTTCGTACGCGAGGCGCGGGTCCGCCTGGCGCTGCTGGTGAACCACTCGGGGCAGGTGCTGGCGCAGCACGGGTTTGCCAGCAGCTACGAAGTGGTGAACGTGGCATCGCTGGCCGCGGCGGCACACGCCTCCTCCCGTATGCTCGCCGAGATTTCGGGCGCGGGGCGGTGGACCCATCTCTACCATGCGGGCAGGGAGCGGCAGCTCTTCCTGGCACCCGTGAAGACTCCGGTAGAGGAATTGATCGTGGTGACGATCTTCGACGGCGGCTCCACGCTCGGTCTGGTACAGTTCTTCTTCGACCGTCTGGCGGCCGACCTGGCCGCATTGCCCATATTCGGCGCCGACCTGGGATCCACGGATCAGGCCAGTTTCGAGCGAGATCTCGAAGCGGGGATCCAGCGGGTCTTCGAGTCGGACCCGGATTGACGAACGCCTCCCCCTCCCAGGAATCGAACCATGTCCCTGGTCAATTATTCCACCCGTGAGATCACCTGCAAGATTGTCTATTACGGGCCGGGGCGGTCCGGCAAGACGAGCAACCTCCAGTACGTGCACGCGTACGTGCCGGACGAGCGGAAGGGACCCATGGTCTCCCTGGCCACGGAGACAGACCGCACGCTCTTCTTCGATTTCCTGCCGCTCGACCTGGGCACGATCTCAGGGTTCCGGACGCGCGTACAACTGTACACGGTGCCCGGTCAGGTGTACTACAACGCCACCCGCAAGCTGGTACTGCGCGGGGCCGACGGCGTGGTCTTCGTGGCCGATTCGCAGCGGGAGAAGATGGAGGAGAACGTGGACAGTCTGCGCAATCTCCACGAGAATCTCCTGGAGGAAAACGTGGAGCTGGAAGACTTCCCCATGGTCCTGCAGTACAACAAGCGGGACCTGCCGGGGATCATGAGCGTGGCCGACCTGGATGACACGTTGAACTTTCGTGACGTACCGGCGTTCCCGGCCGCGGCGCTCACCGGGGACGGCGTCTTCGACACCCTGAAGGCGGTCAGCCAGCTCACGTTGCAGAGCCTGTCGCGCCGCTTCCGTCAGAAGATCGAAGCGCCGCCGACGGGCGCAGCCACTACCTAGGAGAGCAATGTCGCTGGAGCTGGACCCTCGTCTCACCTTCGAGAGCTTCATTGTCGGGACGTCCAATCGTCTCGCGGCTGCGGCAGCGCGGCGCGTTGCCGACACGCCCGGCTCCGCCTACAACCCGCTCTTCCTCTACAGTGCCTCGGGGCTGGGCAAGACGCACCTGGTCATGGCCATCGGGCAGCATACGCGCACCATCCATCCGGACCTGCGCATCACCTACGACACCATGGAGCATCTGGTGGAGGGCGTGATGAGTGCCATCCGGTCCGGGCAGCGCGATGCCTTCCGGGAGCGGATCCACGCCGCGGATCTCCTCCTGCTCGACGATATCCAGTTCCTGGCGGGACGGCGAGCCGTTCAGGAGGAGTTGCTGCGGGCGTGGGACGGCATGGCGTCGCGCGGCGGGCAGGTGGTGCTGGCCAGCGACCGTCCGCCCACGGAGATCGACGAACTGGACGATCGGCTCCTCAGCCGCTTCTCCGGGGGGCTTATAGCGGATCTGGCACCGCCTGACATGGAGACCCGCGCGGCCATCGTGCGCCGCAAGGCGGAGGAGCGCGGGCAGGCCCTCGGCGATGGGGTGACGGAGGCCCTGGCGCGCGGCGCCTTCGCGAACGTGCGGGAGCTGCAGGGCGCACTCAACCGGATCCTGGCCATCCAGGAACTGGAGGGCCGCCAGGTGAGCATGGAGGAGGCGGGTCGTCTCCTCGGCCTGGCCCTGGACCGGCGCGGTCCCGACGAGTTCGGCGCCTTCCTGACGGAGATCACCGGCACGATCGGTCAGGTGGTCTCGCCGGGCGGCAGCGAGGCCAAACTGGCCGAGGCCATCCTCCGCTGGGAGGGGGAGGGCTTCCGCACCCGCCTGCTTGAGGAGGCGTTGGCGAGCCCGCCGGCCGAGGCCGCGGTGGAGGCGTTCCTGACGGGGTTCGCGTCACGCGTGGAGCGGCTGCGCACCGTGGCCCGCCTCATTCGTGAAGCGGAGGGTGACGCCCCGGAGCTGGAGCGCACCGACGTGCTGCGCGACCCGGCGCGGGTGACGGAGGCGGAAGGACTGCTGGTGGCCGTGCAGGCGCGCACCCGTCCCGTGCCCCGGCCGCCACCCGGGCCCACGTTGGCCGAGTTGCCGTTGCCCGCCAACCATCTTGCCGTGCGCGCCGGTGCGGCGGTGGCCCAGGGGACCGGAGACCGGTACGTGCCCTACTTCCTGCACGGGGACCGGGAACTGGCCGAGCGTGTGCTGGCCGCCGTGGCACGCGAGATCGCGGAATTGCAGAAGGGGCTCACCGTGGCCTGGCTGCCAGGCCGTGAATTTGCTTCCGAACTGGTGGACGCGCTCGGTCACGACGGTGTAGAGGCCTGGCGCGCCCGGCTGCGCCGGGTGGGGGTACTGGTCATGCCCGACGTGGACGAGTTGGCGGACACCGAGGGCGCCCAGGAGGAGCTCTTCCACCTCTTCGACCATCTACGTCGTGCGGGGGCCCGTCTGCTCTTCAGCGCCGCCGGCCCGCCGGCTTTGATCGACGGCCTGGAGGATCGGCTCCGTGGGCGCCTCGAGACCGGGCTGGTGGTGGAACTCACCGCCTCCGGCAGCGTGGATGAGGAGGCCTCCGGGACGGAGCCGGTGGCCGCGCCAGCGGGTCTGCGTCCCATCGCCGATCCCGCGCCGCGGGAAGCTGGCGCCCTGGTGGGGCGGGGGGGGGCGCTGGACCACTGGTTCACGAGCCGTGAAAAGGCGCTCTGGGACTGGCCCGGCCATCAGGACGTACCGCTGGAGGAGGGCGAATGAGGCGCCGGAAGGAAGGCGGCTGATGGCCATCAAGGGGAGTCTGAAGGAGGCCAGTCTGGCCGACGTGTGCCAGCTCCTGGCGCTCGGTCAGAAGACCGGTTGCCTTTCCGTTACGGATCGCTCGCGCTTCGGTCAGATCTACTTCGAAGCCGGCCGCATCACGTATGCACAGGTCGTGAACCGACGGGACCGCCTGGGTGATCTCCTGGTGCGCGACGACGTCCTCACGCAGGAGCAGCTCGAGGCGGTACTGGCGCTGCAGACACAGCAGCCTGACCGCCGCGTGGGAGAGCTGCTCGTGGAGCAGGGCCACATCACCAGCGCGGATCTGGAGCGCTACGTCCGGCTGCAGATCGAAGAGGCCATCTACCATCTCTTCACCTGGTCGCGCGGCAGCTTCTACTTCGAGGTGGGGGAGCAGCCCGACTCGGCGGACATCCTGGTGTCCATCAATCCGGAGAGTCTCCTGCTGGAGGCCGCCCGCCGGGTGGACGAGTGGAGCCTGATCGAGAAGAAGATCCCCTCCCTGGATCTGGTCTTCGAAGTGGAGAGTGAGCGTTTGCTCACCTCCGATGTGGAACTCACCGCGGAGCAGCAGCGCATTGTCCTGCTGCTGGACGGGGAGCGCAGCGTTCAGGATCTGGTGGACGAGAGCGGGCTGGTGGAGTTCACCGTGGGGCAGGCGCTCTTCGGCCTCATCCAGGCGGGATTCTGCCATCGGGTGGGGCGCCGCAAGGAAAAGGAGGGTGGCCGCGGCAAGGCGGCGGAGTTGGCGGAGCGCCGCAACCTGGGGACCGCGTTCTTCCGCGCAGGCATGCTGGAGGATGCGCAGCGTGAGTTCGGGCGGGTGCTGGAACTGGAACCGCACGATCTCTCCGCCCGCTTCCATCTGGCGCTGTCCGCCATGCGCGACGGCCGCCACCGCGCCGCGGTGCGGCAGCTCAAGTCCCTGCTGGAGGATCACGGCCCGCAGTTCGCCGCCTTCGTGAATCTGGCCGTTTCCCTACGCGCGCTGGAGCGCTTCGATGACGCTCTCCTGGTGCTGGATGAGGCGGAGACGCTGCGGGCGGGCACGCCGACCGTGGCGCTGGCACGCGGCCTCACGCTCACCCATGCCCTGCGGCCCGCGGAAGCGGCCGAGGCCTATGCCGAGTATCGCAGGCGGCTGGGCACGGCGGTGCCCTCTCCCCAGTACTACCATTTCGCGGGGCTCGCTGCGGCGCTTGGCGGGGACCTGGACCGTGCCGCCGCGCTGGCCGGTGAGGCGGTCGAGGCGCATCCCAATGCCGCCTCTGTCCACCTCCTGGCTGGGCTGGTGCACGAGCGGCGTGGCAACCTGGATCATGCGGAGGCCTGTTATCGGCGCGCTTCAGAGGAAGAGCCCGGCCTGGCGCAGGCACACAAGAACCTGGGGGACGTGATCTATCGGCGCGGCCTCCACGAGGACGCCCTGGAGCACTATCAGCGCGCCGCCGAGCTGGATCCCGACCTGGGGGATGACCTGCACGCCAAGATGGGCAATGTGCTCTACAAGGGACGGCAGCGGGAGGAGGCGGTGCGCCACTGGACCCGCGCCCTGGAGCTCAACCCGCACAATCGCGTGGTGCGCAACAATCTGGAGATCGTGGAGCATGCCGGCTGAGGAGCGCGCCAACGGCGCCACGCCGCCCCCGCGGGCGGGCCGCGTGGTCCGTCCGCCCGCGGACCGCCGGGCCGCTCCGAACGCCATCCTCCCGCTGGCGCACGGTCCGCTGACCGAGCGTGAAGTGGCGGAGCTGGGTGCCCTCCTGGGCTACGTGGAGAACCGCACCGGCCTGGCGTGCGCCAGCTACAAGGAGCGCTGCATGCGGCGCCGCGTGGCCGTGCGCATGCGTGCCTGTGGTGTGCACGATTACGCCGCCTACCAGCGGTTGCTCGAGGGCCAGCCGGAGGAACTCGAGCGGCTCCTGAACGCCGTGACCATCAACGTGAGCAAGTTTCTCCGCAATCCGGAGGTCTGGAAGGTCCTGCGTGATGCGGTGGTCCCGGAGCTGGCCGTGGTCCGGGGCGAGGTACGGCTGTGGAGCGCGGGCACCGCGGCGGGCGAGGAAGCCTATTCGCTGGCCATGCTCGTGGAGGAGAGTGCTGGCAGCCTGGAGCCGCAGCGTTGCCGCATTCTGGCCACCGACGTGGACCGCGGTGCGCTGGCCGCGGCCGCCTCCGGAACCTACGCCGAGTATGCCATGGGTGATCTGGATGCGGGACGGCGCCGGCGCTGGTTCGGCGGCCCTGATCAACGCACGGTCGACGAGCAACTGCACGCCAGGGTTCGTTTCCGGCCGCTGGATCTGCTACGCGATCCCTTCCCACGCGAGCAGCACCTCATCCTCTGCCGGAACGTGATCATCTACTTCGAACGGCGGGTGCAGGAGGATCTCTTCCGCCGCCTTCACGCGGCTCTGGCGCCAGGGGGATTCCTGGTGCTGGGGAAGGTGGAGGCCCTCTTCGGTAGCGCCACGGGACTGTTCAGCCCGGTGGCCCCGCGTGAACGCGTGTACCGCCGTACATGACGCGGCCCATTCGCGTCCCCGTCCGCATCGGCGAGGTGAAGGTGGGGCGTAGCGGGGAGGTGCTCTGTGCGCTGGGTCTGGGATCCTGCGTGGCCATCACCCTGTGGGACCCGGAGGCCCGTGTGGGCGGGATGGCCCACGCCATGCTGCCCGATCCCGCCGATGGACGGCGCCCCACGCCCCTGGGACGCTTTGCCGCCACAGCGGTGCAGGTCCTGATCGACCAGATGCGTACGGCTGGCGCGGCCCCGGGCCGCCTGCGCGCCCGCCTGGTTGGCGGGGCCAGCATGTTCGAATCGGTGGCGGAGGAGCACCGCCGCAACCTGGGACAGCGCAATGTGGCAGCCGCCACGCGCGCGCTCGATGCTGTCCGCATCCCGCTCGTGGCCAAGGACGTGGGCGGCGGCTACGGCCGCTCGGTCTTCCTGCACACGACCGACGGCCGCCTCCTGGTAAGCTCCATGCGAGCGCCCGATGTCGAACTCTGAGTCCACCCGGGGGTCGCCGCCGCATGCCGATCCGGCGGCATCGGCCCCGGCGGTCGCGGCGGTGGCCGTGGCCGCCTCCACCGGTGGGCCCTCCGCACTGGCCCGCCTGATCGCCGAGCTGCCCGGTGATTTTCCCGCCGCCGTGATCGTCATCCAGCACATCCCGGCCTTCTTTACACGCTCCCTCACGGCCCGGCTGAACGGCCTGACGCCGCTCCCGGTACGCCAGGCCGTGCCGGGAGAACTTGTCCGCTCCGGCACCGTCTACCTGGCGCCGGGCGGTGCGCATCTGGGTCTGGCCAGGACGGCGGCCGGCGTGGTCTTCACGGCGCTCGACGGGGACCCCGTGGGCGGCCTACGCCCCACGGCCGACCTGTTGTTCCACGCCGTGGCGAGCCACTTCGGTCCGGCGGGGGCGGGCGTGGTGCTGACGGGCATGGGGAGGGATGGCGCGGAGGGCATGCGCGCCATCCGGGAGGCGGGGGGCTGGACCGTGGCGCAGGACGAGGCCAGCGCCACCATGGGCAGCATGCCGCGCGCCGCCGCGGAGCACGCGCAGCTCGTCCTGCCGCTGAGCGAACTGGGCGCCGCCGTGGTCACCAGGATGCGGCTCCTGGCCCGCCGTGCGCAGGCGTAGTCCGCGCCGCACGGGGGTCGTTGCCGCGGCCGTTCTCCTGCTCTTCGCCGCTGCCCCCCTCGGCGGGCGCGCGGCACCGGGTGCCCGGCAGGAGGACGCCACCATCGTGCTGCGCGGGCCCGGCATGCGCATGTATGCGCCGGCCGCCGCGCGGGAACTGGCCGAACGTCTGCTGGCGAGCGCGGTGGACGCCCTGCCGCTGCCCGGCTTCCCCGCGGGGTGGTGGCCGGGCGGCGACACGGTGGACATCCATCTGGTGGCCGACGAGGCGGCCTTCGACGCGTTGACCGGCGGCCAGGTCCCCGAGTGGGGCGCGGGGGTGGCGCTGCCCTTCGAGGGCCGCATCGTGCTGCCCCTGCACGCGCCGCGTACGGCCGCCATGAACGAGCTGGCCCGCATTCTCAAGCACGAACTGGCGCACGTGGGGTTGCAGCGTCGGGTGGGCCGCGCGGCGGTACCGCGCTGGTTCTCCGAGGGGTACGCCACGTGGGCCGCGGGCGAGCTGGATCCGGCGGCGGGATGGATGCTCAGGGTGGCGTTCCTGACCGGCAGCGCCCCGTCGCTGGACGAGCTCACGCTGGCCTGGCCGCGCGGGACCAGCCAGGCCCGGGTGGCCTACCTCCTGGCCGCCGATGCCGTCCGCTACCTGGCGGAGCAGGGCGGGGGGAGCGGCTTCGGACCGTTCCTGGAGCGCTGGCGGGCCACGGGTTCCTTCGAGCAGGCCATGCGCGCCACGTACGCTGTCTCCTCCACGCAGTTCGAGCGGCTCTGGCTGGAGCGGGTGCGGAGCCGCTACGGCTGGCTGGTCTTTCTGGCGCAGAGCGTGGTGCTGTGGGCCTTCCTGGCCGTGCTGGTGGTGGCGCTCACCTACCTGCGGCGGCGCCGCAACCGCGAGCGGCTGGAGCGCCTGCGCGCCAGCGAGCTTCCCGATCGACCCGCCTACTGGTTGGGAGAGGACCCCGGGACAGCGCCACCACCGCCGCCACCGCCGCCACCCTCGGGACAGCCGCCACCTTGACCGCCGCCCGTAGCGCCGCCAGTTTCCGGCGCATGAATATACGCACCGGCACGCGCGCGAAGCCAACCCGCCCCGATCAGCAACGGGGCTCGCTGGAATTCTCCACCGTGAACGCCGTACTGCTCGTGGCCGGGCTGCTCGCCGTGGTGGCCGGCTACGTGCTGCTGGCGGGTGGCTCCACGGTCGGCGCGCCGCTGCTGCTGGTGCTCGGCTACGCGGTTCTCCTGCCGCTGGGCATCATCCGCTAGCCACGCTCTCCGGCACCGCCGGGGGCGCCCGTCACACTGCATCGGGCACACGCGCGCGTGCGCATCGAGCCGGCCCACAGGAGCCGGAAAGCTCCCCACACCGATTCCGGAAAACCTCCCATGTGATCGGCCGCCGCCGCGTCGTAGTTTTGGGTGTACCCGGTGCGGGCGTCGGGGACGGAGAAGGGAGGCGGAACCATGAGGGGCGGGATGAAGCGGGCCGCCGGGCACGTTGCGGTGCTCCTGACGGTGGTGTCGTCCGCCGGCGGGCCGCTGGCGGCGCAGCAGGCGCAGCAGCCGCAGCGCGGCGTCGAAGACCTGCGCTGCCTGAGCGATCAGCCGGGGCAGTGCCTGACCACCCCCGTGCCCCGCGACGAGCCGCACGGCGCGGTGTGTGCCACCTGCCACGACCTCTTCGTGCAGCCGAGCCTGGCCGATGCGGTGGCCACCTGCACATCCGCCGGATGCCATGCCTTCCCCGGAACGCTGACTCCCTTCCACGGCGGCCATCCGCCTACCGTGCTGGCCAACTGCATGCGCTGCCATGATCCCCACGATGCCCGCATCCCCGGTGGCGGTCACGATTGCCTGGTATGCCACACCGGGGGCGGTGAGGGCGTGCCGCCGCGCGCCTGGGAGCGTGCGGCCGCTACGGGTCCGCCGCCGGCCCCCGAGCCCACGCTCTGGCAGGTGCGCTACCGCGCCGCGGTGTGCGCGGCCTGTCACCAGCCGGTGCCGGGCCCGCCGGGAGGGCGTTGAGCGCTGGACGCCGCGGCCGACGGGCGCTACGATTTGCCCTCGCGGGCGCGTAGCTCAGTTGGTTCAGAGCGTCCGGTTTACACCCGGAAGGTCGGGGGTTCAAATCCCTCCGCGCCCATCCCCGAACGAGCCCTCCGTCGCGCGCGACGGGGGGCTCGCGTCACGGGGCACCCCGCGCGCCGCGCCCCAGCGCCACCGTGCCGCCCACCACCAGCGCGGCCCCGCCCAGCGCCCAGACGTCCGGCACGTAGCCGAAGCACAGCGCGCCCCAGAGGGCGGCGAAGACAATCTGTACGTAGCTGATGGTCATGGCCCGGCCCGCCTGCTCGAGTGCCAGGCCGCGCGTGAGGAGGAGCTGGCCGAGATGCGTGCTGCCGCCGATGCCCAGCAGCAGGAGCCACTCCCGGGACGTGGGCGCCACGGCCGTGAGCGCCGTGGGGAGCAGCGAGCCGAGTGCGCTCACCAGCGCGAAGTAGAAGATGATGACGTAGGGATCGTCGGAGTGGCGCAGCTCACGGACGGCCACGTACGCGCCGGCGCTGAAGACGGCGCCGCCCAGCGCCACGACCACCGCCCCGAGGGGCAGGCGGCTGCCGTTGGCACCGAACACGAACGAGGGGTGGGCCATCAGCAGGACACCCACCAGGCTGGTGCCCACGAGCAACGCCTCCCGGGCGCGGATGTGCTCGCCCAGGAGGAGCGCCGCGAGCACGGCGGTGAAGGCCGGATTGGTGTACTGGATGGTGGTGGCATCGGCCAGGGGCAGGTGCACCACGGCGTAGTAGTAGCAGGACAGGGCGGCGAAGCCGAGCAGCCCGCGCAGGAGGAGGAGGCCGGGTCGCTTACCCAGGAAAGAGAGGCCCCGGTACTTCACCATGGCGGCGGCCAGGCCGAGCATGATCACCGAGCGCCCCAGCACCAGCTCCTGGCTGGGCAGACGCTGGCCGGCCACCTTGACGAGCAGGCTCATGACGCTGAAGAAGAAGGCGGCCGCCACCATGTGACGGACGCCGCTCGGCGGGGTGGCGGACGGCGCGGGCTCAGCTTGACCGGGCATGCGGGGCGGGACACTATGCCTTTCGCCCCGGCCGGGCAACCGCGCCCGCCCGGACCGCGCCAGTGAACCGGGAAGCAGGACACCATGACCGCATTCGCCGCACTCCTCCTGGCCGCGGCCGCCCAGCAGGCGCCCGCCGATACCGCCTACTTCCAGCAGGGCGTGGCGTACCGCATCGAGGCGCGCCTCGACGAAGCCGCGGAGGTGCTGCACGGCCGGGCACGCCTGCGCTATGAGAACCGTTCCCCCTTCACGCTGGACACGCTCTGGCTGCATCTGCACCTGAACGCCTTCCGGCCGCACAGCCGGTGGGCGGAGCGGGAGCTGGAATACGGGGAGCGTCGCTTCACGGACCTGGGGCCCGACGAGCACGCCTTCGAGCGCCTGACGCGGGTGGAGGCCGGCGGGCGGAGCATTGCCCCCGTCTATCCCCTGGCCCCCGACTCCACGGTGGTGGGCTTTCCGCTGCCGCGTGCGCTGGGCACCGGTGACACGCTTACGGTGGAGGTGGACTGGGATGCGCGCCCCTCCACGCTGCCTCGGCGCCAGGGCAGGCGTGACCGGCACTATGACTTTGCCCAGTGGTATCCGCGCCTGGCGGTGGTGGATCGCGGCGGCTGGCGCGTGCAGCCGCTCATGCCGCAGGGGGAATTCTACGGCGAATTCGGCAGCTTCGACGTGACGCTGGAACTGGCCGCGGACCAGGTGGTGGGCGCCACCGGTGTGCCGGTCGACGGGGATCCCGGCTGGGCGGCGGCCCGCCACCCGCGGAGCGCGGAGCCATGGTACCGGCGCGACTACTACGCCAGCGAGCCGGCCGAGCGGCTGGGCCTGCTGGAGGGTGCTCCCGCGGCCGGACACAAGCAGGTGCGCTGGCGCGCCGAGGAGGTGCACCACTTTGCCTGGAGCGCCAACCCGGATTACGGCTACGACGGCGGCCGCTGGGAGGACATTGCCATCCATGTGCTCTTCCAGCCGGGCGACGACGACTGGGTGGAGGACCACACGGCGCTCGAGCGTACGCGCGTGGCGCTGGACTGGTTCCACGAACTCTTCGGTGACTTTCCCTGGCCGCAGCTCACCAACCTGCACCGCATCGAGGGCGGCGGCACCGAGTTCCCCATGATGGTCATGGACGGCTCCGCCTCCCAGGGCCTCATCCTGCACGAGGTGGCACACAACTACGTGCACGGCATCTTCGGCAACAACGAGTGGCTGGAGGGCTGGCTGGACGAGGGCTTCTCCTCCTTCCTCTCCGCCTGGTGGGTGGAGGAGCACGAGGGCGGCGATCCGTGGGCCGGCGCCATGCGCAGCGTGGTGCAGCGCGAGCAGGCGGGCGCCACGCAGCCGATCGGCCTGGCCGGAGCGGACTTCGTGGATCCGGGCACCTACAGCGCCATGACCTACACCAAGCCGCAGCTGGTCTACCGCATGCTGCGCTGGCTCATGGGTGAGGAGGATTTCCGCAGGGGGCTACGCACCTACTTTGCCCTGCACCAGCTCCAGCACGTCCGGGAGGCGGACTTCCGCGCGAGCATGGAGGCGTGGCATCCCGAACCGCTGGACTGGTTCTTCGAGCAGTGGATCCGCACCACGGACCAGCTCGATTACCGGGTGGGGGCCGCCTCCCTCAGGCAGGAGGGGGGGCAGTGGGTGGCCACCGTGGAGGTGATTCGCGAAGGGGACATCTGGATGCCGGTGGACCTCCGGGTGGGGGATGAGACAATCCGCCTGGAGTCCCGGGAGCGGACGCAGGCGGTCCGCTTCACGCTGGACGCGCGGCCGGCGGAGGCGGTGCTTGATCCGGAGCGCGTGCTCATCGACGTGCAGCCGGATAACAACCGCAGGGCGTTCTGAGCAGCGCGCCGAGCGTGGCCCCCTCGCTCGCCTGCCAGAAGGAGCGCTTCGACCTGCCGGCCGGAGAGCACTTCCTGAACTGCGCCTACATGGGCCCGCTGCCGCGCACGGTGCAGGAAGCGGGCGTGGCGGGCATCCGCGCCAAGGCCGCGCCGCTGGCCATCGGGCCGGAGGATTTCTTCCGCGACGCCGATCGCGCGCGCGCCCTCTTCGCCGACCTCATCGCCGCGCCGCGCCCCGAGCGCGTGGCCATCCTGCCCTCGGTCTCCTACGGCATGGCCGTCGTGGCGCGCAATGTGACGCTCGCGGCCGGCGCCAACGTGGTGACGGCCGCCGAGCAGTTCCCGAGCAACGTCTATCCGTGGCGGAAGGCATGCGCTCGGGCCGGCGCCGAGTTGCGCGTGGTGGCGCGCCCCGTCTCCGCCACGCCCGGTCAGGCCTGGAACGAGGCGCTGCTGGAGGCCGTGGACGGCGCCACGGCGCTCGTGGCGCTGGCCCCGCTGCACTGGACGGACGGCACCATCTTCGACGTGGCCGCG
The DNA here is from genome assembly GCA_040905425.1 of Gemmatimonadota bacterium. GTDB lineage: Bacteria > Gemmatimonadota > Gemmatimonadetes > Longimicrobiales > RSA9 > JBBDRO01. The sequence goes on along the minus strand of JBBDRO010000100.1, from coordinate 101,690 downwards.
CTCGGCGCGCGCGCCCGTCAGGTGGGCGCCCGCTTCGTGCTGGACGGCACCCAGGCGGTGGGTGCCATGCCTTTCGACGTCACCGAGGCGCGGCCCGACGCCCTCATCGTGGCGGCCTACAAGTGGCTGCTCGGACCGTACGGCATGGCGCTCGGCTGGTTCGGGCCCGCCTTCGATGACGGCGAGCCGCTGGAGGAGGGCTGGATCACGCGCGGCGGCAGCCGCGATTTCCAGGGCCTGGTGGATTACCGTGACGACTACGAGCCGGGCGCCATTCGCTTCGACGTGGGGGAGCGCAGCAATTTCATCCTGCTGCCCATGGTGGTGGCGGCGCTGGAGCTCGTGGGGGGTTGGGGGCCGGAGGCGGTGCGGGACTACTGCGGCGCCCTCATGACGGATGCCATCGCGGAGGCGCGGGAGCTGGGCTACGGCGTGGAGGAGGACCGCTGGCGGGCGGCGCATCTCTTCGGCCTGCGTGCGCCGGCGGGGTTGGAGCTCGCCGCGCTGCACGCCGCCCTGGAACGCCGCCGCGTGCGCGCCTCGCTGCGCGGCACGGCGCTCAGGGTGGCGCCCAACGTCTACAATGACGCCGGGGACGCGGCGGCGCTGGTGGAAGCGCTGCGCGCGGCACGCGGCTGAGCGCCCGCCGCCTCACTCCCGTCGGCGGAACGTGCGCAGCGCGCCCTTCAGCTCCTCGCGCGGCACCTGCAGCAGGCCATTGAACTGCCCGCCCGAGCCCATCCATTCGCCGCCGTCAATGGTCACGCACGCCCCCGTGATGAAGGGCGCGGCGTCGGACACCAGGAAGGCGGCCAGCTCTACCAGTTCGTGATGCTCACCGAAGCGGCCGGCGGGGATGCGGCGCCGCGCCCGCTCCTCGATCTCGGGCGTGGGCATGAGACGCTCCCACGCGCCCTCGGTGGGGAAGGGCCCCGGCGCCAGGGCGTTCAGGCGGATGCCGTAGGTGGCCCACTCCACGGCCAGCGAGCGGGTCAGCGCCAGCACCCCGGCCTTGCTCACCGCGGACGGCACCACGAAGGCCGAACCGGTCCACGCGTACGTGGTGGTGATGCTCAGCACGGTCCCGCCGCCGCCGCGCTCGATCATGTGCCGACCCACGGCCTGCGTGGCGTTGAAGGTGCCGTAGAGCACCGTGCGCACCACGGCGTCGAAGGCGTTGGGGGAGAGGTCCTCGGTGGCCGCCAGGAAGTTGCCCGCGGCGTTGTTCACCAGCACGTCGATGCGGCCGAAGCGTCCCACTACGGAAGCGACGAGGCCCGCAACCGCCTCCGCGTCCCGCACGTCCGCGGCATGCGCATGCACCCGTTCCCCGGAGGCGTGGATGCGCGGGGCCGCCTCCTCGAGGCGGGCCTCGCTGCGCCCCGTGATGGCCACACGCGCACCCAGCCGCGCGAAGCCGGTGCTCATGGAGAGCCCCAGCCCGGAGCCGCCTCCCGTCACGAGGATCACCTTGTCCTGGAGGGCGTCGTCTCTCAGCAGCATGGCGGCACCGGTTCGGGGGCGTGCGATGGGAGCGGGCAAGTTCGGGTGGGCCTGCCAGGGCGGCAAGGGCGCGGTGCGGTTCCGGAGACGAGCCGCCTCGTCACCGCGCTGGACCGGATCGCCACGCGCATGGACCTGCTGGTGGAGCGCATGGAGTACGCCGAGCGCCTGTACGTGCCGGTGCGCCGCGCCCGCCTCGAGCGGCCGGACGGGGATGGCGTGGCGGCGGTGGAGCGCACCGGCCGGCACCCCGCCCTCGGGTGATTCAGTAGCCGCAGCGCTCCACGTCTTCCGCCGCGGCGAACCTGCACAGCGCCTCGGAGGCGCCGGCCGACTCGGCCAGTAGCGAGCGCACCCGGCGGAAGCTCTCCCGCATGCGGCGCTCCCGCAGCGGGTCGGCCGGCAGTGCGGTGGGCGGGGTGAGCCAGTCGGGCGGGCCGGGCTCCACCGTACCTTCCATGGCCGCGTTGTCATCCGGTTCGGGCTCGCAGACCGCCACGCCGCTGCGCACGAGCTCCACCGCCAGCGCGGGGTCGAGTCCCTCCTCGCGGGCGGTGTCGTAGACGCGTTCCGCATCGCGGCGTGCCCAGCCCAGTTCCATCTCGGCGCGCGCCACCAGTTCCTCCCGGCGGCGGCCCTGCTGGCCGTCGATACTGGGTGCGTCCGGAAACGCCGTCCTGCACCGGGCCAGCGCCTCCAGGACGGCTTCCTCACGGCCCTCCCTCGTGTCCATCTGCCTCCTCCGGGGAACGTGCGCACCCCCTGTGGTGTTCTCATGTGCGGCGGCCACGGTGGGAATCGGGCCCGCGTGTGTGCCAGAGCGGTGCAAGCGGCGTTCCCCGTGCCGGACCTTGCCGCCCGCAACCGTGTATAGAGCACGAACCTTGCAACCAGAGCAGTCGGCGTATACACTGTGCGACCAGCACGCCTGTATGCCCCGATGAATGCAGCCACAGGCCCGTGCGACCAGGACCCGACCCTTCGGGCATATTCCAGGCACGCGGGTGTACATAGATACCAGCACGGGCCGTGCGCGCGGTCCCGACAACCTGTTCCATCGGGAGTGGAGATTAGACAGATGAATCGTACGAGTTTCGGAAGGTGGTTGACGGGTATTCTCTCGCTGGCCGTGGCCGCGGTGGCCTTCGGTGCGGCCCCGGCCCAGGCGCAGGACAGCCGGCACACCGTCGTGGTGCCGCGGCTGCAGCCCAGGGGTGACTTCAGCAAGAAGTTCGGCGAGAAGACCGCCGAGGAGCTGCGCGACGCCATTGAGAACGAGAAATACCGCGCCCTCGACAAGAAGGAGCTCGAGCAGAGCCTCAAGAAGTACGAGATGAAGGAGGACGAGTTCAACTGCATCGACGCCAAGCAGTTCCAGATCGCCGAGCAGCTCAACCTCACCTTCTGCGGCACGTACATCGAGTTGGGCAAGGACCTCTACGAGGTGCAGGGTGAGTTCTGCGCCAACATGACCACCTGCTTCAGCGTGCCGGCCATCCAGGCGCGCAACGAGCGCGACGCGGCCCAGCAGCTCGTGGCGGCTTTCGCGGAGTACACGCGCCAGATCGAGTATCTTACCTACTGCAGTGACTCACAGCAGAGCGAGCAGTGGCAGGAAGCGCTCCGGCAGTGCGACGTGGCGTTGGCCATCAACCCCACCTACATGCCGGCGCTGCTGCTGAAGGGTGACGTGCTCCGCAACCTCGACCGCAACGAGGAGGCCCTCGCGGCCTTCGAGCAGGTGCTCGCCCAGAACGATCTCCACGAGGACGCCCTCTACGCCGCCGGCTACATAGCCGCGGTGCTCGGTCAGCAGGAGAAGTCGCGCGGGTACTACAATCTCTACCTGGAGTTGAACCCGGGGAACGCCGACCTGCGCCTCGTCCTGGCGCATCAGCTTGCGCAGGCGGGGGACAACGCCAGCGCGCTCGTGATGGCGGAGCAGGGCATGCAGGAGCTACCCGCCGACAGTGTGCACCTGCCCCTCATCGAGTTCTCCGGTCACTTTGCCAAGAACGCCGCCAACGATCTGCGCGGTGAGGCCGAGGAGGCGCCGGCGGAGGCCGTGGAGCTCTACCGCAAGGCGCTCGGCTACTACCGCCAGGTGTACGAGGTGCAGGGCGCGGAGGCCAGCGCGGACCTGCTGAAAAACGTGATGCTCATGTATCGCGAGACGGGGGAGCTGGACCAGGCGCTGAGCTTCGGTGAGCAGGCGCTGGCCACGCACGGCAGCGACGCGGGCCTCTGGTGGGTGCACGCCCGCTCGCTCGAGATGGCGGAGCGCATGGACGAGGCGCTCGAGGCGCTCAAGCGGGTAGTGGAGCTGGATCCCCAGTATCCGTCGGCGCACGCCAAGCTGTTCACCCTGCACGTGGCCGCCGGCAACCGGGCCGAGGCTGTGGCCGCGGCCGAGCAGGCGGTCGAGCAGGGCTTTGAAAGTGACCGGGCCGCCCAGATCATCGGCGTGAATGGTGGATGGTCGAAGTTCGGTCAGCATGGTCGGAACGACGAGGCGCTGCGCTGGTACGAGGCCGCCCGCCCGCTGGCCACCGAGCAGCGCACGCGGCACATGATGAACTTCTTCGAGGGCTACGCCCATCTGCAGCGCGGCAGGGCGGCGCATACGCCCGAGACGTGCGCGTCGGCACGCGCCACGCTGCCGATCTTCCGGCGCGCGCTGGAGCTTCTCCAGAACAGCACCGCCTATGACCAGCCGGACAGAGCGGGCCTGATCGAGAACGCCAAGACGTACGTGGAGATCGAGGGGCTGCTCATCGACTCGAAGTGCCGTTGAACACCTGACGGCAGTCCATCTTGACGGCAGGGCCGGGGGAGCGATCCCCCGGCCCTTTTTTCTTGCCCTGGAGTGCCGCCGGGCTCCTTACCCTTCCTCCCGGGGCACCATCAGCCTGAGCGCGCGCGGCAGCAGCCGGTAGGTGTAGCGCGCGCCGCTGAGCGGCTCACCGTCCGCGTTGACGCCCAGCGGCGTGGCCGCCAGGACCTCGAAACGCTCGGTGCGCAGGTAGAGCACATGCGGACTCTCCAGGTGGGTGCCGGCGCGCAGGTCGGGTAGCAGGGCCAGAAAATCCAGTCGTGAGACGCCCCGCACCACGGTGACGTCCAGCCGGCCGTCACCGAACTCCGCCCGCGGGGTGACGCGCGTACCGCCCCCCGTGCGCCACGCATTGCCCACCGCGAAGAACGCGAACGGCCCGTCGTGGATGAGGCGGCCCTCCGCCAGGAAGCGGGCGTGGCCGGGCTCCCAGTGCATGAGGCTGTGGGCGCCGGTGATGAGGTAGGCAAAGCGGCCCAGCAGGCGCTTCCAGCCGGCCGGTACCCGTTCGGCCGCCGCGGCGCCGAAGCCGCCCGTGGAGACGTTGATGAAGCAGCGTTCGTTCACCACGCCCACATCGGCCGCCACGACCCGCCCCCGCACCGTGACGTCCAGGGCCGCGGCGGGGCTCGGCGGTATGCCCAGCCCGGTGGCGAAGTCGTTGGCCGTGCCGAAAGGGAGTATGCCCAGCCGCGGCCGCCAGGGTGCGGCCACCAGCCCGTTCACCACCTCGTTGATGGTCCCGTCCCCGCCCACCGCCACCACCACGTCATAGCGGGCCCGCGCCGCGCCGCGCGCGAAGCGCCGGGCGTCCCCGCGCTCGAACGTCAGCCGGGCACGCACTTGGTGGCCGCGCCGCCGCAGGGAGGCCACCTCGTGGCGCAGCTCGTCCAGGCGCGCCTCGTCGGCGGGTGGCTTGATCACAAGTGCCATCCGGAGTCCCATGGCGGGGCGCGCGTGCAAGAACGCGACCCGGCCCCGGTGGGACGGACAGGGGGCGCGCGCCCACGCGCTCCGAGCAGAGCACCACTGCCCCATGGGATTTCATCCCACCATGCGGGCAAAATGCCGCTTCCAGCCATGGGGGCAAGGTCAACAGTCCCCATCCCGCAACGCTTTCGGTATCCGTTCGGTGGTGGGATAAGACTCTTGACGCTGTGGGATGGGAACCGTATCATGGTGGCGTCGGGTGGGATGAAGTGGGACGTTATGGGATAGCAGGGCACACTCCACGCACACGAGAGAACCCATGGAAGGACCCCGCTCCCCGAACCGGGGAGTGAAGTTCCTGGGAAGCTATCTGCACCAGCTCGATGACAAGGGCCGGGTGAGCCTCCCTGCGTCCTTCCGCCGCGAGGCGGCCGATCAGCGCTTCGTGCTCATCCAGGCCTATCCGCCGGCGCTCTCGCTTTACCCGGAGACCTCGTGGCTGGAGGTGGAGGAGCGCATGCGTGACCTGCTCCAGCACAATCCGGACGCGCGCATGTGGGTGGCGGACATGATGTCCAACGCGGTCGAGGTGAGCCCCGACGCGCAGGGCCGCATCCTGGTGCCCGCCCGGCTGAAGGAGGCGGCCGAGCTGGATGGGCAGGTGCAGCTCGTGGGGATGATCGACAAGGTGGACCTGTGGAATCCGGCCACCTTCGAACAGGCCCGCAGTCAGGAAGCGGGCACCTTCCAGAAGTTCGCGGGAAAGATCTTCCGCTAGTGGAGACGCCCGCGAGCTACCACGTGCCGGTCATGGTCCGGGAGGTCCTGGAGCTGCTCGACCCGGCGCGCGGAGGCACCTTTTTCGACGGTACGCTGGGGGGCGGGGGGCACACGGAGGCCATACTCGAGACCGGCGCGGATGCGCGGGTCGTAGGCGTGGACCGGGACCCGGAGGCACTGCAGGTGGCTGAACGCCGGCTGGCACGGTTCGGAGAGCGCCTGGAGCTGGTGCGCGCCAGCTTCGCCGACGCGGCGGAGCGGCTGGACGTGCGCCTGGCCGGAGCGCTGCTCGACCTGGGGGTCTCCTCCCACCAGATCGACGCCGACCGGCGCGGCTTCACCTTCCGCGAGGGCGCGCCGCTGGACATGCGTATGGCCGGGGCGGCCGAGGACGCGGTGTCCGCCGCCGACCTGCTGAACGAGGCGTCCGAGGCCGAGCTGGCCGACATCTTCCATCACTTCGGCCAGGAGCGCCGCGCCCGGCGCCTGGCGGCCGAGGTGGTGCGTCGCCGCAGGAATCTTCCGTTCACCACCAGTGACCATCTGGTGGGCGCGGTGCGCGCCGTGCTGGGGCCGCGCTCCGGCCCCGCCGACTTTGCCCGCATCTTCCAGGCGCTCCGCATAGCCGTGAACGCCGAGCTGGATGCTCTGGACCGTGCGCTGCCCGCGCTGCGCGAGGCGCTCCGTCCCGGCGGTGTGCTGGCGGTGCTCTCCTATCATTCGCTCGAGGATCGGCGCGTGAAGCATGCCTTCCGCGCGTGGAGCCGGGCGTGCGTCTGTCCGCCGGAGTTGCCCGTGTGCATGTGCCGCGGGGAGGCGCTCGGGGAGACGCTGACGCGCAAGCCGGTGGAGGCCGCCCAGGACGAGGTGGCGGCCAACCCCAGGGCCCGGAGCGCGCGGTTGCGGGGCTGGAGGAAGGCCGCATGAGCAGCGCGCAGGGGACGCTCCGGATGGCGCTGGCCTTCGCGGCGCTGCTGGGCGCGCTGGCGCTCGTGGTGCACCGCCAGAGCGCCGCGCTGGTGACGCTGCGCGAGCTGGACGCCCTGCGCAGCGAGCGCGCGGTGGTGGAGGCCGAGCGCGCGGCGCTGGCCGCCTCCATCCAGTGGCTGGAGAGCCGGACGCGCGTGGTGCGTGACGCTGGTGAGCGCCTGGGCATGCGCGTGCCCAGCACCGCGGAGATCGTGTTCCTGCCCGTCTCAGTGTCGCCGCCCGAGCCGGTCGCGGGCGGTGTGGCGCTGGAGCGCGGTGCGGTCGTCATGGGTAGCGGAGGCCGGCCGTGAGCGGGCGTGCGAGCCGCGCCGGTGCGGAGCGTTCCGGTGAGGGCGTGCGGGCCACGCCCATGCGGCGCCGCCTGCTGCTGGCGGGCATCCTCCTGGCCGCGCTCACCGTGGTGGCGCGGGCGGCGCAGCTGCAGGTGGTGGAGTGGGGCAACTACCACTCCCGCGCGCTGGACCAGCAGGCGGACCGCGTGCCGCTGCCGGCCGCGCGCGGCGGCATCTACGACCGCGACGGCGTGCCGCTGGCGGCCAGCCGGAGCGCCTGGACGGTGGCGGTGGCGCCGCGGGAGATGCGTGACACGGCGGCCGTGCTGGTGCTCCTCCGCCGGCACACAAGGCTCAGTGAGGCGCGTGCGCGCCGGCTCACGAGGGACAGCTGGGTGCCGATCCCGGGGCGCTACGACGGCCGCGCCCGCGACGCGCTGGCGGGCGTCCCTGGCATCCATATCACCCGCGTCTCGGAGCGCTTCTATCCGCACGGCGAGCTGGCCCGTGAAGTGCTGGGCCGCGTGGCGGGGGACGGCGTGCCGCTGGGCGGACTCGAGGAGGAGCTGGACAGCATTCTGGCTGGCACGGACGGCCAGGCCACCGTGGGGCGGGATTCCCGCGGGCGGGTGATCCCCGGGGCCACGGTGATGGTGCGGGAGCCCACGCCCGGGCGCGACGTCTACCTGACCATCGACTACGAGCTCCAGGAGATTGCCAACGACGCGCTGCGCGACGCGGTGGAGGCCACCGGCGCGCGCGGCGGCGAGCTGCTGCTATTGGACCCGACCACGGGCGAGCTGCTGGCGGCGGTGAGCCGGAGTGCGGCCGGCGCGCGCGGCTGGCGGGCCGTCACCGACCCCTACGAGCCCGGATCCACCATCAAGCCCTTCACCGTGGCCATGCTCCTGCAGGAGCGCAGGGTGGCGCTGACCGACAGCGTCTACGGTGAGGATGGCCACTTCATGGCGCCGCACCGGTCGAAGCCCATCCGGGACGTGCACGGCGCCGGCTGGATGAGCGTGGCGGACGCGCTGCGCAATTCCTCCAACATTGCCATGGCCAAGCTGAGCGCGCGGCTGCCCGCCGAGCGCCACTTCACCTATCTGCGTGGTCTGGGCTTCGGGACGCCCACGGCGGTGACCTTCCCGGTCGAGTCGGCAGGCCTGCTGCATCGGCCCGCTACATGGACGGCCATCTCCCAGCAGAGCCTGGCGTTCGGCTACGAGGTGGCGGTCACACCGCTGCAGATGGCGCTGGCGTACGGTGCCCTGGCCAACGGCGGCATGCTCATGGAGCCGCGGCTGGTGCGGGAGGTGCGTTCCAGGAACGGCCGGGTGGAGCGTGCTTTCTCCCCGCGTCCAGTCCGCCGCGTGTTCACGACCGAGGTCACGGCGGCCATCCGCGACGTGCTGGCTGATGCCGTCCGCGACGGCTCGGGCCGCGCGGCCGGACTGGGTCGCTTTGCGGTGGCGGGCAAGACGGGCACGGCGCGCGTGGCATCGGCCGGCGGGTACCGGGTCGGGGCGTACGTCTCCTCCTTTGCCGGCTTCTTCCCGGCGGAGGATCCCCAGATCGTGTTCCTGGTGAAACTGGACGAACCGGAGGGCGTCTACTATGGCGGCGCTACGGCGGCGCCCGTCACACGGACCACGTTGGAAGCGGCGCTGGCGGCGCGCGGCACGCCGCTCGACAAGCGCGTCATGGCCGTGGCCGCGTCGGCGCTTCCCGAGGGCGGCGGCCCGCGTGAGGAAGCCCGCTGGCCGGCACGGACACGCGACGCGCTGGTCGTGAGCCTCAGCGCGGCGCAGGCCGAGGCGCCGCGGATGGCTGCCGAGGGTGTGGTTCCCGATGTGACGGGGCTGCCGCTGCGCGACGCCGCGGCGCGGCTGCACGCGCTGGGCATGCGGGTGCGGGCCGAGGGCAGCGGCACGGTGCGGCACACCGATCCCGCCGCCGGCGAGAGCATCGGCCGGGCGGGCGTGGTGCGCGTCGTCACGGGAGGGTCCCGGTGAGCGGGGACGCGCGGGAGCTGGCCACGCTGGCCACGCGGCTGGAGGCCGAGGGGCTGCTGCTGGAGCGGCGCGGCGGGGCCGCGCGCATCGGCGGCGTGGCCGATGACAGCCGCCGCGTGGCGCCCGGTGATCTCTTCTGCGCCTGGGCCGGCAGCCTGGCCGACGCGCACGACTACGTGCCCGCCGCCGTGGCCGCGGGTGCGGCGGCCGTCCTGGTGGAGCGGGCCTCCGACACGCCGGTGCCGCAGCTCGTGGTGCGGGACGGGCGCAGGGCCGCCGCCACCGTGGCCGCCGCCTTCTACGGGGACCCCGCGGAGCGGCTGCGGGTGGTGGGCGTCACGGGTACGAACGGTAAGACCTCCACGGTCTGGGTGCTGCGCCACCTGCTGGAAGGACGGTGGCCCACGGCCACCATCGGTACGCTGGGCGCCTTCGGGCGCAGCGGCCCCATGGAGGGCGCCTCACTCACCACGCCGGGACCCGTGGAGCTGGCGCGCACGCTCCGGGTGCTCGTGGATCAGGGCGTGGCGGCCGTGGCCATGGAGGTCTCCTCCCACGCGCTTCACCAGGGGCGGGTGCACGCGGTGCGCTTCGACGTGGGTGTCTTCATCAACCTCACGCGCGATCATCTGGACTATCACGGCACGGTGGAGGAGTACACCGCGGCCAAGCGTCTGCTGGTGGATCACCTGAAGCCCGAGGGCACGGCCGTTGTGAATGCCCAGGACCCCGCATGGGCCGGCATTCCGGCCGCGGCGCCGCGCGCGCTCACCTTTGCCATCGGCACCGATACGGCCGCCGACGTGACGGCGGCACGGCTGGACCTCGGTCCGGCGGGCAGTTCCTTCGCGCTGGTATGCGCCGACGGCGAGAGCCCGGTGCAACTGCCGCTGGTGGGCCGCTTCAACGTGGAGAACGCCCTGGGCGCGGCGGCCGCCTGCCTGGCGCTGGGCTTCAGCCGCCATGAGGTGGCGGACCGGCTGGCGGGCATCCCGCAGGTACCGGGGCGGCTGGAGCGCATTGCCGAGGCGCCATGTCCCATTTATCGCGACTACGCCCATACCCCGGCCGCGCTGGCGGGCGTGCTGGAGGCTCTACGGACGCTCACGCCGGGCCGCCTGCTGGTGGTGTTCGGCGCCGGTGGGGACCGGGACCGGGGCAAGCGTGCCGAGATGGGGCGGGTGGCCTCGGCGCTGGCCGACCTGGCCATCGTGACCTCGGACAATCCACGCACCGAGGATCCCGCCGCCATCGTGGATGACATCACCGCGGGGATGTCCGCGGGCTTCGAGCGCGTGGTGGAGCGGCGCGCCGCCATCCGCCGCGCACTCGAGCTGGCCGGCCCCGAGGACGTCATCCTGCTGGCCGGCAAGGGGCACGAGACCTATCAGATCGTGGGCACCGAGAAGCGCCCCTTTGACGAGCGGGACGTGGTGGCGGAGCTCACGGCCGCGAGGGGCGCATGAGCGCGCGTCCCTGGACGGAGGCCGCGGTGTGCGCCGCGCTGGGTCTGGGCGCGCCCGAGGAGGATGGGCTGGCGCACGGGGCGGTGAGCACGGACACCCGCACGCTGGCGGAGGGGGACCTCTTCGTGGCGCTGCGCGGCGAGCGCCACGACGGTCACGATCACCTGGCGGACGCCGCCGCAGCGGGCGCCACGGGCGCGGTGGTGGAGCGGCTGCCCGACGGCGCCCCCGGGACGCTGCGCTACTACCGGGTGGACAGCACCCTGGCGGCGTTGGGCCGGCTGGGCCGCTGCCGGCGGCGCGTCGTGGGCGCCCGCGTCTGCGTCGTGGCCGGCTCGAACGGCAAGACCACCACCAAGGACCTGTTGCGCGCCGTGCTGGGCGCCCGTTATCGGGTCCACGCCACCACCGGCAACCTGAACAACCAGATCGGGGTGCCGCTCACGCTGCTCGCCACGCCGTCGGATACGGAGGTGGTGGTGGCCGAGGTGGGCACCAACATCCCCGGCGAGGTGGCCGAGATCGCCGCCATCTGCGAGCCGGACGCGGCCATCATCACGAGCGTCTCCGCGGAGCACCTCGAGGGGCTCGGCAGCCTGGACGGCGTGCTGCGCGAAGAGACGTCCATCGTGAGTTGGCTGCCCGCCGGTGCGCCCGCGGTGGTGACGGACGAGCCGGCCGCACTGGCCGAGCGCGTGCGCGCGCTGCACGACGCCGTCACGGTGGCCGGTACGGGCAGCGGCGCGCCGCCCGAGGCGCGCGGCAGCCAGGTGGCCCTGGACGGGGAAGGCCGCGTGTCCTTCACCTGGCGCGGCCGGCAGGTCCAGCTCCAGCTACGCGGCCGGCACAATGCCGGCAATGCGCTGCTGGCCCTGGAACTGGGCCAGGCGTGGGGCGTGGATCCGGACGCCGCCGTGGCCGCGCTCCGCGAGCTGCCGGCGTCTGCTATGCGCGGGGAGATGCACCGTTACGGCAGCCTCACCGTGGTGGCGGACTGCTACAACGCCAACCCGGGCAGCACGGCGGCCGCGCTGGAGCTGCTCGTGGGTCTGCCCCGCGTCGGCGGCCGTGTGGCGGTCCTGGGCAGCATGCTGGAGATGGGCGCCGAGAGTGACGCGGTGCACGCGGAAGCGGCGCGCCAGGCGGCCGCGCACGACGTGGACCTGATCGTGGCCACCGGAGCGTTCGTGGCGGCCTTCGAGCCGCTCCGGGACGAGCTGGGCGAGCGGCTGCTCACGGCCGCCGACGCCGAGGCCGTCTGGGAGCCGCTGTCGGAGCGGCTCGGCGGCACCGAAACGGTACTGCTCAAGGGATCGCGCGGCGTGGCGCTGGAGCGCCTGCTGCCGCGCCTGGAACAACTGGGTATGGGGGTGCTCCACCCGCACGGGGAGGCCCATGGGCCGCGGGCGAGCATGACGCGCACCGGAGAGCGTGATGAAGCGCATCCGGCGGAGCGCCCCCATCCCGGAACTTCTGCCGGCGCCGGCGGCGCCACGGACACGGAGGGCTGAGCGTGTTCGAATACTTCCTGCCGCCCCTGGCCGAACGGCACATTGCGTTCAATCTGTTCTCCTACATCACCTTCCGTGCTGCGGGGGGGATGGCCACGGCCATCCTGGTCTCCTTCGTCATGGGCCCGCCCATGATCCGCTACCTGCGGCAGCTGCGGGTGGGACAGGTGGTGCGCGAGGAGGGGCCGCAGAGCCACCTGGTGAAGGCCGGCACGCCCACCATGGGCGGGGTGCTCATCATCGTTCCCACCGTGCTCACCACGATTCTCTGGGCGGAGCTGGTCAACCCGTACACGACCATCGCCATGGTGGTGCTGGTGTGGCTGGGGGTGCTCGGCTTCCTGGACGACTACCTGAAGGTGGTCCGCCGCCGCACCGAGGGACTCGTGGCCCGCTACAAGCTGGTGGGCCAGGGACTGGTGGGTCTGCTGGTGGCCGTCTTCCTCCTGCTGTTCCCGCCGGTCGATTTCCCGGTGACGGAGACGAGCATCCCCTTCTTCGCCGACTGGCGGCTGTGGATGTGGTGGCCGCTCTTCATCCCGTGGGTGATGCTGGTGGTGGCGGGCAGCTCCAACGCGGTGAACCTCACGGATGGGCTGGACGGTCTCGCCGGCGGCCTGGGCGCCATCGCGGCGGGTGCGTTCGGCATGTTCGCCTACGTGATCGGCCGCGTGGACACGTCCTCCTACCTGGGTCTCATCTATCTGCCGGGCAGCGGTGAACTGTCCATCTTCTGCCTGGCTCTGGCGGGGTCCACGCTCGGCTTCCTGTGGTACAACGCCCACCCGGCCGACGTCTTCATGGGGGACACGGGCTCGCTGGCGGTGGGTGGGGCGCTGGGCGTGGTGTCGATCCTGTTGAAAACCGAATTCCTCCTGGTGATCGTAGGCGGCGTGTTCGTGATGGAGGCGGCGTCGGTCATGGCGCAGGTGGGCTGGTTCAAGTTCACGGCGCGGCGCTATGGAAGGGGCCGCCGGATCCTGCGGATGGCCCCCCTACATCACCACTTCGAAAAGGTCGGCTGGGCGGAGAGCAAGGTCATCATGCGCTTCTGGATCCTGGGGATCCTGTTCGCGCTGGCCGCCTTCAGCACCCTTAAGATCCGATGATCGGCGTCCTGGGATTGGCCCGGAGCGGGACGGCCGCCGCCCGCCTGGCGCTCGCGCGGGGCGAGCAGGTCTACGCCTCGGACAGCGGCGCCACGCCGGAGCTCGAGCGTGCTGCGGCCGAACTGCGCGCCGCCGGCGCCGACGCCGCCACCGGCGGCCACGACGCCCGCAAGCTGGAGGCCTGCACGCTGGTGGTCGTGAGTCCCGGCATCCCACTCGACGTACCCGTGGTCCAGGCGGTGCGGGAGGCAGGCGTGCCGGTGGTCTCCGAACTGGAGTATGCGGCGCGCTACATCGCGGCCCCGCTCGCGGCCGTCACAGGAACGAATGGCAAGACCACCACCACGGCGCTGCTGGCGCATCTCCTCCAGGCCGCGGGCATGGACGCCCCCTCCGCCGGCAACATCGGCACGGCCCTCTCCGAGGTGGCGCTCCGCGAGCCCGCCCCCGACGCGGTGGTCGTGGAAGCCAGTTCCTACCAGCTGGGCGCGGTGGACATCTTCGCGCCGCTCGTGGGTGTGGTCACCAACCTGGCTCCCGATCACCAGGACCGGTATCCCTCGCTGGCCGCCTACTACGCGGACAAGGCGCACCTGTTCGACAATGCGGACGCTACCAGCACGTGGGTATTGAATGGTGAGGACACCGCCGTGCGGGAGCTCGTGGGGGACGCGCCGGGGGAGCGCCTCTGGTTCCGCGTGGCCTCGCCGCTGGCCGGGGACGAGGACGGCGGCTTCGTGGACGCCGGCGGGAACCTGGTGGTGAGCCTGCACGGCGCCGGGCTGCCGCTGGCCAACGTGGCGGAACTGAGCCTGCTCGGCGCGCACAACCACGCCAATGCCCTGGCCGCCGCGCTGGCCGCCCTGGCCATGGGCGCGGACATCGATGCCGTGAGCGGGGGGCTCACCTCCTTCCGCGGCCTGGAGCACCGGCTGGAGGTGCTCGGCGAGCGCGCCGGCGTGCTCTGGATCAATGATTCCAAAGCGACGAATGTGGGCGCCACGCGCGTGGCGCTCCGGGCCGTCGAGCGCCCCATCGTGCTGCTGCTGGGCGGCCGCCACAAGGGGGAGCCCTACACCGATCTGCTGGCCGATATGAAGGACCGCGTCCGGGCGGTCGTGGCCTACGGCGAGGCGGCCGCGCTGATCGAGGAATCGTTGGCGGCCCACGTGGACGTGGAGCGCGTGGACGGCCCCTTCGAGGACGTGGTGGAGGCTGCCGCCGCGCTGGCGCGTTCCGGTGACGCCCTGCTGCTGGCGCCCGCCTGCGCTTCCTTCGACATGTTCCGGGATTACGAGGAACGTGGCCGCCGCTTCAAGGCGCTGGCCGCCCGGGCGCCGGAGAACGCCCATGGGTAGCGCGGCCATGGCGCTGCAATGCGCCGCGGTGCGGCCGGGCCGCCTGAGCGTGGGCTGGGAGGCGCCGGCGCTGCTCACGCTGACCGTGCTGCTGCTCTCCTTCGGCCTGGTGAGTCTCTACAGCGCCAGCGCCGTGAAGGCGCAGGTGGCCGGCCTGCCGGACTACCATTTCTTCGTCCAGCAGGCGGTGGGCGCGGCGCTCGGCCTGGTGGCGCTGGCCCTGGTCGCGCGCCTGGATTACCGCCACCTGCGGCTGCTGGCCTGGCCGCTGCTGGCCGTGGTCACGGCCATGCTGGTGGTGCTCCTGATACCGGGCCTCGAAGGCATTGCCCCCGAGGACAACGGCGCCCGGCGCTGGCTGGTCGTGGGTCCGGTCTCGCTGCAGCCCTCCGAGCTGGCCAAGGGTGTGCTGATCGTGTGGACCGCGGCCATCGCGGTGAAGAAGCAGGACCGGCTGCACAGCCTGTCGCGGGGGCTGGGTCCGTTCCTCATCGTCTGGGCCGTCGTGGCGGGGCTCATCTTCCTCGAGCCGTCGCTGTCGGCGGCCATGCTGACCATCCTCTTCAGCGTGCTGGTGGTGTACGCGGCCGGCGCCCGCATCGGCCACTTCCTGCTGCTTGGTCTGGTGGGGCTGCCGCTCTTCCTGAACGCCGTGGGCGGTGCGGCGTACCGGGTGCGCCGCATGGCCGCCTTCTTCGATCCCGCGCAGGACCCGGCGGGCGTCAGCTATCAGATCAACCAGGCACTCATCGCGCTGGGCAGCGGCGGCATCCTGGGGCGGGGCATCGGGCGCGGGCAGCAGAAGTTCGGCTTCCTCCCCGAACCGCACAATGACTTCCTTTTTGCCACCATCGGCGAGGAGTGGGGCTTCCTGGGCGTGCTCATGGTGGTCACGCTCTACGTCCTCTTTGCCCTGGTGGGCTATCGCGTGGCGCGCGGCGCGCCCGACCTCTTCGGTACGCTCCTGGCCATCGGCATGACCAACCTCATCGTGGTCCAGGCGCTGCTGCACATGCTCGTGAACACGGCGCTCATCCCCACCACCGGGGTGACGCTGCCGCTCATGTCCTACGGCCGCACCAGCATCCTGGTGAGCCTGCTCGGGGTGGGCGTGCTGCTCAGCGTGGCGCGTCGTTCGGCCCAGGTGGCCACGTGAGCGCGGCGCCGCGGGTCCTGTTCGCCGGTGGCGGTACGGGCGGCCATCTCTATCCCGCCCTGGCGCTGGCCGACGCGCTGGCGGCCGAGCGTCCTGGCACGGCATGCCATTTCGTGGGTGCGCGCCGGGGCGTGGAGGCGCGTGTGCTGCCGCAGCGCGGGGTGCCGCACACGCTCCTGGACCTGCGTCCCATCCATCGCGACCGGGTGTGGCGCAACGTGACACTGCCCTTTGCCATGGGTCGTGCTCTCGTGGGTCTGAACACGCTCTTCCGGGATTTCTGCCCCTCACTGGTGGTGGGGACCGGCGGCTACGCCAGCGGTCCGGCCGGAGCCTGGGCCGTACTGCGCGGGGTGCCGCTGGCGTTGCAGGAACAGAATTCATGGCCGGGGTTCACGACCCGGATGCTGTCGCGCCGTGCGCGTCAGGTCCACCTGGGTTTCCCCGAGGCCGAGAAGCATCTCTCGCCGGGCGAGCGCACGGAGGTGCTGGCGCTCGGCAATCCCATCGCGCCCCCGGACCGGTCGCTGGACCGGGCCGCATGCCGGCGTGATTTCGACATACCGGTGGACGCCACCGTGGTCCTCGTGATAGGAGGCAGCCAGGGTGCCAGGTCCATCAACGAAAAGCTCCTCGAGGCGGTTCGGGATGTTTCCGGGGGGAGGCTCGCGTTCCGTCGCGGGGAGCTTTATCTGGTGTGGGCCACGGGGCCCGCACACATCCACGGTGTCCAGCAGGCGCTGGAGCCGCTCGATGCCCCATGGGTCCGGCCCATCGGGTACATCGAAAACATGCCGCGCGCGCTGGCGGCCGCCGACCTGGCGGTGAGCCGCGCGGGCGCCATGGGCACGGCCGAGTTGGAGGCGTGGGGGATCCCCATGATCCTGGTGCCGTTGCCCACGGCCGCGGCGGACCATCAGACCCATAATGCCCGTGCCCTGGAGGAGGCGGGCGCCGCGGTGATGCTCACCGAGCGGGAGCTCACCGCCGAGCGACTCTGGTCGGCGCTCACCGACCTGGCCGGGGACGCCGAGCGCCGCACCTCGATGGCGGCGGCGGCACGGCAGCGCGCCCGCCCCGACGCCGCCCGCCAGATCGCCCGTCGGTTCCTCGAACTGGTGGACGCCCCGTGAGCGCGTCACTGCCGGACCTGCTCGCGCTCGCGGCACGCGGGCCCGTCCACTTCGTGGGGGTGGGCGGCGCCGGCATGTCGGCGCTGGCGGAGGCGCTCCTGCGCGGCGGCGCCACGGTGAGCGGGTGTGACAACGCTCCGGGCGAGGTCACGGAGCACCTGGCCAGTCTGGGCGCCACCATGCAGCGCGGTCACGATCCGGCGCACGTGCAGGGCGCGGCGGCCGTGGTGCGCACCGCCGCCGTGCCGGCGGACCACCCGGAGATCGCCGCCGCGCACGCCCAGGGCATCCCGGTGCTGCGCCGCGCGGAAGCGCTGGGGGCGCTGGTGAATCGCGCCACGCTGCTGGCGGTGGCGGGCACCCACGGCAAGACCACCACCACGGCCATGACCACGGCCATCCTGGTGGAGGCGGGCCTGGATCCCACGGCCTTCGTGGGGGGCAAGGTGACGGGCTGGGGGAGCGGCCTGCGCGCCGGCGGGGACCGCCTCTACGTGGCGGAGGCCGACGAATACGACCGCGCCTTCCTGACGCTGCGAGCGAACGCGGCGGCGGTGACGTCACTCGAGGCCGATCACATGGAGATCTACGGCTCCGTGGAGGTCCTGCACGACGGCTTCCGCAGCTTCCTGTCCCACGTGCCCGGCAGCGGACTGGTGGCCGCGTGCGTGGATGACGCCGGCGTGCGTGCCCTCCTGGCCGGTGGCGTGGAAGCACCCGTCGTCGCTTATGGCACGGGCGAGGACGCGGCGCTGCGGGCGGTGGAGCTCGAGCCGGCGGGCCGGACCACGCGCTTCCGGCTGCTCGAGGACGGCGCGGAGCTGGGCGCCTTCGAGCTGGGCTGCCCCGGCCGCCACAACGTCCTGAACGCCGTGGCCGCCCTGGCGCTGGCGCGCTGGGCCGGTGCGGACCTGGACGCCGCGCGCCGGGCGCTGACGCACTTCCAGGGCGTGGGACGCCGCTTCCAGGAGCTCGGTACGGCGGCCGGCGTGACGCTGGTGGACGACTACGCGCACCATCCCACCGAAGTGCGGGCCACGCTCGTCGCCGCCCGCGGGGCCTATCCGGACCGGCGGCTGGTGGCGGCGTTCCAGCCCCACCTCTACACCCGCACCCGTGATCACCACGAGGATTTCGGCGCCGCTCTGGCGCTCGCCGACGCGGTCTTCGTGGCGGACGTCTTCCCGGCGCGCGAGGCCCCCATCGAGGGGGTGGACGGTGCGCTGGTGGCCCATGCGGCCGAGGCCGGCGGGGCCGAGCGCGTACGCTACACACCCACCCTGGCGCAGCTCGAGAACGCGCTCTACGCGGAACTGCGGCCGGAGGACGTGTGCATCCTCATGGGCGCCGGCAACATCGATCAGGCGTCGCGCCGCCTGCTGGCCCGCCTGAGCAGTTCGGGAGCGGGCGTATGAACACGCACCTGGGGCGCATCCTGGTGGTGGGCGGCGCGGCCGTCCTGCTGACCGGCGCGGGGGCCGCCGCGCCGCTGGCGCTGCGGCGCGCCGACGCCTTCCGCGTGGCGCACGTGGAGGTGACCGGGACGCGCCTGCTGCCCGTTGCCGACGCCATCGCCGCCAGCGGCATCACCGCTGAGACCAGCGTCTTCGACAGCGCCGAGCCGTGGCGCCTGGCGCTGCTCGATCATCCCATGGTGGCTGATGCGCGTATCGAGCGCCGGCTGCCGGGGACGGTGCGCCTGGAGCTGCGCGAGACCGAGCCGGTGGCGCTGGCGCGCACGCCTGAGCTGGTGCCCGTGGACGCCCAGGGCCGGCTGCTGCCGATCGATCCCGCGGCGGCCGGTCTGGACCTGCCGGTGCTGTCCACCGTGGCCGTGCCCGGTGCCGCGGGCCGGCTGGACGAGACCGGGCGGCGCCTGGCGGAGGCCGCCGCGCTCGTCCGGCGCCTGGATCCCGCGCTGGCGGGGTGGATCTCCGAACTGGCGCCGGCGGCGGGCATGGACGTGCGCTGGGTGCTCCGCTCGGCCGGCGCGCCCGAGGTGTGGCTCCCCGCGCTCCCCTCGCCGCGCATGCTGCAGCAGGTGCGGCTCACGCTGGCGGACCTGGCCGCGCGGGGCGAGCTGGGCCGGCTGACGCGCCTGGACGCGCGTGGCCCCGAGCAGGTGATCGTGAAGCTCCAGGGCGGCGGCGCCGTCCGTGACGAAACAGCAGGCTGACATGCGACCCAACGTGGTAGCCGGACTCGACATCGGCAGTACCAAGACCTGCGCCGTGATCGCCGAGGTGCTGGCGGGCACCCGTGCGGGCCCCGCCATCAAGATCCTGGGCGTGGGGCAGAGCCGCACCGGCGGCATGCGCCGCGAGGTGGTGACCGACATCGAGGGCACTACCGCCTCCGTGCGCGCCGCCATGAAGGAGGCGGAGCTCATGGCCGGCGTGCAGGTGCAGGACGTCTTCACCGGTGTGGCGGGGGAGTACATCCACGCCCGCACGTCCACCGGCGTGGTGGCGGTCGGCGGGGAGGAGATTGCCGCCGCCGACGTCAAGCGCGTGCACGAGGTGGCGCGCGCCGTGGTGGTGCCCGCCGACCGCGAGGTGCTGCACGTGCTCCCGCAGGAGTACGTGGTGGACCACCAGAAGGGCATCCACGACCCCGTGGGGATGGCCGGCACGCGCCTGGAGGCGGAGGTCTACATCATCACCTCCTCCATTGCAGCCTCGCAGAACCTGCGCAAGGCGGTGAGCCGCGCGGGCTACCGCATCGCGGCCACCATCCACGAGCCGCTGGCCACCTCCCATGCGGTGGTGAGTGCGGACGAGAAGGACGTGGGTGTGGCGCTGGTGGACCTGGGCGGGGCCACCACGGAGCTGGCCGTCTTCCGGGACGGCAAGATGCGCCACCTGGCCTCCATCCCCTGGGGCGGCGGCACTGTGACCAATGACCTGGCCAAGGGCCTGTCGATCACCTACGCGGAGGCGGAGAAGGCCAAGGAGAAGCACGGCGTGGCGTTCGCCCAGCTGGTGGACCCGCGCGAGACGGTGGAGCTGCCTGGGCCCGGCCCCGGGACCACGCGTACCGTGGCCCGCGAGCTCATCGCGCACATCATCGAGCAGCGTCTGGACGAGATCCTGGGGCTGGTGGCGCGGGAGCTGGAGAACGCCGGCGAGGAGGGCAAGCTGGGTGCCGGGGCCGTGCTCACGGGGGGCGGTGCCGGCCTGGCGGGGGCCGTGGAGGTGGCCCAGCACGTCTTCGGTATGCCGGTGCGCGTAGGCATTCCCGCGGAGGGGTTGGGCGGGCTGGCGGACTCGGTGCGCCGCCCGCAGTTCGCCACCGCCACGGGGCTCACCCTGATGGGCGCGGAGGCGGTGGGCTACGCCGCCGGTTCGCGCCTGGGTACGGGCGCCATGGGACGCGTGATGGACTGGTTGAAGGAGTTCTTTTAAGCGACGACGTCCGGCACGCTCCGGCGCGCTACGAGCGCGCGCGGCGCGGCCGGCTGCACATAGATCCGAACCGACATTTTCACGACCGCCGCCGCGAGGGCGCGGCCGGCGATCACCTGCAGGAGGTCCTGACCATGATGATCTTCGAATTCGAAGAGGGTGCCGTACAGAACGCCAAGATGAAGGTCATCGGCGTGGGCGGCGGCGGCGGCAACGCCATCAACCGCATGATCGACGAGGACCTCGAAGGCGTGGAGTTCCTGAGCGTCAACACGGATTCCCAGTCGCTCAAGCTCAACAAGGCGCCCATCAAGGTGCAGATCGGCAAGAAGCTGACGCGCGGCCTGGGCGCGGGGGCGCGTCCGGAAATCGGCCGCCAGGCCATCGAGGAGAGCCGCGAGGAGATGGCCGAGTACCTGGCCGGCGCGGACCTTGTCTTCATCACCGCGGGTATGGGGGGCGGCACCGGTACCGGCGCCGCGCCCGTCATCGCGGAGATCGCCCGCGAGATGGGGGCGCTCACCATCGGTATCGTGACGCGCCCGTTCCTCTTCGAGGGCAAGAAGCGCATGCGGCAGGCCGATATGGGCCTGGCGGAACTGAAGCGCTGCGCGGACACGGTCATCGTGGTGCCCAACGAACGGCTCCTCTCGGTGGTGGGGAAGGGTACCTCCTTCCGTGACGCCCTGAAGAAGGCGGACGAGGTGCTGCTGCACGCCACCCAGGGGATCAGTGACCTGATCCACGTGACCGGTGACGTGAACGTGGACTTCGCGGACGTACGCACGGTCATGCAGAGCCGCGGACCGGCGCTCATGGGCAGCGGCTTCGGCACGGGTGAGAACCGCGCCGTGGAGGCCGCCCAGGAGGCCATTTCGAGCCCGCTGCTGGACAATGTGACCATCGAGGGCGCCGCCGGCGTGCTCATCAACATCACCGGTGGCATGGACCTGACCATTGACGAAGTCACCACTATAGCCTCCATTATCCAGGAGGCGGCCGGTGACGAGAGTGAGATCATCTTCGGCGCCGTCCACGATCCTTCCCTCGAAGGGAAGGTGCGCTGCACCGTCATTGCCACCGGGCTGGAAAAGGAAGAGGAACAGCCGAGGGACAACCTGGTCCGCCCCGATTTCGGACGGCGCACCAGGGCGCCGGCCATGGCCGCGGCGGGGGCTGAGCAGCCGCGGCGCGCGGCGGTGGGGGGAGGCTCCGCTGGCCCCGCCATGAGCGCGGGCGCCTACGAGGAGGCCATGCCCTTCGCGCGGCCCTCGGCGGTGCCGCTGGGGCGGCAGCAGCTCACGGACCTGGACATTCCGACGTTCATCCGCCGGCAGATGGATTGATCGACACCCGAAGACGGGGACAACAGGTTTGAAGGGGAACCCATACAAGGCGGCCGTGCTGGCCGTGGCCACGCTGGTAGGGCTCGGCGGCGTCACCATTCTGGAACGCCCCGCCGACATGCCGGCGCCCACGGTGGACACGCCCATCCTGGACGCCGTCTACGCCCGGCCGGTGGAGGACGTGGAGACGCACGTCCTGGAGCCGGGCCAGACGCTCGGTGCCGTGCTCTCCAGGGCGGCCATCACGGGCAACGAACTGGCCGATCTGCTGCTGGCGCTCCGCCAGCAGCACAGTCCACGCAGGCTGAAGCCGGGGGCGGAGGTCACGGTGCGGCGCTGGCAGAACACGGCGGAGCCGCGCCTGGTGGACGTGCGGGTGAACGCGGACAGCACCGTGCGCCTGGCGCGTTCCGACTTCGGCTGGCAGAGCCAGCTCCTGCTCACTCCCACCAGGGTGGATACCGTCGTGGTGGAGGGCAGCATCACCACGTCGCTCTGGGACGCCCTCGTCCTGGAGTCCACCGCGCCCGTCTCCGACCGCTACGTGCTGGCCCGGGGCCTGGCGGACGTCTACCAGTTCCAGCTCGACTTTAATCGCGAGATCCAGCCCGGAGACGGCTTCCGCTTTGTCTACGAGCGCGAGGCGCGCCCCGACGGCACGGCGCGCGGCACCATGATCCTGGCCGCCGAGATGACGAGCGGCGGCCAGTCCTACCCGGCCATCTGGTACGAATCGCCGCGGGATGCGAACGTGGCCGGCTACTACACGCACGAGGGCAGGTCCATTCAGCAGGGCTTCAGTCGCTACCCGGTGGACTACGGCGTGACGTCCGGCTTCAATCCGCGCCGCTACCATCCGGTGCTGGGGATCTACCGGGCCCACCAGGGCACGGATTACGGCGCTCCGGCGGGGACGCCCGTAAAGGCAACCGCCAACGGCACGGTCAGCTTCGCTGGCGCCGACGGCGGCTACGGCAACCTGGTGCGGGTTCGCCATTTCAGCGGTTACGAGACCCGCTACGCCCACCTGTCGCGCATCCAGGTCAGGCGCGGGGACAAGGTCAAGCTCGGCGACGTGGTGGGCCGGGTGGGCGCCACCGGCCTGGTTACCGGCGCGCACCTGCATTACGAATTGCGTGAAAACGGCGTGGCCATCGACGCCCGCAAGGTGAAGCTGCCGGACGCGCCGGCCATCGCGGGTGCCGCGCGCGCGGCGTTCGACAGCGTGGCGGCGGCACGATGGCAACTGCTGGGGGTCGGCTGGTCGGCCGAGCGGAAGGCTGACACGCCCGCACCCGCGGCCGCCGCCGGATCCTGAGGCGGGCCGGGCGGCGCGCCGAGGGCGCGGTGGCGCGATCTGCGCAGGAGAGCCCGCGGGCGGCAGCCGGCGGGCTCCTGCTTTTGCGCTTGCCGGCCGCGTTTGCCATGGCGCCGCCCGCGCGCGCCCCCGATCGTTGAGAGATGAGCGCAACCGACTGGATCCTCCTGGTACTGGCCGCGGCCTCCTTTGCCGCGGGTGCGCTGTACCTGTACCGGAACCGTGAGGCGCCCGGCCGCGGCCGTCCCTTGCTGGCGGCGCTGCGAGCGCTAGCGCTCACGCTCGTGGCGCTCCTCCTCCTGGATCCCCATCGATCGGCCGGCGGCGGGGCGGATGCGCGGCAGGCGGTTCTTCTCGACGGCTCGCTCAGCATGTCGGCGGCCACGGATGGCGCCACCGCCTGGGAGCGGGGCGTGGCGGCCGCGCGGGACCGGGCCGATGGAGCGCCGGTGCTGGTCTTCGGCGCGGCGGTGCGGCCGGTGCCAGCCGACTCGCTGGAGGCGCTCACCCCGGCCGCTCCGGTCACCCGGCTGTTGCCGGCGCTCAAGGCCGCCGCGGAACTGGGCGCCCGGCGGGTACTGGTGGTCACCGACCGGGGCGTGGAGGATGCCGCGGAGGTGGCGCGCTGGCTGCCGCGCCTGGGGCTGGAGCTGGAGGTCCGGGACGTGGCCGGCGGCGGGCGCCCGCCCATGTTGGCCGAGCTGGACGCGCCCGCCTGGGCGGAGGCGGGTGAGCCGGTGGACGTGCGCTTCGGGGTGCGTGCGCCGGCGGGTGAGCCCCGGGCGGATTCGCTCACCGTGGTGCTGCGCGCCGGGGGCCGGGAGCTGGGTCGGGCCGCGGTGGCGACGCCCGTGCCGGGGCGGGTGGCCACCGGCACGCTGCGCGTCACCCCGCCGGCGCCGGGCGGCGGCGGTCTGGTGCGGCTGGACGCGGCGCTTCAGGACGCCACCGGCCCATCCCCCTGGAGCAGGTCGGCGTACGTACGGGTAGGACCGCGGCCGGCGGGCGTGGTGATCGTGTCCCTGCTGCCCGACCAGGAGCCCCGCTTCCTGCAACCCGCGCTGGCCGGCGCCCTCGGGGTGCCGGTGGCGGCCTACCTGCGCGTTGCCGAGGGGCGTTGGGTGCGCGGTGGCGCGGGCGGGGACGCCGGGGCGCCAGTGTCGGAAGCGGCGGTGCGCGCCGCCCTCGCGGAAGCCCGCGTGGCGGTCTTCCACGGCACCGGGTCGGATGCGCCCTCCTGGGTGAGCGCCGCGGCCGCGGCGGCGCGCCGGGCGGTGGTATTTCCAGCCGCGGAGGGAGCCGTCCCCGGTACGCCGGTCGTGGTGGGCGCGCGCGTGGAGGCGGACTGGTACCTCGACCCGGATGTGCCCGCCTCACCGGTGGCCCCCCATCTGGCCGGCCTGGAAACGGCCGGCGTACCGCCCCTGACGGCCCTCAGGAGCCCCGCGGCGGTGCCCGAGGGTGCCTGGGCCCCGCTCCGGGTCCGCCGGGGCACCAGGGGCCCTTCCGCACCGTTGGCGCTGGCCGGCGAGGGCGCTGGGCGGCGCTGGGTCGTGGCCCTGGGGGAGGATTACTGGCGGTGGGCCTTTCGGGGTGGTCAGGCGCGCACCGTCCATCTTCGCCTGTGGGCGGCGCTGGCCGGCTGGCTCGCCCGGGATCCGGCCGTGGTGGACGGGGACGTGGTGGAGCCGGTGCGCCGTGCCGTGCCGCGCGGCGAGGAGATGGCATGGCGTGCGCCGGGCTTTGCCGGAGACACGGTGCGCGTCCAGGTGGCGGACAGCGCAGGCGGGACGGTGATGGACACCACGCTCGTGCTGGCACGCGACGGCACGGCCGTCACGCCTCCGCTGATGCCGGGGCATTACGCCTACCGGGCGGCGCTCGGGGATCAGCAGTACACGGGCCCGCTCACCGTCGAACCCTTCGCCGCCGAGTGGGTACGTCCGGCGGTACCGCTCGAGGGGCTGGCGCCGGCGGGTGCCGCGCTGGCCAACGGTGCCGCTCGCACGGGACGGGGCGCGCCGCTGCGCTCCTCGCCCTGGCCCTGGCTGGCGCTGCTCCTCCTCCTGGCCACGGAGTGGACGCTGCGCCGCCGTTGGGGGCTCCGCTGACATGCCTCACGAAGCAAGGAAACCATGAGTCGACTGGCGCGCCGCGCAGAAGAAGGGCGCTCGCTCTGGGGCCGCATCCGGGATGTGGCCCTCACGGACGTGGGGGTGCTGGTCCGCGGCCTGGACGAGGGCTCGCTCGAGGCCATCGAGGAACTCCTGCTGGAGGCGGATTTCGGCGTGGCGGCCACGCTGCGGCTCGTGGATCGGATGGAGAGCGTTTCCCGGGGCGGAAAGGTCCGCACCGAGCAGGACTTCCGGGATGCCCTGGAGGGCGAGCTCCTGGCCCTCCTCGAGGGACGGGACCGTACGCTCGCCACGGCGGCGGCGGGACCCACGGTCTACCTGTTCGTGGGCGTCAACGGCGTGGGCAAGACCACCACGCTGGCCAAGCTCGCGCACCGGCTGCACGCGGCGGGGCAGCGGCCGCTGCTGGCGGCCGCCGACACCTTCCGGGCTGGCGCCGTGGACCAGCTGCGGGTATGGGCCGAACGGGTGGACGCGGGCTTCGTGGGCGCCCGCCCGGGCGCCGACCCGGCCGCGGTGGCCTTCGACGCGGTGGACGCGGCCGAGGCGCGGGGCCACGACGTGGTGCTGGTGGACACGGCCGGGCGCCTGCACACGCAGCGTGACCTGATGAGCGAACTGACCAAGGTCGAGCGGGTGCTGGCGCGCCGCCTGCCGGGCGCGCCGCACGAGACGCTGCTCGTGCTGGACGCCACCGTGGGGCAGAACGCCGTGGCGCAGGCCCGTACCTTTGCCGGGGCACTGGAGGTCTCCGGTTTTGCCCTGGCCAAGCTGGACAGCACGGCCCGGGGCGGCATCGTGGTAGCGCTGGAGACGGAGCTGGACGTGCCCGTCAAACTGGTCGGTACGGGCGAGGCCGCGGCGGATCTGGAACCCTTCCGCCCCGCTGA
Source organism: Gemmatimonadota bacterium (assembly GCA_040905425.1). Classification (GTDB taxonomy): domain Bacteria; phylum Gemmatimonadota; class Gemmatimonadetes; order Longimicrobiales; family RSA9; genus JBBDRO01. Next base: position 75,541 of record JBBDRO010000100.1, on the reverse strand, counting down.
TTTCGTGCGGGGCGTGTTGGCGCCGTAGGCGCGTGCCATGAGCGGCCCGTCTCCTCTGGATGGATCGGTACAATTCCTCAAGGGGGTGGGTCCCCGGAGGGCCGAAGCGTTGGGGCGCATCGGCGTCCACACGGTGCGCGACCTCCTCTTCCACCTGCCCCGCCGCTACGAGGACGCCAGCACGGTGACGCCCATCGGGAAGGTGGAGCTGGGCACGGACGCCACCGTTATCGGTGAGGTAATGGACAAGGGCGTCCTGCCCACCCGCAGGGGGCTGCGCATCTTCCAGGCGGTGCTGCGCGATCGCTCGGGCGTGCTGGAGTGTTCCTGGCCGGGGCAACCCTTCCTGGAGCGCACCATCCGGCGGGGGGACCTGCTGCTCGTGACCGGGCCCGTGCGCTTCTTCCACGGCAAGCAGATGCAGCCGCGCGAGTACGTGGTCCTGGGGCGTGCGGAGGAGGCGGAGGCGGGCGGTAAGGTCCTGCCCATCTACCCCACCACGGAGGGCCTCTCCCAGAAGGTGGTACGGGCCATCGTGGAGCAGAATCTGGACCGCCACCTGCCACTGCTGCAGCCCGCCGAGATCTTTCCACGCGCGCAGCTCGAGGCGGCCGGCCTGCCCACGCTCATGCAGGCTATGGCGCTGCTGCACCGGCCGGAAAAGCTGGCGGATGCCGAGCGCGGACGGCGCCGCCTGGCGTATGAGGAACTCTTCTTCCTCCAGCTCCTGCATGCGCTGGCGGCCGATCGCGCCACCGCGGGGCGCGGCGGCATATCCTTCCAGCGCTCGGATCGGCTCGTGGGCGCGCTCTACCGCGCGCTGCCCTTCCAGCTCACCGCCGCGCAGACGCGTGCGCTGCGGGAGATCTTCACCGACATGGCCGCTCCGCTGCGCATGAACCGCCTCCTGCAGGGGGACGTGGGCTCGGGCAAGACGGTGGTGGCGCTGCTGGCCATGCTGCTGGCAGTGGAGAATGGCTATCAGGCGGCGCTCATGGCCCCCACCGAGATCCTGGCCGAGCAGCACGCCCGTACGCTGCGCACCCTGCTGGGAGAGCTGCCGGTGAGCGTGGAGCTCCTGACCGGGCGCTTGACGCAGGCGGAGCGGCGCGCCGCGCGGGAGGGCGTGGAGAGCGGCCGGGCGCAACTGGTCGTGGGCACCCACGCGCTCATCCAGGAGGGTGTGCGCTGGCACCGGCTGGGGCTGGCCATCGTGGACGAGCAGCATCGCTTCGGGGTACGTCAGCGCCTGGCGCTTGCGGAACCGCCCGGCGCGGCCGAGCCCGGGGGGGATCCCGACGTGCTCGTCATGTCGGCCACGCCCATCCCCAGATCCCTGGCCCTCACCCTCTACGGGGACCTGGAGCTGTCCGTGCTGGACGAGCGGCCGCCGGGCCGGCTACCGGTGCGCACCGCGCTGCGCGGGGAGGAGAAGCGCGGCGCCGTGCACGCCTTCGTGCGTGAGCAGCTCGGCCGCGGCCGGCAGGCGTACCTGGTCTACCCACTGGTGGAGGCCTCGGAGCACGTGGACGGACGGGCTGCTACAGAGGAGTACGAGCGGCTCTCCACGGACGTCTTTCCGGACTTCCGGGTGGGGCTCCTGCACGGCCAGCTCGCGGGCCAGGAGAAGGAGGCGGTCATGCGCTCCTTCGCGGCGGGTGAGCTGGATGTGCTCGTGGCCACCACGGTCATCGAAGTGGGTATCGACGTGCCCAACGCCACCGTGATGGTGGTGGAGCACGCGGAACGCTTCGGACTCTCGCAGCTGCACCAGTTGCGGGGGCGGGTGGGCCGGGGCGGGGAGGAGAGCTATTGCGTCCTGCTCACCGGCGGCGGGGAGGCGGCCGAACGTCTGCAACTGTTCGCGGGCACGGAGGACGGCTTTGCCATCGCGCTCGCCGATCTACGTCTGCGCGGCATGGGAGACTTCTTCGGCGCACGCCAGCACGGACTGCCCGAGCTGCGCCACTTCGACCCTGAGCGAGACGAGGATCTGCTGCTGCTGGCCCGGCGGGACGCCCGGGCCGCCGTGGCGGCGGATCCCGAGCTGCGCACGCCGGAGCACGCCGCGGTGGCCGCCGCGCTGCGTGCGCGCTGGGCGGAGCGCGCGCGGCTCTACGACGTGGGCTGAGCCGGCCCTCCCGGTACGATGAGCCGGTTTCCCGGTCTGCGTTGGCCGACCCTCCCGTCGCCGCTGTGGAGATTCCCGACACTGTCCGGATACCATACAGCCAGGCCGGGACTCGCGTGCGCCAGCACTCGCCGTTCGCCCGGTGGCTCCACGCCGCGGGCATATGTCCTGATTCTGGACAGTCCCGGTGGCAGGCCGAACCGGTGGATGTTCTTCTCCCACAACATGTGCAGCGCTTTCGCGAATACGGCATGAGCCTCGCCTTATGGGTGTGGCGTGACACGCACCATGAAGCGCATCGGCGCCCACGGCGTAGCCCCTATCATCACACGGCGCTCCGCCCGCAGGGCGAGCGGGAGAATCACCATGCCGGATCAGGCGCTGGACAACGTGCTGGCTGACGCCCGCCTCCTCGTGGTGGACGATGAGGCATCCAACGCCCGCCTCCTGGTACGCCTCCTGGAGCGTGCCGGCTGTCCGCACGTGGATGTTGCGGGGGAGGGTGAGACGGCGCTGGCGCTCTTCCAGGCGCACCGACACGACGTGGTGCTCCTGGACCTGCACATGCCCCGGCATGACGGCTTCGACTTCCTGACCGCCCTGCGTGAGGCGCTGGGTGAGGAGGGAGTGGTACCCGTCATCGTGGTCAGCGCCGACGGCACCGCGCCCTCCCGGCGTCGCGCCCACGAACTCGGTGCCGCGGACTTCGTCGTGAAGCCCTACATGGGCGCTGACCTCGTCATGCGGGTGGAGCGGCTGCTGGAGTTCATCCGGTGGCAGCGCCGCACTTCCGCGGACGCGGTGCGGCAGCGGCGCCGGGCCGACCTGGCGGAGGACGAGATCATCGCGCGGCTGGAGGAGGCCACCCGCTTGCACGATGGGCCCACCCGGGGGCACACGGAGCGCGTGGCGGCGCTGTCGGCCGGAATCGCCCGCCGCCTGGGCATGAGCGCGGCGGCGGTGCGGCGGATCGCGCGCGCCGCGCCGCTTCACGATCTGGGCAAGATCGCCGTGAGTGACGCGGTGCTCCAAAAGCAGGGCTCGCTGACGGATGACCAACTGGAGAATGTGCGTCAGCACACGGTGGTGGGTGCCGCCATCCTGGCGGGGAGCCGCTTTCCCGTGCTGCGCATGGCCGAAAGCATTGCGCTCACCCACCACGAGCGCTGGGACGGAACCGGTTACCCGCGTGGGCTGCGCGGCGAGGAGATTCCGCTCGAGGGGCGCATCGTGGCCGTGGCGGACGTGTTCGACGCCCTCACCCATGTCCGCCCCTACAAGGCGGCATGGTCACGGAAGCGGGCACTGGCGGAGATAACGGCCCAGCGCGGGCGGCAGTTCGACCCGCGGATCGTGGATGTGTTGCTCGAGCTCGCGGGTCAGGAGGAGCTTGTGCCGGCCGCCGCGGAATCAGCGGTGCGGGAGGCGAAGGTGGAGCGAGAGACGCACACCACCGTCTTCCATCCGGCCCGTCCGCAGCCGGGGTTCGTAGGGAATATCTTCCGGCGCCCCAGCGTTGCGTAGGTCCAGTACGAAGAGCACCACACTGGCGGCAAACGCCACCTCGGCGGCCAGCAGCGCACGGCCGGCGCGGCGATCCGCGGCCAGCACGTCCCCGTAGGCCGCCTCCAGGCCGGCGTCGGCGTAGGCGCCCGAGGCCAGGCGTGCCGCGCACGCCGCTTCGTCCGCGGCGCAGCGCGCCTCGAGCGCCTCGTACGCGTCGTCCGCGCGGCGGCTCTCGAGGACACCCCACACCGCGACCCCGGCTGCGCCGCCGAGGAATCCCCATTTGGCCACCGCCACGGGGCGGAACGGGCCGCCCGCGGCGCGCTCTACAACGGCCCCCGCGGTCCACTCGCGCTCGGGTTCGGACGCCCACACCAGGCCTGCCGCGGTCGCGCGCGCCTGGAAAGGCGCTGGACCCTCCAGCCCCGCGACCTGGGCCGCGGCTGATCCCTGGGCCGCGGCTGATCCTGATCCCTGGGCCGCGGCCGATCCCTGAGCCGCGGCCGATCCCTGAGCCGCCACCAGCGTGCCCAGCAGCAATCCGGTAGAGCGCCTTGTCAGCCTCATCTGAATTTCACGATCTCACCGTGAAGGAGCGGTACGTACAGGCCGTCGGCGCGCACGGTTACCGGGCTCACGATCGCGTCGCCCAACTCCAGCCGCCAGCGTACCACGCCGTCGGCGCCGACCAGGAAGAGCGCGCCATCCAGACGGCCCACGACGGCGCCCTGCGCCGCCGCCGCCAGGGAGCCCGTGGCGGCGCCGCCCAGCTCCACGAGCTGCCGCGCGCTCCCGGCCGCGTCCACGGTCCACAGGCGTGCCGCTCGATCCAGCAGCAGCAGGCCGCCGCCGGGCATGCGGACGGGCGCGGCGAGCACGGGGTCGGCCAGCTCGGCGCGCCACGCCAGCGCGGGCTGTGTTCCCGAAAGGACCACCGCGGCCAGCACGCCTGGATGGAGCGGCAGATACAGGGTGGCCTCCACCACGAGGGGCGGTGCCGACGGGGTGCCCGGCAACGGCAGGCGGCCGCGTACCTGGCCGGTGGCCGCGTCCAGGGAGTAGAGGGTGTCGTGGTAGGTGGCCACGATGACCTGATCTCCTTGGAGCACGGGCGCCCACGCGGCCCTGTCCGGCAGACGGCGCTCCCAGCGCACGGTCCCGTCCTCCAGGGAGAGCGCCAGCACGCGTCCGTCCTCCATGCCCACGTAGAGGTCGTCGGATCCCACGGTTACGGGCGTGCGCGCCTCCCCCGTGCGGCGCTCCCAGCCCGCGCGCCCCAGTTCCAGCTCCACGGCGTGGATCTTCCGGTCCCGGTAGCCCGTGCCGAAGTGGACGTGCCCTGCCACGGGTACGGGCGCGCCCACCAGCGGCGAGCCGTAGCGGCGGCCCCAGAAACGCCGGCCGTCCGCCGCCGCGTGGGCCACCAGCATGCGGTCCGTGGTTGTGGCCAGGATCACCGGGCCGTGCACCGTGATGCCGTACTCGAGTCCGTTGCCCACGTCCGTGCGCCACGCCTCCACCGGCGCGGCCGGGGCCGCGGCGGGCACGGACCCTGCGGGCGGCGCCACGTCGGCCACGGGCACCGGGCGCGGCGCCGCCAGGCAGCCCTCCAGCAGGAGTACGGCCAGCGCCACGCCGGGGGTCCGCCAGGCGGCGCGCCCCCGATTGACCCTCTCCGACGGCCCGTCTACCTTTTCGCACCCCGCGGCTGCGGGGCACGGGCATTCGTCCGCACCGATCATCTGCCGAGCAGGTCCATGGCCGTCCTAGCCGAGATCCGGTCCCTGGGGGACCACGAAGGAAACGATGTCATCATCCGGGGCTGGGTGCATACCACCCGGACCCACGGCAAGATCGGCTTTGCCGTGGTGCGTGACGGTACCGGCATCGTCCAGTGCGTCTTTGCCCGCAAGGAGCTCTCCGAGCCTGCATGGGAATCGTTCACGGCGCTGACCCAGGAGAGCACCGTGTGCATCACCGGAAGCGTGAAGGCGGACGCGCGCGCCCCCGGTGGCTACGAACTCGTGGTGCGGGACGTGGAACTGGTCGCGGCCAGCGAGGAGTACCCCATCCAGCCGAAGGAACACGGGGTGGACTTCCTCCTGGATCACCGTCACCTCTGGCTGCGCTCGGCCCAGCAGCGCGCGGGCCTCCGCATCCGCCACGAGGTGGAGCAGGCCATCCACGATTTCTTCTACACGAACGGCTTCACCCGCATCGACACGCCCATTATCACCTCCGCCATCGGGGAGGGTGGCGCCGGACTGTTCGAGATCGACTACTTCGGTGAGCCCGCCTACCTGGCGCAGACGGGCCAGCTCTATGTGGAGGCCGCCGCCGCCGCGTTCGGCAAGGTGTACTGCTTCGGACCCACCTTTCGCGCCGAGAAGTCCAAGACGCGCCGCCACCTCACCGAGTTCTGGATGGTGGAGCCCGAGGTGGCCTGGGCCGACTCGGAGGACAACATGCGCCTCCAGGAGACCTTCGTCACCTATCTCGTGGAACGCGCGCTGGAGCGCTGCCGTGACGAGTTGGATGTCCTGGAGCGGGACACCACCACCCTCGAGCGCGTGGCCGCGCCGTTCCCCCGTGTGGACTATACCGACGCGGTCAAGATTCTGCAGGAGAAGGGGCACGACATCAGCTGGGGGGATGACCTGGGCGCGCCCCACGAGACGGCGCTGGCGGAGCTGCACGATCGACCGGTGTTCGTTTACAACTACCCCAAGCAGGCCAAGGCCTTCTATATGAAGGAGAACCCCGACGACCCCCGCACGGTGCTGTGCAACGACCTGCTGGCGCCGGAAGGCTACGGGGAGATCATCGGCGGCAGCCAGCGCGAGGACGATCATGCGCGGCTGCTGGAGCGCATCCACGAGGAGAAGCTGCCCGAGGCGGCCTACAAATGGTATCTCGAACTGCGCCGCTACGGTTCCTTTCCCCATGCCGGCTTCGGGCTGGGCGTGGAGCGCACCGTGGGATGGATCGCCGGCCGGCACCACATCCGCGAGTTGATTCCCTTCCCGCGCATGCTGAACCGCATCTACCCCTGAGGGCCGCGGCGCCCGGTCGTAAGCGACGTCCCAGCGCGGCCCCGCCGCGCGCTCAGTCCACGTGGCGTCCTTCACCCTCGGCGCGCGGACGCTCGGCGGCGGGCTGCCGCTCCGGGGCGCGCTCACCCTCCGGGGCGGGCTGCCGCGCCGGGGCGCGCTCACCGTCCGGGGCGGGCTGCCGCGCCGGGGCGCGCTCACCCTCCGGGGCGGGCTGCCGCTCCGGGGCGCGCTCACCATCCGGGGCGGGCTCAGCCTCCGGGGCGGGCTCAGCCTCCGGGGCGGGCTCAGCCTCCGCGGTGCGCCGCGCGGCCTCCGCGGCCTTTACTTCGTCCCACACGGCGTCCAGTTCCTCGAGCGTGGCCTGGCCCAGCACCAGGCCGCGCTCACCGGCCCGCCGCTCGAGCGCCTCGAAGCGGCCCGTGAACTTGGCATTGGCCCGCTGCAGGGCGCGCATGGCGTGGGCACCCGACAGGCGCGCCACATTGACCACGGCAAAGAGCAGATCCCCGAGCTCCTCCTCGAGCGCCGGTGAGGGTTCCGCGGCCAGCGCGCCACGGACCTCCGCCAGTTCTTCCTCCACCTTGGCCAGGGCACCTTCCACGTCGGCCCAGTCGAAGCCCACACCGGCCACCCGGTCCTGGATGCGCTGTGCGCGAGACAGCGGCTCGAGCCCCCGCGGCAGGCCATGCAGGACGGAGGCTCCCGCGTCCTCGGCGGTTCGCTCCGCCGCCTTCATGGCCTCCCAGTCCCGGGCGGGTCCGTCGCCGTACAGCTGCGGGTGGCGCCGGCGCATCTTGGCCTCCAGACGCTCCACGACAGTTGCGGCGTCGAACGCCTCCCGCTCCTCGGCCAGCACCACCTGGAAGGCCAGGTTCAGGAGCAGATCGCCGAGTTCGCCCGGAAGGGCCCCGTCATCCTCCTCCACGATGGCGTCCGCGGCCTCGTGCGCCTCCTCCAGGAGATAGGGCACGAGCGAGGCGGGTGTCTGCCTGGCGTCCCACGGGCAGCGCGCGCGCAGGAAGCGCACGAGGTCCAGGGCGCGGTCCAGCACGGGACCGTCCAGCGAGCTGTTTGCGGCCATGTCGTCGGGAGTGGGTCGGAGGTGGCTCAGGGACGCGGAAAAGCGCGCCACGCTGCCTTGCCCGGGGGTCACGGTAACTCTATACTAGGCGTTCTTTGTCGGCCATGTCAAACGACTTGCGAGAGCGCGCCTGGGTCGAGGTGAACCTCGACGCGGTGCGCGCCAATTATGAGACGGTGCGCCGCCACGTGGGCGCCGAGCGGAGCGTGCTGCCCATGGTGAAGGCGGACGCCTACGGCCTCGGTGCCGCGCGCGTGGTGCGTGCGCTGGAGCCGCTGGAGCCGTGGGGGTACGGGGTAGCCACGGCCATGGAGGGCGCCGCCCTGCGGGAACTCGGGGTGCGGCGCCCCGTTCACGTATTCACCCCGCTGGCGCCCGGGGCCGTCGAGACGGCGGCCCGCGCACGGCTGGTGGCATCGGTATCCAGCGTGGCCGGGCTGGAAGCGTGGGCGGCCGCGGCGGAGCGTCACGGCCCCCTCGAGTTCCACGTGGAGGTCGACACCGGCATGGGCAGAGCCGGCTTCGACTGGCGCGACACCAGCGAGTGGGCCGCGGCGGTGCAGGCGCGCACGGGAGCGCGGCTCCGTTGGACGGGGGTGTTCACGCACTTTCACAGCGCCGACGCCGCCGACGCCATGGGCGTAGCTTCGCAGTGGCGCCGCTTCCAGGACGCGCTGGCGCAGCTTCCCGTGAAGCTGGGAGATCTGTGCGTGCACGCATGCAACAGCGCGGCCTCGATGCGCTGGCCCGAATACGGCGCTGACGCGGTTCGTCCGGGCATCTTCCTCTACGGCGGGGCGGCGGCGCCGGGCGTGGCCGGCGTGCCACGGCCGCGCGCCGTGGCCGCCGTGCGGGCCCGGCTGGTCCAGGTACGCAGCGTGCCGCCCGGCAGCACCGTGGGGTATGGGGCCACGCATCAGGCACGCGGATGGGAGCGGTGGGGTACCGTGGCCATCGGCTACGGTGACGGTCTGCCCCGGACGCTGGCCAACCGGGGCTCCGCCCTGCTGCGCGGGCGGCGCATTCCGGTGGTCGGACGGATCTCCATGGACATGACCGTGGTAGACATGTCGGACCTCGAAGCCGAGCCGGGGGAGATCGTGACCTTCGTGGGACGCGAAGCTGACGCGGAGATCACGGTGGACGAGGTGGCCGAGTGCGCCGGTACCATCAGCTACGAAATTCTGACGGGGCTCACCACGAGGCTGCCCCGCGTGGAAACCTGACGCACGCGGAGCGGTGGACGGGCATCGTCGCTTGCCAGAAAGAGAAAGAGCGAACGTGGCGGTAATGAAAGATACAGCGGCTGCGGCGGCACGGACGGCGCGGGAGCGTGCCTATGCGCCGTACTCCGGCTTCCAGGTAGGCTGCGCCCTCGAGGCGGAGGATGGCGCCGTGTACGCGGGGTGCAATGTTGAGAACGCGGCGCTGCCGTTGACCATGTGCGCCGAGCGGGTGGCGCTGGGAGCGGCGGTGGCCGCTGGTGCGCGCCGCTTCCGCTCGCTCGTGCTGGTGACCGATGCGGCCACCCCTACACCGCCGTGCGGCGCGTGTCGGCAGGCGCTGGCCGAATTTGCCCCGGCGCTGGAGGTCCAGTCGCTGACGCTGGGCGGCGCGCACGCCACCTGGAGCCTCGACGCGCTGCTGCCGGAGCGGTTCACGCTCCGCTCCGATGGCGCGGCGGGGGGTGTCTCGTGAGGGGGACCCTGGCCGTTGCCCTGGTCCTGGCCCTGGCGGCCGCTGCCTGCACGGAGGAGGGCCCAACCGCGGTGGGCGGCGGTCTGGTCAAGGGTGGTGAATTGAGGACCTTCGAGGTCGTGCTCGAGGCCGGTCAGTTCCTGGCGTTGGACACGGCCATCGCGGGCTACGCCGGGCCGGCCGGGGCGGGCTATCAGGTGGTTGCCAACGCGTTCGGGGGGGCCCTGCAGGCGCACAGCCTGACCCGGTTCGTGAGTCTGCCCGATTCGCAGCAGGTGGTGCAGGCTGGTGGGGGCATGGCGTGGGATCGCAACCTGACCTTCGTGGGTGGTCAGCTCACCGCCGTCGTGGACACCCTGCGTTCGGTCGTGGAGGGTGAGGTGGAGGTGCACCTGCACGCCGTCCGGCAGGCCTGGGACCCGGGCAGTGCCACGTGGACGCACGCCGTGGATACCGCCTCCGTGCGTACGCTCTGGGAACAACCGGGGGGGACGCGCACCGCGTCGGGGTCCACGCTAGCGTGGGCCGCGGGGCAGGATTCGCTGCTGCTCGTGTTCGACTCGGCCACGGCGGCGGCGCTGGCGGAGGCGTCCGATGACGAACAGGGCCTGCTCCTCTCCATGATGGGAGGGCAGGGGCGGCTGCGCATCCGCAACATGTCACTACACGTGGACTTCCGGCCGTCCACCCGGCCCGACACGGTGATTCGTATGCTCGTGCCCGTGACGCGCCGGACGAGCGTCTACACGCCGCAGTTGGCCGAGCGGGCCGGCACGCCGCGGGTGGGCGGCGTGGAGGGGTGGCGCACGTTCCTGCGCATGGCGCCCACGCTGGAGGACCTCGTGGTGCCGTGCGGGCCCAGCGGGGATCCCGGATCGTGCACCGTGCGCCTGGGTGACGCGGTGCTGAATCGCGCGGAGCTGTTGCTCGAGCCGGTGCCCCCGCCGGCGGGGTACGCACCCACGGATTCCGTGGCACTCACGGCCACCACGGTGCTCAGGCCGGCTTTCGTGCCGCTGGAGCGCTCACCGCTGGCGCAGGTGGTCGGGATCGCCGACGCTATACCGGCCAGCGCCTTCGGTGGGGACTCCGAGGCCACCGTGGTCGTGGATGTGACGGGTTTCATGCGCCCGCTGCTGGGCAGTGACGCGCAGGCCGCCGCCTCGGACTGGTTGGCCCTCTTCTCCCCGCCGGATGGCGGGCGTTTCGGTATGGGCGCATTCAGTGGCGCGCCCCGCCTGCGACTCGTCCTCACGGTGGCCACAGAGGTACAGCTCCGATGACCCGTCACGCGCTCCTTCTGGCCATCCTGATGGTCGTGTCCGCGGCGCCCGTCGCGGCCCAGTCGCTGCTCGGCACCCGCGGTCTGGGCGTCCCGGTGGCCCCGGTCGACGCACGCGGTCGTGCGCTGGGCGGCATTGGTGTGGGTCTGCTCGGCACCAGCGCTTCCTTCCTCAACCCGGCGGACGCCGCCGGCGCCCCGCGCAAGGGTGTGCTGGCGGCCGTCCAGCCGATCACCGGCACCGTGGCGGTGAACGGTGCCTCCGATGCTTTCGGCGGCGCGCGCTTTCCGGTCATGAACGTGCTCTACCCGATCGGCACGCGGCTGGTGGCCACGGCCGGCTACGGCGGCTTCCTGGATCAGTCCTGGGCCATCAGCACGGAGGGCCGGATCGTGGTCGGTGCGGACACCCTCACCACAAGCGACGTTCTGGATTCGCGCGGCGGCATCGCACGCCTGCAACTCGGCCTGGCCTACACGCTCACGCCGGCGCTGGCGGTGGGCCTGGGCGGCGGCGTCTACACGGGCGGGCTGGAGCGCCGGGTGGCGCGTGGTTTTCCCGGTGCGGAGCCCCCTCTCCAGGGCTACGACGAGCGGTTCCGCTGGGACTATCTCGCGCCCCACGCCACGCTGGGGGTGCGCTGGGATCCCGATCCGGCACTGCGGGTGAGCGCGGCCGTCACGTTGAGTGGAGAACTGTCGGCCGATTCCGCCGGCGGACCGGCGCGCAGCGCCACGTTCGATCTGCCGCACCGCGCGGTGGTGGGTGCCAGCGCCATGCTGGGCCCCGATCTCATGGCCGCCCTCGGTGCGGAACGCACCTTCGGTGTGGCCGCCACGCGAACCGATCCATCCCAGGAGACCGCCACGGTAACCGAGCGGGAGACCTGGCGGCTGGGCGGTGGGCTGGAGTACACGGGCGTGCGCCGCGGCGCACGCACCTATCCATTGCGGCTGGGCGGGAGTTGGCTGCAATTGCCCTTCCATCGGGTGGACGAGGGGCCGGCCACGGAATGGGCCTTCGGTGGAGGCGGGGGCTTCCGCTTCGGTGAGGCCAGCGCACCGCTGGCGCTGGCCGATCTCACTGTGGAGCGGGGTCGCAGGTCCGGGCTGGCCACCGCCAATGCGAGCGGTCTGAGCGAGTCCTTCTGGCGCTTCACCTTTGCCGTGGCGGTGTTCGGCCAATGACGTCGTCCCCCGCAGCCATGGATACGCCCCGGGGAAGGCAGCATCCTACCGACACGCCCCGGCGCACCGCCTTCGTCGAGACCTACGGTTGTCAGATGAACATCGGTGATGGCCAGCTGATGCAGGGCATCCTGGCGGCCGATGGCTTCGAGATCGTGACTCGTCCCGAGGACGCGGACGTGGTGCTGGTGAACACCTGCGCCATCCGTGAGCATGCTGAGCAGCGCGTGCTCGGGCGTGTGGGCGAGCTGAACCGGCTCAAGCTGGCGAATCCCGACCTGGTGATCGGGGTCACGGGATGCATGGCGCAGCGCCTGGGCGAGCGTCTGCTCGAGCGTGCCGGCTACGTGGACCTGGTCGTGGGACCGGACGGCTATCGGCGCCTGCCGGCGGCGCTGGCGCGGTTGCGGCCGGCGCTGGCCGGGCCCGGGGAGGCGGCTTCGGGGGACGCGGCTTCGGGGGACGCGGCTTCGGGGGAC
>JBBDRO010000100.1:0-63023 GCA_040905425.1 Gemmatimonadota bacterium | reverse complement strand
GCCCGGGGAGGCGGCTTCGGGGGACGCGGCTTCGGGGGACGCGGCTTCGGGGGACTCGGCTTCGGGGGACTCGGCTTCGGGGGACTCGGCTTCGGGGGACGCGGCTTCGGGGGACGGGCCCTCGGGGGACGCGGCCTCTCGACGCGGCCTGGCCCTGCCGGTCCTCGGCAGCGTGCCCCCGGCGGCTGACGAGCCGGCGCGCATCCAGCCCGCCGCGGTAGATGACGCCGTGATGTCCGACGGCCGCCTGGGCCTGCTGGAACTCAGTCCCGAGGAGAACTACGAGGGGCTGGCCGTGCGCCGCGGCCCGGGTGTGAGCGCCTGGGTGACGGTGCAGCGGGGCTGCGACCACCGCTGCACGTACTGCATCGTGCCGTATGTCCGCGGTGCCGAGAAGAATCGGGATCCGGACCACGTTCTGGCCGAAGTCCGTGCTGTCGCCGCCGAGGGGACGACCGAGGTCACGCTGCTCGGCCAGACGGTGAACTCCTATCGCCACGGTGACTGGGACTTTGCCGATCTGCTGCGCGGGGTGGCTCGGGTGGACGGCATCCGCAGGGTCCGCTTCACGTCCCCGCACCCGCGCGACGTGACCGCCCGGCTGGTGGCGGTGATGGCGGAGGAGTCGGCCGTCTGCCGGCAGCTCCATCTGCCGGTGCAGGCAGGGCACGATCGCACCCTCAAGCGCATGCTGCGCCGCTACTCCGTGGCCGAATACCTGGAGAAGGTGGCGCTGGTGCGGGAGGCCATGCCGGACATTGCGCTTTCCACGGACGTCATCGTGGCCTTCCCGGGTGAGACCGAGGAGGAATTCGAGGCTACGCTCGACCTCATGCGGCAGGTGCGCTTCGACGACGCGTTCCTCTATCGCTATTCGCCGCGCGACGGGACGCCCGCCACGCGGCTGCCGACGGAGCAGTTCCTGCCGGACGCCGTGGCGGCCGAGCGGCTCGAGCGGCTCATTGCGCTGCACCGGTCGATCCAGCGCGAACTCAACGTGGCCGAGGTGGGCCGCACGGTCCAGGTCCTGGTGGAGCGGAGCGCCCGTTCGGCGGGGGACATGCTCGGTCGCACCGAAAGTTACAAGGCGGTGGCGTTCCCCGGTGAGGGCCGCCTGGTGGGGCAGTATGTGGACGTGCGGCTCGTGTCCACGACCGGCGCAACGTTCAAGGGTGAGCCGGCTGCTCGCTCGGCGCAGGGCAGAGTGGCCTAAGCGGGCGCGGGCGGAAGCCGGGGCGCACGTCGCGCCCGATCCAGGCTGCGGGAGCGCATGCTCGCCCGCGGCCTTTGCTGTGGTGGGGTGTCCGTGAGACCGCTCGCCGGACTCACGCTGGCCTTTGCCGCGGGAGTCGGGGCAGCGCTCTCCGGTAGCGTGCCGGCGGGTCCGCTGGCCGTGAGCATCCTCGCGGTAGCCGCGGCGCTGGCGCTCGCCAGCCGCCACGGGCCCGCGCTGTTGCTGGCCGCGGCGGCGGCGGGCGCGCTGCACGGCGGCGGCCGCGCGGCGGCCGGGGCGGCCGATTGCCGGCTGGCCATTCCGGATGGCGCGGATGTCACGCTCGAGGGCGTGTTCGCGGCACTCCCGCCGCCGGGGGAGGCGGCTCCCTTCCATGCAGAGCGGATCCGCTTCCCCGGTGCACCCGCCAGCTGCGCTGGTCTGCTGCGGGTACGGTCCGCGAACGAGCTCGAGCGCCCGCCGGCGGGCAGCGTGGTGCGGCTGCAGGGCCGCTGGTGGCGCTCGGCCCCGCCCGGCGCGCAACTCCGCAGAGCCCAGTTCAGCGGGGTGCTCACCGCCGATGCCATGCGCGTCATGGACGCCGGGCGCCGTCCGTTGCCCGCCCTGCGCTGGGCGGCCCAGGCCCGGCTCCGTGGCCTCCTCCCCGAGCGGGAGGCCGCGCTCGCGGAGTCGCTTCTGCTGGCCCGCAGGGAGGGCCTTCCCGACACGACACGCGAACTGTTCGTGGCTGCGGGGCTGGTGCATCTGCTGGCCATTTCCGGGATGCACGTGGGGCTCATCACCGGGGCGCTGCTGTGGCTGATCGCGCGGCTCGGTGCGGGAGCCCGCCTTCGTGCACCCGCGGCCGTGGTGGGGGCAGCGCTCTACGTGCTTTTCCTGGGGGCGCCGCCCGCCGCCGCCCGCGCCATCCTCCAGCTGGGCCTGCTGGTGGCCGCCCGCGCCGCGCAGCGTCCGGCCGATCGAGTGGCTCTCCTGGCGGCGGCCGCGCTCGCGCTCCTGCTGGCGGATCCCTTCCTGCTGCTGGATCCCGGCTTTCAGCTCTCCTTCCTGGGGCTGCTCGGTATCCTGCTCCTGATGGGTCCCGCGGAGAGCTTCGTGGCGCGCCTGCGCCCCCGGTCAGTGCGGCAGGGCGTTGCCGTCAGCCTGGCCGCCAGCGCTTTGACCACACCCGTGGCGGCGCTCCATTTCGGCACGGTGGCCCCCATCGGCGTGCTGGCCACGGTGGTGGCGTTGCCCTGGCTGGCCGCCGCGCTGCCGCTCCTGGCGGCCACGCTGGCCGCATCCGTGCTGGCGCCTGCGGTCGCGCCGCCGCTGGCCTGGATTGCCGCCCTCCTGCTCCGCGGCCTGCAGGGCGTTGCGCAGCTGGCGGCGGCGGTTCCCGGAGGCCACGGACTCATCACGCCGGTGGGGATCCAGATCGTGCTGGTGGCGGCCGCCGCGGGCATGCTCGGGTGGCACTGGTGGCAGGTCGGCGTCACGCCGATCACGGGGGCCACCTCCACCGCGCCGTCCCTGCGCGCCCGGGCGCCCGCCTGCGCGGTGGCCATGGCGGTGGCAATGCTCACCGGCGCCGTGGCCAACTCCGCGCTGGGTGGTGGCAGCGGGGTGCTCGAAATCCATGCGATCGACGTGGGGCAGGGGGACGCCATCGCCATCCGTACGCCCGCGGGGCGCTGGCTCCTGGTGGATGCCGGTCCGGCGACGGCCGGCTACGACGCCGGCAGGGCGCGTGTCGTACCCTACCTGCTGGCCCGCGGGGCCCGGCGCCTGGATGCCCTGGTGCTGACGCATCCGGATGCGGACCATATCGGTGGTGCGGGGGCGGTGATGGACGCCTTCGACGTGGGCGTGGTGGTGGATCCGGGACGTGCGGCGGGGAAGCCGCGCTTCATCGAACTCCTGGAGGCCACCGGTGCCTCAGGCGCACGCTGGGTGGGTGGCTGGGCCGGCCGTGAACTCGCCGCGGACGGTGTGCTGCTGCGCTTCCTCCACCCCCCGCCGCCAGGGTCCGGCGGTGGAGAGGGCAACGATGCTTCGGTGGTGTTCCTGCTCCGTTGGGGTGACTTCCGTGCGCTGTTCACGGGGGACGCGGGCAAGGGGGTAGAGGAGGCCATCGTGGCCACCCATGAGGGTGACCTTCGTGCCACACTGCTGAAGGTGGGTCATCACGGCAGCGCAACCTCCACGGGAGCCGAGCTGCTCGAGGCGGTGCGGCCCACGATCGCGCTCGTCCCGGTGGGGCGGCGCAACCGTTACGGCCATCCCGACCGGCTCGTCCTGGAGCGGCTCAGGTTGAGCGGCGCCCGGGTACTGCGCACCGACATCCTGGGAAACGTAATGCTGCGCGTGGAGCGGGATGGCAAGGTGAGCGTGCGGGCGGAGCGGCCGCCGGAGTGACGCGGTCGCCGTGCGGTTGACTGTCGCGGCGCTCGCACCTACACTGGCGGCCGCAACAGGGGACAACGAAGTGCCCGGCCACGCGGTCGGGCACGGGCGCATCGGGAGGTGCCGTGGCGATCCTCGGCCGGTTGATGAGCGCGGCGGCCGGCAGGCCCGAGCCGCGGTTACCCGTTGCCGTTCCGGAAGGTGTGCGGGTGGTGCGGGGGCGGTGGATCCCGGCGCTCGGCGGCAGGCTCTCGGGCATGGGGCGCCCGGCCGCCGCGGTGACCCTGGGACGCACCATCGTGGTCCATCCCGAGGCGCGCCTCACGGCACGACTGCTGCGCCACGAACTGGCGCATACGCGCCAGTGGGACGAGCGGCCCTTCCTTTTTCCCCTGCTGTACATCGCGCGTCACGCGCAGTACGGTTACGCCAGGAATCCATACGAAGTAGCGGCCCGTGCCGCCGAGTCCGGGGACGCCGAGGGGTGTGCCACCGGAGACGCCGAAACCCGCCAGTCAGGAGAAAACCATGGCCAATCATAATGGGACCGTGGTGACCATCGAGCGGCATATCACCGATGAGGAGCGGAAGTACCCCGAGGCAACGGGGGCCTTCAGCACCATCCTCTATGACCTGGCCTTTGCCGCCAAGCTCATTGCGCGCGAGGTCAACATGGCCGGGCTCGTGGACATCCTGGGCGGTACGGACGAGCGCAACGTGCATGGGGAGCAGGTCAAGAAGCTCGACATCTGGGCGCATGAGGCCATCTACAAGGCCCTGGACCACTGCGGCCATCTGTGCTGCATGGCCTCCGAGGAGGCGGAGGGGATCCTCACCATCCCGGCCAAGTTCCAGACCGGGAACTACGTGCTGCTGTACGATCCGCTGGACGGCTCATCGAACATCGACGCCAACGTCTCCATCGGCACGATCTTCTCGATTCATCGAAAGGTCTCCGGCGGCAGGGACGGCACGCTGGAAGACTGCCTGCAGGTGGGCCGCAAACAGGTGGCCGCCGGTTACATCGTGTACGGCTCCTCCACGATGCTGGTGTACACGACCGGTCGCGGGGTGCACGGATTCACTCTGGACCCCTCGATCGGCGAATTCCTGCTCAGCCACCCGAACATCCGCATTCCGGAGCCGCCGCAACGCACCTACAGTGTCAACGAGGGCAACACCTCCCGTTGGTCCGAGCCTCAGCGGCGTTTGGTCGAGCACCTCAAGGGGACCGACGGGCAGAATCACGATCCTTTTTCGGGGCGCTACATCGGCTCGCTCGTGGCCGATTTTCATCGCAACCTGCTGTATGGCGGGCTGTTCATGTATCCCCCCGATCGGAAGAACGCATCGGGGAAGCTGCGCCTTCTCTACGAGGCCGCGCCCCTGGCACTACTCTGTGAGGCGGCCGGCGGCCGGGCGTCGGATGGGGAATCCGACATTCTGGATATCGTGCCGACCGAACTGCACCAGCGCACGCCGCTCTACATTGGCGCGAGCGCCTACGTGGATCTGGCCGAGGAATTTCTGCGGGAAGAGGCGCTGACGGGGCGTTGAGGCGTCAGACAGCTGCCAAGCGCGTAATTTCCGCTTCCACCTCCGCCACCAGGGCCACACGCTCCTCATGGGGCAGAAACGCGCTTCTGAAGCCGTCCAATGCGATCTCGGTGAGCGCCGTCCAGCTCAGGCCCAGCTGCTCATGCGCGCGCACGTACTCCTGCGTGACGGTAGTGCCGCTCATCAAACGATTGTCGGTGTTCAGCGTGACCACCAGGCCCTGGTCGTAATAGAGCCGGAGCGGGTGGTCCCGCAGCGCGGCCACGGCCCGCGTCTGCACGTTCGATGTGAGGCAGATTTCCAGCGGGATCCGGTGATCGTTCACGAAGCGCATGAGCGCGGGATCCTCGTGCAGCCGGGTACCATGGCCGATACGGCGGGCGTGACAGCGGTGAATGGCCTCGTGGATCGACGGCGGGCCGTAGGCCTCGCCCGCGTGAATGGTGATAGCCAGGTGCGCATCGGCGGCCACGTCGAACGCGGCAATGTGATCGGTCGGCGGGTATCCGTGCTCCGCCCCCGCGAGGTCGAAGGCCACCACGCCCCGGTCGCGGTACGCCGCCGCCAGTTCGGCAAGGCGCACGTTCTCCATGGGTTCGAGGTGGCGCAGTCCGCAGATCACGGCCGCGGTGCGGATCGAGAAATCACGCTCCGCACGGCGCAGCCCCCGCAGGGGGGCCTCCAGCGCTTCCTCCAGCGAGAGTCCACCGCGCGCATTCAGCAGCGGTGACCAGCGGACCTCCATGTAGCGGACGTTTTCCGCCGCGGCATCGGCGGCTAGCTCGTAAGCGATCCGCTCCAGCGCGGCCGGCGTCTGCATGAGTTGCAGGGTGATCTCGAAGCGGGCCAGGTAATCCACCAGGTCCCGACCCTGCCGAACGTGCATGTGCTCGGCCAGCGCCGGTGCGCTCGCGGCCGGTAGACGTACGCCCAGGTCGTCGGCCAGATCCAGCATGGTGGCCGGACGGAGTGAACCATCGAGATGGACGTGGAGATCGGTCTTGGGCAGTGCGCGGAGGTGCTCCGCGGTCACGCCGCCGCTCACGGGGCGGGGTTCGGCCCGGCCGCCGGCTTTTCCCCGTGCGAACGTTCCACCCGTGCCACGTCCTCCTGGCCAGCCGACTCGGCTCGTTGTACCCGGCGATCGATGTCCGCCCGCGGCGCCGGCAGGTTGCGCAGCGCCGCGTGCGCCGCCGCGAGGCGCGCCACCGGCAGCCGGAACGGTGAGCAGGAGACATAGTCCAGGCCCGCTTCGTGGAAGAATTCCACGGAGGACGGATCGCCGCCGTGCTCGCCGCAGATTCCCACCTTCAGGCTGGGGCGGCGCTGGCGCCCTTCCCACGTGCCCATCTGCACCAGCTGGCCCACGCCCTCGCGATCCAGCACCTGGAAGGGATCCGCCTGGAAGATGCCCTCCTCCAGGTAGCGGGGCAGAAAACTGCCCGCGTCGTCTCTGGAGATGCCGTACGTGGTCTGGGTCAGGTCATTGGTGCCGAAGGAGAAGAAGTCGGCGTCGCGCGCGATCTCGCCGGCGGTGAGGGCGGCTCTGGGCAGCTCGATCATCGTGCCCACCAGATAGGGCAGGGTGACCCCGCTCGCCGCGAACACCTCTTCGGCCACAGCGTCGATGCGGCGCCGCTGCGGCGTGAGTTCGCGCACGTCACCCACCAGCGGCACCATGATCTCCGGGCGGACGTCCACACCCTCACGGTGCACGTTCACCGCGGCCTCGAAGATGGCGCGCGCCTGCATTTCGGGCAGCTCCGGGTGGGAGATCGAGAGCCTTACTCCCCGGTGTCCCAGCATCGGGTTGGTTTCGTAATGGAGCTCCAGCAGGCGTCGCACACGCTCGGGCGTTACGCCCGCGGCGCGCGCGAAGCTGGCCACCTCGTGTTCGTCTCCCGGCAGAAACTCATGCAGCGGCGGGTCGAGCAGACGCACGGTGACCGGCAAGCCGTCCATGGCCCGGAAGATCCCCTCGAAATCCTCGCGCTGCATGGGGCCGAGCCGGGCCAGCGCGGCCCGTCGCGCCTCGGGGGTCTCCGCCAGGATCATCTCCCGTACGGCCTGGATGCGGTCCCCCTCGAAGAACATGTGCTCGGTCCTGCACAGGCCGATGCCCTCGGCGCCGAGCTCCCGTGCGCGGGCGGCATCGAGTGGCGTGTCGGCGTTGGCGCGCACGCCGAGCCGGCGCCGCTCGTCGGCCCAGCCCATGAGCCGGTGGAAATGTTCATCCAACTCGGGCTCCACGGTCCGCACGTCGCCCACGAGCAGGCACCCCGTGGTGCCGTCCACGGTGATGCGCTCGCCGGCGCGGACCTCCACGCCGTGTGCCGAGATCAGACCCCGCTCCATGTCGATGCGCAGCTCGCTGGCGCCCGCCACGCAGCACTTGCCCATGCCCCGGGCCACGACGGCGGCGTGGGATGTCATGCCGCCGCGCACGGTGACGATGGCGCGGGCGGCCACCATGGCCTGGAAATCGTCCGGTGAGGTCTCCGGACGTACCAGGATCACGTCCTCGCCGGCGTTGCCACGGGCCAGCGCCTCCTCCGGGTCCAGCACCAGATTCCCCGAGGCCGCACCGGGTGAGGCGGGCAGCCCCTTCACCAGCAGGGTGGTCTCCGCCGCCGGGTCGAGGCGGGGGTGCAGCAGATGCTCGAGCTGGTCCGCGTCCACCCTGAGCACCGCGGTCGCGGGGTCCAGGAGCCCTTCGTCCACCATCTCCACGGCAATGCGCACGGCGGCCCGCGCGGTGCGCTTGCCCGTGCGCGCCTGCAGCAGGTAAAGCGTGCCGCGTTCGACCGTGAACTCCAGGTCCTGCATGTCCGCGAAGTGGCGCTCCAGCCTGTCCTGCACTTCGAGCAGCCGTTCGTAGGCGCCCGGCAGGCGGTCCGCCATCTGTTCAATGGAGAGCGGCGTGCGGATGCCCGCTACCACGTCCTCCCCCTGCGCGTTGACCAGGAACTCGCCGAAGAATTTGCGCTCGCCCGTGGATGGATTACGTGTGAAGGCAACGCCGGTGCCCGAGTCCTCCCCCATGTTGCCATAGACCATGGCCACCACGTTCACCGCGGTGCCCAGGTAGTCCGGTATGCCGTGGACGCGCCGGTAGGCCACCGCGCGCGCCACGTTCCAGGAGCGGAAGACGGCCTCGATCGCGCCCCAGAGCTGGACCTCCGGATCCTCCGGGAAGGCCTGGCCCGTATGGCTCCGCACGGCATCCTTGAAGCGCTGCACGAGCCCCTCCAGGTCGTCGGCCGTGAGCCCGGTGTCCGCGTTCACGCCGCGGGCCGTCTTGGCCTCCTCCAGGAGGTCGTCGAAGACGGCGTGCGGCATGCCGAGCACCACTTCACCGTACATCTGCACGAAGCGGCGGTAGGAGTCGAAGGCAAAGCGGGGGTCGCCGGCGGCTTCGGCCAGCGTCCCCACGGTGCTGTCGTTCAGCCCCAGATTGAGGATGGTGTCCATCATGCCGGGCATGGACACGGAGGCGCCGCTACGCACCGATACCAGTAGCGGGTCCCCGTTGGCGCCGAAGCCCTTGCCGGTTTCCGCCTCCATGCGCCGCATGGCCTGGCCTACCTGCTCCTCCAGGCCGGCGGGGTATCGATGGTTACGCAGAAAGAGGCGGCACACCTCGGTCGTGAGGGTGAAGCCCGGCGGCACCGGCACTCCGATGCGCGCCATTTCCGCCAGATTGGCGCCCTTACCGCCCAGCAGGAGCTTGTCCTCGCGACTGCCGTCCGCACCACCCGGCCCGAAATAATAGACGAACTTGGCCATCCACATCCTCTCAGTTCAGCAGTGGGAGGAGCCTCCCTTGCCCATCTGAATATCCACGAGCGGCGCCATGTAGTCACCCGAGAAGCAAGCGTCGCAGAACGGGCCGAACTCTGCCACGGCGCTGTGCATGCCCTGCAGCGACAGGTAGCCCAGCGAGTCCACGTCGAGATGCTGGCGGATCTCTTCCACCGACAGGCGGGAGCCGATCAACTCCTCCTTGGTGGGCATGTCGATGCCGTAATAGCACGGCGAAATGACCGGCGGACTGGAAACGCGAAAGTGCACTTCGCGTGCCCCCGCCTCCCGGATGAGGGCAATGAGCGCCCGGCTGGTGGTGCCACGTACCAACGAGTCGTCCACCACGACCACCCGCTTCCCGTCGATCACCTCGCGGACCGGATTGTATTTCACGCGTACGCGGAAGTCCCGCTCCGCCTGGGTGGGATGGATGAAGGTGCGGCCCACGTAGTGATTGCGGATGAGCCCCAGCTCCAGCGGGATCCCGCTGTGCTCGGCGTAGCCCAGCGCCGCCGAGTTGGAGGAGTCGGGGACGCTGAAGACGCAGTCCGCCTCGGCCGGCTGTTCACGCGCCAACTGGCGGCCGAACGCGCGGCGGGCGCGGTCCACGCTCGCGCCCCAGATCCGCGAGTCAGGGCGCGCGAAGTAGATGAGCTCGAAGATGCAGGCCTGCGCACGCCGCGCCGGTTCCAGCGGCTCCAGGTGGCGCACGTGTCCGTCGTCCACCGCCAGCAGTTCGCCCGGCTCCAGCGGGCACTCGATCTGCGCACCGATGAGATCCATGGCGCAGGTCTCGCTGGCCAGCATCCAGCCCCCGTCGATGCGGCCCAGCACGAGCGGACGGTAGCCCCACGGATCCCGCGCCGCGTAGAGCGTCCTGCCCACGGTGATGATGACGGAGTAGGCGCCCGTGAGCTGGGCCAGCGCTTCGCGGATCTGCTCGTCGACGGTGTGGGCCCGCGAGCGGGCGATGAGGTGAACGATCACCTCCGAATCCACATTGGTCTGGAAGAGCGCCCCCTCCCGCACCAGCTCGTCCCGCAGCGTGCGGGCGTTGGTGATGTTGCCGTTGTGCACCAGGGTCATGTCACCCTGGTGATAGCGCGTCAGGAGGGGCTGCGCGTTGGTCAACCCCGCGCCGCCGGCCGTGGAGTAGCGCACGTGGCCCAGTGCCACGTCGCCCTCCAGCCGGCCCAGCACGGTGTCGTTGAAGCCCTCGACGACCAGTCCTTCGGCCTTGTGCAGGCGAGCCTGCCCGTCGGCCGTGATCGCCGAGATGCCGGCGGCCTCCTGACCGCGGTGCTGCAACGCGTAGAGACCCAGATAAGCCAGCCGCGCCGCATCGGGCGCACCCGCCACTCCCACGATTCCACACATGTCCTACGGCTCCCTGACGGGGGGCGGCACTTGCGGTTTCCAGTTCACAACGTATCGCTTCGTTCCATGAGGCGTGGGATGGCCCCGTTCCAGACTTCGGCCAGGTCGTCTACCGAGGCTTCCAGTGTAAGCACTCCGGCGCGTAGCACGAAGGGGGCACCCCGAGCGGCCACGCGGCCGATCTCCTGAACGGGCACGCCGTGCCGGGTGATCGCCTCGACGACGTCCGGGACATCGGCGGGGGCGCAGGTCAACACGACGCGTCCCTGCGCCTCGCCGAAGAGGAGCGGCGCGGCGGGGATCTCGTCGGTGAGCGTGGCATCGAGGCCCAGGCCCGAAGCCATGGCGCACTCCGCCAGGCACACGGCCAGGCCTCCCTCGGAGCAGTCGTGCGCGCTGCGGGTGAGGCCTGCCTCGGCCAGACCGATCAGCGCCTCCTGGAGTGCCCGCTCCTGCACCAGGTCCACCGCGGGAGCGTTGCCCGCCACCAGACCGTGCACGACCTTGAGGTACTCGGAGCCGCCCAGTTCGTGCGTGTTGCGGCCGAGCAGTAGTACGGCATCACCGGCTTCCCGGAACGCCAGCCCCACGGCGCGCGACACGTCCTCGAGCACGCCCACCATACCGATCACGGGCGTGGGGTAGATGGCTCCGGTGGGGCTCTCGTTGTACAGGGACACGTTGCCGCCCGTCACGGGCGTGTCGAAGGCGCGGCACGCCTCGCCCATCCCCGCCACCGCCTCCTTCAACTGGTAGTAGACCTCGGGCTTGAGCGGATTCCCAAAATTCAGATTGTTCGTGATGGCGCGCGGGCGGGCGCCCACGCAGGCCAGGTTGCGCGCCGCTTCCGCCACGGCCGCCATGGCCCCGCGGTGCGGATTCAGATAGACGTAGCGGCTGTTGCAGTCCACCGTGGCGGCAATGCCGCGGCTGCTGCCCCGCACGCGCAGTACCCCGGCGTCCCCACCGGGCGGCGTGACCGTGTTCGTGCGTACGGTGGAATCGTACTGCCGATAGATCCACGCCTTGCTGGCTATGTTGGGCGCTGCCAGGAGGCGCAGCAGGATCTTCTTCGGGTGGCGCGCGGCCGGCTCCAGGATGGCGGCGTCGGGCTGCCAGTCACGCAGGCGTGTGACCGCGGGATCCTCCCGGCCCTCCCGCACGTAGGTGGGGCAGCCCGTGACCAGCGGTGCACCGGGCAATTCCGCCACCACCACACCGTTCTCGCGCACGCGGTAGAGGCCGTCGTCCGTGACCTGGCCGATGACCGCCGCTTCCAGCTCCCACTTCTGCAGAATGCGCTTCACGTCCTCCTCGTGGCCGGCCCTGGCCACCACCAGCATGCGTTCCTGGGATTCCGAGAGCAGCAGCTCGTAAGGCGTCATCCCCTCCTCACGCGCCGGCACCAGCGACGTGTCAATGTCCACCCCGGTGCCCGAACGCGCCGCCATCTCGGTGGACGAGGAGGCCAGCCCGGCCGCGCCCATGTCCTGGATGCCCACGATGTGCCCGCTGCGAATGAGCTCCAGGGACGCCTCGAGCAGCAGCTTTTCCGTGAACGGATCGCCCACCTGCACCTGCGGCCGGCTGGCCTCCGTCTCCTCGGAGAGTTCCTCGGAGGCGAAGGTGGCGCCGTGGATACCGTCCCGGCCGGTGCGCGCGCCCACGGCCAGGATGGGGTTGCCGGGTCCCGACGCCTCGGCGCGGATCAACTCCTCCCGCTTCATGATGCCGATGGCCATGGCGTTGACCAGCGGGTTGCCCTCGTAGGCGTCGTCGAACCACGCCTCGCCGCCGATGTTCGGTATGCCCACGCAGTTCCCGTAGTCGCCGATCCCCTTCACGACGCCGGCCACCAGCCACCGTACACGCGGCCGCGCCAGGGATCCGAAGCGGAGGGAATCCAGCACGGCAATGGGGCGCGCCCCCATGGTGAAGACGTCCCGCAGGATCCCTCCCACACCGGTGGCCGCGCCCTGATAGGGCTCCACGGCCGACGGGTGGTTGTGGGATTCGATCTTGAAGGCCAGCGCCTGGCCGTCGCCGATGTCGATCACGCCGGCGTTCTCGCCGGGCCCCTGCAGCACCCAGGGAGCCTCCGTGGGGAGGGTCTTGAGCAACGGCCGCGAATTCTTGTACCCGCAGTGCTCCGACCAGAGCGCGCTGAAGAGCCCCAGTTCGGTGTAGGTCAGACCGCGTCCCACCACGTCCAGGATGCGATCGTACTCATCCTCCGAGAGGCCGTGCTCCGCCACCAGGGCGGGTGTGATCTCGGGGTCGCCGGGACGGGGGGCCGGTGCGCTCGGGGTCGTGGCCATCAGGCCCTCTCCGCCGGCGCAGCGCCCGGCTGCCAGACCCCGTTCAAGGACCGCACCAGCGAGTCGAAGAGCGGCTTCCCGTCCGTGGAGCCGAGCAGCGCCTCCACGCACCGTTCGGGATGGGGCATGAGCCCCAGCACGTTGCCCTCCCGGTTGATGATGCCGGCGATGTTGCGTAGCGAGCCGTTCGGGTTGCCGGCGTCGGTGGGCTCGCCCGCGGCGTCCACGTACCGGAAGATCACGCGACCCTCGTCCTCCAGCTGGTCGAGCGTGTCCTCGTCCGCCACGTAGTTGCCCTGCCCGTGGGCAATCTCCAGCTCGAGCAACTGGCCCTGTTCGTACGCGTTGGTGAAGGCGGTGTCGGTGCGCTCGACCCGCAGGCGCACGCTCTCACCCTGGAACTTGAGCGAGCGGTTCCGCACCAGCGCGCCGGGCAGGACGTGCGCCTCACAGAGCACCTGGAAGCCGTTGCAGACGCCCAGCACCAGCCCCCCCGCCCGGGCGAACTCCAGCACCGCCGGCATGATCGGGCTGAAGCGGGCAATGGCGCCGGCCCGCAGATAGTCCCCGTAGCTGAACCCGCCCGGCAGGACCACGGCGTCGCACGCGCCCAGCTCCGTCTCTCGATGCCAGACGAAACGCGCTTCCTGCCCGGCCACGTCACGCACCGCCCGGTAGCAGTCGTAGTCGCAGTTGGAGCCCGGAAACGTGATGATGGCAAACTCCTTCACGCCTCCTCCAGGCGGATGTCGTAATCCTCCGTCGTGGGGTTGGCCAGCAGCTTCCTGCACATGGCGTCCGCGCTCTCCCGCGCCGCGTCCGGCCCGTCCGCCAGCACCCGCAGGCGGATGAGCCGGCCCACGCGCACCTCCTCCACCTCGTCGAACTCGAGGGAGCGCAGCGCGCTCGCCACAGCCTTTCCCTCGGGATCCAGCAGCCCCTCGCGGGGTGAGATGCGTACTTCTACCCTGTATGCTTTCACCGTCTCTCCCGTGTCATTTTGTAAGCGACGTCCCCGCCCACCTTCATCCCCGATCTCATCCTTCGTCCGCGTCCCTCTCCCCGCGGTGGGGACGCGGGCCGCCGCGCAGCCGCCGCCGGCTCCAGGGGGAGAGCTCCCCGTAATCCAGCTCGCGCAACTCCGCGCCCGCCTCGTCGGGAATCTCGGCGTCTTCCTCGTCCAGCAGCGGGTCCCGGTCCGGCAACCGCTCGAAGAACCCCAGCACGGTGGCCTTGGCCAGGCCGTAGGTGACGTACCCCATGAGCGCGGGGAAGAAGTAGTAGCGGGGCACCGTGACGGCCAGCACGATCAGCGTGAGCAGGAACACGCCCGTCAGGATGCCCCTCGTGCTGCGGAACCCGAACTTGGGGATGACGGGATAGAGCACGTGGCTCATCATGAGGAAGCCGAGCACCACCATGAGGCCGGTCATCATCTCGGGCCACGGCCAGTGCGCCAGGTGGACGCGGAAGAACTCCGTCTGGCTGAATGGATAGAAGGTTGCCAGCGTCATACCGGCGGACGGCGAGGGCAGCCCGTGGAAGTTCACCTTGGCATGCCCCGCCTGTTCCACGTTGAAGCGCGCCAGCCGGATCACGGCCGAGAACAGAAAGAAGAACGCCGCTACCCAACCCCAGCTGCCGTCACGCAGGAAAAGGAAGTACATGATCAGGGCCGGGGCCACCCCGAAGCTGATGGCATCCACGAGGGAGTCCAGCTCCTCCCCGAAGCGGCTCCCCGTCTGCGTCACCCTGGCCACCCGCCCGTCCAGCATGTCGGCCAGCCCCGCGAAGACAATGAGCCAGCCGGCGCGTTCGAAGTTCCCGGCGGATGCCGAGACCACCGCCCAGAACCCGAAGAAGAGGTTGGCAATGGTGAGGGCGCTCGGGATGATGATGACCCCGGCCTGCAGCCGCGGTCGCTTCATGGCATCGTCCGGTTGCGGGTCATGAGGCCGGGGGCTCGGCCGCGGGATGCGCCGAGGGGAATTCCTCCAGGGAGAACCCTGTCAGCCGCTGGAAGGCGTCCCGGTAGCGCTCAGACGTGGTCTGCACCACTTCCACGGGCAGCTCCGGACCGGGCGCCCGTTTGTCCCAGCGGCCCTCCTTCACCAGGCCATCGAGCCAGTCCCGCACCGGCTGCTTGTCCAGCGACGGCTGCCCACGCCCGGGCGCGTAGGCGTCGGCCGGCCAGAAGCGTGAGGAATCCGGCGTGAGGATCTCGTCGATGAGGATCAGCGTACCATCGGGACGATGGCCGAACTCGAACTTCGTATCGGCCAGGATGATGCCCACCCGGGCGGCCACGTCGCGACCCCGCTCGTAGACCGCCATGGAGCGCGCGCGCAGTTCGTGGGCCAGCTCCTTGCCCACCTCGTCACGCATCCTGGCAAAGGTGATGTTCTCGTCGTGCTCGCCCACCGCCGCCTTCGTGGCCGGGGAGAAGATCGGCGGATCCAGGCGGTCACTCTCCTGCAGGCCGCGCGGCAGCTTCTCTCCGGCCAGGGTGCCCTCCGCCTGGTATTCCTTCCAGGCCGAGCCGGAAATATAGCCGCGCACCACGCATTCGATCGGCACCACCTCCGTGCGGTGCACCAGCATGCTGCGGAGCGCCCACGTCGCGCGCTGGTCACGGATGGCCGGCACCGCCTCGGCAATGGTATCCGGATCCGAGCTGATCAGGTGGTTGGGTGTGAGGTCCTGCGTGCGGGCCAGCCACCAGGCCGTGAGCTGGGTGAGCACCGCGCCCTTGTGCGGTATGGGCTGCGGCAGCACCACGTCGAAGGCGCTGATGCGGTCACTCGCCACCAGCAGGAGGCGGCCCTCACCGGCGTCGTAGACCTCGCGGACCTTGCCGCGGGCCACCAGGGGAAGGGGCAGATCGGTACGGTCCACGGCCTTGGGCTCGGTCATACGGTCGGCTCCACGGTTCGAAGTCGGCTCGGTTCAGTCATTGGAGCGGGTCCCGCGCTCCGGACAGGCTCCCTCACGCTTTCAGCTCCGGCACGGCGGTATCCACGGCGTGGCGCTCCAGCACGGGGCGCACGTGTTCCTCGAGAAAGGCGTCCACCTGCTCCGGGGCCCGGCCCACATGGCGCCCTGGATCCAGCGACTCCTCGATCTCCGCACGGCTCAGGCCGAAGGCGTCGTCCGCAACGATGCGCTCGACCAGGTCGTTCGGCAGTCCTTCTCCCTTGACCCGTTCACCGGCGGCCACCGAATGCTGGCGAATGCGCTCGTGCAGCGCCTGCCGGTCGCCACCGCGCCGCACGGCGCGCATGAGGATGGGCTCGGTGGCCATGAACGGCAGCTCATCCATGAGGTGGCGCCGGATCACGGCCGGGCGCACGACCAGCCCCGAGGACACGTTGTGCACCAGCAGCAGGATGGCGTCCGTGGCCAGATAGGCCTCCGGGATGGCCACGCGGCGGTTGGCCGAGTCATCCAGCGTGCGTTCCAGCCACTGGGTGGCCGCAGTGAACGCCGGGTCGATGGTGAGGGCAATCACATGGCGTGCCAGCGCGGTGATGCGCTCCGCGCGCATGGGGTTGCGTTTGTAGGCCATGGCGGACGAGCCGATCTGCTCCTTCTCGTAGGGCTCCTCCACTTCCTTGAGGTGCTGGAGCAGGCGCAGGTCGTGGGCGTACTTGCTGGTGGACGTGGCAATGCCCGCCAGCGTGGCCAGGAAGGCGTAATCGGTCTTACGCGGATAGGTCTGGCCCGTGACCCCGTAGAGGCGGTCCAGACCCATGCGGCCGGCCACGGCGCGGTTCAGCGCCTCGACCTTGCCGTGGTCACCGTCGAAGAGCTCCAGGAAGGAGGCCTCGGTGCCGGTGGTGCCGCGCAGGCCCCGGAAGCGGAGCGTGGCCAGGCGGTGCTCCACCTCCTCCACGTCCAGCACCAGGTCCTGGAGCCAGAGTGTGGCGCGCTTGCCCACCGTGGTGGGCTGGGCGGGCTGGAAATGGGTGTAGCCCAGCGTGGGCAGGTCGCGATACTCGCGGGCGAAGGCGGCCAGCGCCGCCACGCACGCCACCAGTCGCTGCAACACGAGCCGCAGCGCATCACGGTGCTGGAGCAGTTCGGTGTTGTCCGTCACGAACGCACTGGTGGCGCCCAAATGGATGACGCCGCGGGCCGCGGGCGCCACCTCACCGAAGTGGTGCACGTGCGCCATGACGTCGTGGCGGAAGCGGGCCTCCAGTTCGGCGGCGCGCGCCAGGTCGATGTCATCCAGGGCGGAAGACATGGCCGCCAGCGCCTCCTGGCTGACTTCGAGCCCCAGCTCCCGCTGACTCTCGGCCAGCGCCAGCCACAGCCGGCGCCAGGTGCCGAACTTGTAGGCGGGTGAGAAGATGCGGCTCATCTCGGCGGAGGCATAGCGCTCCACCAGAGGATTCTGGTACTGGTTCATCCACGCACCGAAAAGCTCAGGGTTACCGCCCGCCCGGCGCGCTCCACGACCGCCAGGACCGTTCCGCGCCCGGCCACACGCTCCATCAACCGGGCCGCGTCCTCCGCGCTCTGCACTGGCACCCGGTTGATGGCCACGATGAGGTCACCCGCCCGGAAGCCCACCGCGCGCGCGGCATCCGTGAGGCCGACCACCAGCGCGCCGCGCTCACTACGCAGGTTGCGTTCGCTGCGGATGGCCGAGGTGAGCGTCACCAGCTCGAACTCGCGCAGCGCCCGGACGCGTGCGGCGGTGATGGACGGCAGGTCGCGCGTTTCCAGGCGTACGGTCCGTTCCTGCCGCCCGTCGTGCACGGCCACCTGGAGGGCCTCTCCCACCCTGGCATCCAGCAGGCGCGCCTCCCAGTCCAGGACGGTGCGCACGTGCCGCTCGTCGACGCTGCGGATCACCCAGCCCGGCCGCAGGCCAGCGGTCTCCGCCGGCGAGCCGGGGGCCACGGCCTGGATGACCACCTCCGATGCCTGCCAGGCGTCGCCCGCCGATTCCCCGACGTCCACGCCCACCCAGACCCGACGGGCGGAGCCGCGCTCCAGGAGATCCTCCGCGATGCGCAGGGCGCGATCGATCGGGATGGCAAAGCCGAGTCCCACGTTGCCGCCAGTTTCACTCAGGATGGAGGAATTCACACCCACTACCTGCCCGAGCGCGTTCACGAGGGGTCCCCCGGAGTTGCCCGGATTGATCGAGGCGTCCGTCTGGATCATGTCCAGATAGTAGCCGCCCGCCGAGGTGCCCTGGGGGATGATGTTGCGTCCCACGCCGCTCACCACCCCGGCGGTCACGGTGGGCTCCGGATTGGCCAGCAGGGAACCGTAGGGGTTACCGATCGCGACCACCCATTCGCCGATGAGCAGATCCATGGAGCTGCCGATGGGCGCCACGGGAAGCCGCGTGGTCGGCGGCTTCGTCGGCCGTAGCAGTGCCAGATCGGTGAGCTGGTCGAAGCCCACCACCTCCACGGGGATGACCCGGCCGTCCCCGAGCGTGATCCGCACCTCGGTGGCACCGCGCACGACGTGCTCGTTGGTCAGCACCAGGCCTTCAGCCGAGATGATGAAGCCCGAGCCCAGCCCCATCCGGGGGCCGCGCCGCTGCAGGAACATCTCGTCCCAGAGGCTGCGTGCTGGCGGCTCCTCCTTGACCGTGCGGATGCCCACGACGGACGCGGACACGCGCTCCGCGGCGCGTACGATGGCCGTCCGCCGGGACGCTTCCGCCCCCTCCGTGCTGTCCTGCTCCGGCACCGGTGGACGTGCGGGCAGGCTGGTCAGTGTGGCGGCACCGCGCTCGGTCGCGGGCGGCAGGGCAGCGGGTTGCTCCGGCCCGTCGCGCATGGCCAGCGCGGGCCCGAGCGCGGCACCGCCCGCGAAGGCCAGGATCAGGACGAGCGGCCAGCGGGTCTTCATCGGCGGCCGTGCACCCTCAGATCTCCCGCCGTTTCCGGGCGGCCGTGCACCCTCAGATCTCCCGCCGCTCCTGCGGCAGCTTGGCCCAGTCCGCCAGGAAGCCTTCCAGGCCCTTGTCGGTGAGGGGATGATGCATGAGCTGGTGGAGTACCTTGGCCGGCAGCGTGCACACGTCCGCCCCCATCAGCGCGGCCTCGACCACGTGCTGTGGATGGCGCACCGATGCCACGAGCACTTCGGTGTCGTAGGCGTAGTTGTTGTAGATCTGCACGATCTGCCGGATGAGCTCCATGCCATCGGCGCTCACGTCGTCCAGGCGTCCCACGAAGGGCGAGATGTAGCTGGCGCCCGCCTTGGCGGCCAGCAGCGCCTGGGAAGGTGAGAAACAGAGCGTCACATTCACCGGAATATCCTCGGCGCGCAGCTTCCGGCAGGCCAACAGCCCGTCCTCGGTGAGCGGGAGCTTGACCACGATGTTGTCCGCCAGCGCGGCCAGCTTCTTACCCTCCTGGAGCATCTCGTCCGTCGTGGTGGCCACGACCTCGGCGCTGACGGGGCCGGGCACCGTGCGGCAGATCTCGAGCAGGATGTCCCGCGGCGCGGCGTCGGCCCCGGCCACCCTGGCCAGCAGGGAAGGGTTGGTGGTGATGCCGTCGATGAGGCCCGCGTCCACCGCGCGCCGGATCTCCGTCAGGTCCGCGCTGTCCAGAAAGAATTTCATCCCTGCCGATCCTCGCTCTCCGTGCCGGTCCGGTAATGGACCCGCGTCAAAAACAAACCCGCCGGCGGCGCCGGCGGTGAGGTTGTCCGTGAAGCCGTGCCCGTCAGCAGCGCGGCAATGTCACCCACGGGGCGGCGGCCCCGCGCCGCGGCCACCATGGTGCCCACCATGTAACGCACCATGTGGTGCAGAAACCGGTTGGCCCGCACGTGATACGTCACGCCCAGTTCGTCCCAACTCCGCCACTCGGAACACTGCACGGTGCAGCGTTCCCCGCGCTGTGGCTGCCCCGTCTTGGCGAACGCGCCGAACGCGTGCTCGCCCAGGAATGCCGCGGCTGCGCGGTCCAGCACCTCCCGGTCGAGCGGCTCGTCCTGCGGCCAGCAACGCCACCGCTCGAAGGGAGAGAAGCACGCGTCCACCAGGCCCACCCGGTAGAGATAGGAGCGGGCCACGGCGTCATACCGGGCGTGGAAGGCGGGGTCCGTCTCCGCCGCCTCCGCCACCCAGACGTCGCGCGGCAGGACGGCGTTCAGCGCCCTGCGCAGCTCGGCCGCGGTCCAGCGTTCCGGAACCATCACCGATGCCACCTGGCCGGTGGCATGGACGCCACTGTCCGTGCGCCCGGCGCCGACCACCGGGATGCGCTGGCCGATGAGGCGGACCAGGGCACGTTCCACCTCACCCTGAACCGTGCGGGCGTCGGGCTGCGCCTGCCAGCCCCGGAACGCCGCA
The DNA here is from genome assembly GCA_040905425.1 of Gemmatimonadota bacterium. Taxonomy (GTDB): domain Bacteria; phylum Gemmatimonadota; class Gemmatimonadetes; order Longimicrobiales; family RSA9; genus JBBDRO01. The sequence goes on along the minus strand of JBBDRO010000100.1, from coordinate 43,015 downwards.
CCCTGATAATGAAGGGTCAGCCGGATGCGCCGTTCCGCGTTGCCAGAGGGGCCGCTCACGCCGCGAAAGCTACGCGCGCGCGTAGGGATGTCAACCGGCCTCCGCGTGCGTCATTGAGCGAACTTGCCCAGCACGGACAGCACCGTGTCGATGTCCGCTTCCGTGTGGTCCGCGTTCACCTGGAAGCGGATTTCCTCGTCCCCGCGCGGCACGACGGGATAGGTGAGTCCCGTGGCCAGGATACCGTTCTCCCGGAGGTGCGCCACGAGCGCCCGGGTGCGCTCCGTATCCCGGACCACGAGCGGGGTGACGGGGTGCGCGCCGGGAATGGTTTCGAAGCCGCGCTCCTCCAGGCCCGCTTCGAAGCGGGCGGTGAGTGCACGCAGGTGCTTCAGCAGGGCCCGCCCGCGGTCGCCGTCCAGCAGCTTCAGCGCCGCCCGCGCGGCCGCCGCTTCACCCACGGTGATGGGGTTGGAGTAGATGTACATGGGTGAGGTCTCGCGGAGGAAGCGGATGATGGGCGCGGCGGAGGTGACGTAGCCCCCGTTCACCCCGAAGGCCTTGCCCAGCGTTCCCACCAGGACGTCCGCCGGCGGCGCCTTGGTATACTCCTCGGTGCCCCGCCCGGTATCGCCGAACGCGCCCACGCCATGGGAGTCGTCCACCAGGACCACCACGTTCTCGGCGAACTGCTGGTCGTGCCTGAGGGCTATCTCCATCACCTCGTCCAGCGGCGCGTGGTCTCCGCGCATGCTGAAGATGCCGTCCGTCACCACCAGGGCACGCTCGGCCCGCCCGGCCACCGTCTCCAGGGTGGCATCCAGCGCCGCCATGTCCAGGTGCGGGTAGATCTTCTTCTCCAGCGGGCGCGCCAGGCGCATGGCGTTGATGATGCAATTGTGGTTCAACTCGTCGCTGATCACCACGGTGCGCTCGTCGATGAGGGGCACGAGCACGGAGACCACCGCGGCGTAGGCCGAGCTGAAGATCATGGCCTCCTCACGCCCATGGAATTCCGCCAGCGCCCGCTCCAACGCCACATGGGGAGCGTACGTGCCGCTGATGAAGCGGACGGCGCCCGGGCCAGCGCCGAAGCGCTCGGCCGCTTCCGCCTCCGCCGCGATGATCTCCGCGTGCAGGGAGAGCCCCAGGTAGGAGTTGGAATTCATGCGGATGAATTCCCGCTCGCCGGCATCCCGCAGGTGGACGCGGGTCCCGCGGTCCCCGCGCGGGGGCACGACCTCCGTTACGACCGCCTCCGCGCCCTTGGCGGTGCCCGCTTCCTCGAGGGTTGTGACGTGGTCCGCAAGCGCGTGGCTCAATCGATCGAGCGGCATGGCTTCTCCTTCAGACGTTCTGGCTGGCGGCCAACCGGCGGCCGAGCTGCTCTAGCATGTCGTCGGTCATGGCGTCCAGCTCCCACGCGGGCTCCCAGCCCCATTCCTCGCTCGCGGCACGGTCGTCCATCCGGCGCGGCCAGGACTCGGCAATACGCTGGCGCACCGGATCCACTTCGTAGCGCATCTCGAAATCCGGTTTGGCCTGGCGGATGGACGCTGCCATGCGCTCGGGTGTCAACTGCATAGCGGTGACGTTGAACGCGTTGCGGTGCACCAGGCGGGCGCCGTCCGCCTCCATCACCTCCATGGCCGCGCGCACGGCGTCCGGCATGTACATCATGTCCAGCTGGGTCCCGCCGGCCAGGAAGCAGGTGTAGGGCTGACCACGGACGGCATGGTAGTAGATGTCCACGGCGTAATCGGTGGTGCCGCCCCCGGGCTCGGCCACGTGGGAGATGAGGCCGGGATAGCGGAGACCCCGCGTGTCCACCCCCCAGCGCTGGTGGTAGTAGTCGCACAGCAGTTCGCCGGCCACCTTGGTGACGCCGTACATGCTGGTGGGGCGCTGCAGCGTGTCCTGGGGAGTGGGGTCGGCCGGTGTGGAGGGGCCGAAGGCGGCAATGGAGCTGGGCGTGAAGACGGCGCAGCCCGCCTCGCGCGCCACCTCCAGCACGTTGTACAGGCCGTCCATGTTGATGCGGTAGGCGCGCCCGGGGTCCTTCTCGGCCGTGGCGGAGAGGATGGCAGCCAGATGGAAGACGGTGTCGGCCCGGTGCCGGCGGACCGCGTCGGCCACCTGCTCGGCCACGGTACAATCCACCTGCTCCCAGGGACCCTGGTCCACCAGCGAAGGTGGTGCGTGCCTGATGTCCGTGGCCAGGACAGCCGCCTGCCCGTACGCCTCCCGCAGCGCGGGCACCAGTTCGCTGCCGACCTGCCCGCCGGCGCCTGTGACCACGATCCGCTTCATCCTCGACGTCCCCTCCCCGGGGGTACCGCAGGCCCCGTCCCCGCGCTACTGTATGCAAAGCCGGATGCGTCTTCAATCGACGTCGGCACCGGCACAAGTGTAAGGTGGCCGGAGGGCCACGCAAGGTGCCGCGCGATACTCCGCACTCCATCCTCTCGTACGCATGGAACGTATGGCAACCGAGCCCGAACCCGGCCCGTCGTTGGGAGATCTGATCGTCCGTCTGGTCGGCGGCCAGGACCTCACCATCGACGAGGCGGAGAGCGCTTTCTCGGCGGTGATGGAGGGCCGTGCCACACCGGTCCTCACGGCCGCTCTCCTGGTGGCGCTGCGGGTGAAGGGTGAGACGGCCGCCGAGGTGGCGGGCGGGGTGCGCGCGCTGCGTCGGGCCATGGTGCCCGTGGAAGCGCCGCACGCGGCCGAGCTGGTGGATACCTGCGGCACGGGCGGCGGTACGCTCACCACCTTCAACATCTCCACGGCGGCCGCGCTGCTGGCCGCCGGCGCGGGCGTGCGCATTGCCAAGCACGGCAACCGCTCCTTCAGCTCGAAGTGCGGCAGCGCAGACGTGCTTGCGGAGCTCGGCGTGCGTATCGAACTCACGCCCGACGGCATGGCGCAGGTCCTGGAGGAGGCGGGCATCGTGTTCATGTTCGCGCCGCTGCTGCATCCGGCCATGCGCCACGTGGCGCCGGTGCGCCGGGAGCTGGGCGCCGGCACGGTCATGAACATCCTGGGACCGCTCACGAATCCGGCCCACGCTTCCCGCCAGGTGGTGGGGGTGGCCGATCCGGCGCTGCTGGAGCTGGTGGCCGGTGCGCTCCGGGAGCTGGGCCACGCGCGCGCGCTGGTGGTGCATGGGCAGCCCGGCCTGGACGAGATCAGCCCGCTGGGTGCCACGGACGTCCTGGATCTGCGGGACGGCGTGGTGCGGCGCGAGCGCCTCGAGCCTGGCGATCTGCTGGACACGAACGATTTCCGGGAGGACGAACTGGCGGGCGGAGATCCGGCCGCGAACGCGGCGGTGGTCCTGGGTGTGCTCGGCGGTGAGCGTGGCGGCGCGGCGCGGGCGGCCGTCACCCTGAACGCCGGCGCCGCCCTCTACGTGGCGGGTCGGGCGGATACGCTCGGCGCGGCGGTGCAGCAGGCCGAGGCGGCGCTGGACGCCGGCCACGGTCTGACGGCGCTGGCGCGGCTGCGGGACGCCGCCGCCCGGGCGCCAGCCGCGTGATCACGCCCGCGCTACCACCGCGCGTACCGTCCAGGGACCGGCCAGCGCGGGCTCGGAGGGCCGCAGCACGACCACACGCCCGCCTCGCTCGAGGCGTCCCACCAGAAAGCAGCGCTTCGTGGACAGGTTCATCCGTACCTCCGGATCACGCCCACCACGATCCCCTGCACGGTGACGTCGTGCGAGGGGAAGTACATGGGCTCCATGGTGGTGTTGGCGGGCTGCAGACGAATACGCCCGTCACCCTCCCGGTAGAACTTCTTGACGGTGGCCGAGTCCCCCTCCACCAGAGCAACGACCATCTCACCGTTGTCGGCGGTGTTGCGGGAATCCACGATGATGTAGTCACCGTCCCGGATCTGCTCGTCGATCATGGAGTTGCCGGTGACGCGGAGGACGTAGTGGCGGCCGCCCCGTCCCAGCATGTCCTCCGGAACCGCCACGCTCTCCTGCTGCTCGACCGCCTCGATGGGCGCGCCGGCCGCGACCAGCCCGAGCAGGGGGAGCTCCACGGCCGCGATGTGCATCTCGGTGGGCACCAGCTCGATGGACCGGCTGGCGTTGTAGCTCTTCCGGATGTAGCCCTTGCGGCGCAGATTTTCCAGGTGCTCGTGCACGGTGGCCAGCGAGGTGTAGCCGAAGTGGCCGGCGATCTCCTCGAAGCTGGGGGGGTACCCGTTGTCCTCGAGGAAGCCCTCGAGGAAGTCGAGTATCTCCTTCTGACGCTTGGTCAACGGCATGATGGCCTCGGCGTGACGGGGACGCAGCGTGACGGGAGGCCGGCGCCTGGCCGAACACCTCCCGAAGACCAACGTACCCGAAGACGAACCGAAGCGCAAGGATGATGTCAGGAATCCTCGACCGCATCGTGGCCAGCAAGCGGCAGGAAGTGGAGGCGCTCCGCGCGCGTCCGGCGGAACTGCGCGCCGCGGCCGCCGCGGCCGGACCCCCACGCGACTTCGCGAGTGCACTACGGGCGGGTGGACAGGTACGGCTGATCGCCGAGGTCAAGCGCCGGTCACCGTCCGCGGGATGGCTGGCGCGGGAGCTGGATCCGGCCGCCACGGCGCGGCGCTACTTTGCCGCGGGGGCGGCATGCGTGAGCGTGCTCACGGACGCGGCGTACTTCGGCGGCGGCCTGGCGGATCTGATCGATGTGCGCGCGGCCGTGCCGCTGCCGGTGCTGCGTAAGGACTTCATCATCGAGCCGCTGCAGCTGCACGAGGCGCGCGCCGCGGGCGCCGACGCCGTGCTGCTCATCGTGCGCATCCTGGAGGACCACGCACTGGCCGAGCTGCACGCCCTTGCGCGCACGCTGGGCATGGCGGCGCTCGTGGAGGTCCATGACGGTCCGGAGCTGGAGCGGGCGCTCGGCGCGGGTGCGGAGCTCGTGGGGGTGAACAACCGGGACCTGGACACCTTCACCACCGACCTGGGGCTCTCCATCCGGCTGGCCGAGGCGGTGCCCCCGGGCACACTGCTGGTGGCGGAGAGCGGCATCCGCGACGCGGCGGACGTGGCGCGGCTGGGCGCCGCCGGTGTGGACGCCGTGCTCGTGGGCGAATCGCTGGTGCGGGCGGCGGACGGCGGCGCGGCGGCCGGAGCGCTCACGGGGCACCCGCGCGCGCCCCGCCCCGTGACATCGTGAGTACCCCCATGGCCGCCGTCCCCCAGGTGAAGATCTGTGGGCTCTGCCGTCCGGCGGATGCCGCCGCGGCGGTGGCGGCGGGTGCGGCGTACGTGGGGGTCATCCTGAGCCCTGGCCACCGCCGCTCCAGGACGCTCGAGGAGGCGGCCGCCATCTACGGCGCCGCGGTCGGCGCCCGCCGCGTGGGCGTCTTCGTGGACGCGCCGGAGGCCGACGTGCTGGAGGCCGCGCGCGAGCTGCGCCTGGACGTGCTCCAGCTGCACGGCGCGGAATCGGCGGCGCAGGTGGCGGCGCTGGCAGGCGCGGGGCCCTGGGCGGTATGGAAGGCGCTCCGGCCGCGCACGGTCGCGGAGCTCGAGGAGGGCGTGGCCGCCTACGGCGCCGTGGCCGCCGCGCTGCTTGTGGACGGCTACGATCCGGCGGCCGCGGGGGGCACGGGCGCCCCCTTTCCGGTGACCGCCGCGGCGGGCGTGCGGCACGGCCTACCGGCAGGCGTGGGGTTCGTGGCCGCCGGCGGCCTGACGCCGGCGAACGTGGCGGCGGTCGTGGCGGCCGTGGCGCCCGACGTGGTGGACGTGAGCTCGGGCGTGGAGAGCGCGCCGTGCGCCAAGGACCCGGACCGGATGCGCGCGTTCGTGACGCGAGCGCGTTCGGCGGGGACGTCGCTTACCAATGCAGAGGGAGCCGTATGACGGGACGTTTCGGCGGTTTCGGGGGGCGCTACGTGCCCGAGACGCTCGTGGCTGCGCTGGACGCGCTGGCGGCTGCGTGGGGAAAGATCTCGGCGGACCCCGCCTACTGGGCGGAGCTGAACGCCCTCCTCAAGGACTACGTGGGCCGGCCCACTCCGCTGTACCGTGCCCGGCGGCTGGAGGCGGAGGCCGGCTGCGCGCCGCTCTACCTCAAGCGGGAGGACCTGAACCACACCGGCGCCCACAAGATCAACAACAGCCTGGGCCAGATCCTGCTGGCCCGGCGCATGGGCAAGACGCGCATCATCGCGGAGACCGGCGCGGGGCAGCACGGCGTGGCCACCGCCACGGCCGCGGCGCTGTTCGGCATGGAGTGCGTGGTCTACATGGGGGAGGTGGATGCCCGGCGGCAGGCGTTGAACGTCTTCCGCATGCGGCTGCTGGGCGCCGAGGTGCGCACCGTGTCCTCCGGCACCCGCACCCTCAAGGATGCCACCAACGAGGCCATGCGGGACTGGGTGGCCACCGTTTCGGACACGCACTATATTATCGGGTCCGCCGTAGGCCCCGATCCCTACCCCCGTCTCGTGCGGGATCTGCAGGCGGTCATCGGGGACGAGACGCGGCGGCAGGTGGAGGAGATGGAGGGTCGGTTGCCCGCGGCGGTGGTCGCCTGCGTGGGCGGTGGTTCCAACGCCATAGGTATTTTCCACGCCTTCGTTCCGGACACAGACGTTGCGCTCATCGGTGTGGAGGCCGCGGGGCGGGGGCTCGCTTCGGGGCAGCACGCCGCGTCCCTGACGGGCGGCACGCCGGGTGTCCTGCACGGGTCGCTCAGCTACCTTCTCCAGGACGAAGGCGGCCAGGTGGCGCCGGCCCACTCCATCTCCGCGGGGCTGGACTATCCCGGCGTGGGTCCGGAGCATGCCCACCTGAAGGAGACCGGGCGCGCGCAGTACGTGAGCGCCACCGATGACGAAGCCCTCGCGGCGCTGCACAGGCTGGCCCGACTCGAGGGGATCCTGGCGGCGCTGGAGAGCGCACACGCCGTGGCCTGGGCGCTGCGGGACGGGTCCTCCTGGGCCGAGCGCGGACCGGTAGTGCTCTGCCTCAGCGGGCGCGGTGACAAGGACGTGGAACAGATCGCGGCGCGCACTTAGGCCGTCGCGCGAGAAGACCGCAGACCCCGAGCGCGTGACAGCCGAGCTCCCCCCTCCCGAGAAGGATGCGCCGCCCACCGCGGGTGAGGCCACGCACGGGTCCGCCCGGCCGTCGGCCTCTGGCACGGCCGCGGAGCCGCTCACGGCCATGGAGGAGGCCTCCCTGCGCAAGGACGTGGAGGAGTTTCTGGCCGCGCTGGAGAAGGCCGCCCGCGCGCGCCGCCTCTACCAGGCCAACAACCCCTCCCTGCACGGCTTCCTCCAGGCCCTCCACCGCGCCACCACGCGCCTCTGGGACCGGCTGCCGGCCCTTCAGTTTGCCGTTGAGGAGGACACCCTGCGGTGGCGGAAGACGTCACTGAACGCCGGTGAGGGTCGCGACAACCTGGCGTTCCTCTTCTACAAGGACGGCATCCGCAACCTCTCCTTCGAGCCTGGCTTCGAGGACGAGGTGGAAGCGTTCCTGGGCGTGGTGAGCAGCGCCCGCAGCCTGGACCCCCGGAGCGAGGATGACATGGTCACCCTGCTCTGGGAGGCGGACCTGGCGCACCTGGAGTACACCTACGTGGACGCCCTCCAGGAGGGCATGGAGCTGCCGGAGGGCGGCGGCTCCTCGCGGCGCCCCGAGACCACGAGTATCGATCTGACGCTCGTGGAGGCGGATCGGACCGAGACGGACCCCGCCGAGTCGCCGCCCGCCGTGGCCGCGGGAGCCCCTTCGGTGGCCGCATCCATCCAGCGGGACGATTTCAGCGAGACACTCTACTTCCTGGACACGGGGGAGATGCAGGAGTTGGCGGCGGAGGTGGACGAGGAGTGGCGGCGTGACGTCCGCCATGACGTCCTGCTGGCGCTCTTCGATCGACTCGAAGATCCGGTGCCGTCCACGCAGATCGAGATTCTGCGCATCCTCCGGCAGATCCTGCCGGCCTTCCTGGGCCGCGGGGATCTGGCGTCGGCCTCCATGATCCTGGTGGAGCTGAACACCATCCTGCAGGGCGATGCCCTGGATGAGGCCGGCCGCGCGGAGGCCGAACGCCTCTATGCCGAGCTGAGCGAGCCCATGGTACTGCGTCAGCTGCTGGATTCGCTGGAGTCGGGCTCCATCGAATTCCGCGGGCAGGACCTGGCCGTCTTCCTCTCCCACCTGGGCCCGGGGGCGCTGCCCCTCCTCGTGCGCTCCAGCGAAAGTTCCGCGGAGAGCCGTGTGGGCGAGCGGCTGCGCGGCGTGGCGGAGGATCTGGCCCGCTCCCACCCCGAGCAGCTCGTGGAACTGGTGGGCGTGCCGGAGCCCGAGATCGTGCTCGGCGCCGTGCGGCTGGCGGGGCGCCTGGAGCTGGGGGCCGCCGCCCAGGCCGTGGTGGAGCGCCTGCTGGATCCCGTAGCGGCCCTGCGCAGGGCCGCGGTGGAGGCGCTGGTGCGGATCCGCACGTCCGTGGCGCTGGACGGCATTCAGCGTGCCCTGGAGGATCCCGATCGGGAGGTGCGCATTGCCGCCGCGCGTGGGCTGGCCACCCTCCGCTACCAGCCGGCCCGGCGCCGGTTGGAGGAGCTGCTCGACAGCAAGCAGGTCAAGGACGCGGATCTCACGGAGAAGATTGCGTTCTTCGAGGCCTTCGGTACGGTGGCGGATGCCGCCAGCGTGAGCACGCTGGACCGGCTCCTGAACGGCCGGAAGCTCTTCGGCAAGACCTCTCCGGACGTGCGCGCCTGCGCCGCCATGGCGCTCGGCCGGGTGAGCGCGCCGGCCGCGCGCACGTCCCTGCAGAAGGCGGCGGACGATACCAACCCCATGGTGCGCAACGCCGTGGCCAAGGCGCTCCGCGGCGAGCGGGCGGAGGTGGAGGAGTGAGCGCCGCCGAGGAGACGCTGCTGCAGCCGCTCGGACGGGCGCTCATCACCTCCCTGTACGCGTCCGCCCAGGCGCTGCGCATCTACCCCCTGGAGAACGCCACCGTCCAGAATACCCTCAAGGAAACGCACCGGGTGCTGGTCCGCCTGCTCGACAAGGAGGGCATCATCGACCTCCGGCTGGTGGGTGACTTCCTCTTCCTGAACGATGCCCGCCTGCGCCTGGATCTCAGCGACTACGCGTCTTTTTCTTACGTAACCGGATTATTCGAAAAACATGGTATCGGGGGAATCGAGATCCAGCCGGGGATCGAGCAGGCCGACCTGGCACCGTTCGTCTCGCTGCTCATCGACGACCCCGGCCGTGACGATCCATTTGCGCGTTTCCGGGATCGGCTGGCGGCCAGCGCGAGCCGCCACCTGGCCGTGCACTCCAAGCGTGGCCGGGAGGAGGATCCGGACGAGAACGTGGCCGAGGATCAGGTGGCCAAGGAGGCGGCCAAGCGTACGTATTTCCAGACGGTACAGGTGGCCAGGGACGTGCTGGGTGACATCCGCCTGGGCCGCGCCGTGAACCTGCGGCGGGTGAAGCGCTCGGTGCAGTCCATCGTGGACCAGGTCCTCAACAACGAGGACTCCATCACCGGCATGACCACGCTGCGCGACTACGACGAGTACACGTTCACCCACTGCGTCAACGTGTGCATCTTCAGCGTGGTGCTCGGCCAGAAGCTGGGTCTGGACAAGGTCAAGCTGTACGAGCTGGGGCTCGGGGCGTTGTTCCACGACCTGGGCAAGATGCGCATCGATCCGGCCGTGGTGAACAAGACGGGCGGCCTGAACGATGACGAGTGGCGGGAGATGCAGCGCCACCCCACGGAGGGCCTGCTTGCCCTCTTCGCCATGCGGGGCATGACCGAGGTGCCCTGGCGGGCCATGCTCATGGCCTACGAGCACCATATGAAGATCGATCTGACGGGCTATCCCAAGAACAGCCGACCTCGCACACCCAGGCTCTTCAGCCGCATCGTGCACGTTGCGGACGGCTTCGACGCCGCCACGTCCAAGCGCAGCTACCAGTCGCAGCCGTGGCCGCCCGACGAGGTCATGCGCGAGATGCGGGACAACCCCCGGCGCGGCTACGATCAGCTGCTGGTGAAGGCGCTCATCAACGTGACGGGAGTCTTCCCGGTGGGCACCTTCTGCATCCTGGACACCAACGAGCTGGCGCTGGTGAGCGCCAAGAATCCCGATCCCGAGCGGCTGCACCAGCCCATCGTGAAGATCATCTCCGATGAGATGGGCATGATGCTGGCCGAACCCCGTCTGGCGGATCTCTCGGAAGTCAATCCGGGCACGGGGCTGCCGCTGCGCTCCATCGTGAAGACCACCGACCCCGAGAAGTATGGCATCCGTGTCTCCGACTACTTTGCCTGATACCGACCCGCTGACGGCGCGCTTCGCCGCCTGGCGGACGGCGGGGCGGCGGGCGCTCATCCCGTACCTCACGGCGGGCTATCCCTCTCCGGGAGACACGCCGGCGCTGCTGGATGCCATGGCGCGGGCGGGCGCGGACGTGATCGAGCTGGGCGTGCCCTTCAGCGATCCGGTGGCCGACGGACCCACCATTCAGCGGGCCTCCCAGCGTGCCCTCGAGCACGGTGTGCGCATGGCGGACGTGCTGGCCATGCTGCGGGACTTCCGGGCCGATCACGAGACGCCGGTGGTGCTCTTCAGCTATCTGAACCCGCTGCTGCGCTTCGGCGGCGCGCGCTTCGTGGAGGCGGCGGCCGCCGCCGGTGCGGAGGGCATCCTGGTGACCGACCTGCCGGTGGGCAGTGACGCCGCGCTGGAGGAAACGCTGGAAGCCTCCCCGCTGGCGCTCATCCGCCTGGTGGCGCCCACCACGCCGCCGGCGCGCGTGACGGAGATTGCCCGGCGCGCCCAGGGGTTCATCTACTACGTGGCGCGCCTGGGCGTGACGGGGGCCAGCGTGGACGTGCGCCAGGAGCTGGCCGCCGAACTGGCCGCGCTGCGGGAGGTCACGGACGTGCCGCTGGCGGTGGGCTTCGGTATCTCCACGCCCGCGCACGCCGCCGCGGTGGGACGGGTGGCGGACGGGGTGGTGGTGGGCAGCGCCCTCATCGATGCCCTGGACCGGGGGGGCGTGCCGGCTGTCTCGGCGTTCCTGGGTGGGCTCCGGGAGGCGCTGGACGGGCCGCTCTAAATCGGGGTCCGGACGGCGTTTCCAGGCGACGTTCGCTGGTGTTGTGTAGCCGAATTCCCGTGTAGCACCGAGGGCGCGGATGCGCCCGCCCAGGTAGGCGCGAGGAGGAGAGCATAGCCGCAGCTATGCCGACGACGAGCAACGACGCTGGGTGGGATGCAGACGCGGCCGAATGCAACGGGAATTCGGCTACACAACACTAATCCTCCTCCACCCGCAGCCGCGCCTCCAGCGCCGCGTCGGGCTCCACGAACACGGTCTTTACCCGATCGGGCAGCACCAGTCCGGGCGCCGCCTTGCGCGCCTTCCGGACGTACTTCCGCCGTGTCCAGTCCACCGGCACCGTGCCCGACGTGCGTGCCTTGCTGTGCAGCGCGGCCAGCACGGCAGCCTCCGCCAGGTCGCGCGGCGGCGGGCTCCCCTGGCCGCTCCAGCGCAGCACCACGTGGGCGCCGCCCACGTCCCGAGCGTGCAGCCACACCTCGTCGGGGGCGCTGTGGTGGAAGGTGAGGGCGTCATTGCCCTTGGCACCGCGGCCCACGCGCACTTCCAGGCCGCCGCTGGTGCGGTAGCGGCGATAGGGCAGGGGTTCGTCAGACCCGCGCTGGCGGCGGCCGGCCCGTTCGGGGTCCGGCAGGAAGCGGGCGATCTCCGCCTCGTCCGCCTGGCCGGCGTCCAGCCGCTCTGCCGACGCGCGCAACCGAGCCTCCTCCTCCCGCGCCCGCGCCAGGCGCGGCGGCAGCCGTTCCGCAGCCCGCGCCCGCTTCTGCGCCCGCTGGTAGAGCGCCTGCGCGTTGTCGGCCGCGGAGCGCGCGGGGTCCAGCTCCACGCTCACGGTGCCGCCCGCGAAATCATCCAGCTCCACGCGGGCGGCGCCGCGCGGCACCGTGTGCAGCTGCGCCAGCAGGAGGTCAGCCTGTGCGCGCAGCGTCTCCGCCTCGCTGGTGGCGCCGTCGAGCTCCTCGGCCAGTCGGGCCGCGCGCCGCGCCGCCCGCTCGGCCAGCTCGTGGGCGCGGACCGCCGCCGCGGCCGCGCGCTGGTCGCGGCGCGCCACCAGCTCCGCGGTGCTCCGCCCGGTGGCCTCTCCGGCCGCGGTGCGCATGGCCGCCAGGAGGGAGGGCTGCTCCTCGGCGGGCACGCCCGGGAGGGGGACGCCGTAGGGCTGCAGGCGCTCGGTGCGCAGGAGGACGGGGTGGCGCGGGCCGGTGGTGAGCGCGTGCCAGCGCTCCCAGGCGGCCTGTAACGCGGCGCGATCGGCGTCCAGTGCGGCGCGGTCGGGGGGCGTGCTGCCGGCGGCGTTGGCGTAGGTGCCTGGGTTAGCGGCTGGCGCCGGATCGCCGCCGGCCGGGCCCAGGATGGCCGCGGCGTTGATGGGCCCCGTGTGGGCCACCGCGCGCACCAGGGCGCCCGCTCGCTCAGCCGGGGGGACGTCTTCCAGGATTTCCAGCCACTCTTCGCGGGTGGGGTCGGCGCGTCCCGAGGAGGCCGCGGGCTCCCAGTGGACGCCGCGCTCCACCGGTCTTGTGCCCCGCTGCGGGCGCAGCGTCTCCAGCACGGTGCCGGCCGCGTCGGTCACGAAGGCGTTCCAGCGGTTCGGTGCCAGCTCCACCACGATGCGCGCGGGTGCCCCCGCGGCACGCAGCTCGAACTCCATGCGGCGCTCGTCATGAGGCGCCGTCACGCCGGCCATGGTAGCCTCGGACGCCAGCGGGATCCGCCCGGGCAGCTCGCGGGCGCGTATGCGCTCGGCGCCGGCCGCGTCCGGGGCGGTGGCGATGGCCCACCCGGTGCCCGGCGCCAGCGCCCAGATCAGCGTGGTGCCGCGCGCCAGCAGCACCAGGCGGTCGCCGTCGCGATCGAGCGCCACGGCGCCCACGGCGGCGCCACGCAGGCGGTTGTCCAGCTCGGTGGCCAGGTCGCGGGCCAGCAGGGCATCGTAACGCAGGGGTTTTGACACGCCCCGATGGTAGCGGTAGCTTCGCAAACTGGTCAAACGCACCCGTTTCAGCGCGCGCTGGTGGGCATTCCGCCCCGGCGCGCTTTCCGCAGGTGAGGGGAGCGGCGCCATGAGCAGCACACCCGCCAGGTCCGAGCGGCGCGTGACCGTGCGCCGCCTCCTGGAGATGAAGGTGGCCGGCGAGAAGATCGCCGTCCTGACCGCCTACGACGTCCTCTTCGCCCGCCTGGTCGACGAGGCTGGCATGGACATCGTGCTGGTGGGTGATTCCGCCGGTCAGGTGGTGGCGGGCCACGACTCCACCCTCCCCGTCACGCTCGAGGACATGATCTATCACGGCCGCGCCGTGCGCCGCGGCGTGCGCCGGGCCATGGTGGTGGTGGACATGCCCTTCATGACCTTCCAGGTCTCTCCCGAGGAAACGCTGCGCAACGCCGGCCGCCTGCTCAAGGAGACGGGCGCCGAGGGTGTGAAGCTGGAGGGCGGGGACAAGCACGCGGTCCTGCACGTGCGCGCCCTGGTGCGCGCGGGCATTCCGGTGATGGGGCACGTGGGGCTCACGCCCCAATCGGTGCATGCCCTGGGCGGCTACCGCGTGCAGGGGCGCGAGACCGAGGCGGCGGACCGGCTGCGCGAGGACGCGGCGCGGCTGGAAGCGGCGGGCGCCTTCTCGGTGGTCCTCGAGCTGGTGCCGGGGCCGCTGGCGGGTGAGATCAGCCGCGCGCTCTCCATCCCCACAATCGGCATCGGCGCGGGCCCGGAGACGGACGGGCAGGTGCTGGTCCTGCCCGATATGCTGGGGCTGAACGAGGGCTTCCAGCCGCGCTTCCTGCGCCGCTTCGGAGAACTGGGAGAGGCGGCCCGCCAGGCGCTCTCCGACTACGCCGCCGCCGTGCGCGCGGGCCAGTATCCAGGTCCCGAGCACACTACCGGGTAGTGATCCGCGCCGGCACGCGCCAGGAACTGCGCGCGGCGCTCACCCTGCCACGGGCTAAGGGGCGCAGCGTGGCGCTCGTCCCCACCATGGGCTACCTCCACGAGGGCCATCTTTCCCTCTGCGACCGGGCGCGCGAGGCCGCGGACTGCGTGGTCATGTCCCTCTACGTGAATCCCCTCCAGTTCGGTCCCGGTGAGGACTTCGAGGCCTATCCCCGGGACGAGGAACGGGACGCCGCACTGGCCGCGGAGCGGGGCGTGGCCATCCTCTTCGCGCCCTCCACGGAGATCATGTATCCGCAGGGGCCCGCGGCGGTACGGGTGAGCGCCCCGGAGCTCGAAACGCGGCTCTGCGGCGCCCACCGTCCGGGCCACTTCGCCGGCGTCCTCACCGTGGTGGCCAAGCTGTTCCATATCGTGGCGCCCGACGTGGCCATCTTCGGCCGCAAGGACGCCCAGCAGGCGCTCCTCATCCGCCGCATGGCCGCCGACCTGGATTTCCCCGTGGACGTGCGCACCGCGCCCATCGTGCGGGAGGCGGACGGCCTGGCCATGAGTTCGCGCAACGCCTATCTGTCCGACGAGGAGCGGCGGCGGGCCACGGCGCTCTTCCAGGGCCTGCTCGCGGCGCACCGTGCCTTCACGGCCGGAGAGCGCTCCAGCCTGGCCCTGGAAGCCGCCGTCGCGGGCGTCCTCGAAGACGTCGGGGGCATTCTCCCCCAGTACGTGGAGGCGGTGGATCCCCATACGCTGGCCAGGGTACCCCACGCGGAGCCGGGCACCCTGCTCGCGGTGGCCGCCCATGTGGGGCGAACGCGGCTCATCGACAACTGGATTCTGGGTCGGGACGTGCCGCCGCGGGACGCGGCCGTGCCCGCCGCGGAGTAGATGCCATGAAGCGTACCATGTGCAAGTCCAAGATCCACCGGGCGGTGGTCACGGACGCGGAGCTGAACTACGAGGGTTCCATCACGGTGGACCCCGAGCTGCTCGACGCGGCCGACATCCGCATGTACGAGCAGGTCCACGTGGTGGACGTGAACAACGGCAGCCGGTTCGAGACGTACACCATTCCCGGCCAGCGCGGCTCCGGGGAGGTGATCGTGAACGGCGCCGCGGCCCGTCTGGTCCAGCCCGGTGACCTGGTGATCATCATCTCCTACGCCACCTACGAGGAGGCGGAGCTGGAGGACTGGCGGCCCACCTTCGTCCACGTGGACGAGCACAACCGCATCCGCCGGGATGAACCCCGCCTCCGTGCTTGAGGCCGCGGCCCGGGGGCAGCTGCCCGCGTGGGCCGAGATGTCCGAGAAGCGGCGGGCCCACGTGGAGCGCGTGGCCGACCTCCTGAGCGCATGGGCCGGCGCGCTGGAGCTCGACCCCCTGGACCGCGCGCGCTGGCGGGCCACCGGCATCCTCCACGACGCGCTCCGGGACGCCGATCCAGCCACCCTCCGGCCGATCGTGCCGCCCGCGTGTGCGGCCTGGGAGGCCGGTCTCCTGCACGGTCCCGCCGCCGCCGTGCGCCTGGCCGAGGACGGCGTGGACGATGAGCCCGTCCTGCGCGGCATCACCTTCCACACCGTGGGCCACCCGGAGCTGGACCGCCTGGGCCGGGCGCTCTTCATGGCCGACTACCTGGAGCCCGGCCGTAAAGTGCACGCCGAGCACCGCGCCGCCCTGCGCGCCCGCATGCCGGCCGACTTCGACGGCGTGCTGCGTGACCTGGTGGCGGAGCACCTGGCGTGGCTGCGCGAGAAGGGCCACCCTATCCTCCCGGAAACGCGCGCCTTCCACCGGCGCATCCTCGAGGAGGAGCATGGCGCGGCCACGCACTGAGACCGTCCTCCTGGCCGCGGCGCTCCTGGCCGTGGTCCTCTTCGTGGGCTCCTTCGTGCTCGGTCTCATAAGCGACGATGCCTCCGCCACCGCCGGCGCCGTGCCCACGGACTCCGCGGCCGCGTCACCCTCCGGGACCGGAGGCCTCGCGGCGCCACGGGGCCGCATCGAGGTGCTGAACGCGGCCGGTCAGGAGGGCGCTGCCCGCCGCGCCACCGAGCGCCTGCGGAGCGGCGGCTTCGACGTGGTCTTCTACGGCAACGCCAGCTCCCGCGTGGAGCGTTCGGTGGTCCTGGCCCGGGTGGAGGGCGCCGAGGACGTGGCCCGCGCCGCCGCCGCCCGCCTGGGCATCCCCAGCGTGGAGACCCGCCCCGACAGCACGCTCCTGCTGGACGCCACGGTGCTGGTAGGCCCCGACTGGCCGCCGCCCGAGGTTGCCGCGCCGGAGACCGGCTGGCGGGCGCGGCTGCGGGCGTGGTTCAGGTAGGCGCCGCCGCGTAGCGGGCGCGGGCTCAGGCTCACGCCGGGTCCGCCGCCTCCATGGCCGCCGCCTCGATGGCCCACGGCACCTGACCGTCCCGGGCGTAGCGGGGCGCGCTCGTGTAAGGGCCGGGCTTGATGCCGCGGCGGCGATGCAGCGCCTCCAGCGCCTCCGTCACCTCTAGCGGTGGCGGCGTCTCCGGCACCGGCCGGCCTTTTCGGTCGTAGAAGTTCGGCCGCCCCGGCTGCGGCATGTCCATGCTGAAGCCGCCCTCGTGGACCAGCGTGTGATGGTGGTGGCAGAGGAGCACCAGGTTGTCCAGCTTGGTGGGGCCGCCGTCACCCCAGTGCAGGATGTGGTGCCCCTTCGTGAAGCGCAGCCCGCAGCCCGGGAAGCGGCAGCCGCCGTCGCGCGCATCCAGCGCCCGCCGCATGGGCGTGCTGATCTGGCGCGTCTTCCTGCCCACGTCCAGGACGGAGCCGTGCGCGCAGCGCGTGACCTCGACCCTGCCGCAGTCGCAGGTGAGGCGGCGGGCGGACTCCCCCGTCACGCGCGTGCCGTCATCCAGGTGGCAGCGCTCGGCCTGCTCCCCCGCCACGAGCGCCTGCGGCTCCACGTTCAGCATGACCAGATAGCGCTCGGCGCGCGGGCTGATGGGGGCGCGGCGCGGTTCCGCGGAACCGCGGAGAACCGGATCGGAACCGTGGTCACTCGGTTCCGCGGAACCGTGATCGGAACCGTGGAGAACCGCATCGGAACCGAGCCCATCCGGTTCCGCGGAACCGCGGGATTCGTCTGAATTCTGGACATCTCCGGCGGGAGTCGGTTCCGCGGAACTGTCATCGGAACCGCGGAGAACCGTGTCGGAACCGCGATCGGAACCGTGCCCATCCGGTTCCGCGGAACCGCGGGAGCCGTCTCCTGGCTC
This sequence comes from Gemmatimonadota bacterium, assembly GCA_040905425.1. Classification (GTDB taxonomy): domain Bacteria; phylum Gemmatimonadota; class Gemmatimonadetes; order Longimicrobiales; family RSA9; genus JBBDRO01. The sequence goes on along the minus strand of JBBDRO010000100.1, from coordinate 25,755 downwards.
GGCCGCCAAGTTCGGCTCGCCCTCCACGTCCCCGCTATCCTCCTCCACCGCCGCCCCCAGCCCCACCCGCACGTCCGTCTTCAGGTCTCCGGTGCCCGCCACCCGCGCCTGCTCCGCCACCATGAGAAAAGCGTCAGCCCGCCGCTGCCGGTCCGTGCGGCCGTCCTCAGCCCCCTGATGGACCGCCAGCCCGAAGCCCTGCAGGACGCGCATCACCGGCAGGCCGTCGACCGCCGGCATGCGGCCGCGGAACTGGACCATACCGTGTTCGTCCACCCACGCCACGAACTCGCGCGCCTCCCACTGCCGGCGGGCATACTCCCGCGCGTCCACATGGCCGTACAGGCGCGCGTCCCGCACGAACGCCTCCAGCTTCTTGGCGCTGACCGAGAGCGCGTACTCCAGGATGGCCGCCTCCGTTTCCGGCGTGGCCAGACGCGTGAGGGCTCGTACCTTCGTGAAGCTCAGCTCACCCCGCTCCATGGCCGCGCTGGTCAGCGGCAGCGTCACAAGCACACGGGCCGCGCGCACACGCTGGCGGCAGGCGCCCTCGTCCTTGCCGGCGCGATGCGCCAGCCAGGCGGCGCAGGAGCGGTGGCCGGTGAGCTGCCAGCCGCCGCGGCGATCGAACTCCTCCAGTCGGACCAACAGCTGGTACTCTGCGGCGTGGATCCCGGCCGCGATGGTGGCGATCTGGTTGCCGAGCTCCTCGAGGGACTCCGCCTCGGCATCCGGGTCCGGCGCCGCGCCGGCAGCGGGATCGGCACCGCGCTCGGAACCGGGCGTCAGCTCGGAATCGGGCGCGGACGGTTCCGCGGAACCGCGGGATGTCTCCGTACTGGAACCGTGCGCCGAATCGAGCTCGGACGGTTCCGCGGAACCGCGGCCGTCCGCCCGCACGTGCCCGTTCGCTGCATCGGCCTCCACCTGCTCCGTGACCGGGTCCGCCGTGCCGTCCACCTCGCCTGGCAATCCCACCTTCCGCTCCCGCACCACCGCCCCGCCATGCCACGCACCGGAGCCGCCCGCGTGGCCATACGTGAAGTCCCGCGCTCGCCCACCCATGAACCCTTCCTATCCGCCGTGGTCGCAATCACTTCCTGTAATATAAGGGGGGTATTTTCGGGGCTCTGGAAGGGGCGCAGATGGCCCACGGCCGGGCATGCGAAGCTCGACAGCATCCGCAACCTAGCGATGGCCGCGGAGTGGCCTCCGGGGCCGCTCCACGAGTGGATTTCACAGGGGTGCGGCAGAGGCGCGATTTGGCACGTAAAAAGCTGTCAATGGGCAATTTGGGACACTCGGCCTGCATCGTCGGGGGCCCATCCCTGTAGGGCACCGCCCCGCCCCCGCGTCACCCGCGGCCAACGCCATTCGTTACCTCTGCAAGAAACGCCGACGCACGACCGCGCCTCAAAAGGCCGCCCCATGTCCTGCAAGCGACGTCCCCCCGCCGGTACCCGAGCCCGCGCTACCCGCACGGGGACCGCCCGCTTCACGGTGGCGGCCGCGCTCGCCGGAGCATTTGGCATGACCGGCGGGTGCGGCGCCCATGGCCCGGCCAGCGCGTCGGCGGGAGGGGCAGGCCCGGCCAGCGCGTCGGCGGGTGCCGCGGGCCCGGACACCGTCACGACCGCGGAGTACGAGGTCTACGGCGCGTTGCTGAGGGAGTTGTACGCCGACAGGGACGGCCGCATGCCCACCGGCACGTTCCTGGTCGCGCAGCCGGAGCCCTGGGTGGCCATTGCGGATTCGCAACTCATCGCGAGCAACGAAGTGGACCCCGCGGCCCGGGCGGAGTACCTGGCGCGTAACGCCCGCCCCTACACGTTGGAGCCGCGAGTGCCGGGCCTGCCGCGTCAGGTGGCCCTGACGGCAGGCGAGGTGGCGGCCATTTTCGTGGGCCGCGGCAGAACTGGCGCCTACCGGGGCTACCCCGACGCCGTTGCGCTCGTCCGCCTGAGCAGGGTGGGCTTCAGTCAGGATGGCCAGACGGCGCTGCTGTTCATCCGCCGCATCGGCAAGTTCGGCATCGCGCGCATGCGGCGCACCGCAGAGGGCTGGCGCTTCGTGGACTGGCCGACAGGCTTCTTCATGGACGGGTGATGCGCGCCCGCGCCACGATCCCGAACACGATGATGGACTCCACGTCCAGCGAATCGCGGGCGAGCGCCAGGACACGATCCCCCTCCAGCGAGAGCAGCCGGATGTGCGCGGGTAGTTGCCAGCCGCCCACCGAATCGCCGGCGGCGTCGAGGACGAGCCAGTCGGTGGGGTGGGTGGGGCCGAATTCGTAGCGCTGGACGGCGGTTAGCGCGTCGTCGCTGATCAGGTCTTCGAAGATCGGCCGGGGAATGCTGCCGCCCCAGCGGTCGATCCCCACCTGGGCCGATGCCCGACCCCTATCGGGAAACTGCACGCGCTGCGCCTGCGCTTCGACCGCCTCCTCCCACTGCGCCAGCTCCGCGGCCTCCGGCAGGGCCATCATCGCGATGCTGTCGCGGTAGAAGACCGGGGCGGCAGGAATGCCCGCCGGCAGGGCATTCCGCTCCCCGGCCCCGGCCAGGATCGGGGTGCCGTCACCCCGGACAGCTATCCTTGCAAAGATGCCCGGGACATGGCCGAGCGACCAATCACGCGTGAGCGTGCCATCCACGAAGAGGGACAGGCGCCGAGAGAAGGGCGAGGTGTCGATCACATAGATCGAGTCGCCGCGCACGTGGATGTCCCGCGGCGAGCCGAACTCGCCCGGGCCCTGGCCCTCGCCGCCGAACGCCTGCGCGAGGCGCCCCGCGGAATCGAAGACAAAGACCTCGAACGAGCCGCCGTTCAGGACCACGGTGCTGCCAGCGGGGCCCGGTCGCGCGGTGCGCACCCGCCACAGCCGCTCGCTCTCGATGTTGCGGATGGTGTCCAGTGCCAGGATCGGCTCGACGGGGGCTGAGTCGCGCTCCTCATCCCCGGCGCCGCCGCAGCCGGGCAGGGCCAGCGCCACCAGGAGCAATGCACGGTCAGCGCGCATGGAGCCTCCTCCGATCAGGTGCAGCACGCGGATCCCAGAGCAGCAACTACGGAGATAGTAGAACGCACTTCGCGCAGCGTCAAACCGGCTGGTGAGAAGCCGGCGTCACGAAGCCCCGGTGCGATGTACGAGAATTGTGGCGCCGGAGGAGGATCGAGCCTCGTCGCTTAACGCCGTTCCCCCGAGCGCAGCCCCTCCAACCCCACCAGCGACAGATAAGGTTTCGGCGGCACAGCCGCGTGCTCGGCGCGCAGCTGCCCGCACGCCGCCGCGATGTCCGCCCCGCGGGGCTCGCGGATGGTGGCCGGGACGCCCGCCTCCTCCAGGATTGCGGCGAAGGCGCGCAGACGGCCCGCGGGCGAGGGTCGCCACTCGGGGCCCGGGATCGGGTTGTAGGGGATCAGGTTCACGTGGGACGGGAACTCGCGCACCAGGCGCGCCAGGCCGCGGGCGTGTTCGTCGGCGTCGTTCAGGCCGTCGATCATGACGTACTCGAAGGTGATGCGGCGGCCGCCGGCGGCCTCGAAGGCGCGCAGGGCGTCGAGCAGCTCGGGCAGCGGGTACTTCTTTTCCAGCGGGATGAGCTGCGTGCGCAGCTCGTGATCGGGGGCGTGCAGCGAGACGGCCAGGCGGAACTGCTCCGGACGCTCGGCCAGCTCCAGGATGCCGGGCACCACGCCCACGGTGGAGACGGTGATGCGGCGCGCGCCGAAGCCCAGCCCGTGGTTCAGGACGGAGAGGGCGGGGAAGACGCCCGCCGGGTTCATGAGTGGCTCGCCCATGCCCATGAAGACGATGTTGGTGATGGGTCCCATGCCGGCCTGCTCGGCGTGGCGGAGGGCGCCCCGGTACTGGGCCACGATCTCGCCGGCCTCGAGCTGGCGGCGGTAGCCCGACCAGCCGGTGGCGCAGAAGACGCACGCCATGGCGCAGCCGGCCTGGGAGGAGACGCAGAGTGTGAGGCGCTCGGGGGCGGGGATGAGCACCGACTCCACCAGCTCGCCGTCGGCCAGACGCCAGAGGTGCTTCACCGTGCCGTCGGTGGAGACCTCCACGCGGGCGGGCTCGAGGTCCGTGATGCGGAAGGATTCCGCCAGCGCCTCGCGCTCCGTTGCCGGCAGGTCCGTCATCTCCTCGAAAGCGACGGCGCCTTTCTCATGGATCCACGCCAGCGCCTGTCCCACGCGGTAGCTGCCCACACCGCGCGCCTCGAAATGGGCGGCGATTGCGGCGCGGGCCTTCTCCGGCTCGAGGCCGATGAGGTCGGGGCGCTCGTCCACGGCCGGCCGCTTCCGCGCGGTCGTGCCCGTGCCCGCACCCGGCTCCGTCCCCTCACTACCGCTCATGCCATCCCTCAGAAGTCCACGTTCAGGCGGAAGGTGTGCGCCGCGCCGAAGCCACCGGCCAGGCCCTCGCGTACGAGGCCGAGCGTGTAGCGGCCGAGGCTCACCGAGCCGCCCGCCACCAGGCGCCAGCCCGTGCCCCCGTTATCGGGCTCTCCGGCGGCTCCGATCGAGAGGGCGGCGCGCTCCAGCCAGGAGGCCGTGGCCAGCAGGCGCTGCACCTGGCCGTCAATGGCGGGCGCGTGGCGCACGCCGTACTCGGTGTGCACGGCCCAGTCCGCCAGCGCGGCGGGCAGCGGCGCGCGCACGCGGGCGGCGGCGGACCAGGCCATTTCATTGCGCTCGAGCCCGGCGGTCACCCCCAGGACCGGGCGCAGCGGCAGCGTCGGGCTCCAGCGGGCGCCCAGCAGTGCCCCGGCCTGGCTGTCCCCACCGAGCAGTTCGCTCGTGCGGGCGTAGCGCACCGATGCACCCACGGCCACATCGACCCTGGGGGCCCACGCCGCGGCCACGTGGAAGTGGTCCTCGGCGGCGGCCAGCGCATCCCCACCCGGGTCCGGCAGGGGTGAGTCCGTGGTGCGGTCGATGCCGTCGATGCCCACGTGGCGGAAGGCCACGCCCACCCAGGCACCCGGCCGCACCGCGTAGGCACCGCCCAGCGCCAGGCCGCTCACCCCTACGGCCGACGGTGAGCGGCTGTCCACCACCAGCGCCGCGCCCCGCCCGGTGAGCGCTGCCATTCCCGCGGGGTTCCAGAACGGCGCCGCGGCGCCCTCGGCCATGGCCGAGGGCCCGGCGTGGGTGCGCAGGGGCCAGTGGATCGTTTCCTGCGCAGCTAGGGGCGCGGAACCGCCGAGCGCCAGCAGCGCGGCGCCCGCGGCTCGACGTATGGCTGGATGCATGGGGCCTTCGGCCTGCTTGATAGGGGTCAATGGCGCCGCTAAGTTAACCGGATTCCGTGCCATGGGACCACCCCGAACCGCGCAGCCTTTGCTTCTGACCGAACTGCTCAGCGCCGATCGCATCAAGATTCCTCTGGAGGCCACCTCCAAGGATCAGCTTCTGCGTGAACTCGTGGAGGTGGTGATCAACCCCGACGACGGTGTCTCGGGGGAGGAGATCCTGCGTGCCGTGGCGGAGCGTGAGGCGGTGCTCTCTACGGGGATCGGGCAGGGTGTGGCCATTCCGCACGGCAAGTCCGCGGCGCTGTCGGAGCTGCGCATCGCGGCGGGGCGCACCTCTGATCCGGTGGACTTCGACGCGCTGGACGGCCGTCCGGTGAGCCTGTTCTTCCTGCTGGTCGGACCGGAGTCGGAGGCGGGCGCGCACATCCGGGCACTCAGCCGCATCTCACGCCTGGTGCGGCGTGACGACGTACGCGAGCGGCTGCTCACGGCGCCCGACGCGGCCGCGTTCCTGGCGGCGCTACACGAGGCCGAGAACTGAGCCCGCCATCCTGCTAGGCGTCCTTCTCCTCCAGCCGCTGCCGCGCCTCCTCGTCCGCCAGCACGCCCCGCTGGGTCATGTCCAGCTGGAAGCGCAGCGAGCCCACGCCCTCGCGGAGGATGCGCGCCTTCTGCCCCTGCGCGAGGCCGCGACGGGCGGCGATCTCCATGGAGCCGCACAGCTGCGACATGGTGTCGAAGCCCGCGCCCATGAGCTGGATCTTGAGCCGCCCGAAGCCCCGCTTGACCGTCTGAGCCACGGAGTCGGGGTTCTTCCGTTCAGCGGCGAACGTCTCCACCAGGCTGTAGAGATGCTGGATCTTCTTTTCGAGCTCAGCGAGTGCCGCGAGCTGCGCCTGTGCCTTGGGGCTGAGTTTACCTGCCATGGTTGGAATCTAGCCGCGCCGCCTCCTGGCGCGAAGCCCCCCCCGCCATGTCCGGCCCCCGCCGCCAGCTTGTCGGTCCACCACGGCGCCGCCATCTTGTCCACTCCCCCACGACCGTTCGGCGCGCGCGTGCGGCGCCCAGTGCCGTGAGCGCACGGGCGTACGTGCCGGGCGTGGCCTGGGCGCTGGGGCTGCTGGCGCTGGGAAGCTGGTCCGGAGCACCCGGCCCCTCGACCGACTTGCCGCTGGACAAGGCGGCGCACCTGGCGCTCTACGGCGTGCTGGGCGTGCTGACCGGACTGGGGTGGCTGTGGGCGCACTGGCCCCGGCGGGCCCTGATCCCGCTCTGTCTGGCCCTGCTGGTGGGCCCCATGGACGAGCTGAACCAGCGTTCCGTGCCGGGGCGGAGCGCCGAGTGGGGGGACCTGGTGGCGGATACCGCGGGCGTGCTCGCGGGCTTCGCGCTGAGCGTGCGCCGGCGGCGGATGCTCCCCACGGCAGACGATCACGACGATTGACGGACAGCGAGAAGGCATGACCGAGAATCTCCCCACCGCCATGCGTAGTCACAACGCCGGCGTGCTCCGGGCCAGCCACGTGGGCAGCCGCGTGCGCCTGGCCGGCTGGGTGCACCGCCGACGTGACCTGGGCGGCCTGGTCTTCATCGACCTGCGTGACCGCACGGGCCGCGTGCAGCTCTCCTTCGATCCGGGCGTCATCGGCGCCGCGGAGGTGGAGCGCGCCGGCCGCCTGGGCGCCGAGAGCGTGCTCCGCGTGGAAGGGGAGGTGCAGCCGCGGCCCGCGGGGCAGGCGAACCGGGACCTTCCCACCGGGGAGGTGGAGGTGCGCGTCGTCGCTTATCACGTGCTCTCGATGGCCGAGACGCCGCCCATCCCCGTCGCCCGGCAGGGGGACGACGAGCTCCCTGGTGAGGATCTGCGCCTGCGCTGGCGCTTCCTGGATCTGCGCCGCGAGGAGCTGCAGCGCGCGCTCATGGTGCGCCACCGGGCCGCGCAGCTGGTGCGCAACCAGCTTTCCGCGGACGGCTTCCTGGAGATCGAGACGCCCATGCTGACGCGCCGCACCCCCGAGGGCGCGCGCGATTTCCTCGTGCCCAGCCGGGAGCACCCGGGCGAGTGCTACGCGTTGCCGCAGTCGCCGCAGCTCTACAAGCAGCTGCTCATGGTGTCGGGCTACGACCGCTACTTCCAGATCGCGCGTTGTCTGCGGGATGAGGACCTGCGCGCCGACCGCCAGCTGGAGTTCACGCAGATCGACGCCGAGATGTCCTTCGTGGACGAGGAGGACGTCTTCCGCGTGGCGGAACGGATGCTCGCGGCGCTCTGGGAGGGCATTCTGGGCGTCACCCTGGAGACGCCCTTCCCGCGCCTCACCTGGGGGGATGCGCTGCGGCGCTACGGCGCCGACAAGCCGGATCTGCGCAATCCGCTCGAGGTCACGGACCACACGGAGCTCCTGCGGCAGGCGGATTTTCGCATCTTTCAAGCGACGATGGGCACCGCTCAGCGCATCCGGGGTATCCTGGCACCCGGTGGAGCAGGCCTCTCGCGGCGCGAACTGGACGCACTGACCGGGATCGCGCAGGACGCGGGCGCCGCGGGCGCCCTCTACGTGCGTCGCGGGCCGGACGGCTTTTCGGGTCCCTTCGCGAAGGCGCTGGCCGGGGAGATGGAGGGCGGCTTCCTTGAGGCCACGGGTATGGCCGAGGGGGACCTGTTCGTGGCGGTGGTGGGGCCCACGCTGGATCCCGAGGTGACGGAAGGGGAGGCGCCGGCGCCGGGCACGGCCACCATCGAGCCCGCGCTGGACGCGCTGCGGCGGCATCTGGGCGAGCGTCTGGAGCTGGTGGAGGAGGACGCCCACCGCTGGCTGTGGGTGGTGGACTTCCCGATGTTCGAGTGGGATGACGCCACCGGGCGGCCGGTGGCCGCCCACCATCCGTTCACGGCACCGCACGGGGCGGACGTGGAGCGGCTCCTTGCGGCCACGGCGGACGGTCCGCCGGACGACGCGGGGCTACGGGCGCTCTACCAGGCGGGGCTCCGGTCCCGCTCGTACGACGCGGTCTACAACGGCCATGAGCTGGCCAGTGGATCGATTCGTATTCACGAGCCCGAGCTGCAGCGGAGCGTCTTCCGCGCGCTCGGCATCGGCGCGGAGGAGGCGGAGGCCAAGTTCGGCTTCCTGCTGGAGGCGTTCCGCTACGGGGCGCCGCCCCATGGCGGCTTTGCCTTCGGCTTCGACCGGCTGGTCATGCTGCTGGTGGGCGCGGCCAGCCTGCGGGACGTGATCGCGTATCCCAAGACCACGGCGGCGCGGGCGCTCTTCGAGGGGGCGCCGTCGCCCGTGAGCCCGGCCGAACTGGCCGATCTGCACCTGGCCCCGCTCGCCGCGGGAGGGAAATAGATGGACGGATCCATGGTGGAACACCGGCTGACCGCCGAGGGCGCCGACTTCCTGCTGCTGGCGGGGGTGAATGACGCCCACCTCCAGGAGCTGGCGCGCCTGTCGGGCGCCCGCGTCATCCTGCGCGGCGACCACGTCATCCTGTCGGGTGACGTGGTGGGCGTGGAGCGCGCGGTGCCCGTGGCGGAGCGGCTGATCGAGCACGCGCGCGTGGGCCAGCCGTTCGACACGGAGGACATCCGCCGCGCCTTCGACGCCGCCGACGCGCGCCCGCCGGGCGCGCTGCCCGTGCGGCGGGTGGATGAGCAGGTCCTGCTGGCCGGGCTCAAGAAGCTCATCGCCGCCAAGTCGGAGGGGCAGGCGGACTATCTGGAGGCCATCGCCAAGCACGACATCGTCATTGCCATCGGCCCCGCGGGTACGGGCAAGACGTACCTGGCGGTGGCCGCGGCCGTGGACGCGCTGCGCAAGAACCGCGTGAAGCGCATCATCCTGGCCCGGCCGGCCGTGGAGGCCGGTGAGAACCTGGGCTTCCTGCCGGGTGACCTGCAGGAGAAGGTGGATCCCTACCTGCGACCGCTCTACGACGCGCTCGAGGACATGATGCCCGCGGACTGGGTACGGCGCGCGCTGGAGAGCCGCACCATCGAGATCGCGCCGCTGGCCTACATGCGGGGGCGCACGCTGGCCGACGCCTTCGTCATTCTGGACGAGGCACAGAACGCCACCACCGCGCAGATGAAGATGTTCCTCACGCGCCTGGGGCTGAACTCGCGCGTGGTCATCACCGGGGACAAGACGCAGATCGACCTGCCGCGCCCCGCCGACTCGGGCCTGCTGCAGGTGGAGCGCATCCTGAAGGGCATCGAGGGGATCTCACTGATCTATCTGAACGAGCTCGACGTGGTCCGCCACCGCCTGGTGAAGGACATCATCCAGGCCTACGCGGCCGACCTAGAGCGGGCGGACGTCTGAATATGCCTTTCGGTGAGGCGTTCACGCGCCTGAGAACCCTGCTGAGCCAGGAGCCACCGCACACCTGGCCGGACGGGGTGGTGCACCACGGCGCGCGCGTGGCGCTGCTGCTCGGCCTGGCGCTGCTGATTCAGGTGCTCTTCCCGATCCTGCCCGCGCCCGACCTGCCGACGGCGGAGCGGGGGGAGGTGCTCGAGAATGACATCGTGGCGGACATGACCTTCTCCATTCCGAAGTCCTTGGAGGAGTTGTCACGGCAGCGCGATGAGGCTGCCGCGTCCGTGCCGCTGGTCTTCAACTACGATCCTGAGGCGGTGGACAGCATGCTGCCCGCCGTGCGCGAATTCGTGGAGCAACTGGATAGCGCGGCGGCGGTGAACGGGGATGCGTCGGCCCGGCGTGACGCGGTGGGGGCGGTCCTGGATAGCTACGGGTTTCAGGAGAACACAGCCGATGTGGACCTGCTGCTCGAGCCGGGCAACCGCAACCTGTTGCGGACCTCGCTCGAGCAGGCCGTGCGCACCAACCTGCCGCGCGGGGTGGCGCAGAGCGCGGAACTGGACGAACGCAGCCAGATGGCCGAGATCAACCTGCCCGACGGCGGGCAACAGACGGTGCCGCGCGACTCCATCCCCACCGGACAGACCTTCTTCTCGTCGGCGGCGGACTTCCTGGATGGTGCCCCGCCGGGCTTGAAGGAATTTCAGCGGCTCGTGCTGATCCGCCTCTTCCGGCCGAGCCTGCTGCTGGACACCTCCACCACCGAGGCCAATCGGGCGCTTGCGCGCAGTATGGTGGCGCTCACCAAGGGTGAGGTGATGGAAGGCGAGCGGGTGGTGCCCGCCCGCCAACAGGTCACGGAGGACGACCTGCAGCGGCTGGAGGCCTATCAGGAGCACCTGCGCGCCGAGGGGCTGCTGCAGCCGGGGGCGGACCGCTGGCGGCGGGCCACCGGGGCCTTCATCCTGAACACGGCGCTGCTGGCCATCTTCGGGCTGGTGATCTTCTTCTATCGACCCACCGTGTACCGGGACGTCCGGCACATCCTGCTGCTCGTGGGACTCTTCGGCATCACGACCGGCGCGGCCGCGGCCATTGCCCGGGCGGCGGCGCCCGCGGAACTGGTCCCGCTGGCCTTCCCGGTGCTGGTGGTGGCCATGTTGTGGGACGGCCGTATGGCGCTCAACGTGGCGCTGGTGCTGGCCATCCTGCTGTCGGCCCAGACGCCGTTCGTGGGCATGGCGCCGCGCCTCACCATGATCGTCGGCGGCGCCGCGGCGGCGCTCAGCGTGCGCGTGGTACGGCGGCGGGCGCAGGGACTCGTCCTGGGTTCAGTGGTGGCCGGCGCCTACGCCGTGACCTGCCTGGCGCTGGCGCTGCTGCGCTCCGAACCCCTGACCGAGGCGCTGACGTGCATGATGTGGGGCGCCGTGAACGGTATGGGCGCCGCGCTGCTGGCCATGGGCTTCCTGCCGCTCTTCGAGGCATTCACGCGCATCACCACGGACCAGACGTTGCTCGAGCTGGCGGACCTGAACCGCCCGCTGCTGAAGCGGCTCTCCCTGGAGGCCAGCGGCACCTACGCCCATTCCATCAACGTGGCCAACCTGGCGGAGGCCGCGGCGCGCGGCATCGACGCCAACACGCTGCTCGTGCGGGTGGGCGCCTATTACCACGATGTGGGCAAGATGAAGTCCCCGCACTACTTCATCGAGAACCAGGCGCGCGGGCGCAATCCGCATGATCGGCTGGATCCGGACGTGTCGGCCACCATCGTGCGGAATCATGTCACCGAGGGCATGAAGCTGGCCGAGCAGCACAAGCTGCCCGAGTCGGTGCGCGCGTTCATCCCCGAGCACCACGGCACCCAGTCGATCGGCTTCTTCATGGACAAGGCGCGCCAGGAGGATCCGGACCGGCCGCTGGATCCCACGGACTTTGCCTATCCGGGGCCACTGCCGCAGACCCGGGAAACGGCCATCCTCATGCTGGCCGATTCGGTGGAGTCCGCCACCAAGGTGCTGGCCGAGCCCACGCCCGAGCGCATCCGCTCGCTGGTGGACCGGATCGTGGAAGGCAAGATGGCCCAGGGCCAGCTCGTGGACGCACCCCTCACCCTGCGCGAGCTGGAGGAGGTCAAGCGGCAGTTCACGACGGTGCTGTCGGGCATGTACCACCACCGCATCGACTATCCCACCATGCCCAGTCCGCCCCCTGACCGACCGGCTGCGGCGGGGGACGACACGGACACCTCCGGAAGCTCCGCCGCGGACACGGCGGCGCAGCCGGCTGACGAAGCGACCGATGAGCCGACCGATGAGCCGACCGATGAGCCGGCTCCCCACGGTGCCGGTCACGTGGATAGCTGAACCCACGATGTCCCCCACGATCACCGCTCAGCTCGGCGGCACATTGACGGAGGAGACTGCCGACCAGGATGCCGGCATCACGGCCGCGCTGGATGCCGCGGCGGCAGGTGCCCGCGCCGCGCTCGCCCAGGAGGGTGTGACGCGCGCCGAGCTGTCCCTCACGCTGCTGGATGACGCCAGCATGCGGGAGCTGAACCGGCAGTGGCTACAGCGCGACGACACCACGGACGTCATTGCCTTTCCCCTCTGGGAGGAGGGGGACCCGCCGGTGGGTGACGTCTACATCGGCTGGGAGGCCGCACTCCGCCAGGCACAGGAGAATGGCTGCCCAGTGGAGGAGGAGGTGACGCGGCTGGCCGTCCACGGCAGTCTGCACGTGCTGGGCTGGGACCACCCCGAGGGCCCGGAGCGGACCGCCTCCCCCATGTGGGCGCTGCAGGAGCGCATCGTAGGCGCCATCAGCCGGCCATGAGCAGGGGCAACCTGCGCCCGGCCTTCCGGCGCCACCTGCTGGCCGGGCTCGTGGTCATCGCGCCGATCGGCATCACGGCCGCCGTACTGTGGTGGCTCTTCCAGACGGTGGACGGGATCCTGGGCCGGATGCTGAATCCGTACCTGCCCTATCCGATCCCGGGTCTGGGCCTCGTGGCCCTGCTGCTCCTGCTGGTCATCGTGGGGTGGGCGGCGGAGCGCACCATCGGCTCGCGCATCGTGGCGCTCTGGCACGGCTGGCTCGAGCGTATCCCGTTGGCTCGCCGCATCTACAGCGCATCGCACCGCATCGTGGGCACCATCTTCCGCGGCCAGACGCGCCCCTTCACCTCCGTGGTGCTGGTGGAGTATCCCGCCGATGGACGCTATGCCATTGGCTTTCTGGCGGGTGACGCGCCCGACACCATGCGCGCTCAGGTGCCGGACGCGGTCAGCGTCTTCGTGCCGACCACGCCGAATCCCACCTCGGGGTGGCTCGTGGTGGTCTCCCGGGACAGGGTGAAGCCGCTGGCCATGAGCGTGGATGAGGCCTTTACCTACATCCTCTCCGCGGGCTCCGTCCGCCCCGACACGCTCCAGCGCGCCGCCAGCGTTCCCTTTGCCGCGCCGACCACGGCGCCACCGCCACCACCGTGAAGCGCTGGCGCCGGTCCTGGCGGATCCTGGCGGCCCTGCTGCCCTTCCTGGTGGCCTTCCTGCGGGACCGGCGCCGTTGGATCCTGCTGGGCCGGCCCGCCTCGCGCAGCGGGGAGCACCACAGCCGCCGCGCCGAGCGCCTCACCGCCACCATCGCCCGCCTGGGCCCCACCTTCATCAAGCTGGCCCAGGTCTTCGGCGCCCGCGCCGACATCCTGCCGGAGCCCTACCTCACGGCGGTGAGTCGCCTGCAGGACCAGGTGCCGCCGGATCGCTGGGAGGACGTTTGCCGCGTCCTCGAGGAGGAGCTGGGCCAGCCGCACGAGCAGGTCTTCGACACGCTGGAGGAGACGCCCGTGGCGGCGGCCAGCCTGGGCCAGGTGCATCGCGCCACCCTGGCCGGCCGCGCCATGGCCGTCAAGATCCTGCGCCCGGGCGTGGAGGAGCTGGTGGCGCTGGACCTGGACATCTCCTTCCGCATCCTGCTGTGGCTGAACGTGCTCTTCCCCAACCACCACGTGCGTGCCCTCTCCACCGTGGTGCGGGAGTTCAGCGTGCGGGTGCGCGAGGAGATGGATTTCCGTGACGAGGCGCGCCACATCGCGCTCTTCCACAAGCACTTCGCGGAGGACACGCGCGTGCGGGCGCCGCAGGTGGAGGAGACGCTCACGCGGCGGCGGGTGCTGGTCATGGAATGGGTGGACGGCGAGCGCGTGGATCGCCTGGCGCCCCGCTTCGCGCGCGGCGAACTGGACTTCCAGCAGCTCATGGCCACGCTCAGCGAGGTCTACCTGCGCATGATGCTGGTGGAGGGCTTCCTCCATGCCGACCCGCATCCCGGCAACATCCTGGTCCAGGCGGACGGCACCGTGGTCTTCCTGGACTGGGGCATGGTGGTGCAGATGAGCCGCGGCCACCGGGAGTCCATCCTGCGCGTGGCACTGGCCGCCGGTCGGGATGACCTGGACGGCATGATCAACGGCATGTACGCGCTGGGCATGATCGATCCTGCCATCTCGCGCGCCGAGATCCGCGACGCGGCGGCGGAGATCCTGGCGGTGGTGGAGCGGGTGCGGGAGCTGGGCATGAAGCGCGCCCAGCAGGCCATCCAGGAGATCATGAACACCTTCTACACGTGGCCGCTCATCCTGCCGCGCGAGCTGGTCTACTTCTTCCGCGCCGCGGCGCTGCTGGAGGGCATCGGCTTCCGCTACGACGCCACCTTCAACGGTCTGGAAGCCGTCCGGCCGGTGATCCGCACCATGAAGACGGAGCTTCTGCAGGCCACGGTCCGGGAGCCGCAGGAGATCGCGCGCGGGGTCTGGGACGAGGCGCGGGGTGCCTTCTCCGCCATGCGCGACGTGCTCGGACGCGCCGACCGTGAGGAGTTCCGGGTGCGCATCCACCCGCGGGACATCCTGCACTCGGAGCGCTTCCTGCTCCTCCAGATCCGCCGCATCCTGCTCTCCATCTTCGCGCTCACCGTGGCGCTCATCTCCGCCGTCATCTTCCTGGCGGCGGGCAACGTCTACCTGCTGATCACGGGTCTGCTCGCGGCGTTCGCCATGTTCCTGTTGGTGCTCCTGCTGCCCACGCACCTGCTGGAGAATCCCCTCCGCCACGCGCGCAGCCTGCGTTCGGAGTGGTGAGGGGGCGCAGGAGGGTCTCGTGATCGGGCTGGTCTGGACCGCGCTGCTGTTGGTCTGGGGTACGCTGGCGGCCGTGGTGCTGGTGGGTCTGGGGCGACTGCTGCGCCTCATCCTTCCCCCGCCCGGTGAGGACGGCACCAGTCCGCCCGCCTTCTGGTTGGGCCTGGCGGGCTGCCTGGCCTTCCTCCAGCTCTGGCATCTGCTGCTGCCCGTGGACGGGCGCGCGGCGCTCCTGCTGCTCGGGGTTGGTCTGGCGGGGTTCCGCTCGGGGCGCGGTTCGGCGGGCGTGGCACGTCCCGGTGCCTACGGCGTGGCGCTGCTGCTCCTCCTGCCCGCCGTGCTGGTACTGGCCAACCGGGCGCTCGGCGAAGCCACCGTGTATGACAGCGGACTCTACCACTTTGCCAACGTCCGCTGGGCAACCGAACATGCCCTGGTGCCGGGCCTCGGGAATCTGCACGCACGGCTGGCCTTCAATCAGAGCTATTTCCTCCTGGTGGCCGGGCTCGATCATCCGCTGCCGGGCCTCGACGGGCACCGCCTGGTCAACGGCATCCTCTACGTGGCGTTGCTCGCGGAGCTCGTTCGCCCGCTCGTCCGCCTGGTGCGGCACAGTGATACGCTCGACGCACCCGGGTGGTCCTCCTGATCCCGGTTGCCCACGCGGCCGTCTACAACGCCTTTTCGAGTCCCGTGCCGGACACCGCTGTGCTGGTACTCAGCTACATCCTCGTCCTTGTGCTGGCGGACGCGCTCTGGAGCGTGGACGCTCGCGCGCGGACCCATGCGGCGGGCGCGCTCTGGGTGCTCGGTGCGGCGGCGGTGACCGTCAAGCTGAGCATGCTGGCGTGGGGGGGCGCGGCCGCCCTCATCGCCACGGTGGCCGCACGACCGGCGGGCGCCGGACGGTTCCCGGCCCGATGCTACGCGGGTGCCGCGCTGGCCGCCGCGCTACTGCTCACGGCATGGGTGCTGCGCGGGCTGGTGCTGAGCGGTTATCCGCTGTTTCCGGCCACGCTGGGCGGCATCGGCGCGGACTGGGCGGTGCCGCCGGCCCATGCCGCCGCGGCGAGCGCCGAGATCCGCACCTGGGCCCGCGAACCTTTCGGGGATCCGGAGGTGGTACTTTCGACCTGGCGGTGGCTGCGCGGGTGGTCCGGCCCCGCCATCCATGCCCTGGGACCGCCGCTCCTCGTGATGCTCACGGGTTTCCTCGTAGTGGTCAGGAAGGGGTCCGCGTGGTGGTCCGCGCCGGAGCGCCTGCACGGGTGGCTGTCGCTCTGGTTCCAACTGGCCGCAGTAGCGCTCTTCTGGTTCGCCACGGCGCCGGACCCACGCTTCCTCTATGGCGCTCCCTGGGTGGCCGCCGCGCTGGCGTGGCTGCCGGTGGTCATGGCGCTGTCGGTGGCGCAGCATGCCTGGCGCGGGTGGCCGTTTGCGGCGGCTGCCGTACTGGTCCTGGCTTTGCTCGGCGTCGTGCGCAACCCATTCACGCGCGTATGGTTCGCGGCACCGCAGCCCACACGTACGGTGCCCGTGGACACGTTCACGACCTCTTCCGGTCTGCAGGTTCTCGTCCCGGAGCGCGCCGACAGCACGGCCTGGGACGCGCCGCTGCCGAACACGCCGCACCCGCGCTCCGCGCTCGAGTTGCGCGGCACCGGTCTCGGCGAGGGTTTCCGCATCCGGTGAGCGCGGCCGCCTCTTGCGTACGCGCGCCTCGCGCTACATAATTTGTAGCGGATAGTGACTCGCTGCATATACGTCAGCAGGGGTTTTCACCATGACCCGGCGCACATCCCGCAGTCAGGAAGGATACGCAGCGCGCCAATCCGGGAAGGGCGCAACCCCCTCTGTCGGTCGCGTGGCGGAGCGGCTGGACGCGCTCACCCGGGTGCTCGGTAGTGACAGCGCGGTGGCGGAGGCTCTGGATGTCAGCCGCGCACAGCCCCGACGGTGGCGGGAAGGACAGGTGCCCGATCCCGAGAATCGCGATCGCATCATAGGGCTCGACGCCGTCATTGCCCTGCTTTCCGGCTATCTCGCGGAGAGTTCGATCCCCAAGTGGCTCCATGGGGTCAATGCCCATCTCGATGACCGACGCCCGATCAGTGTACTCCGCGATGGCCATGTTGCCGATGTCATTGCCGCCATCGAAGCACAGAAGAGTGGAGCCTTTGCATGACGCCGTCCCCGCTGTGGCGGGTCTTCCCATGGGATCCCAAGGCAGCGGACGGCAGCCCGTTCAGTCCCGCTTTCGTGCCTGGAGGGCAAGGCAGAAACCGTTTCGACCTGCCCGCTCGTCCCCGGGGCGTCCTCTATTTTGCGGACACGGAGGAGCATGCCGTAGGAGAGATGATCCAGGGATTTCGCAACGCACCGGATCCGCTCACCACCGAGGACCTCACCGCCTGGGGTCATCGGCTCGCGCTGGTATCGGCCACGCTCGCTCCGGCCGTATGGGCCGACGTGGCCGATCTTTGCGAACCGGACACACTTCAGCGCGCACAGGTCACCGCCGACCTGCCCGCCTACCGCGATCGCAAACGAACGCAACAGATCGCGATAGACCTGGAGGCGGACATGCACGCGGGTCTCCGATGGTGGTCGGCCTTCTGGGGCGACTGGCACGCCATCGTCCTGTTCCGTGACAGGTTGCCGCCCGGAGCCCTGACGTACGGTCGGCCCCTACCACTCAACCCCACGAGTCCGCCGGTGGTCGAGGCGGCCCGGCTGCTCGACATAGGGTAGGCACGGGCTACTCGACCGGCACGCTGCTGCTTCCCCGGCTCGTTTGACACACCCCCACCCCGGCCGGCAATTTCCCGCCGATGACCTCCACCCCGAGCACCGGAGCGCCGCCGCTCCCCGATGAACTGGCCGCGCTCCTCACCGCCTTCAGAGCGGGCAAGCGCGTGGCGCTCTCGCGCGCCATCTCCACCGTCGAGAACCAGCGCCCCGGCTTCCAGGGACTGCTGGAGACGCTGCACGCCGAGGCCGGCCGCGCCCACCGTATCGGCATCACCGGGCCGCCCGGGGCGGGGAAGAGCACCCTCACCACGGCGCTCGTGCAGCGCTTCCGGGCCGCCGGGCAGACGGTGGCCGTGATCGCGGTGGACCCCACCTCCCCGTTCACGGGCGGCGCCCTGCTTGGCGACCGCATCCGCATGAACGAGCTGACCCTGGACGAGGGCGTCTTCATCCGCTCCATGGCCACGCGCGGCTCGCTCGGCGGGCTGGCGCTGGCCACCGAGGAGGTGGCGGACGTCATGGACGCCTTCGGCTTCGACCGCATCGTGGTGGAGACGGTGGGCGTGGGGCAGTCGGAGCTGGACATCGCCGCCGCCGCCGACACCACGCTGGTGGTGGTGGTCCCCGAGTCGGGCGACGCCATCCAGGCCATGAAGGCCGGCCTCATGGAGGCCGCCGACCTCTTCGTGGTCAACAAGGCCGACCGACCGGGCGCCGAGCGCATGGCGCGCGAGCTCTCCATGATGCTGCACTACCGCACCGGGGACACCATGCGGAACGTGCCCGCCCACCACGGGGTGGACCATCGCCGCGTGCGGGCAAAGGCCGGCGTGTCCGCGGACGCGCTCAAGGAACGTCAGGTAAGCGACGATGCCGCCGCATCCGCCGGCGCACCCGATGCATCCGCCGACGCCCCTCCATCGGCGTGGGAGATCCCCATCCTGCAGACCAGCGCCGACCGGGACGCCGGCATCCAGCCCGTGAGCGATGCGCTCGACGCGCACCGCGCCTGGCTCGAGGCGAGCGGCGAACGGACCCGCCGCGTGCGCGCGCGCCTGGCGGACCGCGTGCGCGCCCAGGTGCGGCGCACGCTGGTCAACCGCGCCTGGCTGGAGCGGGGCGGCCGGGAGATGCTGGAGCGGGAGCTGGACGCGCTGGAGCGCCACGAGGTCTCTCCCTACGCCGTCGCGGCGCGCATCGTGCGCGCCGCGTGCGGGGAGGGTAAGCCATGATCCTGAACGCAGGAACGGACCGATGAGTGTGACGGACGGGGAGGCCCGCACGGGCAAGGTGACCGGCGAGGAGCTCCTGGACACGGTGCAGCGTCAGGAGCGCGAGCTGGCGGAGCTGCGGGCGCGGCTGGCCGACTGGGAAGGCTCCTTCGCCAGGCTGCCGCAGCGCAACGTGGCCTTCGAGAGCGTCTCGGGCGCCGCGGTGGAGCCGCTCTATACGCCGGCGCAGCTGGCCGAGGACTGGGACTATGTGGAGCGTCTGGGCTTCCCGGGTGAGTTCCCCTACACGCGCGGGCCCTACACCTCCATGTACCGCACGCGCCTCTGGACCATGCGCCAGTTCGCGGGCTTCGGCACGGCGGAGGAGACCAACCGGCGCTACAAGTATCTGCTGGCCAACGGGCAGACGGGCCTCAGCGTGGCCTTCGACTTCCCCACGCTCATGGGCTACGACTCGGATCACCCGCGCTCGCTGGGCGAGGTGGGCAAATGCGGCGTGGCCATCAGCTCGCTGGCGGACATGGAGACGCTCTTCGATGGCATCCCGCTGGATGAGGTCTCGGTCTCCATGACCATCAACGGGCCCGCCGTCATGCTCTTCTGCTTCTACGTGGTGGCGGCCGAGAAGCAGGGCATCCCGGCCGAAAAGCTGACCGGCACGGTGCAGAATGACATCCTGAAGGAGTACATGGCGCAGCACGCGTGGATCTATCCCGTGGAGCCCGCCCTCTCCCTCATCGTGGACATGTTCGCGTGGGCGTCCGAGCACGCGCCGCGCTACAACCCCATCTCCATCAGCGGCTATCACATCCGCGAGGCGGGCTCCACCGCCGCGCAGGAGCTGGCCTTCACGCTGCGCAACGGCTTCGAGTACGTGGAGCGGGGCCTGGCGCGCGGCATGGACGTGGACACGTTCGCGCCGCGCCTGTCCTTCTTCTTCGACGTGCACAACGATTTCTTCGAGGAAGTGGCCAAGTTCCGCGCGGCCCGGCGCATCTGGGCCAAGCGGCTGCGGGACGTGTACGGCGCCACCAACGAGCAGTCGTGGCGGCTGCGCACCCACGCCCAGACGGCCGGTGTGACGCTGGTGGCGCCGCAGCCGGAGAACAACATCGTGCGCGTGGCCTACCAGGCCATGGCGGCGGCGCTCGGCGGCACGCAGAGCCTGCACACCAACTCCATGGACGAGACGCTGGCGCTGCCCACCGAGAAGAGCGTGCGCATTGCGCTCCGCACCCAGCAGATCCTGGCCTACGAGACGGGCGTGCCCAACACCATCGACCCGCTGGCCGGCTCCTACTACCTGGAGGCGCTCACCGACAAGCTGGAGGCGGAGGCGGAGGCCATCTTCACGGAGGTGGAGCGGCTGGGCGGGGTGGTGCCGGCGCTCGAGAGCGGCTATTTCCAGCGCGCCATCGCGCGCAGCGCCTCCGATCAGCAGCGCGCCGTGGAATCCGGCGAGCACGTGGTGGTGGGCGTGAACGCCTTCACGGAGGGCGGCGCGGAGGAGGACGTGGAGATCCTGCGCATCGACGACACGCCTGAGAAGCGCCAGCGGGAGCGCCTGGCGGAGCTCCGCGAGCGGCGGGACGGGGAGCGCGTGGAGCAGGCGCTCGTCGCGCTGCGCGGCGCCGCGGACCGCGGGGAGAACGTGATGGAGCCCATGCTGGAGGCGGTGCGCGCCTACGCCACCCTCTTCGAGATCCGGGAGGCCCTGGAAAAGGTGCACGGCGCCTACCGGGAACCGGTCTTTTTCTAACCTTGAGCGAAACCGTTCCACGAACGGAGCCGGCCCCGCGCCGGCCCGACCGAACTCCCCGCGTGGTCTTCCTGGACGCGGGCGGTACCCTGATCCACCTGGATCGCCGCTTCATCCTGGCCACGCTGGCCACCGCCGGTGTCGTGCGGGACGCGGCCGCCTTCGACACGGCCCACCGGACCGCGCACGCGGCGGCCATGGCCGCGCTGCGCCATGGCCAGGCCGCCAACGATGACGCGCGCTGGCGCCTCTACGGTCAGCTGCTCATGCGGGAGCTGGGCTGCCCGCCCGAACGGGCGGAGGAGGTGCGCGCCGCCGTCCAGGCGCGGCACCGCGAGGCGCGCCTGTGGACGCGCGTGGTGGACGGCACGGCGGCGGCGCTGACCGAGCTGCGAACGGCTGGCTACACGCTGTGCGTGGTCTCCAACGCCGACGGGCGTGTGGAGCGCTTCCTGGAGCACGCCGGGCTGCGCGACCTGCTGGACCACGTGGTGGACAGCGGGCTGGTGGGCGTGGAGAAGCCCGATCCGCGCATCTTCGCCATCGCCTGCGAGCGCGTGGGGGCCGAGCCCGCCGAGTGCGTGCACGTAGGGGATGTCTACGCCGTGGACGTGGCCGGTGCGCGCGCGGCGGGCGTGGCGCCCGTGCTGCTGGATCCGCTGGACGAGGAGCCGCGGCGGGACGTGGCGCGCATCCGCGCGCTGGGTGAGTTGCCGAAGCTGCTGGCGCGCGGGCTGCCGCTGGATGCGAGCGCCGCCTGATGGAGGATGCCCATACCCTGAGCGCGGGGGCCATCGTCCTGCGCCTGTCGGTGGCCATGGTGCTGGTCTTTGCCAACGGCTTCTTCGTGGCGGCCGAATTTGCCCTGGTGGGGGCGCGGCGCACGCGCATCGACGCCATGGCCCGGGCGGGCAACCGCCGCGCGAAGCTGGCGCGCTCCGTCATCCATCGCCTCGACCACTACATCTCCGGTACGCAGCTCGGCATCACGCTGGCCTCGCTGGGGCTGGGATGGGTGGGCGAGTCCACCATCGCCACCATGATCGCGGGGCTCTTCGCCGGACTGCCGGCGCCGTGGGACGTGCTGTCCACCCACGCCGTGGCGGGCACCATAGCCTTTGCCTTCATCACGGTGCTGCACATCGTGCTAGGGGAGCTGGCCCCCAAGTCCCTGGCCCTGCTCTTTCCGGAGGCGGTGAGCCTCTGGACGTCGGGCCCGCTCATCATCTTCTCCCGCATCTTCACACCCTTCATCATCTTCCTGAATGGGGCGGCCAACCTGCTGCTCAGGGTGGTGGGGCTGCGCGCGCCCACGGAGATGGAGCGGGTCCATCGGCCCGAGGAGATCGAGATGCTCCTTACGCAGACCTACGAGCACGGTCTGCTCCGCGAGGAGCCGGTGGAGATGATCCGGGGCGTCTTCCACCTCTCCGAGACGCGCGCCTCTGAGGTGATGACGCCACGCACGGACGTGCGTGCCATTCCCGTGGACACCAGCCTGGAGGATGCGGCCACGTTCATCCTGGAGGAGGGTCACTCCCGCTACCCCGTCTACGAGGTGAGCGTGGATCGCATCCTGGGCATCGTGCTGGCGCGCGACGTCTGGCGCACCCAGGTGCTGGGCGGCGGAGAGTTGCGGGACATCGTGCGCGAGGTGCCCTTCGTGCCGGACACCAAGACCATCGAGCACCTGCTGCGCGAGATGCAGCAGGAGAGCGCCCAGCTGGCCGTGGTCATCGACGAGTTCGGCGGCACGGCGGGGATCGTCACGATCGAGGATCTCGTGGAGGAGATCGTGGGCGAGATCGCCGACGAACTGGACGATGAGCGCGAGGGGCTCGAGGAGCGCGCGGACGGCAGCGTGCTGGTGGAGGGCGGATTCTCCATCTCCGACCTGAACGAGCGCTATGACCTGCGCCTGCCGGACGAGGACTACACCACGGTGGGCGGCTTCGTGCTGGGCCGCCTCGGGCGCATCGCGCGGGTGGGGGACAGGCTGGCCATCCGCGGAGGCCAGTTGCGCGTCCTGAAGATGGAGGGGCGGCGCGTGGGGCGGCTGGAGCTGCGCCTCATGCCCCTGCCGCAGGCGGAGCTGGACCGGGAGACGGAGGGCTCAGAGTGAGCACGGCGCCCGACGCGATGGCAGGATGGTGGCGCCACCACTTCGACGACGTCTACTTCCAGCTGCACGATCCGCTCTTTTCAGAGGCCCGCAGCCGCTGCGAGGTGGCGGGCATGCGCGAGCTGCTGGCGCTCCCGCACGGCGCGCGCGTGCTCGACGCGCCGTGCGGTTGGGGGCGGCACACGGGGCTGCTCGTGGAGGCTGGCATGAACGCGTACGGCGCCGACCTGTCCCTGGACCTTCTACGCCACACACCCGCCGCCAGCGGCTACGCCGCGGCCGACCTGCGCCGCCTGCCGTTCGCCAGCGCCAGCTTCGACGCGGTAGTAAACGTCTACACCTCGCTCGGCCTCTTCCTGGACGATGCCGAGGACGTGGCCGCGCTGGCCGAGGCGCGGCGCGTGCTGAAGCCCGGCGGCTCCCTCCTGCTGGAATCCATGCATCGGGACGAGGTGATGGCGGGGTATGCTGAACGGGACCGATGGGTGCTCCCCGACGGGACGGAGGTGCGGGTGCGTCGTCGCTTCGATCCGGTGACGGGCATAAGCCAGGAGCGGTTGCGCTGGCGCCGGGGCGAGGAGGAGGGGCGGAAGGCGTATGCGCTACGGCTGCGCACGGCCACCGAGATCGACCGGCTCCTGCACACAGCCGGCTTCCAGAGCGTGGCCTACTTCGGCGGCTGGGGCGGCCGGCCGCTGCGACGGGATTCGGAGAGCCTGATCGCGGTGGCGCGCTGAGCGGGCGCCACCGCGCCGAGGCTACTGCCGGATCGTGACGTAGGAGGCCAGCCGCTCCACCTCTGCGTCATCCACGTACTTGCCCATCTCCCGCCGGAACTGCGCTATGTCCGTGTAGGGCCGGTACTCTTCGAACTCGTGCTGCATCCTGTCGCCCACCCTGGGGATGAGCTGGATCTCTTCACCGGATGCCGAGTTCAGGTCCAGTGGCTTGAACATGCGGGTGTAGATGCCCTCACGCTCGGCCTCGTCCATGCCGCCGCCGGCCAGGATGGCGTCCACCTCCAGCATGTTCTCGATGGGGCGGGCCGCCACGATGGCCTCCACGGTGGCGGAGTCCAGTCCCAGCGCCATCAGATCGGCGTGCGAAGCGTTGCCGGGATCCAGCAGCGCGCCTGCCTGCGCACCAACCGGCGCGGCGGCGTCGAGGGAGATCTCGATGGAGTCTCCGGTGGGGTTCATCTCCTCGGACACCTGCTCCTGGCAGGCGCCCAGGACGAACGTGGCAAGGACGAGTAGCGGCAGAACGGTGCGTGACATGGCTCTCTCCAGGATCTGTGAACGGCTACGGACACGCTAGGCGCCCGGCGCCCGGCACGCCAGTGCAGGGCGCGTTCCAGCGGCGCGCCCCTGCTTGCCCGGAGGGGGCACCAGACGTACCCTTTTCGGCATGACTACCGAGAACATTCGCATCGTGGTGGCCAAGCCCGGACTGGACGGCCACGATCGCGGCGCCAAGGTCATTGCCAGCTCCTTCCGGGACGCCGGCTTCGAGGTGATCTACACGGGGCTCCACCAGACGCCCGAGATGATCGTGCAGGCGGCGGTGCAGGAGGACGCGGACGTGGTGGCGCTGTCCATCCTGTCGGGCGCGCACATGTCCCTCTTCCCGCGCATCCTGGAGCTGCTCAAGGCCGAGGGCATGGAGGACGTGCTGGTCATCGGCGGCGGCATCATGCCCGAGGAGGACATCCAGGCGCTGGAGGCCATGGGCGTGGGCAAGCTGTTCGGCCCCGGCACGCCCACCTCGGCGCCGATCGATTTCGTGCGCAGTTGGGCCGAGGGGCGCCGCGCGGGCGCCGCGTCCTGAGCGGGGCGGGAGCGTGAGCAGCGCCGCGAAGGAGGCCGGTCCGGGTCGCCTGCGCCGGCTGACGGACGAACTCCACGCGCTGGAAGAGGAGCTCCGCCAGGGCGGCGGGCCCGAAAAGATCGAGCGCCAGCACGCCCAGGGGAAGCTCACCGCTCGCGAACGCATCAGTCTGCTGCTGGACCCCCGCACGGAGTTGCTGGAACTCGGCCTGCTGGTGGCCCACGACCGCTACGACGGCCAGGCGCCTGCCGCCGGCGTGGTCACCGGAATCGGCCGCGTGCATGGCCGCCCTACCGTCATCATTGCCAACGACGCCACTGTCAAGGCCGGCTCCTGGTGGCCCGAGACCATCACCAAGATGCTGCGCGCGCAGGAGGTGGCCATGCGCTGCCGCGTGCCGATTGTCTACCTGGTGGATTCGGCGGGGGTGAATCTGCCCTACCAGGGCGGCGTCTTCCCCGGGCAGTACGGGGCCAGCCGCATCTTCTACTACAACTCCATCATGCGCCGTTACCTGGCCGTGCCGCAGATCGCGGCGGTCATGGGCCCGTGCATCGCGGGCGGCGCGTACCTGCCGGCGCTCTCGGACGTCATCCTCATGGTGGAGGGCACCAGCTTCATGGGGCTGGGCGGCCCCAACCTG
Source organism: Gemmatimonadota bacterium (assembly GCA_040905425.1). Classification (GTDB taxonomy): domain Bacteria; phylum Gemmatimonadota; class Gemmatimonadetes; order Longimicrobiales; family RSA9; genus JBBDRO01. Next base: position 677 of record JBBDRO010000100.1, on the reverse strand, counting down.
GTCAAGGGCGCCACCGGCCAGACCGTGGACGGGGAGGAGCTGGGCGGCGCCTGGACGCACACCGCCATCAGCGGCGTGGCGCACTATCGCCCCACGGACGACCGGGCCTGCCTGGCTCGCATCCGCGAGCTCCTCGAGGAACTTCCCTACGAACCGCCCACAGCCGCGCTGGGTGAAGCGACGTCCCCGCGCCGCGCACCCGAGGAATTCTACACGCTCGTCCCCGATGATCACCGGCAGCCCTACGACACGCACACGCTGCTGGAGGGCCTGCTTGACGAAGGCCACCTGGACGAGTTCCAGGCCGACCATGCGCCGGAGGTGATCTGCGGCACGGGGCGCATCGACGGCGTGGCGGTGGGCGTCATTGCCAACGCGCGCGGCATCCTCAAGGACCCGCACGGCGGCCCGCCCAAATTCGGCGGCATCATCTACCCGGACAGCGCCGAGAAGACCGCCTACTTCATCGAGACCATGAACCGGCACCGCACGCCGCTCCTGTTCGTGCAGGACGTGAGCGGCTTCATGGTGGGCACGGAGGCCGAGCACGCGGGCATCATCCGCGCCGGGGCGCGCTTCGTGGAGGCCATGGCCACGGCCACCGTGCCCAAGCTGGTGCTCACCATCAACCACGCCTCCGGCGCCGGCTACTACGCCATGGCCGGCCAGGGCTTCGA
>JBBDRO010000099.1:0-17774 GCA_040905425.1 Gemmatimonadota bacterium | reverse complement strand
TCCGCCCCCCCGCAGCCGGGGGCGAGGCGCGGCGGCTGCTAGCGCGCCGCCGGGTGATTGCGCATGCGCCGCTGGAAGGCAGCGTAGTCGGACGAGTTCATGCTGAGCCCGCGCAGCGTGCCCCCCGGCAGCCGCGCGATGGCGGCCTCCACGTCCTGGATACGCTCCCGGGTGGTGGGGTGCGTGGAGAACCAGCGTTCCACGCTGGACGGGCGGCGCTCCTGCATCTCCAGCAGCTCGTTGAAGAAGCTGGTGAGCCCGCGCGGATCGATGCCGCTCCGCACCAGGAGGGGAATGGCCTCGGTGTCCGCCTCACGCTCCGCGTCCCGGCTGAAGCCGGCGAAGATGGCGCTGCCCAGGACGCCCACGCCGGCGCGTTCCACGCCGCTGGGTTGGCGGCCCAGCAGGACGTACGCGGCGGTCAGCCCCAGGTTCGCGCCCTGTGCCTTTTCCATCTGCTCCACGCTGTGGCGCTCCTCCACATGCGCGATCTCGTGGGCCAGCACACCGGCCAGCTCGGCCTGATTGTCCGTGGCCTCGATGAGGCCGCGATTCACGTAGACGTAGCCACCGGGCACGGCAAAGGCGTTGACGTCCTCCGCGTTCACGATGTAGAACCTGTACGCGAGCTGCCGGTCCCCGTGCGACGCCAGCTGCCTGCCCAGGCGATTGATGTAGTTGTGCAGCGTGGCGTCTTCCACGATGGGCAGCTGCTGGTTGATCTCCGCGGCGTACTGCGTGCCCATCTCCACCTCCTGCTGGGTGGAAATGCCGCACGCGGCCAGGACGGCGCTGCCGGCCACCAGGGCCGTGCCGCCGCTCCGGCGAAGGGATGAAGAGAGCTTGATCATCGTATCACTCCAGGACTCGGGACTGCGCCGGTGTGGCCGGCATCCGGGAGGCAGCACGGAGCCGCGCGACCCGGTCGGTTGGGGACATCCTTCCCCGAGTTCCATTGAGCAAGGCACGTTCCACAGCTGCGGGCAGCCATGACGGCGTTGAGCGGCGCGGAGTCCGGGCTACTGCAAAGCCTTGCTCGGCGCAGGGTCCGCGAGCGTAAAGGGCTCTTCCTGGCCGAGGGTGTGCGCGTGGTGGAGGAACTCCTGGACGCCGGCATCGACCTGCGTCTGGCGCTCCTGTCGTCCTCCCTGGAGGACACCGAGCGAGGTGCGGCCCTGGCCGCCCGGCTGGCCGGCCGCACCGCTGTGCGGCACGTGGCGGACCATGAGCTGGCGCGCCTGGCCCCCACGGAGACCCCGCAGGGCGTGCTCGTGGCGGCCAGCCTACCCGCCGCCACCCTGGACGAGCTCGATGTGCCGGAGCGGGCGCTCGGTCTGGTGCTGGACGGCGTGCAGGATCCAGGCAACCTGGGCACGCTGGCCCGCACGGCGGAGGCCTTCGGCGCCGCCTTCCTGGCAGCGCTGCCGGGGACGGGGCATCGGTGGAACCCCAACGCGGGGCGGGGCGGGGCCGGCGCCCTCTTCCGGCTGCCCGTGGTGCAGCGGGAGGTCGATGCCCTGCTGACCTGGCTGAGGGAGCGCGAGATGGCGCTGTGGGCCGCGGACAGCGGTGGCGTGCCGGTGCGTGACCTGACCCGGCCGGCCCGCGTGGCGCTCGCGGTGGGCAACGAAGGCGCGGGGCTCGGCACGGCCTTGCGCGCGGCCAGTGCCGTGCGTGTGGGCGTCCCGATAAGGGCCGGGACGGAGTCGCTGAACGTGGCCGTGGCCGCGGGCATCCTGCTGCACGAACTGGCGGTGCGCGGATGAGCGGACCCTGCTGCACGAACCGGCGGTGAGCGGATGAGCGGACCCCTGCTGCACGAACGGGCGGTGAGCGGATGACCGGACCCCTGCTGTGGACCTGGGCCTTTGCCGTGGGCTTGGCCCTGGGCTCGTTCCTGAACGTGTGCGTCTACCGCTGGCCGGCCGGCCAGTCGGTGCTGCGCCCGCGCTCCCGCTGCCCCGGCTGCGGGACCATGGTGGCGTGGCATGACAACGTGCCCGTGCTGGGGTGGGTGGCGCTGCGCGGCCGCTGCCGGCACTGCGCCATGCCCCTTTCCGTGCAGTACCCTCTGGTGGAGCTGGCCGTGGCGGTGATCTGGATGGGGGCGGCCATCCGGCTGGGGCCCACGGTGGCGGCGCTCACGTCGGCTACCTTCCTGACGCTTCTCCTGGGCATTGCCCTCACCGACGCACGCGAGATGATCATCCCGGATCAGTTCTCCCTGGGGGGGACGGCGCTGGGCCTGGCTCTGGCCGCGTGGCCCGGCGGCATGGCCTTTCGCTCCGCCCTCCTGGGCGCCGCGGCGAGCTACGCCATCCTGTGGGCCATCAAGCTGGTGGCCGAGCGGCTGCTGCGGAAGCCCGCGCTGGGCGTGGGGGACATCCACATGATGGCCATGGTGGGCGCCTTCCTGGGGCTGCCCGGCGCGCTGCTGACGCTGCTCCTGGGCGCCGTCCTGGGCCTCGTGATCGGGGTGCCGGTGAGCGCGCTGCGCGGCCGGCTGGAGGCCATGGGCACCTACCTCCCGCTGGGCGTCTTCCTGGCCATGGGTGCGCTCGTGGCCCACACCTTCGGAGAGCGCATCATCAACTGGTACATTGCGCTGGTGCTCGGCGTCTGAGGCCCCGGGTGGCGCCAGCCGCACTCGGCGGCTGGCGGCTATGGATCGCTGCGGTGGCGCACGTAGCCGCAGGTGCGGCACACGGGGCTACGGGTCGCTACAATCGCGCATGTAGCCGCAGGTGCGGCACACGAGCTTGCAGGAGGCGGTGTATTCCATGGTCCCGCCGCAACGCTCGCACGCCACGGGGGCGTCGGGGTCGAAATCGGGCGTGAAGTCCACCCGGTCGGCCACGGTGGCGTCCGCCACGAACCGCTCCGGTCGGAAGGCCGCGAGCTCCACCGGGGGAGGTTCGCCGGACAGCAGTGCCACCACCACCCCCGCGCTCACGGGGGCCAGCAGGATCCCGTTGCGGTAGTGGCCGGTGGCGTAGATCAGCCCCCGGGCCTCGGGGTCCTCCCCCAGGAACGGCAGGCGGTCCGGTGTGCCGGGCCGATAGCCGCACCAGGTCTCGGCCACGGGCAGGGCGGCGCACGCCGGGAGCGCCTCGAGCGCCGCCTCCAGGAGTGCCGCCACCCCCGCCGCGGTGGGTCCGGCCGCGTAGCCCACCTCCGCCTCCGTGGCGCCGATCAGGAGGCGCCCGTCGCTGCGCGGGATGAGGTAGCAGCGCGGCGTGCTCACCACCCGTTCGAGCAGCGGCGCGGGGGCGCGGAGCGCCACCATTTCCCCGCGTACAGGGACCACCGGGAGCGGACGGGGCAGCCCACGCAGCGCGCCGCTCCAGCTGCCGGCCGCCACCACCACCGCATCGGCGGCCAGCAACTCCCCGTCCGCCAGCCGCACACCACGCACCCGGCCCTGACGCACGGCCACACCCTGCACGTGCGTCGCGGCGCGCATCTCCACCCCCGCGGCCGCCGCCGCGGTGATGGCCGCACTGCCCAGCGCGCGCGGATCCACGTGGTGATCACGCTCCACCAGCACCGCGCCGGTGAGGGCGGGGGAGAGCGCCGGCTCCATGCCGAGCGCCGCCGCGGCGGCCACCGGGCGCACCCCGAAGGCGGCCGCGTGCGGCGACGTCACCAGCGCCTCCAGGTGGCCGCTGTCCGCGCTGCCGAAGGCCACGTGCAGTTTGCCGGTGCGCCGGTAATCCACGGCGCGGCCGCTCTCGGCTTCCAGGCCAGCCACGAACGCGGGGAAGAGATCCAGACTGGCCGTGGCCAGCGTCAGGAACGCGGGGTCCCCGGCCTCCGGCAGCGGCGAGAGCATGCCTCCCGCCGCCCAGGTGGCGCCCCGCCCGGGCTGGTCCCGCTCCAGGAGCACGACCGCGGCCCCCCGGCGCGCCAGCGCGCGCGCCGCGGCCAGCCCCACGATGCCGCCGCCGATGACGGCCACGTCCCAGCCGCCAGGGGCAGGCTCAGCCGGCATCCAGCCCCTGTTCCAGGTAGCGCCGGGAGAGTTCCACGTAGTGCTCGGCGCTGCCGCGCACCCAGGCGGCGGAGCTGCCGGAGAGCTCCTTGCGCACGCGAGCGGGTGCACCGGCCACGAGCGTGCGCGCCGGGACCTCCATGCCGTCCGGCACCACGCTGAGTGCCGCCACCAGGGCCTCGGCGCCCACCACCACGCCCTGCAGCAGCACGGCGTTCATGCCGATGAGCGCTCCGCGGCCGATGCGGCAACTCTCGAAGACCGCTCCGTGCCCTACGGTCACCTCTTCCTCGACGAGGGTGGGCCCGCGGGCGCTCACGTGCAGCACGCAGTTGTCCTGGATGCTCGTACGAGCGCCCACGCGGATGCCGTGCTCGGGGTCGTCTCCGCGCAGCACCGCACCGAACCAGATGCTGGCCTCCGCACCGATCTCCACGTTGCCGATGAGCACGGCCGTGGGCGCCACGAAGGCGGTGGGGTGGATACGGGGGGTGTGCCCCCCGAAGGTGACGATGTGCGCCATGGGACTCCGGTGTGGGCGCCGGTCGCTGAACCGCGCCGGTGACTGATGGGGCGCCGGCGGGGCGTCAGGAGCCGGCGCGTGGATCCCGCGGCGCGGTGCCGGCGTCCTCGTCGCTTACCGCCGTTGGAGCGGTGTCCTGCGCCGCATCGGCCAGCAAGGGGTGGACCACGGGCTCCTCACCCCGAACCGGTGCGGCGGCTTCCTGCTCCGCTGCGCCGGGCGCGCGCGGTGGCGCCGCGCGCTTGAGGCGGGCGCGGATGACCTGCGTATCAGTGGCATCCACGACCTCGATGGTCACGCCGTGCCGCTCGAAAACGTCCCCGGCTTCCGGCACGTGCCCCAGTTCCTCCAGCAGGTAGCCGTTCAGCGAGCGGTGCTCGAGCTGGGGCAGGGCGGTGTTGAAGAAGTGGTTGATCTCCCTGAGGTCCACGTCGCCGCTGGCTTCCACCTCGTTGCGCGAGATGCGCAGGATGGGCTCCTCCGCCAGGTCGGTCTCATCCTCGATCTCACCCACCAGCTCCTCCAGCACGTCCTCCAGCGACACCACGCCGTCAGTGCCGCCATACTCGTCCACCACGACGGCCAGGTGGATGCGGCGCGTCTGGAAATCGCGCAGCAGGCGGGTGAGCGTGATGGAGCCCGGCACCACGAGCGGTTCGCGGGCCAGGGTGCGCAACGGCACGTCGCGCTGGCCGGAGATGAGGGCCTGGTAGGCGTCGCGGACGTAGAGGACGCCGGTGATGTCATCGATGGACTCGCGGTAGACGGGCACGCGTGAGAAGCGCACCGTGCCGAGCTGATCGGTGATCTCGCCCAGCCGCTGGTCGTCCCGCCAGGCGAAGACGTCCACGCGCGGGGTCATGATATCCCACGCCTTGGTGTCATCCAATCGGAAGGCGCGTTCGATGAGCTGGCGCTCGTGCTCCTCGATGCCGCCGGCCACCGCCGTGAGCTGCCGGAGTTCCGTCTCGGTGATGGAGGACAGCGCCCCGTTGCGGCGGTCCGGCGCCATGCGGGCCAGGCGGGCCAGAACGAACAGCAGGGGGCCGAGTGCACCGGTCACGAAGCGCAGCGGCGGGGCAATGCGCAGCGCCATGCCCATCCCCCGGTTGATGGCGAAGCCGATGGGCAGCAGCTCGCCGAAATAGAGCACCAGGAAGGTCATCACGCCCACGGCGCCCGCTACGCCCACCATCTCCCACTGGGCGTGCACCAGGGTGGCGGCCAGGGCGCCCGCGCTCACGTCGGCGAAGGCATCACCCAGGCGCAGCAGCACGAGCACGCGCTCGGGCCGGCCACGGAGCGCCGCCAGCGCCTCCGCGCCGGGCGTGCCTTCCTCGGCCAGGGCATGCACGCGGGACTCGGGCAGGGAAAATACGGCCAACTCCGCCGCCGACAGCACGGCGGACAGCACGATGGCCAGGACCAGCGCCGCTACCAGGAGCATCATGGGCCGATCCTCGGCGTGCGGGGCTGGAGCGCATTACCGGCTGGAAAGCGGGGGGCGGTGCCCCCCTGGCTACTGGGGCCTACGTCCATTTTCGGCTGGATTCAATGATTTCCAGGACCAGGTCCTCGGCGCTGCGCGCGTCCGCCTCCGCCTGGAAGTTGGCCAGCACGCGGTGGCGCAGGACGGCGGGCGCCACCGCCCGGACATCGTCCAGGTTCGGCATGCCGCGGGCATCCATGGCGGCCCGGGCCTTGGCGCCCAACACCAGGTACTGGGAGGCGCGCGGGCCGGCGCCCCAGCTCACGTAGCGCCGGGTCAGGGCGGGCGCCTCCTCGTCGGCCGGGCGCGTGGCGCGGGCCAGGCGCACGGCGTAGGAGACCAGCGAGGGCGGCGCGGGAACGCGGCGCACCAGGCGCTGCAGCGCCTGCAGTTCCGTGGCGTCGAGCACCGGACTCACCTCGGGCGTGTGACTGCCCGTGGTCTGCATAGCTACCTGCTCCTCCTCCTGACGGGACGGGTAGCCGATGCGCAGCTCCAGCATGAAGCGGTCGAGTTGCGCCTCGGGCAGGGGGTAGGTTCCCTCCTGCTCGATGGGGTTCTGGGTGGCGAGCACGAAGAACGGGCGGTCGAGCGTCATGGTCTCGCCCGCGGCGGTGACCTGGCGCTCCTGCATGGCCTGGAGCAGCGCGGCCTGGGTCTTGGGCGGCGTACGGTTGATCTCGTCCGCCAGCACCACGTTGGCAAAGACGGGCCCCCGCACGAACCGGAAGGTGCGCCGCCCCGTGGAGCGATCCTCTTCCAGCACCTCCGTGCCCGTGATGTCGGACGGCATCAGATCGGGGGTGAACTGGATGCGGCTGAAGCGCAGTTCGAGCGCCTCGGCCAGCGTGGAGATGAGCAGGGTTTTGGCCAGGCCCGGCACCCCCACCAGCAGCGCGTGGCCGTCGGCCAGCAGGGCGGTGAGCAGCCCCTGGACGATCTCCTTCTGGCCGACCACGCGCCGGCCGATCTCGCGCTCCAGATCGCCGCGCACTTCCGCGAGACGGTCCAGCAGCGCTACGTCCTCACTGCCTTCGGCCAGGGGGGCCGTATTGACTTCCATCGGTTTCCTTCGCGGCTCAGCGTGCGGGTTCGTCGAGTGGGAGCGGAATGGCCAGATGGATTGCGCGTTCGTCGGCCAGGAAATGCCCCTCCGCCACGAAGTTGCCGGTGCGGCCCCCGTGCGGCCAGTCGGCGCTGTAGCGGCGGGTCTCACCCGGCGGCAGGGTGTCCACGGTCAGGACCTGGGCAAAGCTGCGCGTGGCCGACCAGCTCCAGACACTCTCGCCATCTTCCCGGCGGACCAGGAAATCGTAGCGTTGGGCTGAGGGAAACTCCAGCGCAACGGGGTGCTCTGACAAGTTCGTCACGTGCAGCGTAAGATGGACCGATGCCTCCGCCACGCGGGCATCCATCGACCCGGCCAGCGGATAGCCCTGCCTGGCCTCATCGGCACGGCTGCCGCAGCCCATCAACGTGGCCAGCAGCAGGGCCACGACGGCTCCTCCGATCCTCACCGCGTCCTCCGGTCAACGGAATAGAATTGCGCGCCCGGGTGCGCGGGGCGTGCAAATTAGGGACCCTCCCCCTCGGGCGCCAACGCGCACGGTCGTCGGCTCGCGGTGGGTCGCCGAAATGAAGCTTGCGATAAAATTCACAAGCCGGTAGCTTGCCGGTCTGTCGGATTTTGGGGATCGGAGCCGATGACCGGACCGGACAAGCCGCCTTCGCTCGCTGCGGAGGCGTCGAGATACCTCGGTATCGGCATGACCTGGGCGCTATCGACCGCGCTCTTTCTTTATGTCGGCACCGTGCTGGACCGCCGGCTGGGCACCGATCCCTGGCTGACCCTGATCGGCGCCTTCGTGGGCGCCGCTGCCGGGTTCTGGTACATGTACTGGCACCTGGTGATCGCGCCGCGGGAGCGGGACGGGACGCGCCGGGAGGGGAAGGGGCGTGATGGCTGAGGCTGTCGGGGGCGATCGGCTGAGGCTCTGGCTGTTGTACGCCGCGGTCGCGGTGGCCGTGGGGGTGGCGGGCGGCCTGGTCGGGGCGGCCTTACTGGAGGGGCCCGCACTGCGGGCGCTCAGGGTGGCGGCGGCGCTGGCCTGCGGCATTCAGCTGCTGGCTTTCGCCGCGCTCGTGGCGCTGCGTGACGCGCCTGGCTCGCTGTTCCTGATCGGGTGGGGGGGTGGCATCCTGCTGCGCTTCATGGCGGTGGGGGTGCTGGCGTTCTGGCTGCAGCGCACCGCGGCCTTGCCGCTGGCGGCAACGCTCGTATCGTTCGTGTTTTTCCTGTTCGTACTCCTGCTGCTGGAGCCCGTGTTCCTGCGCCGAGGTTCGCGACGCAAACAATGATGGGAAGCCTACTTTCTATACTCCGGGCCGCTGCTCCAGAAGAGGGCGGCGCGTTCGACATCCCCGGCATGATCCTGCACCACCTGGCCGACGCCCACGAGTGGGAGTCGCCCTTCGGTGTGGTGCATCTGCCCACGTGGGAGCCGGTGCAGATCGGTCCGTTGAGCGTGGATTTCTCCATCACCAAGCACGTGCTGTTCATGCTCTTCGCGGCCGTGCTGGTGATCATCTTCATGCTGGCCGCCGCCCGGCAGGCCAGGAAGCGCCACGCCGAGGGCGCCGTCCGTGGTCCGCGCGGCGCGGCCAACGCCCTCGAGGCCATGGTGCTCTACATCCGCGACGAGATCGCGCTCAAGAACATCGGTCATGGGGGCGAGCGCTTCGTGTCCTACATCGTGGCGGTCTTCTTCTTCATCCTGTTCTGCAACCTCCTCGGTCTGCTGCCGTGGGGGGCTTCGCCCACGGGTAACGTGAACGTCACGGCGGCGCTGGCTATGGTGACGTTCGTGACCGTGGAAGTGGCCGGTATGAGCGCGCTGGGCTTCAGGGGCTACATGAAGACCATTTTCTACGCGCCGGAGGGGATGCATTGGGGCATGAAGATCCCCATGCTGGCCATCATGACGCCGGTGGAATTCCTGGGGAAGCTGACCAAGCCCTTCGCGCTGGCCATCCGTCTCTACGCCAACATGACGGCGGGTCACGCGGTGGTGCTCGCGCTCACCGGGCTGCTGGTGCTGGCCAGCATGGCCAACGCCTTCTGGGTGACTCCGGCGCCGCTGTTGATGGCCGTGGCCATCATGATTCTGGAGATCTTCGTGGCGTTCCTGCAGGCGTATATCTTTGCCATGCTGTCGGCGGTTTTCATCGGGTTGATCCGGCACGCGCACTGACGCGGGCTGCGCATCAGGTCAGGTAGTGGATCGGGCGCGCTCTCCGGGAGTGTGCCCACGGGCGAGCGGAGGCGTCCCGAGTGACCTCCGCCGCTGGTAGCGGCGCCCCGTCGCTACCGGTGTCCAGTACCCGGGCCGGGGGCCCGGGGAGAGCCGCGTGGGCCAGCAGGCCCTTGTAGCGGTGGCGCCCGCGGCGCGCGGACGGGGACGCGCGTCGGGCCAGGGGAGCAAGACACCCCGCACACGAGCCAGGAGACACAGAATGCTCGCTATGCTTCAGCAGGTCGTGCCGGGCGAATCCGCCGCCGGTCTCATTGCCATCGGTAAGGGCGTGGGCGCCGGCCTCACGGTGATCGGCGCCGGTCTGGGCATCGGCCGGATCGGTGGTGCCATGACCGAATCCATGGCCCGCCAGCCGGAGATCGCCGGCAACATCCAGACCGCCGCCATCATCCTGGCGGCCCTCATCGAGGGCGCCGCGCTATTCGGTCTGGTGATCGCGTTCCTGATCTCGGCGCCGGCGTTCTAGAACACCGGTCCGACGAGTCAAACGAACCCCTCGGACGGCAGGCGGGGGTGCGCCCCGGGCGCTCCCCCGCCGGTCCGCAAGGATAGGAAATGCTGAACGTTCTCTACATGATCCGGGCGGACGGCGCGGAGCACACACCCAGCGTGTTCGGCTTCGCGCCGGGGGTGTCCTTCTGGACTCTGGTCATCTTCTTTGCGCTGTTCGCGGTCCTGTGGAAGTTTGCCTTCCCGCCGATCCTGGGCTACGCCGAGGCGCGGGAGCGCCGCATCCAGGAGGCGCTGGACGGGGCCAGGACCGAGCGCGAGGAAGCGGAGCGCGTCCTGGCCCAGCAGCGCCAGGAGCTGGCGGAGGCCCGCACCCAGGCGCAGCAGTTCATTGCCGAAGCCAAGCAGGACGCCGAACGCGTCCGCGCCGAGCTCCTCGAGCGTGCGCGGGCCGAGCAGGAGGAGATCGTCACGCGTGCCAAGCAGGACATCGGGCGGGAGCGCGACCTGGCCGTGGAGAGTGTGCGCCGGGAGGCGGTGGACCTGGCGCTGGCCGCGGCCGCCCAGCTCATCGGCAGCCGCGTGGATGACGCAGCCGATCAGCGGCTCGTCCAGGAATTCCTGCGCAACGTGCCGGACAGCGGCTCCGACGCGCGCGGGGCGGCCACCTGATGCAGCACAGCATCGTGGCGCGCAGCTACGCCGAAGCGCTCTTCGAGGTGGCTGAGCGCGAGGGCGAGCATGATACGTACGCCGCCGCCTTCGCGGCGCTCGGCGAACTGCTGGGGAGCGATCCCCGGGTGCGCCGCTTCCTGGCCACGCCCAACGTGCAGGTGGCCGCCAAAAAGGACGCGCTTCGCATGGCGCTGGACGGGCGGGTGCCCGCCCGGTTCCTGAACTTCGTCCTGCTGGTGCTGGACCGCCGCAGGCAGGCGCTGCTGGACGCCATGGGGCGCGAGTACGGCGCCCTGCTGGACGCCAAGCACGGCCGCATGCACGTACAGGTGACGCTGGCCCATGAACCGGACGAGGCCACGCGCTCTGCGGTGGCCAGCGAACTGACGCGCATCATGGGCAAGCAGGTGGTGCCACACGTACGGGTGGACAATGACATACTGGGTGGACTGATCGCGCGCTACGAGGATCGCGTGCTGGACCTGTCGTTGCAACGGCGCCTGCTCGGGCTCCGCCGCCGACTGCTCCGGACCGCGCTCCCGACGGGCGCTTGAGATAAAGCACGAACCGCCGCGGCAACACCGCGGCCTCACACACGGAAGCCATGGCCAGCACCGATTCGCAGCTGCGCGCCAGTGAGATCAAGGACGTCCTCCTCCGGGAGATCGAGAAGTACTCCGAGGAGCTCGTCGTGGAGGAGGTGGGCGAGGTCCTCGAGGTCAAGGACGGCGTGGCCCGCATCTACGGGCTCACGCGGGCCATGGCCAGCGAGATGCTCGAGATCACGTCCACGGAGACCGGGGACACCATCACCGCGCTGGCGTTGAACCTCGAGGAGGACAACATCGGCGCGGTGGTCATGGGGGACTGGACGCACCTGCAGGAAGGGGACACGGTGCGGCGCACGGGCCGTGTGCTGGACATCCCGGTGGGTGCGGGTTACCTGGGCCGCGTGGTGGACCCGCTCGGACAGCCCATGGACGGGCAGGGCACGATCGCCGAGGAGGACCGCCGCTTCATCGACGTCGTGGCGCCGGGGATCGTGTTGCGTCAGCCGGTTGCGGAGCCGTTGCAGACGGGGATCAAGGCCATCGACTCCATGATCCCGATCGGGCGCGGGCAGCGTGAGTTGATCATCGGTGACCGTGGCACGGGCAAGACGGCCGTGGCCATGGACGCCATCATCAACCAGAAGGGCACCGGCGTCATCTGCATCTACTGCGCGGTGGGGCAGCGCGCGGGCAAGGTGGCCACCATCGTGGAGACGCTGCGCGAGACGGGGGCGCTCGACTACACCATCGTGGTGGCGGCCAACGCTTCGGATCCCGCACCCATGCAGTACATCGCGCCCTATTCCGCCACGGCGCTCGGTGAGCACTTCATGTGGCAGGGCAAGCACGTCCTGGTGATCTACGATGACCTCTCCAAGCAGGCGCAGTCCTACCGGCAGATCTCGCTGGTGCTGCGCCGGCCTCCCGGACGCGAGGCCTACCCGGGAGACGTCTTCTACCTGCACTCACGCCTGCTCGAGCGGGCCGCCAAGCTGTCGGCGGAGCACGGCGGCGGTTCCCTGACGGCGCTGCCCATCATCGAGACCCAGGCCGGCGACGTGTCGGCCTACATCCCCACGAACGTGATCTCCATCACCGACGGCCAGATCTTCCTGGAGTCGGACCTCTTCTACGCGGGCGTTCGGCCCGCGGTGAACGTGGGAATCTCAGTCTCCCGTGTGGGTGGCGCCGCCCAGATCAAGGCCATGAAGCAGGTGGCCGGCCGGCTGCGCCTGGAGCTGGCGCAGTACCGGGAGCTGGAAGCCTTCGCCCAGTTCGGCTCCGAGCTGGACGCCACCACCCAGAAACAGTTGGCCCGGGGCGAGCGGATCGTGGAGATCCTGAAGCAGCCGCAGTACGCGCCGATGGCGGCAGGCGAGCAGGTCATGATCATCTACGCGGTCACCAACGGCTACCTGGATGACATTGCGGTGGACCGCGTGCGCGCGTTCGAAACGGGCTTCCACGAATTCATGCGCACGCAGCGGCCCGAGGCCCTCCGCGAGATCGTCGAGACGGGCAAGCTGGGTGATGAGACGGTGGACAAGCTCAAGGCGGCGATCGACGAGTACAAGAAGGTCTTCGCCGAGACGGACACGGCGGGAGGCACCTCCGCGCCGGCCGCGGCCGGCGCGGACGGCGAGGCTACCGAAGGGTCGACCACGGCAACCACCACGGCCGGTTCGCCGGCCAGCTGACGCGCTGAGCCATGGCCCAGACCCGCGAACTGAAGCGGCGTATCCGCTCCGTCTCGAAGACGCGTCAGATCACGAAGACCATGGAGATGGTCTCCACGTCGAAGCTGAAGCGTGCCACGGACCGGGTGCACGCCGCCCGGCCCTACGCGGAGCACCTGCGCGGCGCTATCGGTCGGCTGCTCGATCCGGCATTGCGGGAGCGCTTCCCGCTGCTGCGGCGGCCGGAAACGGTCCGCCGTGCGGCGGTGGTCCTCATCACTTCCAATCGTGGGCTGGCCGGCGCGTTCAACGCCAATCTCATCCGGGAGGCGCGCAGCCTGGCCACCCGGCTTCGTGAGCAGGGCGCGGAGGTGGAATTGCACGTGTCGGGACGGAAGGCGGTGTCGTTTCTCCGCTTTCGCAAAGAGCCGATGGCCGTGGCGCGTACGGACATCGGAGACCGCCCGAGTCTGGAGGACGCGGCGTCCCTGGTGGACCCGCTGCGCGACCGCTTCGAGGCCGGTGAGCTGGACGAAGTCTATGTGGTCTATGCGCAGTTCCGCTCCGCCCTGTCCACCCCACCCGCCGCCATGAAGGTGCTGCCGGTGGAGGCGGAGGAGGACGACGAGGAGCGCGGCGCCCGCGTGCACAATTTCATCCTGTCCCCGTCGGCGGATGAGATCCTCGGGCGCCTGCTGCCGCTCTACGTCCGCAACAGCGTCTATCGCGCGCTGGTGGAGACCGCGGCGGCCGAACACGGCGCCCGGCGGACCGCCATGAAGAACGCCACGGACAATGCGGGTGACATGCTGGATGTTCTCAACCGCACGTACAACCGCGCCCGTCAGGCGCAGATCACGCAGGAGATCGCCGAGATCGTCGGCGGCGCTGCGGCTCTCGAATAGTGGTCAGACCCGTACCTTCAGGAGATCGATAGATGGCAAAGCAGAACGCGGCCGGGCGTGTCGTGCAGGTCATCGGGCCCGTGCTCGACGTGGAATTCGACGCCGATCAGCTGCCCGAGATCTACAACGCCCTCGAGATCAAGGTCGAGGGTGAGAACGGCGGCCCCGCGGTGGACGTCACCGCCGAGGTGCAGCAGCATATCGGCCGCAACCAGGTGCGTGCCGTGGCCATGTCCACCACGGACGGGGTCACCCGCGGCATGCCCGTGCACAACACCGGCAGTGCCATCACGGTGCCCGTGGGGGAGGCGGCGCTGGGCCGTATCCTGAACGTGCTGGGCAACCCGGTGGACGAGCGTGGTGACATCCCGGCCGACGTGGAGCGCTGGCCCATCCATCGCGAGCCGCCGAAGTTCACGGCGCTGGAGCCGAAGACCGAGATCTTCGAGACCGGCATCAAGGTCATCGACCTCATCGCGCCTTATGTGAAGGGCGGCAAGACCGGGCTGTTCGGCGGCGCCGGCGTGGGGAAGACGGTGATCATCATGGAGCTCATCAACAACATTGCCATGGAGCACGGCGGCCGGTCGGTGTTCTGCGGCGTGGGTGAGCGCACCCGCGAAGGCAACGATCTCTACCTGGAGATGAAGGAGTCGGGAGTGCTCGACTCCACCGCCCTGGTGTACGGCCAGATGAACGAGCCACCGGGGGCTCGTCAGCGGGTGGGTCTGAGCGGTCTCACCATCGCGGAGTACTTCCGCGATGTGGAGAAGCAGGATGTGCTGCTCTTCATCGACAACATCTTCCGCTTCACGCAGGCCGGCTCCGAGGTGTCCGCCCTGCTCGGCCGCATGCCTTCCGCCGTGGGTTATCAGCCCACGCTGGGCACGGAGATGGGTGAGCTGCAGGAGCGCATCACTTCCACCCGTGATGGTTCCATCACGTCGGTGCAGGCCATCTACGTGCCCGCCGACGACCTGACGGATCCCGCGCCGGCCACCGCCTTCGCGCATCTGGATGCCACGACGGTGCTGACCCGCGCGCTCACGGAGATCGGCATCTACCCCGCCGTGGATCCGCTGGATTCCACGTCACGGATCATGGATGCCCAGTTCATCGGCGAGCGCCACTACAAGGTGGCCAGCCGCGTGCAGGAGATCCTGCAGCGCTACAAGGAGCTGCAGGACATCATTGCCATCCTGGGGATGGACGAACTGTCGGAAGAGGACAAGATCATCGTGGGCCGGGCCCGCCGCATCCAGCGCTTCCTCTCCCAGCCCTTCTTCGTGGCCGAACAGTTCACGGGCTCGCCGGGCAAGTACGTGAAGCTGGAAGACACCATCGAGTCCTTCGAACGTGTGGTCGAGGGCGAGTTCGACCATCTGCCGGAGCAGGCCTTCTACATGAAGGGCGGCATCGAGGATGTGATCGCCGCGGCCAAGGAGATGGGGGTGGAGGTCTAGCATGCCTGCTTACGCCCTCAAGGTGGCCGTCATCAGCCCCGAGAGCACGATCTTCGAGGGGGATGCTACGCAGGTGGTGGCGCCCGCATGGGATGGGGAGGTGGGCGTGCTGCGCGGCCATGCTCCCATGCTCGTGTTGCTGGGTGAGGGTGAGCTCAGGGTGACCACGGCGGACGGCGTGGAGCGTTTCCATGTGGCCGGTGGTTTCCTCCAGGTGGCGGATGACGTGGTGACCGTGCTGAGTGAGCGGGCGGCATCGGCCTGATCCAGTCTGCCGAGCCGGCTGCTTGCGTGAGCGCCGCTTCCCGCCGGACCCGTGGGAGCGGCGCTCGCTTCTTGGCCATCCGGATAACCGGGTCCTTTTCTTGCACAGGCCCGCGCCCGGGCGGTCACGTGAGCCGCCGAATCAACAGGAGAGAACAGGATGCGAATGCGCGCAATAATGGGCGTCGTGGCCGGAGCTCTGCTCGCCACCTCACCCGCAGCGGCACAGGCGTGGGATTCCCCCACATTCTTTTCGTCCGCGCCGCCGGAAGACATCGGGGTCTTCCTGACGTTTCCTGACGGGGGCGACGTGGGCTTCATGGGGAGCTGGCGCCAGGGCGGCAGCATCGGCCTGGGTATCCGGGCCGGCTTCACGGAGTTCGGGGACGCGGGCAACGTCCTGCTCGGCGCCGAGTTCTACGGCGGCCTCGGCTACCTCATGGGGGGCACCCCGCTGGAGGCGGCGTGGTACAGCGGTGTCGGCGCCACCTTCGGAGACGGCGCGGACCTCTACCGCGTGCCGCTCGGGGTGAGTGTGGGCATGCCGCTGGGAACGCAGGGCGTGCGGATCCGGCCCTATCTGCTCCCGCGGGTGGTGTTCGACCTGGTGGTGCTGGATGATGCCGCCGGTGACGACACCAGTACCGAGGTGGACTTTGCCCTGGATCTGGGTGCGGACGTTGCCGTCGGCGATCGGCTCATCCTGAAGGTGGGCAGTACCCTGACCGGCGAGCAGATCTTCGGCGTGGGCCTGACCTGGCGCATGACCCGCGGCGTAGCCATTCGCTGATCTCTGGCGCGCCCCGGGACCCTCCCGGGGCGTTAGCCGCCCCTCTCGACCGCGACGCCGCGTGCGCATCGACCTCCACACCCACTCGACCGCTTCCGACGGTTCCCTGGACCCCGCCGCCCTGGTCGCGGCGGCCGTGGCCGGGAAGCTGGACGTGCTCGCACTCACGGACCACGATACCGTGGCCGGCGTGGCTGCCGCGCGTGCCGCGGCCGCCGGCACCGCCGTGCGTCTGATCCCGGGTTTGGAGGTGTCCACGCATCATCCCGCGGGCGAGCAACATATCCTGGGCTACTTCGTGGATGTGGAGAATGCGGCGCTGCAGGCATATACCCACACCGCGCGGGGCCGCCGCCACGAGCGCATGCTCGGCATGTTGGGGCGGCTCGAGCGGCTGGGCGTGTCGGTGAGCATGGAGCAGGTGCTCGCGGCCGCACCGGCCAGCGCCAACATGGGGCGGCCTCACCTGGCGCGGGCACTCACCGACGCCGGCCACGTGCAGACGCCCGCTCAGGCCTTTGACCGGTGGATCGGCGACGGCGGCCCGGCGTACCTGCCCATGGCCGTGCTGAGTCCCGCCCAGGCCATTGCCATGATCCACGATGCGGGTGGCCTGGCCGTCTGGGCCCATCCGCGGGCGGAGGTGTTCCGCGCGGAAATCCAGGGCATGGCCGAGGCCGGCCTGGACGGTGTGGAATGCTGGCGGCCGCGCACCCTGCCTGTGGACACCCGTCTCTTCGTGGAGACCGCCGAGCGCCTGGGGCTGCTCGTGAGCGGCGGATCCGATTGGCACGGCGAATGGCACGGTCCACTCGGCTCCTTCGCGGTGAGCAGCGAGGAGGTGGGCGCCCTACTCGCGCGCGGCGGGGTGCAGTGACGCGGCGGAAGCAGCGCCACACATGGCGGCCTCCTCCATCTGGCTGCCAGTGATGGGCGTCATGACCCAGCCGTCGGTCACCGGCCGCCATGCCGAGTCCGGCGGTACGCGTCCCGTACGGGCTAAGAGGGCTCGTGCGCCGGTGGTCCCGAGCACGGCACGCGCGCAGGGCAGGTGAGCGTCCGTACTCAGTGAGGGGCCGTCCGCTTCGTCCACCTCGGCTACGATCCGGATGCCGGCCAGCCGAGCCCAGTAGGCGCCAGGCTCCGACCCGACCACCGCGATCCGGTCCCCCGGCCGCAGGCCTGCCTCGCGCACGGCGGCTGCCATGATCCGATGGGGGATCGGCTTGAAGGTCGGCTCGAACCAACCGCCCAGCGCCGCGAGGTGCCCCGCGGCCGCCCACAGGGGCGCCTGCAGAAAAATCGCCGTACCGGCAACGAGCAGGCCCGTCCTGAGCGTACCCCCCCGCCGCGTGCCGAGGGCCAGCGCTGCGCCCAGCAGCGCCACGGGAGCCCCCACGTAGCGCGCCTCCACGTGGGTCAGCAGGTAGAGAGCCAGGGCTCCGGTGGCCGGCAGGACGAGCGGCCACACCCGGAGCAGTGCCCCCGCGCGGTGTCGGGTGGCCAGGAGGAGCACCATCAGGATCAGCAACACCAGGCCTGCGTACCGCAGCAGGGCGCGCGCCGCGCGGTCGATGGTGCCCACCAGCGCGCGGGGGGAGAGATCCACCTGTACGCCCTCGTACCAGTGGGCAATCCGGGACACGCCGCCCACCGTGGCGCGTCCGGCCTGCCAGGATTGAA
>JBBDRO010000098.1:0-18219 GCA_040905425.1 Gemmatimonadota bacterium | reverse complement strand
CGAAGGCTATCGGCAGAAGCGGTGGGGGTAGCGGATTCGCGCTTGACCCTCGAGGCCAGCAAGGGTAGCGTTAGCCATGGACTACCGTGAGCGCATTGTTCTCGATCCAGAGGTTCGTTTCGGCAAGCCGACCGTCCGGGGTACGCGGATATCGGTCGGCGATGTCCTATCCTATCTTGCGGGTGGGATGTCGGAGGCCGCGATCATCGCAGATTTCCCGCAGCTCTCGCACGAAGACGTCCTCGCTTGCCTGGCGTTCGCGGCTGAACGCGAGCGCCGTTTAGCAAGTCTACCAGGCAGCTAGGCCGACCTACCGCCATGGCGTTAGCCGTGAAGTTGCTCTTTGATGAGAATCTTGCGCAACGCCTTGTTCACGACCTTGCAGATCTGTTTCCAGCCTCCTCCCATATCGTCACCCTCGGCCTCATCGGCGCGGCGGACCACCGGGTCTGGGAAGTCGCGCGGCTTGACGGGTATGTTCTGGTAACGAAGGATGAGGATTTCCACCGGCTCAGTGTCCTCCGGGGAGCTCCACCGAAAGTGATCTGGATACGCCTAGGAAACTGCGCCACTGCTGATGTCGCTCGCCTTCTTAGGTTCCGGGCCGAGCACATCCACGAGTTCGCCGCGGATGTGGAATCTGCGATCCTCGCGCTCGGCTGATTCGTCCGCCCCGACTCCCCGCTACCCCCGCTCCGCCACCAGCTGCTCCAGCGCCGCGCGCCGTCGGGCTACGCGGACCAGGCGCACTTCTGCCGGGAGTTCCGCGGGGCGGCGGACATCACGCCGTCCGGGTTCCGGCGGCTGGTGGGCGGGCGCCGCACCTGATCAGTTTTTACGCACCGGCGGAGGCCTGTTGAGCCGCCGCCATCCAGCCCCCTTTTCGTTCCCCCTTGCGCGTCTATGGGAGACCACGTATCGTTCCATAGGCGCTCTATGGGACCGCTGCCGGGTAGCATCGACTCCTCGCCGATCGACATCGGTGTCCGCGCCGACCAGCATCGCTTCCGCGCCGACTGGCATCGGCTCCACCGGCCGCAGCGGCCGCCCGCTCACCACGCACCCCTGACCATCATGGGCAAGGACCTGGATCTACTCCACGGCACGCTGGACTTCCTCATCCTGAAGGCGCTCTCCTGGGGCTCCATGCACGGCTACGGTGTGGCGCGCTGGATCGAGCGCACCACGGAGGACGTGCTGGCGGTGGAGGAGGGCTCGCTCTACCCCGCCCTGCACCGGCTCCAGAAGAAGGGCCTGCTGGAGAGCGAATGGGGCGTCTCCGAGAACAATCGGCGGGCCAGGTACTATCGCCTGACCGCAGCCGGGCAGCGGGAGCTCACACGACTGCACACGGACTGGACGCGCTTTGCCGACGCCATGGCCCGGGTGGCCACCGCCGAGGGGGGCGCGTGAGCCGGCGCGGCCCCGGCCGGTGGCGGAGGCTGCTGGACGGCTTCCGCCCTCCCGTGGAAGAGGATGTGCACGACGAGGTGGATTTCCACATTGCCATGCGCGCCCGGGACAACGAGCGCGCGGGGATGGACCGGGAGGAGGCGCGGCGGGAAGCGGAGCGGCGCTTCGGGGACCGCGAGCGCGTGGCGGGTGAGGTGACGGGGTTGCTGGTGGACCAGGCCCGCACGCATCGGCGCAGGGAATGGCTGACCGGCATCCTGCGGGATGTCCGCATCGGTACCCGGGCGCTGGCCCGGCGCCCCGGCTACACGGCCGCGGTGGTCCTCACGCTGGCGCTGGGCATCGGCGCCACCACGGCCATCTTCAGCGTGGCCGAGTGGGCCATCCTGCGCCCGCTCCCGGGGGTGGCCGCGCCGGAGGAGCTCATCACCGTGCGCTTCGAGCCGGAGGCCCGGGCCGGGCAAGGGGTGAGCTTCGCTTTCATCTCACACGCCGACGCCAGCGATCTCACCAGGGCGCCGGCGCCCGCCGTGGCGGGGCTCACTGCGTCCGCCTTCAACCAGGCCCACGTGGTGGTTCCCGGCGGTGCCGCGCCCGAGCGGCGCGGGGTGGAGATCATGATGGCGGGCTATTTCCAGGTGCTCGGCGTCATCCCCACCCTCGGCCGCACGCCCGATCCACTGCCGGGGGAAGACCCGCGGATCGTGATGCTCGGCCACCGCTACTGGCAGGAGGCCTTCGGCGGCGCGCGGAGCGTGATCGGAACTTCGCTGGAGTTCAACGGCGATCCCTTCACCGTGGTGGGCGTGGCGCCGGCCGACTTCCGCGGTGCTTCCTACCCCATGAGCAGTGTGGACGCCTGGATCCCGATCGAGGGGTGGGCTGCCCGGGAGGCGGAGTCGGATGGGACCCTCCTCACCGCTCGCAACAGGGGCCAGTACCTGAACCTGTACGGCCGGCTTTCACCCGGTGCCGCCCCCTCCACCGCCGAGGCGCAGCTGCGCGCCGCCCGCCGGGCCCTGGTAGAGGCCAATCCAGGCGCCAGCCGGCTGGAGCGCTTCGTCCCGGTGGTGACCGCCGGCATGGGGCTGCCCTCCTGGACCAGGGAGCGGATCACGGGGATGCTCAAGGTGCTGGGCGGGGTGGTGCTCCTCCTCCTGGTACTCGCCGTGGCCAATGCCGCCAACCTGGTGCTGGCGCGGGGCTACGGCCGGCGCCACGAGCTGGCGGTCCGCCGCGCCATCGGCGCCGGCCGCGGCAGGCTGGTGCGGCAGCTCGTCACCGAGGGCACGCTCCTGGGGGCCACCGCCGGGGTGGTGGGCGTGGGGCTCGCCGGAACGCTCCTGGCGCTCTTTCACGGCCAGCGGCTCGGGCGCAACCTGCCGCCGCTGGAAGGCGTGGCGCTGGACGGCCCGGTGCTGCTCTTCGCCGCCGGAACCGCGTTGCTCACCGGCATCCTCTTCTCCGTGGTACCTGCCCTGCTCGCCGCCCGCGCCGCCGACGGCACGCTACGCAGCGGGGCCCGGACTTCCGCGGGTGGTGGCCGCCTGCGCGGCATGCTCGTGGTGGTGCAGGTGGCGCTCTCCATGGGACTGCTGGCAGGTGCCGGCCTACTCCTCGACTCGCTTCGCGCCCTGGGGGACATGGACCTGGGCTTCAAGACGGAGGGAGTTGCGGAGATGACGCTGAGCGCGGGCACGCAGGGGTACGATTCGGACGCCCTGCCCGGCCTCTGGCGGGAGCTCCTGGCCAGTGTCCGCGCGGTGCCGGGCGTGCAGGGGGCTGGCTTCGCGGGGGCGGCGCTGCACGGTAACCAGCGCGGGGACACCCGCCTCCGCCCGGCCGGAACGCCCGAGGGTGAGGGGGGTGCGGACGCGAACGTGAACCAGGTGAGCGAAGGCTTCATAGCCGCGCTGGGCATCGACCTGCTGGCCGGTCGCGATTTCCTTCCCGAGGAGGTCATGGCGGATCCTCCGCGGAACGTCCTCCTCGTCAGCCGTGACGTTGCAGAGCGCCTGGCCCCCGGCGGGGCCGCCCTGGGCATGGAGGTGGAGCTGGTCTACCGGGAGGGGCTCTTCCGGATCGTGGGCATCGTGGAGGACGTGCGCGCGCACTCCGCCAAGGACAGCGAGCAGGCGCTGGTGCTCGAGCCCATGGGCCAGCAGTGGACGCCCACCTGGGGGACCATCTACGCCCGTACGGCGGGGAGCGCGATCGCGCTGACCCGCCGTCTGCCCGACGCGGTGGCGCGGGTGGATCCGGACCTCCCTCCGTACGATGTCATGACGCTCGACGAGCGCGTGGCCACGGTCCTCACGGAGGACCGCATGCTGGCCCGCCTCACCACCCTCTTCGCCGTGCTCGCGGTGCTCCTGGCGGGCGTGGGCCTCTACGCCGTGATGGCCTTCAGCGTGGCCAGCCGGGCGCGCGAGTTCGGCGTCCGCCTGGCCCTGGGTGCGGGCGCGGGGGGCGTGCGGGAGATGGTCCTGCGCCAGGGGCTGGAGCGCACGGGGCTCGGCATCGTGGCCGGGCTGGGGGTGGCCTACGCCGTGGGCCGCCTGCTGGCCAGCCGGCTCTGGGGCGTGGTGCCCACCGATCCCTGGGTGCTGGCCACGGCCGCCGCCACGCTCCTGGCGGTGGGCGCCGTGGCCAGCTGGGTGCCGGCATGGCGGGCCACGCGGGTGGACCCGGTGAAAGCGCTGCGGGCCGAATAGAGGAAGGAGGGTGAGAAGCGACGTCGCTTATCACCTTCTTCCGCCGAGCACCTTGCGATGCGTCCGGCGGCAATGGCGCCGTACACCCGAGGTCGCGGGCGTAGGACGCCATCGTGCAGCTCGCCGCCAGCGCCTGCAGGCCCGAAATGTCCAGGACCGTGGCGCGGGGGGATTACGAGGGGTACGCGGCGCTCTACCACCCGGATGCCGTGCTTCACCGCGCTCCTGGTGAAGCAGGATGGGGCGTGGAGACGGTGGCCGTGTTCGAAATCGGCTAGGACGGGTAGGGGGGCAGGGGGCCTCCACAGCGGCGGCCGGGTGAGGAACGCCCACCGAGAAAAGGGTTGACATCCAACTTCCCGGGGACTAAATAGGGCGGTCGGCCCCACCACCCGGGCCGCATATTCCCAGGCTTTTCCGCGCTCCACGGCCACCGGGCAAAGAGCCCTCCATCAAGGACCCACAACATGCGCCTGCACCTCATCCTCGCTGCCCCACTCGCCGTAGCGGTTGCGGCCTGTTCCGACACCACGGCGCCGACCCTGACCGCTCCGGACGGTTGGCTGCCCTCCTTTGCCGTCGCCCAGAGCACGAACCCGGGGGAGTGCTTCAACGGCGATGGCATTACCTACACCTACGGCGGCGTGAGCGTGAACGAAGCGCCCGAGGCAGCCGGCGTTGATGAGAACGGCAACGGCTGGGTGTGCCAGAAGGAGACCCTGGCGGGGGTGTCCCTGGGGGAGTTCCTGGACGACCGCCCAGGGATCTGCTTCTTCGGTTCGGCCGTCGTCGTCCTGGGCGACCCCATGGACCTCAACGGGAACGGCTTCGTGTGCCAGGTCGACGGCGTTTCCGTGGCCGACGACCAACCCGGCACCGCTCAAGACGGCCCCGGCGATGACCCCGGCAGCGACATCGTCTGCCCGGACGGCTTCACTCCGATCCTCGTGGTGGGCAAGCCGGGCTTTTCCGACCCGGCGGACGAGAACGGCAACGGCTACATCTGCATCGACGGGAGTGGCAACAAGGTCGATGACATCCTGGAGGGCGAGCCGCCGCCCACGCTCACGCTCACGGCGGGGAAGGTGAACGGGCACGGCGTCTACGACGTCAGCGGCGCCACCCTGTCCTTCTCCTTCCACGCGCAGAGCAACGGCGCCGCGATCAAGGGCAACTTCGAGTTCCATGACCGGGCCACCGGGGCCCGCATGCACGGCGAGGTCACCTGCCTGGAGACGGACGGGCCGACGGCCCTCCTCGAAGGGGTGGTGTCCCACAGCGACCGCGGCGCGCCCGCGGCGGGGGCGGTGGTCACCTGGATGGCCACGGACAACGGCGAGGGCAGCAAGAGCCCGCCCGATCAGGTGAGCCCCCCCGAGAGCCGAGCCGCCGAGCCCGGCTTCGTCGGCTGCGGGCTGGCCCCCACGGGCGAAGCCGTGGCCATCCATGGAGGCAACGTGCAGGTGCGCTAGCCGGCGGCTGGCTCCGTGGGCGATTCGCACTTCCCCGAGCGGGCATTTCTGAGCATCATTAGGTGGTCATCGAGTCCACATCGCCCGAGGAAAGCCATGCTGAAGCCAGCCGCTGCCCTTGCCTGCACCCTGTCCGTCCTGGCGTGCGCCGCGCCCGGGGACGCCCAGACACAGCGCTCCGAGCACCACGCCTTCACGGTGGACACCGTGGTCACCGGCCTGGAGCACCCCTGGGGCATGGCCTTCCTGCCGGACGGCGGCATGCTGGTCACCGAGCGTCCCGGCCGCCTGCGCCTGGTGCGAGACGGCCAGCTTCAGGCCGCACCGATCTTCGGCGTCCCCGCCGTCTACGCGCGCGGCCAGGGCGGCCTGCTCGACGTGGCGCTGCACCCGGAATTTGCCACCAACCGCCTGGTCTACCTGAGCTTCTCCAAGCCCGCCGCCGAGGGCAATCAGGCCACCACCGCCGTCATCCGCGGCCGTCTGGAGGGCAATAGCCTGGCGGACGTGGAGGAGATCTTCGAGGCGGATGCCTGGCGGAGCGCCGGCCAGCACTTTGGCTCCCGCCTGGTCTTCGACGGCAACGGCTACCTCTTCATCACGGTGGGCGAACGCGGCCAGATGGAGGCTGCGCAGGATCCCTCCAACCACCAGGGCGTCACCGTCCGCCTGCATGAGGACGGCCGCGTTCCCGAGGACAACCCCTTCGTGGGCAGGAGTGACGCGCGCCCCGAGATCTGGACCTACGGCAACCGCAGCCCCCAGGGCATGGCCCTCCACCCCGAGACGGGCGAGCTGTGGCAGACCGAGCACGGCCCCCGCGGCGGCGACGAGCTGAACATCCTGCGCCCCGGCCGCAACTACGGCTGGCCCACCATCACCTACGGCATCAACTACAACGGCCGCCCCATCACTGATCTCACCGAGCAGGAGGGCATGGAGCAGCCGGTACACCACTGGGTCCCCTCCATTGCCACGAGCGGCCTGGCTATCTACCACGGGGACGCCTTCCCGGGCTGGCGCGGAGACGCCTTCGTGGGCGGCCTGGCCGGCCAGCAGCTGGCGCGCGTGGATCTGGACGGCAACCGCGCCACCGGCTGGGAGACCCTGCTCGAGGGCTACGGCCGCATCCGCGACGTGCGTGTGGGCCCGGAGGGCCACCTCTACCTGCTCGTGGACGCAGAGGACGCACCCATGATCCGCCTGGTCCCCGCCAGGTAACCCTGTTTCAAGCGACGTACGCCGCGTCAGCCCCCGGGGGCGGCGCGGCGTTCGTCGCTTAACATCCTTTCGTTGTCATCCTCTGGCCAACTGGCCGGCCCGCGCTAGGGGACCCGGACCGCCGTTGTGCTCATCCCGCCATTCTTCTGCCCCGGATCGTCCCGCATCATCCTGCTGAGTTGAGTTTGACAGCATATGATCTCCAGTGCATATTTTGATGTGGAAAATCAACGCGACGAATCGCTTCACTGATTGGTATCTGGGGCTTCCTGAAAGCGAGGCCGAAGACGTGACGACGGTCGTCGAGTTGCTGGGCCGGTATGGTCCTCGGCTCCCTTTTCCGTATTCGTCGGCGATCGCGAGTTCCCGGCACCCGCACATGCGTGAGTTGCGGATCCAGCATCGCGGGCGGCCGTTGCGCGTTCTGTACGCGTTTGATCCCGGTCGCGCCGCGGTGGTGCTGCTGGGTAGTGACAAGACCGGCGACGAGCGCTGGTACGACAGAAACGTACCCGAGGCCGATACCTTGTACGACGATTACCTCGACGAAACGGGCCAGGCATGAAGCGTAAGCTGCACGAGGAGACGTGATGGCGGTTCACCGGTGGGAAGACATCCGCGCCAGGCGGTCGCCCGAGATGGTGGAGCGCGCTAAGCAGAAAGCGGACGCGCTGTCGACCGCCCTGCAGTTGAGGGAGCTGCGTGAGCTGCGGGGTCTCACACAGGAGCAGTTGGCCGAGAGGCTGGGCGCCCACCAGTCCGGGATTTCCCGGCTGGAGAAGCGCGAGAACATCCATGTGGATACGCTCCGTGAAGTGATCGAAGCCATGGGTGGCGAGCTGGAGATCACGGCGCGGTTTCCTGATGGAGAGTCGGTCCACGTGAGGATCTGAGGGAATTCGACGCGCCCTTTTCCGACCGTTGCGATCCAACCGCCCTACCGGCCCTTCTGGAACCACGCGCGGATGCCGCGCGTACGGAGGGGCACGATGAGCCATCCCTCCCACGTCACGCTGGCCGCCACGCGCGCCGCAGGCCCGTTCCGGGTCAGCGAGGTGCTCTATCCGCCCCGCTTCCGGCAGGCGGCGCACGCGCATGAGGACGCGGGGGTGAGCATGCTGCTGGCCGGCGCCATCCGGGAGACCGTCGGCCGCGGCGAGGCGTGCGCCACCACGCTCAGCCTGGTGATCAAGCCGGCGCACGTCGAGCACGCGGACGAGGTGGGCCCCAGCGGTTCGCGCACGCTGCAGATAGCCTTCGACCCAGCCTACGCACGGACGCTTGAGGATGCGGACGGTGGACTGGGACCGTGGCGCTGGCTGCACGCCCCGCCGGCGCTGCGGGACATGCTGGCGCTGCTGCGGATGCTGCGGGCGGGCGCTGGCACTCCGGCAGCCGACATCGAGAATACGGTCCTGACCGTGCTGGCCGGCATAGCGAGCGATCCCGTGGCGGACGGAGGCGCCCCCGGATGGCTGCGACGCGTGCGGGAGGAGCTCGACGACCGCCCCACGGAGACCGTCCGGGTGCGGGATGTGGCTGTCGACGCGGGTGTGCACCCGGTCTCGCTCGCGCGTGCGTTCCGGCGCCACTTTGGAGTGAGCATTACCACGTACCGCAAGCGCCAGCGCCTGCAGCGCGCCGCGCACGCCGCGGCCGGGAGCGCGGCGCCACTCGGCCGGATTGCCCACGCGTCGGGCTACGCGGACCAGGCGCATTTCTGCCGGGAGTTTCGCGGGGCGGCGGGCATCACGCCGTCCGGGTTCCGGCGGCTGGTGGGGGGGAGCTGAGGGCAGCCCGGTCATCCGTACGGGCTTCATCCGTTCAATCCTCTCGAACCTCGGCATCACATCTTCCTGGCAGCGAGTGACTGAACACCCCGGCCAGACGAGAGGCGGTATCCCATGGGAAGGACGCGCAGCGCACAACCGGCCATCCTGATGCTCATCGGCATGATGCTCCCGGCAACCGGCGTGGCGCAGGCCACGATCGGCGGCGCGTGGCGCGCGGATGTGGACGCCTTCGCGGAGCGGCTCGTCGAAGCGGGACTTTCGCCCGGCATCGGGCTGGCGGTCACCGGCGGCGACTGGGTGCTTCATGCCCGCGGGTTCGGGACCGCCGACCTGCGCACCGGGCGGCCGGCCACCGGGGACACGCCGTTCTACATTGCCTCCAGCAGCAAGTCGCTGACGGCGCTGGCCGCGGTGCTGGCGGCGCACCGTGGGGAGCTGGAGCTGGACGCGCCGATGATGCGCTACCTGCCGGACGCGCGGCTGCCGGAGGGGGTGGTGCCGGAGTCCATCACCGTGCGGGACCTGCTCACCCTGACGCACGGTCTGTCGGGCAACGGGCCCGTGGTCCTGCGCACGGCATTCACCGGCCAGTTCACACGGGCGCAGCTCCTGGACCTGCTTCGCTATCACGCACCCACCGGCGCAAAGGGCACATACTCCTACAACAACCTGGGCTACAACCTGCTCGGTATGGTGCTCGAGGCCCGCTACGACGCGGGCTGGCAGGAGATCGTCCGGCGCGAGGTGCTCGAGCCGCTCGGCATGGCGGCCACCACCGCGTACGTGTCGCGGCTGCCCGCGGACGGGGCGGCCATGCCGCACGCGGAGGCGCCGGACGGCTTCGTGCGGGTGGAGCTCGGCAAGGCGGACGCCAACATGCACGCGGCGGGCGGACACTTTGCCTCCGCCCGTGACCTGGCCCGGTACCTGGCCGCCCACCTGTCCGGTGGGACGGTGGAGGGGAGAGCCGTGCTGCCGAGCGCGCCGATCCGGGACACGCACGGGCTCCACGTCTCGCAGGACCGCGAGTTCGGCCCGTTTCATCGGCACGGTTGGGGTTTCGGCTGGGACCTGGGCACCTACGACGGTGACACGATCATCCACCGGTTCGGCGGCTTCTCGGGCTACCGTTCGCACATGTCCTTCATGCCCGCGCATGGGCTAGGCGTGGTGGTGCTGGTCAACGGCACCGGGGCCGCAAGCCCGGCGGCGGACCTGCTGGCCACTTACGCCTACGACCGGCTGCTCGGCAAGCCGGGGCTGGAGGAGCGCTACGCCGAGCGGCTGGCGGAGCTGCGTCAGGCGGCCGCCTCCTCCCGGCAGGGCCTCGCGGAGCATCTGGCCGAGCGGCGCGCCCGACTGGCGCCCCTGCCCCACCCGCTGGAGGCCTACGCCGGCAGCTACGAGAACGAACGCCTGGGCCGCATCGAGTGGCGCGTGGTGGCCGGTGGCCTGGAGGCGCGCATCGGCGTGGCGCACAGCCGGGCCGAGGTCCTCGACGCCGCGTCGAACCAGCTGCGCATCGACATCGGCGGCGGCGTGGTGGCCAGCTTCACCTTCCCGCCGGCCGGGGGGGCGGCTGAGAGCGTGAGCATTGCGGGTGAGGAGTTCGTGCGGGTGGGGGGGCCTCCATCAACCGCGTCCCTCCGCGATCAGATCCTCGATCAGCTGCCGTGATCGATCACTGAGCGGTTCACCAGGGAAGTAGCGTTCCACGATGCGGGTGACATCCTCCACCGCGTGGAGGTCCAGCGCCTTGAGCAGCAGGCGCAAGTCCTCCGCGTCTCGCGCCGCCCGGGCTGCCCGGACTTTCATGGCCAGCAGGTGCTCCGTAGGGGTGGTCAGCACGCGCAGGTTCGGGTGGTCGTAGACCGGGGTGCTGCATCGAGGACAGCAGTGTCCGGACGGAAAAGCGCATCGACATCGCGTGTGGCTGCCCGCTCGTCGTAGGTGAGGACCATGGCCGCCCCGCCGAAGACGTGCAATTCCCCTACCACCCGCCGCCGCGCCAACTTGGCCGCAAGGAGATCGAATGCCTGTTGCAGGCGTTCACGATCGAGCAGTCGATCGGGCGTCACGCGGACCCGAGATCGTGTCGATCCAGCATCACCCCGCGCCGCCGGTAGGACGCCGGCGTGTGGACGAGCGCACGAGCACGAGCGGACGGCAACTCGCTGACCCACCAGAACCCGTCCAGAAAGCGATGCCGCGCTTGGACCCAGGCCGGCGGTTCGACGCCCGCGCGGACGCAGAGGTCCTCGGCGATGGCGGCGAGCAGGGCGTCGAAGCGAGCATGGCCGGTGAGCGCGGGTTCCCCCGCAACCAGCAGCAGCAGAGGGTGACCGTCTTCGTCCGCGGCGCGGAGGAACTCGAACACCAGCCGCATACGCCTGCGGTCGCCGCTCGCGGCGGCCAGTTGGCCGGCCAGATCCGCCAGGCGGAAGGGGCCCGGATCGACCACGAGCGACACGCCCAGCCGGTGGCCCGTGGCCCTGAGCATCCGCTCCAGAACCGGCAGGGTGGGTTCGCGGGCGCCCGCCTCGTAGGCAGATATGGCTGATTGGCTGGTATTCGCCAGCTGCGCGAGCTGGCGCTGGGATAGCCCCGCCGCGTCGCGGGCTTCCCGGAGTAATGCGCCCGCGCTCGAAGCGTTCTTGTATACCGGATCGTAGATCATAACGAAATCTCCGACGATGCTTCGGTTGTGTCAAGCCGCTGCTCCCCGCTACGGTCCGAGCCAAAAGAAACCCGAACCCGACAGACGTCATCCATGAGTCCGCCTCTCAACATATCCGATGCCGAGCGCCGGGCCCGCCTGGTGGCGCGGCATCATCTCGACGGCACGGCACCGGACGTGGTCGCGGCCGTGCGCGGGGTAGTGGCCATGCATTCCAGCGACCCGACGACTCCCTATCTCGCGGTCCGGGCGCGGGTGCCGGACTTCGCCACCGCCGATCTCGAGCGGGCGCTGGTCGAGGAGCGCACGCTCTGGCGGCTCCACGCCATGCGCCGCACGCTCTTCCTGGTGCCCGCCGCCGAGGCCGGCGTCTTCGAGGCGGCCGCGAGCCGCGACGTGGCGCGCCGGGAGCGCAAGCGGCTGGAAGGGTGGTTGCGGACCGAAATGGACGGGGAGCGGGTGCCGGCGTTCCTTGCAGCGCTGGAAGCCCGCGTGGCCGAGGCGCTCGCCGATGGAACGGAGCGCAGCACCCGGGAGCTGAGCGCCGCCATTCCGGAACTCGGCCACGAGGTCACCCTGGGCTCCGGCAAGTGGACCACCCGCGCGCCCATCTCATCGCGGGTCCTCTTCCTAATGGCCATGGACGGGCGGATCGTCCGGACGCGCGCGGCGGGATCGTGGCGCTCCAGTCAGTACTTGTGGGCCGCCGCGGACGGGTGGTTCGGTACGATGCCCGCTCCAATGGATCCGGAACCCGCCCGCGTCGAACTCGCGCGGCGCTATCTTGCCGCGCACGGCCCGGCCACGTTGGAAGACCTGCGCTGGTGGACCGGCTGGACCGTGAAGCAGACGGCCGCCGCGACCGCCGCGCTGGACACGCTGCCGGTGCGGCTGGATGGCGGCGGCGCCGGGCTGCTGCTCGCGGATGAGGAGACGGCTCAGGGCCCGCCTCCGTCTCCGCACGTGGCCCTGTTGCCGGCGCTCGACCCCACCCCCATGGGCTGGAAGCAGCGGGACTGGTACCTGGGGCCGCATGCGGCCTTGCTCTATGACCGCAACGGCAACGCTGGACCGTCCGTGTGGCTGGATGGACAGATCGTAGGGGGATGGGCGCAACGGCCGGACGGTGAAGTGGTCTACCGCCTCCTGGAGGACGTGGGCGCGGCGGCAGAGCGGCGCGTGGCGGAGGAGGCGGCAGCCCTGACCGACTGGTTCTCCGGGACGGTCGTCAAGCCGCGCTTCCGCACACCGCTGGAGCGGGAGTTGAGCGCCTAGTGGCACTGCGCACACCGTGCGCGCAATCGACCTACGTGTCACAGCGCCACGAGGGCGCGCAGATGGTCTGGCGCGCTCGGCCAGGCGGCCGCTAGCTCCCAACGCCCGCCGCCGTCAGTGGACACGTGCAGCCCGCGCTCGTCGGCGGCCAGGATCTCGATATCCTCCGCGCCCGGGATGAGCAGGGGCGCGATGGTGACGGGTGGGTCAGGCCACCCGTGCCGCACGCGCTCCCAGGCAGCGGTTCCGGCGCGGCGGTACAGCCGCCCGTCCGATGCCCCCGCCGTATAGGTGGAGCGGGGCCCGGACGCGGCGGAGACCACGACGGTGTCGGATCTGCCAGGACTGATCGCGATGCTACGCAGGTACCCTACCTCGAGACCGGCGCGCGGCCGACTCCACGTGGCGCCCGCGTCGTGGCTCTCGAAGTAGCCGTCGCCGGCGGCCGAGCGCAGAACGTCCGGCGCCGCGGGATGGATGGCCAGCTCATGGGTGTCCACGGGGCTGCCCTCGACACGGTCGCGCCAGGTGCGGCCGCCGTCCGGTGTGTGCACCAGCGCGCCGGCTTCGATGGCAACCCAGAGCCGCTCGGGCTCTGCCGGATGCGGCGTGATCCAGCGCACGTGGTGCGTCTCCGGGCGGGGCGGAAATGCCCACTCCGAGGACGACGGCAACGCCTCCAATCCCTCCATGTGCTGCCACGAAGCTCCGCCATCATCGGAACGCCAGAGCTGGGTCGGCTCCGTGCCCGCCCAGACCACCTCAGCGGACGCGGCCAGGGACATGATCTGTCGGCCCGGTAGCCCGGAGAGCGTCCACGAGGCGCCGCCATCGTCACTGCGGAATACGCCCGCCGCGCGCGTCCCGCACCACACCCGGCCGGGCATGAGGGCGTCCGCGGCAAGGCAGGTCGGACGGTCATCCAGACCGCCGGCGATCGTCACCGTTCCGCGCTCGGCGTCTACGATGAGGACCTGCCTCTGATTGGCCACGAGAACCTGCATGTCTCGCGCTTTCTCCGGGGTCACACCGGTCGAAGGTTACCGGCCACCCTCCGACCTGCGTTCGGCTCGCAGCTTCGGAGTGGGATGTCCAGCCACTACCAATCATTTGCGGGACCGGGCGGAGCGGCAACCGACAGATAGACGTATCGTGCGATGCCGGTGAGCATTTCACACCGGTGGCGAGCCCCCAGCCGAAGGTGCCCTACGGCGCCCTCGATCATTGACCCTGGCCGCGAGCCCGGCCTACCTTTGCCGGGTCACGAAACGATGCGCTGAGGCCCGTCCACCACGCGAAGTCGGCCTCCGAGGCGGATTTCATGCTTCAGACAGTCCAGATTCCACGCTCCTGACGACCCGGATCGATGACGCTGCACCCAGCCGAAAGCCTCGAAGCAGACGGCGAATCAGTACGGACCGGCGCTGCGGCCCCTCCTGACGAGGCAGCTCCCGTGGTGACCGCGTGCCTGAACTGCGGCGCCGCCGTCACGGGCCGCTTCTGCGGCGCCTGCGGCCAGGAGGCGCGCGATCCCGACCCGCCGATCCGCCACCTGGCCCGCGAGATGTTCGCGGAAGCGCTGGGTGCGGACTCCCGCACGTGGCGGACGCTCCGCCTGCTGCTGCTGAAACCGGGCGCCCTCACCAGCGAGTACTTCGTGGGCCGGCGCGGCCGCTACCTCGATCCTCTCCGCCTCTACCTGCTCCTGAGCGCGGCCTTCCTGGCCATTGCGCTCTTCACGCCGGCGGGCGAGAGCATGATCCAGGTCCAGGCCCCCGACGACGTGGCCATGGGCGCGGAGCGGTTCCGGGAGACGTTCCTGAACATCTGGCCCTGGTACCTGGTCGGCCTCCTGCCCGCCTTCGCCGCGGTGTACGCCGTGCTCCTGTGGGGCACGCGCGCAAGCTTCACCAGGCACCTGCTGTTCACGCTCCACCTGCACGCCTTCGGCTTCGCGGCCATGGCCCTGGCGGGGTTACTGGGCTTCGTACCGCCGGCGGCGCTCGGCGGCAGCCTTGGCATGCTCACCCTGGTGGCACTGCCCGTCTACCTCGTGCTCGCGCTACGCAGGGCGTACGGAATTTCCTGGGGGGCAGCGCTGGCGGTGGCCGGCGCGGCGATCTTCGTCAATGCGCTCGTGGCCGCGGGCTCCACCTACCTGGCCTACATGACAGTGGTCTGGATGGGATGAGCGAGCGCAGCGTGCGAGGCACCGGCGGCGCGGCCGCAATACTGCTGCTCGTGGCAGGCCTCGGGTGCGTCGCGCCCGGCGCCGGGTCCGCAGGGGACCACGCGGCGCCGCCGACGTCCTGCGCCGAGCTGCCGGCCGGCGCCGCGCACGAGATCACCGGCTCGCTCGACCCCCGCGCTGCCCCGGCCACCCGCCGCGTGGTACTCATGGGCGGCTCCTCCGAGGTGGAAGCCGCGGCGCGCGCCTTCGTGGAGGCGGCCGCGGGCGGCGATGTGCTCACCCTGCGCTCGTCCGGACGCACCGGCAGCTACAACGGCTATTTCCACGGCAGCCTGGATGCCGAGCCGGCGCCGCGCTCGGCCGCGACGATCCGCCTGGACACGGCGTCTAGCGGCTCCCACCCGGCGGTGCTGTGCCGTGTGGCCGGGGTCGAGGGCATCTGGCTGGCGGGCGGCAATCAGTGGAACTACCTGGGAGACTGGCCCACCGAGCTGCACGCCGCGCTGGCCGTGGCAACGGGCAGGGGCGTCCCCATCGGCGGCACGAGCGCCGGCGCGATGTCGCTGGGGGAGGCGGCGTTCGACGCCCGCGAGGGAGGCGTGGGCTCCGACTCGGCGCTGGCCAACTCGCTCGCCAGTGACGTGAGCGTCTCGGCCTCGCCGCTGGCGCAACCGGAGCTGGCCGGATGGCTGGTGGATTCCCACTTCCACGAGCGGAACCGTGAAGGCCGCCTGCTGGCCTTCCTGGCCAGGGCCCGGCAGGTGCTGGGGCGGGACACGGTCTTCGGCCTGGGTCTGGACGAGCGCGCCTCGGTGGTGATCCAGGACAGCAGGTACACTGTCCATGCCGCCGAGGACCGCGGTGCGTGGTTCTATAGGGTGACCGGTCCGGCGGTGCTCGAGGCCGGTCGGCCACTCGGGCTGGAAGGCATCGAGCGCTTCCGCCTGGAGGACGGCGCGAGCGGCGCGTGGCCGGCGGCGTTCGACGGGCCGGTCGAGAGACGCCGCGTGGTGGGCGGGGTCGTCATGCAGTGATTCGACCGGGCAGATGGGGCAGCAGCGGCGTCCCTGCTCGGCGGCCAGAGGGGGAACTGTGCTACCAGAACCGCAGGCACGTCGGTCCGGCGTGCGTGCGCGTCTGGCAAGAATGCTTGCGGCAAAGTCTGAGACGGGCGTTGACGCACAGTATGTGACCGCGATAGTTGCGATGAATCCCCCAACCGCTCCTGCCGAGGCCGCCTGATGTGGTTTTGATCCCAATTGCCAGCCCGGCACACGCCGCGGCACACCAAGGGTCCGCCCCACGTCCACCGCCCCGCCAAACGCCGTCACCCCGCCCCGCGCCCCCAACCCCCGGGCCGGCTCTACCGGCCGCCGTGCGCGCTCCACGCGTCCGCGACGCGTATTGTAGCAGCGACGAACGCCGCG
The DNA here is from genome assembly GCA_040905425.1 of Gemmatimonadota bacterium. Taxonomy (GTDB): domain Bacteria; phylum Gemmatimonadota; class Gemmatimonadetes; order Longimicrobiales; family RSA9; genus JBBDRO01. Next base: position 2,036 of record JBBDRO010000098.1, on the reverse strand, counting down.
CAGCCCCCGGGGCCACCGCGGCGTTCGTCGCTTGATCAGGCTAGCGTCTTAATGCGCTTGAACCGTGAAAGGCTCCGACCTCCGCTCCTCATGGGACATCAAGCGGTCCCGGATCATCAAGGCGGAAGCACGACAAAGGGGTTCGAGGTTGTCCGTTGTGGAGACAACGGGTCCACCGGCCCCCACCCCTCCACTGCATCGGTCAATTGAATGTCGTAGACCAACACGAACTTTCCGGTGCGCAGTTCCATGGTATCGGCACTCGATGATTCCGGACTCAGTAGCTGGACCTCGTCTACGTAGGTTGCTCCACTCCCGACCGGGATTGGCTCACGCAGCTGCTGCGTCTCACAGAAACTCCTCCCTAACGAAATTGAGGTCGAGTCACCGTCGGCCCGACGCAGTCGGCTGGATGGGTGATCGCCGTACCCGCACTGGCGGTGAAGAAACACGGTCCGATCCAGTGGATTGGTCACCCGCACTTCTACGTTCACCCAGTACAGCCCACCCTCGTGCCGTAGCTCGTACTCCGTGCTGTCCGTTTGGATCTCGAAGGCCTCCTCGACATCCGTCGGCGAGCACCCGCTTCCGAGAAGCATAACGCACGTAGCGCACAGCCACCTGATGGCTACACCACGGTGATTCTCGATCATCGCTATCCTGCTCCAAGGCATGCTCGTATCCCTCAATTCCAAGTTTGGATGGGGTCTACATCAAACTCGATGCCTCCGATTGGACTGAAGATGTAATAACTATTTTGGCCATCATCCAAGCCAGCCCAGAGAATCCCATGCAATAACACTTCAGATTCCTGGTCGTCGGGCCACGAGAACACCGGCGATCCGCTGTCACTATTACCTACGCCTGCGGTGACTTCATGCTGACACAAATAGGTGATGTTGGTGTTCGGCGCCTGGATGTCCACACAGGTTTTGTCGACATCGCCCGTAGTCCAGCCGGTAGTTCGACCCATCTTGTGCAGGGTGTCTCCCTGCATGATAATGTCCGCATTGCCGGTAACCGTGAAGCTCGGAGTTTGCGTCGAAATCGTCGTAGAGCCCGTCCATTGGCCATTCGATTGGGTGCGAGCAATCGTTCCGAAGTCCCAATCGATCGATCCATCAAGCGCGATCACGGCAGCATCGCTGTAGCGACAACGCTTTGGAGACGCACAGGCCGGATCTCCAGTATCAGAGAAAAAGGCAGGGTCTTCCACCTCGATACCGATGTCTCGAGGGGTGCTGTCCTGATACTGGGTCGAACCGTCGCTGCCTCCTCCTCGCACCTTCGTACAATGAGAGTTGACGACGACGACCCGTTGCAGATCTTCTTCGGGATCCGCATCAATATCCTTCCACCACCCCGTGAATCCGAGCGTGCAGGGGTTCGCCACCGTCGTATTGTAGACCTGTATACCTCCCGTCATCTCGCTGAACTGATCCGTGAGGTCGGCCATATCACGGATCCGTGAGGTCACCTCGACCTCAACGGCGTCGCCGGGAACGCCCTCCGCAGTGGCAATCGCCTGGAGCGTCGGCATTGCACTTCCATCATAAACGTAAACCACAAGCCGATTTGCTCGCTCATCAAGATCGATCATCGCGACCTGGCCGGTTTGAAGGGTGGGTCCAGTGATCACATCTCGCCAGGCGGCGAGTTCTGTAAACGAATAATCGACCTCCAGTATCGTCGTTCGATCCTGGCGAAAATCCGTACCCTGCGTTCCGGAGCGCGCTTCCGTCAGGAGAGAATTAAGAGTCGAGAGCACTCCAGCTGGATCCGACCCGCGGCGAATCGTGACCACCATCTCACCTTCGGCACCACGATGAACGCCGGAGAAATCGGGAATACGAGAGGCCATCTCCCAGAGCAGCCACTCACCAGGGCGGCGTTGGATTTCTTCCTCGACCTGAAGCGAGGCAGGCCGGACGGGCTCGTTTCCCGTCACCGCGTGGTCGTTACACGCGGCGAGTGCCATCGGAAGGATGAGTAGAGCTACCGCTACGAGGGGGGGGGGGGGGGGGGGTAGGTTAAAT
>JBBDRO010000097.1:0-18233 GCA_040905425.1 Gemmatimonadota bacterium | reverse complement strand
GGCAGCCCCGGCCGTCCGAAATGCCCGTAATTGGTGGTGGCGCGATAGATGGGGCAGTCGAGTCCCAGGCGCTCGATGATGGCCGCCGGGCGAAAATCATGACGCGCCACGAAGGCGGCCGCCGCGGCGTTGTCGCCTGTATGGAAGGTGTCCACGGCCACCGACACGGGTGCGGCGCGGCCGATGGCGTAGGCCACCTGAATCTCCGCGCGGCTGGCCAGGCCCCGCGCCACCACCTGGCGCGCCAGCCAGCGGCAGAAGTAGGCGCCGCTGCGGTCCACCTTGGTGGCATCCTTGCCGCTGAAGGCGCCGCCGCCGTGGCGCGCCCGGCCGCCGTAGGTGTCCACGATGATCTTGCGGCCGGTGAGCCCCGCGTCCGCCGCGGGGCCGCCCACCGTCCACTCGCCGGCCGTGTTGATCAGGACCTCGATGCCCGGGTGATACCAATCGCCGAGGACACGCGGGAGGAGGTTCTCACGCACATGCGCGGACACCTGATCCAGGGCACCGGGGGCGTGCTGCGTGGAGACCAGCACGGCGGTCACGCCCACGGGCACCTCGTTCTGGTAGGCCACCGAGATCTGCGTCTTGGAGTCGGGGCGGAGGAACGGGACGGCGCCGCGCTTGCGGTCGCTGGCCAGGGCGGCGGCCAGGCGGTGCGCCAGGAGCACGGGCAGCGGCATGAGCTCGGGCGTCTCGTCCGTGGCGTAGCCGAACATGAGGCCCTGGTCGCCCGCGCCGAGCTCCTCCCCGCCGCTCACGCCCTGCCTGATCTGGTCCGACTGCTCCGTCACGTACGCGTGGAGCTGGAGCGTGTCCGCCGCGAAGGGGTCGGCGGGGTCCGTGTAGCCCACGCTGCGCACGGCCGCGCGGACCACGTCCTCCCAGTCCGGCGCCGGCTGACCGGGGATGCTCACCTCCCCGGCCAGGAAGACGTGGCCGCCCTTCACCAGGGTTTCACACGCCACGCGGGAACGGGGGTCGCGCGCCAGGCAGGCGTCCAGCACGCTGTCGGAGATGAGGTCGGCCACCTTGTCGGGGTGGCCCTCGGAGACGGACTCGGACGTGAAGACGTAGGCGGACACGGGCACCCCTCCATGCATAAAAAAACGACCTGCGATCACCGGTGATCGCAGGTCGTACGCGTCACCCTTTAGTCCCTGTTCGACCCCGCGGCACACGGCATTGCCGCGGCGTAGGGGTCAGGCCGGCCAAGTAGGTAGCCGCTGTCTCGCGGCTAAATGCTGCCTGTTCGTAACAATATACCTTGCTGCCCGGACGGGGCAAGCGGAGGCGGCCTGGCGGCGTCACCCGGGCCTCTGGCTCCCGCTAGGCGCTCGCCTCGGCGGAGGCGGGGACGACCGCGATGCGCAGCCGCTTCGCGGCGGCCAGCACCTGCTCCATGGTCACCGTCACCGTGGCCGGCGTGAGGGGCGGGCCGTTGCCGTGCTCGGCGGTGGTCCAGCGCACGCTGACGCCGTCCACACTGGCGGCCCGGAGAGGGTTGTGGCCGGTGGGGATCTGCAGCGTCTGGACGCTCTGATCGAGCACGGGGATGACGTAGTGATGGATGACACCCACCAGCAGCGCACGCAGATCCCCGGCACCGAGCGTGGGGAACGCGGGCCGCAGCAGGTCACCGCCGTCGAAGCCCGCGCGGGCGTAAAGGGAGGCGGTCTTGACCACGAAATCCTGCGGGGGCGGGCTGGATGCGTCGGCCATGTTCATCCTGGGTCGCGGAAGCGGGGCGTTGCTGACCGTGGAAGATAACGAAAAGGGGGCGGCGCCGGTACTGTCTCAGAGCTCCACCACCACCCCGCACTCCACGAAGGCCAGCGCGCCCCGCACCGCGCTGGCCTCCAGTGCGTACATCTCCGCCACCGCGCGCCGGTAGGCCGCCATCTGCGGCTGGTAGTGCTCCACGCGGTGGCGGAGGCCGGCCTCGTTGCCGGGCTCGAGGGCATCCGTCTTGTAGTCCAGGACCTCCGCCGCCACCGGGCGCCCAGCCTGGCGGACGACCACCAGCCGGTCGATGGCGCCCTCCATGAGGGCGTCCGCCTCGCGCCGGATGAAGGGCAGCTCGCGCTCCAACTCCACTTCCACCTCCGCCGGAAAGCGGCTGCGCGACAACCGGTCGCGAAGCCCCGGTTCCTCCAGCCAACCCATGAAGCGCTCCAGCAGCGCCGCCAGCTCGACGCCCTCCATGTCCGGCGCGGCCGCCCGTCCGCACGCCAGCAGCGCCGCGCGCGCGGGCACGCCATCCTCCAGCCAGCCGATGCGCTCGAACCAGGCGTGCGCCACCGAGCCGCGGGAGAGCGCCGCGGTGGTGCCCAGGCGGAGCACCAGGGAGAGATCCACGTGCGTGCCGCCCTCCAGCTCCGAGGGGCTGTGGCGCGGCAGCACACGCGTGCGGTGCGGGTCGCGGCGGAGGGCCACGCGCGCGGGTGCGGCGGCCCCAACCGGTGCGGCGGCCCCAACCGGCGCGGCGGCCGGATCCGCCTCACCCGCACCCGCACCATACCAATCCGCCTCCCCCGCCTCATACAGCACCGCACCCTCCACGGCCTCCTCCTCCCCGCACAGCGCCTCGCGCAGAACCCGCGCGGCCGTCTTCGCGCTGCCCCGACCGCTCCTGCCATCCGGCTTCACGATGACGTGCACGGCGTGGCGCGCGCGCGTCAGCCCCACGTAGAGCGTGGACAGCGCGTCGCGCAGGGCGGCGGCGTACGCCTGGTCGGCGGCGGCGGACAGCTCGGGCAAATCCGCGAAGAGCGTCCGCAGTTCCCCGGGCACGTAGGGGAAGACTCGCGTGACGCGTGCGGTGGGCTCGGGGCGGTACGTCAGCGGCCGCCGCACGTCCGTCTGCGTGAGCGGCGCGTCCAGTTCGGGGAGCACCACGGCGTCGAACTCCAGCCCCTTCGACTGGTGCACGGTCATCACACGCACGTCGGCCGCGGTGGGATCCTCCACGCGTTCGGCGTGGACGTAGCGGACGAAGTCGGAGGGACGCAGCGTCGCTTGATCCTCGTAGCGGAACGCCAGCTCCACGAGTTGTCCTAAGCGACGACGCTCACGCGCGTCACACGCGTCCAGCACCCGGCCGGCCACGTCCGCCAGCGTGGCCCCGTAGCCGTCCACCACCAGGCGGTGGCGCACCTGGTGCGCCAGGGTGCGCGCGGCGGGCTCATCGGTGGGATCGGTGTAGTCCAGCGCGGCGCCGAGCGGGGTGCGCGCCACGTGGTAGCGGGCCACCGTGTTGCCCGGGTGATCGGCCATGCGGAGGAGCGCCAGCAGGGTGGCCACGGGCGCGGCGTCAGTGAGCGGCGTACCGCCCTCCTCGCTGGTGGGCACGCCCAGGCGGCGGAGCTCCATGATGATGCGCGCCACCGCGGCGTTGCCGCGCGTGAGCACGCCGATGGAGCGGCCAGGAAGCCGCGCGCTGAGGTCGGCCACCAGCTCGGCGGCGGCGCGGCAGAGGTTGGGGCGCTGCCGGCTGCGCGGCTCGTCGGCGGGCCCGACCACCATGCGCACGTGGCCGCGTAGTTGCGCGTGCTCGGCCTCGTGCGGGGTGAAGGCGGTGAGCCAGCGGCGCGCCTCCTCCGCGCCCGCCGGATCGTCCGCCCAGATGGGCAGCCCGTCCAGTGCGCCGAAGACCCGGTTCACGGTGTCCAGCACCACCTGGCTGGAGCGCCAGCTGCGGGCCAGCGTGGCCAGCTCGGGTTCGTAGCGCGCGCGGATGTGGTCCACCAGCTCCGGCGCACCGCCACGCCAGCCGTAGATGGACTGCTTGGGATCGGCCACGATGACGGCCGCCCGCTCGCCCTCGTGGCCGGCCAGCAGCTCGTCGGCGATCGGCTGGAGCGCCTCCCACTGCGCCAGCGACGTGTCCTGGAACTCGTCGAGCAGCACGTGCCGGGTGCGCGCGTCCAGGCGGTAGTGCAGATCGGGCCGGCCGCCGAGCGGAGAAGCACCGCCCATCAGGCGCGTGACGTCATCGAAGCCGAAGAGGCCCATGGCGCGGGCGCGCTTCTCCAGCGCCGTCTCGTAGACCCGCGCGAAGGTCCCCATGGCATGCGACGCATTCGCGTAGCGTACGGCCAGGTCCAGGCGGGCCAGCGCCGCGGCCTCCTGGAAGTGCCGCTGGAGGGCGGGCGGGACAGGGTGCCGGGCGTAGGCCGCGTCGTCGCGGGCGGCCTTGACCAGCGTCTCCTGCAGCAGCTCCTTCCAGCGGCCCTCCGCCACCAGTCCCGCCGTCCTCGCGAGCGCCTTCTGCCAGGTGACGTTGGGGGTGCCCGCTTGGGTGCGCGGCGGCTCCGCGGCGGCGATGGCCGCTGCCAGCGGCGGGCGCGCCTCCGGCTCGGCCCTGCCCTTCCCGGCCAGCGTATCGAAACTCTGCCAGGCATCGTCCACCGCGGGATTCAGGGCGCGCTGCACGTGGAGCAGGCCCTCGATGTCCTCCAGCAGCTTGTCGTGCACGGAGCGGCGTGCCTGCCCCTCGGCTATGGCGTGGATCACCTCCGCCAGGAGGTCCGGCTCCACGGCGGCCATGGCGTCGCCGAGCGCCAGCTCGTGCAGGCGGCGGCGCGCGGCCGCGTCGGCGATCGTCCAGCGTGGCGGAAAGCCCAGCTCCAGCGCAAAGCTGCGCGTGCTGCGCATGAAGAAGGCGTCCAGCGTGCCCACGTTCAGGCGGTGCAGGTGGCGGACGGTGTGCTCCAGCACGCCGCACCAGAAGGCCGGCTCGGCGCTCCCCGGCACAGCGCCCATGCCCGTGTGCCCGGCCAGCTCCGCCGCCTGGTCGCCGTCCAGGGCCGCCTCGGCCAGGCGCAGCAGCACCCGCGTCAGGATCTCGCCGGCCGCCTTGCGGGTGAAGGTGGAGGCAAGGATCTCATCCGGCGCCTGGCCGAGCGCCAGCAGCCGGATGAGCTCCGAGGAGATGCGGAACGTCTTGCCCGAGCCGGCCGAGGCCAGCACGAGCTGGCGGGGGAGCTGGAGCGGCGCCGGCTGCGGCTGCCCGTGCGCGCTCATCTCGCCCCGCCCAGCACGTCCAGCTCATCCGCCCCGTCCACCTCGTCCTCCGGCGAGAGCAGGCGACCCTCCCCCAGCAGCGCCTTCACGTCGGCGTGCGCGTACGCCCGCGCGCCGGGCTCCCAGGCGAACACGTTCCTGCGCAGCATGCGTACGCAGCCGCGGGCCGCCTCGTCCGCCTCGGCCAGCTCGGCCGCGCTCCACTCGGCAAAGCAGGCGCCGACATGGTCGGCCTCCGCGCAAAGCGTCAGATAGCCGAACATAACATGGTCGATCTTGGGTGTTACAAGCCGATTGTTCGCGTCAACACAGACTGCGGGGAGGATGTGCCGGTAAAGGGGAAGCTGCAGATCCACCCATTCCCGGGCCCCGGACCGGCCGCGCCGGTGGGTATCCTCGGGGGTGTGAGCGCGGTCACCGGTCTTATAGTCGAGGACCATCCAGGCCTCTTCCTCGGCGTGGTAGTCGATGCGGTCCACACGGCCGGTCAGGTGGACGGGGGCCCCGTCCACCTCGAAGGGCACGCCCTCATCCTCGGTGGCGCACTCCACGCCCACGATCCGCCATCCCGCCGCGGCATGCTCGGCCTGCCACTTCGCGAAGGCGTGCAGCCGCGCGCGCAGCTGCGCCAGTTGCAGGCGCACGGCCGGGCGCGCGCCGTTGCCGAAGCGGGCCTCCGCCAGCGTATCCAGGATGCCGTCCAGGCCAGCCGCAAGAACTCCAACATCAGTTTGACTTGTCAGATCACTCCGCCCGAAGCGCTCCAGCACCTTGTGGGCGAAGTCACCGAAGACCAGCCCGTCCATCTCGCGGGCGTCGTCGTCCAGCGTATGCAGTCCGAGCACCCGTTCCAAAGCAAACATATAGGGATCTTGTAGCAGCCCGCGGAACGCCGTGACGGCAAGCCGGTCGATCGGCTCGGCGGCGCGGAGTTCGGGATCGGGTGGCAGGCGGAAGGCGGAGACAGGCGTGGCGTCCCCCTCGGCGCCGGCGCCACCGGCCGCAGCCGCCCAACCGGACACGGGCGCCTCGTGACCGAAGAACGCCCGCACGCGCTCCGCCAGCGGCGCCCCGGTGGCCGCCAGCGCCAGCCGGCTCGGGCGCAGCGGGTCCCCCGCCGCCGAGCGACGACCAACGATCACCCCCGCGTGCGCGCGCGTGTGAAGGATGGCGCTCAGCTGGTACGCGTCGCGGGCCTGCCGGCGGGCGTTGTCCTCCAGCCCCAGGGCGGCGCGCAGGGCATCCGGCAGGAATGGGTCGGCGTTCAGGGAGGCGGGTAGGTAGGGCTCGTTCACCCCCGTCAGTATGGCCACGGGCGCGTCGTCCAGATGCATTTCCAGCCAGCCCAGGATCTCCACCGCCGCCTCCTCCGGCTCCGGCGCGATAGCCTCCCCCGCCGCGTCATCCAGGAGAATCCGGATGGCCACGGCCGGCGCGCACGCCTGGTCCGCCGCCGTGGCCACGGCGGCCAACTCGCCTGCCGCGTCACGCAGTTTGGTGCACGCCGCCAGCAGCACGCGGTCCTCGTGGACGTGGCGGTTCAGCCGCTGGGTGCCGTAGACGTCGAGCAGCAGCTCCATGAGCAGCGGCATCCACTCGCGTACGGGCTTGCTGCCCCGGAGCGCCCGCGTGAGGCCGCCGACCGCCTGCACCAGGGCGCCCACTCCAGCCCTTCCCCGGGCGTCCGCCCCGCCCGGGAGCGACCGACCCAGCCGCGCCGGCAGATGCCGCGCCAGGTAGCTGTCGAGCGGCTCCAGCCACGCGTCTGGCGAACGGAGGGCCGTGGCGCCCGCATGATCGAACCCTGCGCCGGCCGTCCGCAGCCAGCGCCACAGGTCCGGGTGGCGCGCCAGCGCGGCCCACGCCTCCGCGCTGCCGCCCTCCAGCACCTCCGCCACCGCTTCCAGGAAGCGGTAGGGCGCCGTGGCCCGCACCGGCAGCCCCTCCGCGTGCCGTGCGGGCACGCCCGCCTCCGCCAGCCGCTCCGCCAGATAAGGAACCACCTCCGCGTCCGGCGCGCCCACGGCGATCTCGTCCGCGCTGTACGCCCCCTCGAGCCGCGCCAGCAGGCCGGCCGTGGCCGCCGCCTGGTCGGCGGGCCCCTCCACCACCAGGAGCTGGCCATCCTCCACCGGCACAGGATAGTCCGTCCAGAAGGCGGGGATCACGCAGCCCAGCTCGTCGAAGGCGTCGGCCATGTCCGCCGGCGCGTGGATCAGCGCGTGCAGCCGCCCCGCAGGCAGCGCCGCGAGCAGCCGCCGCACCACCACCGGCAGCTCGGCCACCCCCAGCAGCCACACCTCGGGGCCGTCCGCCGCCTCCGCCGCCTCCGCCGCATCGAGCGCCGCGACCCGCGCCAGGTAGCGGTCCGTAAAGCCCAACCGCTCGAGCGCCTCCGCGTAGGCCGCCTGCAGGTCCGCCAGCAGCAGCCAGCGCGGCGAATCGTCGAAGAGCAGCTCCCCGCCGCAGCGCTCCGCCACGTCCTGGAAGGTGAGCCCGCCGGCCGCCACCTCGCGGTGCAGCGTCTCGAGCTGCCGGCCGAGCGCCACCCAGCCACGCAGATCCTCCCCCGCCGGCGCCTCCGCGAAGAGCCGCACCGCCTGCTCCGGTCGGAGCGCCCGCAGCGTGTCGGCCCAGACCCGTCGGCAGAGTGCGCCGCTGGCCACCGGTCGTGCGGGGGGACGGAGCAGCTCGGGCAGACTGCCCGGCGTGGTCACGCGCGGTGGCACCAGACGGAGCCCGCGCCGCTCGGCCTCAGCCACCAGCAGTTCCTTCACCCGCCGCCCCGCGCGCTTGCCGGGCACCGCCAGCACGCAGTCGCGCAGCGTCAGCGCCCCCGCATTCGCATCCGCATAGCGGTCCGCGAGGTGCGCCACGGCGGCAGGCAGGGCCGGGGCGTCCCAGCCGAGGAAGGTGCGTTCGGGCATCCGGGGTCAGGCTCCGCGGGCGAAGGTCGAGGCTCGGGTATGGGTCGAGGTCCGGTGGAAATCAAACGGTAGTGGGGGCGTGTGACAAGGCGCCTCGGGGCAATGCTGCATAAGACCGCTCCAGCCCGGCGCCGAAATGCTGCCGGCGCCGAAATGTGGGCGGCGGCGAACCGCGGACGCCGGGGATGGCCAGGGGTCATCAAACGCTCTGGAAATTTCGGGCCGGGCCGCGTGGTTGAGCCAGAATATTCTATATTCTATAGAATGCCGAATCTTGTCGATCCGTTTTTTGGTTTGTTGCTCGTGAGAAATGTTTGATAAGTCAGGTCACTACAGGGCCTTGGGTGCATGTCAGAACATGCAAACACATGTATTGTCCGACGCGGCTCGCGCCCGTTCCCGGAGTGTGCCGGCAGGGATGCCTCTGGAGGGCGCCAACCCTGGCCGGCCCCGCAGACGGCGGGAGACAAGTACGGCTCAGTGTACAATATGTTGTACAATAACAGATGCTATCGATTTTGTGAACGGCGGGCGTATGTTACGTCGATCCACGGAGAATCTGGACCCTCGAGCCCGGGACGTGAATGAACCGCCTGCTGCCGCCCACCGCTATGGTGGGGATCGCGTGGTTCTTGGCTGCCGCAGCGGCCCCCGGCGCGCTGCACGCCCAGACCGCCGACACTGCCACCGCCTACGTGGCTTCGAGCCAGGGCCAGGTCTACTTCTGGATCGGCTGCGACGCCTGGCAGCAGTTGAAGCCCGAGAACCTGCGCCGCTTCACCACCCGCGCGACGGCCGAGGCGGCCGGCTACCGGCCATCGCGCTCCCGCGGCTGCGGCGGCCCGCCCGGCGGAGGGGCCATCACGGCCACCATCGGCGGCTCCGCCACCTGCCGCATAGCCCGGGTCATCGATGGAGACACCTTTGAATGCGACGGCGGCGAGCGCATCCGCCTGCTCCTCATCGACACTCCCGAGCTCGATCAGGGTCCGTACGGCGCGGCCGCGCGGGACACGGCCGCCCTGCTGCTGCCGGCCGGGGACAGCGTGCGCCTGGAGTTCGATGTGCAGGTCCGGGACCCCTACGAGCGGCTGCTCGCATACGCGTACGTGGATTCCCTGCTCGTGAACCGGGCGCTGGTGCGGCGTGGCATGGCGGTGGTGTCGGTCTATCCGCCGAACGTGCGACTCGTTGAGCTGCTGCGGGCCGCGGCGGACAGCGCCCGGGCGGAGGGGGCGGGGCTCTGGTCGGGCAGCGCCTTCGAGTGCCTGCCGGCGGATTATCGGGCGGGGCGGTGCCGGTGAGCGGCCCACTCCTGCGGCGCGCGCGTACGCTTGCCCGCTGCGAACAGATCAACTAGCCTGATAGTTCAGGAACGATGGCCTGCGGGAAGTCTCTGGACACGAGGTTGCCCCCACCACCGCGTGGAGTTCACCATGAAGCCTGTTCGCCCCCTCCCCGCTCTCCTGGCCCAGTTCTCCGCCTTCCTGCTCTCCGCCACTCTGCTCTCCGCCACTCTGCTCCCCACCGCCCTGCTGACCGCCTGCCGCGCGGGGCCGGCCTCCGCCGGCGCCGAGCTGGACAACGTCCCGGAGCTGACGCTGGAGGAGGTCTTCCGGGTGGGGAGCGTGGACGATCCCGAGGCCGGCTTCAGTTCTCCCGGCTCCATGGCTGTGGACCCGGTGGGGAACCTCTACGTGTTCGAGAACCAGGACCTGGAGATCCGGGTGCTGGATCCCACCGGGGCGCGGGTGGCCACATTCGGGCGCCGGGGACAGGGTCCGGGGGAGTTCGGTTCGCGGGGCAGGCTGGGCATCGTGGGGGACACCCTTTGGGTGATCGAATCGGGGGGGTTCAGTAGGGGACGGATCTCCTTTTTCAGCCTCGCCGGCGAGCACTTGACTACCCGGTCCCTGAGCGGTTCCGTCAGCGTGGCAATGGGCAATGGCTTCACGGGATCGCTGCAGCCCTACAGGTGGCGGCGGGACGGCAGCCTCGAGGGCGAGATCACCATTTTCATGCGCGACATGGCGGCCGGGAACGGTCCGGAGGGCCCGCCTCCCGGCTCGATGGTGCGCGTACCTCGCGTGCGCTTCGACCTGGACGGCAACGTCATCGACACGATCGGCTTCGATCCCCGGCCGGCGCTCGAAGCTCCCGGTGATCGGCCCACGACCCAGGCGGAGGGGCGGACCTTCAACACGCCGCGGCCCCCGGCCGACGACCCGCGGGGCTACGCCCTCGAAGACGGGCGTGTAACCATTACCGGGTCCGCTCCCACGAGCGTGGCGGCCGCCGAAATCGCCTTCACCCGCACGGGGCTCACCGGGGACACCCTGCACCACCGCACCTACAGTTACACACCGGAGGGATACACCGAAGCCTACCTGGATTCGCTGGCATGGCGGAGCGCCGTGCAGGGCTCAGGCATGGTGCGCATCGTGGACGGCGCCGTCCAGCGCGACCCGCCGCTCGATGACCCGGCGCCGGTGGCGCGGGTGCTCCGCTCGACCATGGACTTCCCGGCCTACGCGCCGCCCGTGCGCTCGGTGGTGGGCGGCGCGGACGGCAGCGCCTGGATCCGATGGACCGACGACGGGCGTCTGCGGGACCGATGGATCGTGCTCGGGCCGGAGGGTGACCCGCGTGGTCGCTTTACCCTGCCGCGCAATGCCACCATCTCGTGGGCCTCGGGCGATGCGTTCGTGGTGGTGGAGCGGGACGAGCTGGACGTGCCGTGGGTGGTGCGGTATCGACTGCGTCCGGAGTGAACGTCAGATCACGCGGTGCCAGGGCCGCCCCGCTCACCACGCCTCCCCCTCCCCACCCGCCGCATCCGGCCATGCCACGATCTCCGTAGCGTCCACCCGGGCCAGCGCACCGCTCGCCCGCAGGCGGCTGAGGGCGTCCACGACGGCGGGATCGAACTGCACTCCACTGCCCTCCACGATGCTGGCCATGGTCTCCTCGATGGTGCACGCCGGGCGGTAGGGGCGGTCGTGGGTCAGGCTGTCGAAGACGTCCGCCACGGCCACGATGCGGGCGGAGCGGGGGATCTCCTCGCCGCGCAGTCCATCGGGGTAGCCGCTGCCGTTCCACCATTCGTGATGGCTCCTGGCCACGCGCTCGGCCTCGCGGATGAGCGGGTGGCGGCTGCCGGAGAGCAGGTCGGCGCCCAGACTGGCATGCGTCTCGATGAGGATCCGCTCGGACGCCGTGAGCGGCCCCGGCTTGTGGAGGATGCCATCGGGGATGGCGATCTTGCCCAGATCGTGCAGCGGCGCCGCGCCGGCCATGATGCCCCTGAGCGGCTCCTCGATGCCGAGCTCCTCGGCCAGCAGGCCCGTGAGCAGGCCCACCCGCTGGGCGTGCTGCCCCGTCACGTCGTCGCGATACTCGGCCGCCCAGGCCAGGCGCTGGACCACGTCGCTGACGGCCTCCTCGAGCATGGCGGTCTGGGCGGTCAGCCGTGCCCGCAACGCGCTCGGCGAGTCATTCCCGTCCTCCCCATCGTCCCCGTCCTCCCTGCCGTCTCGATCCCCCTCGGACGGAGGAGCGTCCCGAGGCGAGAGCGGGACGTCCAGCGCCGCGCGGATGGTGCGGGCCAGCACGCTGAACTCGATGGGCTTCTCCAGGAAGGTGCGGACCGCGCCCGGGGTACCGGCCCACTCCACGTCCGTCCTGTGGTAGCCCGACATGTAGACCACCCGCACGGGCCCCTGTTGCTCCTCCAGGACCTCCACCAGGCGAAAGCCGCTCATGGAGGGCATGACCACGTCCGTCAACACCAGATCCAGCGGCTCGGAGAGGCCGCGCACGATCTCCAGCGCCTGCTCGGGGCGGGTTGCCTCCAACGATGAATAGCCCAGCCGGTGGAGGGCCCGGCTGATCATGCGCAGCACGGCCGGGTCGTCATCCAGGACCAGGATCAGCTCGCCGCTGCCCCGTTCGGCGGGCGGCCGCCTCGGACTGGCACCGGGGGGCAGCTCGGAGGCGGGATCGGGGGCCGCGGTGCCGGGCGCATGCGATGGGGCAGGCACGGGCACGGCGGCGGGCGCGGCCGCCGCGGAGGCAGATGCGGTGGCGGGCGCGCGGGCGGTCGACCGGGAGGCAGATGCGGTGGCGGGCGCGGGGGCGGGCACCTGCCGTATGCCCATCGGAGCCAGCGTGGCCACCTGATCGCGACCACTCTGCTTGGCGCGGTAGAGCGCCTGGTCGGCCGCGGCCAGGAGGACGTCCGGAGAGGACATGCCGGCCTCGTACTCGGCGATCCCGGCGCTCGCGCTCACCCCGCCCCACGGGTACTCCAGCTTGCGCAGATCCTCCAGCACGCGATTGGCGAACACCTGCGCGCCATCGGCGCCCACGCCGTCCAGGATGCTGATGAACTCCTCGCCGCCGGTACGGGCGGAGAGCGCCATCTGCCGGGTCCTGCCCTGCAGCAGACGGCCGAAATCGGCCAGCACCCGATCCCCCGTGGCGTGGCCGAAGCGGTCGTTGATGCCCTTGAAATGATCCAGGTCGAAGGCCACCACGGAGAGCTGGTTCCCACGGCGCGCGGCCTCGAAGGCGCGCTCCAGGTGCAGGGTGGCGTGGCGGCGATTGGGCAGCCCGGTGCCGGCATCGGTGAGCGCCATGCTCTCCGAGGCCCGCAGCGAGGAGCGGAACACGGACGCCAGCCAGCCGCTCCCCAGGGTGACCATCAGCAGCACCGCCACGATGGCCAGCGTGACCTCCGTGCCCGGCGGCTCCGCACCCTGCCACAGCAGAATGGCCTGGCCCAGGGAGAAGGCGGCCATGCCGGCCGCGAGCGCCATGGAGGAGCCGCGCCAGCCGCGGTAGTAGGAGAGCAGGAAGGCCGGCGCAAGCGCTAGCACCCAGACCAGCATGCCCATGTCCTCGCTGGTCCATTCCGGGTACAGCACGGAACTGAGCACGGGCACGAGCAGCGAAAGCAGGGACAGTAGCAGAATTCGCTTGGGGAAGTCAGCCTGCTGGACGGCGGTGTCTGCCAAAGTCGAGCCTTTTTTTACTTCGAGGATGTAGCGCGGATCTGGCACGCAGCCAGCGTGGGCCGGGGATGGTTCCCCGGCCCACGATGGCTGGACTATCTCCGCTCGGCGTTCACGACCTCAGCAGCCTCTGCCGGCCGGGTTCGGAACGCACTCGTCACCGCCGTCGTCCCCGCCCCCGCCGTCGGTGTCCCCATCGTAACTCGTGCCATCCCACAGGCTGTAGACCAGGTGATTGTTGTCGGTCTTCGAGTTGGTCACGATGTTCTTGGAGCTATTGGCCGTGAGGGCGGCGTAGACGTCGGCGGCCGACGCGCCCGGATTGACCTCCAGCCAGAGCGCCGCCACGCCCGCCACGTGCGGCGAGGCCATGGAGGTGCCGCTGATGGTGTTGGTGGCCGTGTTACTGGTGTACCACGCGGCCGTGATGCTCAGTCCCGGCGCGAAGATCTCCACGCAGGGCCCGTAGTTGGACCACGAGGTCTTGCTGTCCGAGCTGCTCGTGGCGCCCACCGTATAGGCCGCGGGCGCGCCCGCGGGCGAGTAGCCGCAGGCGTCCTGCTCCCTGCCGCCGCGGTTGCCGTTGCCGGCCGCCACGATCACCGGCACGCCGGCGTCGGCCATACGGCCCACGGCATCGTCCACCGAGCTGCTGGACCCGCCGCCGAGCGACATGTTGGCTACGGCCGGCGCCTGATGGTTCGCGGCCACCCAGTCCATGCCGGCGATCACGCCGCTGAAGGTGCCCGAACCGCCACAGTCCAGCACGCGCACGGCCCAGAGCGTGGCGCTCTTGGCCACGCCCCATGTGGCGCCACCCGTGGTGCTGGCCACGTGGGTGCCGTGGCCGTTGCAGTCCTCACCCGCCTGCCCATCATCGAAGACGTCGGTGCCGTACCTTGCACGACCACCGAAGTCATTGTGGGAGTATAGAATCCCGGTGTCGATGATGTAGGCGTTCACGCCGCTGCCCGTTGCGGTGTAGCTGTAGGTCCCGTCGAGCGGCAGCAGCCGCTGGTCCACCCGGTCCAGCCCCCAGGTGGCGTTCTCCTGGATGCCGATGGCCGTGACGATGCCGTCCGGTTCCACGCGGGTCACACGGCTGTCCCGCAGCAGCCCGTCGCGGGCGGCGTCCGACATCCGTCCCGCGAAGCCGTTCAACGCGGTATGGTAGGTGAAGAGCGGCGCCACGCCGTGATCGCGGGCCACGGCGCTCGGGCTCGAGCCGTCACGCACGGTGACGATGAACTGGCCGGGAATGACGTTCGCGTCCGCGACCGCGGCGCTGGGCGGGACGGAGGCGTCGAACGCCTCGGGCTCGGTGACGTCCTGGCAGGCGGTGAGCGCCACCGGGATGACGAGCATGGCGAGCAAGCGAGATCGCATCCTGCAGCTCCTGGGAAGGGGGGAGGGTCCTGCGTGGATCGACGAGCCCTGGCAGCCCGCCGATTCGAAGATGGAGTCCGCCGGGTCAGGAAGTCAAGCGGTCTTTCCTCCGGGGAGCAACGTCAACCGGACGCGGAACGCCCCCATAGGACAGCATGTACTCCCCAGCGTCGTGATCACGGCCACAACCCGTCCGCTTTCCTCCAAACACCGGTTTCGCGTCCAGTTACCGTCGCCCAGCCACCTCCGTCACGTAGATCACCCAGGGCGAGACCCGCTCCTCGCTGACCCACTCGAACGGCTCGTCCGGACGGGCCAGTGGCCGGTGGACCGCCCGGACGGCCAGGCCCGCCCGCCGGAACGTCTCCCGGTAGTCCTCGTCCAACCAGAGCAGGTCCTCCACCGGCCGGTCGTCGCCACCCTCCTTGATGACGATCCGCACCACGTCACCGCTGCCGGCCCGGCGGTTCTCCGGAAACGCCGCGGTGGTGAAGGTGGCCCACTCGTGCGTGTAGATTTCGGGCGCGGAGGCCAGCAGGAGGAATCGTCCGGCGGGGCGCAGCACCCCCCGGATGGCCTCCATCAGACGCGCGCGGTGCGCCCGGCCCGGGATGTTGTCGAACGGGTAGGCCGCCAGCACCACATCGAAGCGGCGTGAGGCCACCGGCTGCAGCGGATCCGCCGCGCGGTCGTCGATCAGGTGGTAGCTGCCGCCGGGATCGAGGAGGCGTGCCCGCTCGAGCATGTCCGCCGCCACGTCCACGCCCGTGACGTGGTATCCCAGGCGCGCCAGGAAGCGCGTGGAGCGCCCCGCCCCGCACCCGAAGTCCAGCGCCTCGGTTTCCTCCACGTGCTCGGCCAGCAGTGCGGGCAGGTCCCGGAACGCCAGGTAGTAGCTGGCCGGAAATTCCAGCCGGGCATAGGCGCGCGCACGCCGGGCATCCTGATACGCGTTGGTCAGCATCGTGCCGCCCGCAGCCGGGTCGAGGTCAGCCGACTCCCCACCTGTGCAGCATTTCTTGCCAGGTCATTCATATCAGTGACCTCCGCGGGTACGCTGTACCGAATCTAACTCCGCCCTCGGGCGACACAACGATCCACGGCGGCCCGCCGCCCCACCCGGAGCCCTGAATCCAAAGGCGCCCTATGAATTCGACTGGGACTGGAGGAAGGAACGCCTGAACCGGCTGAAACACGGCGTGGCGTTCGACGAAGCGAGCACCGGGCGCCATGGACAGCCTGCTCACGGTCGAGTTCACGTTCGGAAACCACGAACCCGTGCGTGTCAACGTTCGCCCAGGGGACCTCCGGCTCCTCGACCCCGACGAGGTTCTGCACACGAGGCGCACGCGGGTGGGCTGACTCCGGGCCTAGCCAGCCCTCCAGCGCAGCACCCCCTCACAGATCTGGCGGCCGCTTCTCCCCACGCACTGGTTCCGTGTCCACTTGGCGTCGCGCGGATGCGTGGCAGCGCACAAACGGCCCGCAACGTCTCCGCCCCCTCAGGTGGAGGTCATCACCTCGAAGTGGCGCCCCACGTGGGCAATGACGAAGCGCGGCTCGGTGGGGACGCGGGAGGTGAAGTAGATGCGCAGACAGCGGCGGGGGTCGTAGGTGCCGCCCAGGGCAATGTGCTCCACCGCTTCCACGGCGGTGCCCGCGGCATCGGTAAAGAGGTACTGCTCCCGTAGCCGGCCCGACGTGCTTTTGGCTATGCCGGGGCGGTAGTCCACACCCAGGTCGCGGAAGGCCTCCCGGAGCGACGTGCCCAGCACGCCGTCGCGCCGCTGCCTGGCTACGCGGGCCATGGCGTCCAGCACCGCCCGCACCCGCTCCGGGTCCTCGAAGGGGCTCTCGGCTGCGGAGGTACGGGCCGAATCCAGGAACACCAGGGCGTCGGCGTGCGCCTCGGCGGCGCCCTCCACCACCTCCACGAGGGTGGTGCGCCCCTCGTCCTCCGCCTCCGCGGCGGGATCGGGGGCGCCCGTCTCTCCGGTGGCGTCCTGCGCGGGCTCATCCCCGGCCAGCGCCTCCCCCAGGAACGCCTCCAGCCGCCCCAGCCGACGCTCGATGGCGCTGGTGCTGGCGGAGCGCACGGCGCCGATGGTGCGCAGGCGCTCCACCTCGTCCGCCAGGTCGCGGACCAGACCGGCCACCTTCTCCACGTCAGCCAGGAGGCGGAAGAGGAGCGGCGTGGGATCGGCCCAGGTAGCGGGCGGAGCGGCGGCTGCGGGGGTGGGCGGCGCGCTCGGCTCCGGGCTCTCCCGCGGGCCCGGCGCGCTACCGGGCACCATCTCCACCTCAGCCGCCTCAGCCGCCGCGGCGGCGGCGGCGGCCGGCGCCTCATCCACCTCCTCCGGCTCGTCCTCCTCCGGCGCTTCGTAGCGCTCGTCCAGCAGGGGTGGCAGCTCAACCCGCTCCCCCAGCCACATCCCCAACTCGCCCAGCCAGGTGGCACGGATCACCGGATCCACCAGTCGATCCGCCACCAGGAGCGGGTGGTCCATGGGGTCGTCGTGCCGGGACCACCCGGGGTAATAGCCGTGCACCGCGCCCCAGTAGGCGGACATGCGCCGCTCGCCGATGGTGTCGGTGAGCGCGAACGTGAGGTCGTGGAAGCGCAGGAAATAGAGGCGCGCCCGCCCCAGGAGCTGCCACGCCAGGTCCTCCGGATCCACCAGGTACTCCTCCCGCTCCGTGGGGGCGAGCACGGCCACGGGGAGTTCCCGCTCCGGCGCCGCGAGTACGCTCTCCACGAAGTCCGCGATCTCCCCTTGACCGAGCGGGATCGGCCGCACCGGCGCGCCCATCCAGGTGAGGCTGCCCTCTCCCGCCAGCGCACGCAGGAAGGCGGGCTGCGCCTGGCCGGCTCCCACGTAACCGCGCACGCTGAACGTGCCCTCGTCGGCCGTGACCCGCACGTTCACCCGCGTGTAATGGCTGCGCTCCTCGAGCAGTACCCGCGTGGTAATGGGGGCGCCCGCCACCACGGGGTGCACCGAGCGCCAGATGACCTCCCCCAGCCACTCCGTACCGGGCTCCTCACGGACCTGATAGCGCAGTCCGCCGAAGCGCGACGGGGTCCGCGCCACCTCCTCGTCGCGCAGCAGCCGCGGACATTCGGGCCACGTCAGGCGGATGTCATCGGTGATGGCCTCCAGCAGCAGCTCCGCGGCCGGGCGGCCGCGCACCACCGGGTTCACCGTGCACTGGAGGGCAAAGAGGGTCTCCCGCGGGGTGCCGGGGCGCAGGCGGGCGGCGGCCGCGGAGGAACGCTCCACGATCTCACCCGCCCCGGAGCCGGTGATGCGCCAACCGGTGGGGGTGTAGCTACCGCGCGCGGGTTGGGAGGAGGGGTCCATGCGTGCAAGGTGTGGGAAAGTTCGCGGAAAGTCCACGACCGTGCGGGGGGCGGAGACGGGGCAGGTCCTTGTTGCGCCCGCCACCACCGGGGGGCGCGCCACCTCAGCGTGAGCGGGCCACCAGCGCGCGGATGCTCCGCTCATTCATGGTGGCCATCCTCACGTTGCCCGCGGAGGCGGGCCCCACCACCTCCACCCAGCCGGGCACCGGGGGCAGCGTGCGGGGCGGATCCTCGATCTCCAGATAGACCAGCCCGTCGAAGCGGCCGTGGAAGACGTCGATCTCCCAGGGACCCTCCACGAAGCGCGTCTTGCGGATGGGCGCGGTGATAGCCAGCTCGAAGAGGGCACGCCCCACCTCCGCCTGAAGCGGGAACTCCACCTCCATGCGGGTGGCCTTCTCCTTGACCGTCTGCACGTAGCGGCCGTCCACCTTACGGATGCGCACCTGGGGATCGGCGGGGGACA
This sequence comes from Gemmatimonadota bacterium, assembly GCA_040905425.1. Classification (GTDB taxonomy): domain Bacteria; phylum Gemmatimonadota; class Gemmatimonadetes; order Longimicrobiales; family RSA9; genus JBBDRO01. The sequence continues at coordinate 53 of JBBDRO010000097.1, read as the reverse complement.
GGTAGACCTGTTCGATGGCCGCGCCGCGCTCGCGCGGCGGGACCCGCCCCCCG
>JBBDRO010000096.1:3413-18391 GCA_040905425.1 Gemmatimonadota bacterium | reverse complement strand
GCAGCGTCACGGGTGTCGTGCTGACGCTAGGGCCGCAGACCATGCGTGCGCGCAGATTGGGTGGCAGCCGGTGACTCGTAGCCCGCTCAGCGGTTACGCATCATCCCGGCGACGGCGACGAAGAACGCGCAGCGTCGCTTCCCATCCGGCAAGCCCGCCTCGCCGCGCCACGCGCGCCGCGCGGCCGGCGGCAGGTCCCTGCTCTAGTTGATGCGCCAGCGCTCCATGAGGTACGTGATGGGGCCGCCGATGCTGCCCGGGTTGTGCACGGCCAGGTAGTAGCTGCCGGGCGGCAGCTTCAACTCCCAGAGTCCCGGGTAGGCGCCGTCGCTACCGCTGTAGTCGGGGTAATACTGAAACGTCTGGCCGCCCCGGAAGGCATTCAGCTGGGAGGCCGGGATGATGTACATCTCCAGCCCCAGGCTGGCACCGTCCAGGAGGTAGCGGTAGCCCTCCTGGATCGTGAAGCCGTGCCAGAGCATGCCCCCGTTGGCGCCCACGGTCTCCGCGCCCTGGAGGGGGCTATCCACGTAGCTGAAGGTGTAGCCGTTCTCCGGCGCAAGCTGGATGTCATAGTCCAGCTCTGCCCGGTACCGGTTGGAGGCCTGGGTGACGTTGCGCACTCCCACGTAGTACTGCCCGGGGCCGAGGGTCACCGTCTGCGTGCCGATGTTGCGGTCGAAGAGGGCCCAGCCGGTGAAGCCCTGGCCGTTCCGGAAGGCGTCGAGCTGGTTCGCCGGGATGATGGCTGCCTGCGCCTGGTATTCGGAGACGAAGCGCAGGACGAACGTGGTGGTGGCCGTCAGCGTGAAGCCCGTGGTGGAACTCGACCCGATGCCGAGCGTCCCGCTCGGATCGGCGAAGTAGGTGCTGGGCGCGGAGAAGTCGGTGGACCCGGGCGGCACGCTGCCCGTCAGGCGGAAGCGCAGACACCCGCCGGCGGCCACGTCCACCGAGCCGTTCCAGGTCACGCCGGTGGTGCTGGCGCCGGCGTAGGCATGGCTGCCAGCGCTCAGCGTCACGGTGGCCGTGCCGGACCCGCCGCATGCGGGCGCGGCGGTGTGCGCCGTGGCGATGCGCGTGGTGGTACCGCCCACCTGCACGTCGATGGGCACCAGCCCCGCCACGTCCGTCCAGAAGGCCACCTGGCCCGTGGTGGGGCCGTTGCCGCCACCGTCGCCGTCGTCGTCGTAGTCGGGGGCGGTGACGGGCTCACAGGCGCAGAGCGCCGCCGCGGCCATGACGGCCGGGAGGAAATGTCGGGACATGCTGCCTCACTGGGGTGTTGCGAATCTGCTGGAGGTCCGGCGCCGCCGGGGGCGCTCCGGATGAAACAGTATGGCGCCTTCCCCCCCCTCGCCGCTACGGGGCTACCGAAAAGGGCTACCGGAACTCCTCGCGGAAGGCCTGGAATGCGCCGCGCAGCGCCTCGACCTCTGCGCGCAGCGTACGGACCTCCTCCTCGAGGAGGTCGACCCGGCTGGGTGGACGGGGCGCGGTGACCGGCTCCCCCGCCGCCGCTGTGCCGTCGGCGCCGGTGGGCGGCTCCCCGCCGAGAAGGTGCGCCCAGCGTGCCTCCTTCTGCCCCGGCTGCCGCGGTAGCTGGACGGCCAGCGGTACGGCCACGGCGGCCAGCGCCTCCAGCGTCAGCTCCACGTGGGACGCGTCCACAATTTCCACCATGCGCCCGGTGCGCCCCTTGATCTCTCCCGCCGTCTGGGGCCCCCGCAGCAGGAGGACGCCCAGGGCCGCCAGCTCCGCCGGGTGGAGGTGCAGGGTGTCCGCCAGCAGATGGCGATAGCGCTTCACCCGGGCGTCGCTGCGGTGCACCTCCCGGACCAGCGAGCGGTGGGCCAGGGTGGAGAGGGCGGCGGCCACCTCCTCCTCCGCCAGGCTCATCACCGGCTCACGGTTCGTGGCCTGATTGCACGCGCCGGTGAGGGCGTTCAGGGAGAGGGGGTAGTTGTCCGGGGTGGTGAACTCCTTCTCCACCAGGGCGCCGAGAATGCGGACCGCCACGGGGTCCAGGGGGTCATCGAGGAAGTCGGATGGGCGGGGTTCTGTCATGATCGATCACGTTATCGATGCGCGGGCGAACGGGAAAGCTCGCGGCGGGGGTAGCCGCTGGCCACCCGGGGCTCCTCCGACCTACCATGCCTCAGCCGCGAAAAGGGGGGTTGAACTACCTATGCCTTGCTCGGTGCCGCGCCGCCGCAGCAGCCACGAGCGGCTCGGCACGCGGCGTGATCAACCGCATCAGCCGCACCTGGCGAGACCCGATGTTTCGTTTGGTCAAATGGTATCTGGACGTGGTCAGTGATGACGGCACCGCCTTCATCGGATACGCCGCGCGCGTGCATTGGCGTGCCTTCAGGGTGCGCTACGGTGCCACGCTGCTGAGCCGGCCAACGGGTCCCCTGGTGGAGCGGTCCACCCTGTCGCCCGGAAGCGGACCGCTCGCCGATGCCGATGGCGTTCTCGGCTGGCAGTGTCACCGCCTGGGTGTGGACGGCCAATGGTCTCCCACGGCCGCCCCGATTCTTCGCCGGCTCTACCGAGACAGGACGGGCGCGGTCGACTGGGAGTGCCTGGTGCCGGCTGCGCGCGTCCGGCTGCGCGTGGGCGCCCTGCATCTGGACGGCTGGGGCTATGCGGAGCGGCTGGTCATGACGCTGCCGCCATGGCGCCTGCCCCTCGTGGAACTCCGCTGGGGGCGCGTGGTGGGTCCGGGGGCGGAGGGCGTCTCGACCCCCGCCGGTTGGGCCATACATGAGGTGGTGCAATGGCAAGCGCGCGTAGCGGAGTAGGCGGACGCATCCTGTACGGGGCACTGTTCGCCGTCCTGCTCCCGGCGGTGCTGTGGGCCTGGACGCGGGCTACCGCACCCGCGATCGGTCTTCCCGCCTACCGGTCGATGGCGGGGGGGGCGGCGCTGGCCCTGGTCGGGGCGCTGCTCATGAGCGCCGGCATGCACGCCCTCTGGCGCCATGGCAGCGGACTGCCGATGAACGCTTTCCCCCCCGGCTGGCGGACGTGACGCCGCTGAAGTCCGGCACGCGTCCCGTGGAACCCATCGAACCGACAGTCGGGCGCCATGGCTGGAGCGCATGAGGCAGACGCTGATCCGGAAGTTCGGCCGGAACCGGGAGGAGTAGTCCCGCTTCGTGCCGAGCGGGAAGTGTTCGCCGGGCGCACCTGTCCTCAATATCCCACGGAAGTGTGGACGTGTTCGCACGCCTCCATTACGGTGGGTCGCCCCACGGGTGACTGGTGCCGGCCGTAAGCTCCGCCGACCTACCTTGCCTCAGCGACGCAAAGGTGGGTTGAACTTCCTATCCCCGGGGTCCGGGAGGTCCAGTTGGCCGATAATGCGCATGCCGCGGGCAGCGGTCAGTGCGCCTGAGGCGCCCCCTCGGGAGCGGGCCGGCCGCCTCCGCTGGCCGGCGCGGGCACGGCTGTGTTAGATTCGTGGACGACCGTTCCGGGATCAGAAGCGGCCCGCCCGCTTTCCTGCATATACCGTTCATACGCGGCGCTCCGAGCGCCGATCATCCCCTCCCCTCCCGGAGGTGACCGTGGACGTGCGCAGAGCGTACTGTTCCGCCGTCGACCGGAACGTGCCCGTGGTCCTGAGGAAGGGCGTGCCGGTACGGAAGCGGTTGAAGACGTCCCATCCGGCCGCGCTCCGCTGCCTCGACTACCCCACCCGCTGCACGGGCTGGTGCTGCCCGCTGGACGCCGCCGAGGAAGCCCACGCCGCGTGGGCGGAGGCATCACCCTCGCCGCCCACCGCCCTGGGTGACCCGGATCCCGCGGAACGCCTTTTCCCTCCAACCGGCTGAAGCGATGGAGCCCACTAACGTAGGGAATCCGCAGTACTATCACCGCGTGGTCGACTGCCAGTGGGCGTGCCCGGCCCACACGGACGTGCCTGGCTATATCCGGCTCATCGCCCAGGGCCGGTTCACGGACGCGTACATGCTGAACCGGGAATCGAACGTGTTCCCGGCCGTGCTGGGCCGGACGTGCGACCGGCCGTGCGAGCCGGCGTGCCGCCGCGGCAGGGTCGACGAGGAGCCGGTTGCCATCTGCCGTCTGAAGCGCGTGGCCGCGGACCTCCGGGACGACGTGCGGGAGCTGCTGCCGAGGGCGCCGGAGGTGAAGAACGGGAAGCGGATCGCGTGCGTGGGCGCGGGGCCGGCGTCGCTGACCGTGGCGAACGACCTGCTCCCGCTGGGCTACGAGGTGACGATCTACGAGAAGACGGAGAAGGCGGGTGGGCTGATGTGGAACAACATCCCCAAGTTCCGCCTCCCGCCGGCGGTGCTCCAGGAAGAGATCGACTACATCCTGGACATGGGGGTGGACCTGCGGCTGAACACGACGGTCGACAGCATGGAGGCGCTCCTGGCGGAGGGGTACGACGCCGTCTTCATCGGGTCCGGAGCGCCCCGCGGCAAGGAGCTGGACCTGCCGGGACGCTGGGACTCGGAGGATGTCCATATCGGGATCGACTGGCTGGCGTCGGTGGCGTTCGGCCACGTGACGTCCGTCGCGCCGAGGGTGCTGGTGATCGGGGTGGGGAACACGGCCATGGACTGCTGCCGGTCGGCGCAGCGGCTGGGCGGGGAGGACGTGAAGGTGATGGCGCGCAAGCCCCGGGGCTACTTCAAGGCCAGCCCGTGGGAGCTGGAGGACGCGGAGGCGGAAGGCGTGGAGGTCGTGGAGAATCACTCGCCGAAGCGGTACGTGGTGGAGGACGGACGGCTGGTGGGGATGGAGTTCGAGGTGCTGCGGACGTGGGAGGACGATACGGGCCGGCTCCACCAGGAGCATGAGCGGGACGTGGTGATCCCCTGCGACGCGGTCATCCTGGCCATCGGGCAGGATACGGCCTTCCCATGGATCGAGCAGGACGTTGGGATCGAGTTCGACGAGTGGGGCCAGCCGGTGGTGGACCGGACAACGCACCAGACCACGCGGCCGGAGGTCTTCGCGGGTGGGGACGCGGCGTGGGGTCCGGAGAACATCATCTGGGCGGTCGAGCACGGGCATCAGGCGGCCATCTCGATGCACCTCCACTGCCAGGGCCGCGACCTGCACGACCGGCCGGAATACGGCATGAACCTGGTCACGCAGAAGATGGGGCTCCACGAGTGGAGCTACTCGAACTATTATGACCTTGCCGACCGCACGCCCATGCGGTTCGCCGAGCTCGAGAAGCGGCTGTCGAGCCTGGACGTCGAGGCGGAACTCGGGTTCGATGTGGCAGGCACGCTCCGGGAAGTGGAGCGGTGCCTGAACTGTGACATCCAGACCCACTTCACGGCGCCGCTGTGCATCGAGTGCGACGCGTGTATCGACGTCTGCCCGGTGGACTGCCTGACCATCACCTGGGACGGCGACGAGGCCGAGCTCCGAACCCGGCTCGAGGCGCCGGCCGCGAACCTGGATCAGCCCCTCTACGCGTCGGAGCCGCTCCCGCACACGGCAAGGATCATGGTCAAGGACGAGGACCTGTGCGTTCATTGTGGGCTGTGCGCCGAGCGGTGCCCGACGGCCGCGTGGGACATGCGGAAGTTCGATCTGCTGATCCCGTACGCGGGACGAGAGGTCGAGGAAACGGTCTGACATGGATAGCGCTGGGGAGCGGGTCAACGATTTCGCGCTGAAGATCGCCACCGTCAACGGTACGGGCTCGGCGAGCGCCAACGGGCTGCTGATGCAGGCCATCTTCCGGATGGGGATCCCCGTCTCGGGGAAGAACCTGTTCCCGTCGAACATCCAGGGCCTTCCCACGTGGTACGAGATCCGGGTGAACGGGAGCGGGTGGACGGCGCGGGCGGAGCGGCCGGACCTGATGGTGGCGCTGAATCCGGCCACGCAGATGCGGGACGTGGCGGACGTGGTGCCGGGGGGCTGGGTGCTCGCCGACTCGAGCTGGCCGCTCCAGCGGGAAGCCCGGCGCGAGGACGTGACGCTGCTGGGGATCCCGTTCGCGCGGCTGTGCAACGAGCGGTTCGAGGGTGCACGGGCTCGGACGCTGCTCCGGAACATAGCCTACCTGGGCGCCCTTTCGGTCCTGCTGGACGTGGAGCCCGACGTCATCGAGGGGTTGATCACCGAGACGTACGGCCGGAAGAAGCAGCTGCTGGACGCCAACTTCGAGGCGCTCCAGCTGGGGCGTGACGAGGCGCGCGACCGGTTCGACTGCCCGCTCCCCATCCGGCTGCTGCGCCAGGCGTCGAACGACGACGCCGTACTGATCGACGGGAACACGGCGGCCGCCCTCGGCTGCATCTACGCGGGGGCCACCGTGGTGGGCTGGTACCCCATCACGCCCAGCACGTCGCTGGTGGACGCGTTCCGCGCGTTCGTGGAGCGCTACCGGAAGGACCCGGAGACGGGGCGGATGCGCGCGGCCGTCGTCCAGGCGGAGGACGAGCTGGCGGCGGCCGGCATGGTGATCGGCGCCGGTTGGATGGGCGCCCGCGCGTTCACGGCCACGAGCGGCCCGGGGATCTCCCTGATGGGCGAGTTCATCGGCCTGGCGTACTACGCCGAGATCCCGGCGGTCTTCTTCGACATCCAGCGGACCGGTCCGAGCACGGGGATGCCGACCCGGACCCAGCAGGGGGACCTGCTCGCGGTGGTCTATGCCTCCCACGGAGACACCAAGCACATTGCGCTGTTCCCGGCGGACCCGGCGGAGTGCTTCGAGTTCGCGGTGGCCGCGTTCGACCTGGCCGAGCGGTACCAGACGCCGGTGTTCGTGGTCTCGGACCTGGACATCGGCATGAACGACTGGGTGGTGCCCCGGCTCCGCTGGGATGACCGCTACCGCCCCGACCGCGGCAAGGTGCTGTCCGCGGAGGAGCTCGAGGCCGGGGCGAAGGTGGCCCGCTACCTGGACGTGGATGGCGACCACGTCCCCTACCGCACCCTCCCCGGCGTCCACCCCCGAGGCGCGTACTTCACGCGTGGCTCCGGGCACGACAGCCACGCCCGGTACACGGAGGACGCCGAGGCCTACCTCGAGGTGGTGGATCGGATTGCCGACAAGGTGATGAGTTCCACGGCGTCGTCACCGGCCCCCGAGGTGGTCCGCTCCCCGGGCGCCACCGTGGGGCTCGTGACCATCGGCGGGTGCCGGAGCGCGGTCCTCGAGGCACGCGAGCGGCTGGCGGCCGCGGGCGTGGCCACGGACGTGCTAAGGGTCCGGGCGTTCCCGTTCCATAGCGCCGCGCGGGAGTTCGTCGAGGCTCACGAGCGCGTGTTCGTCGTCGAGCAGAACAGGGACGCCCAGCTCCGCTTCCTCCTGGCAGGCGAGACCGGCGTGCCGCTGGAGCGGATGGAGCCGCTGCGCTTCTACGGCGGTCAGCCGCTCTCGCCCGGCCCCGTCGTCACCGCCGTCCTCGATGCCCTCGGCCTCGCCGCCGCCCCCGCGCCGCCGCCGCTCCAGGCCGCGGGCGAATGACATACATCCCGAAGCCCCGGATCCGGTTCCCGAAACGGGAGACCAACGCCCTCGGCCTCACGCGGCTGGACTACGAGGGATCCATGTCCACGCTGTGCGCGGGGTGTGGGCACGACTCGGTGACCGCCGCAATCGTCGACACGTTCTTCCAGCTCGAGATCCCGCCTCACCGCGTGGCCAAGCTGAGCGGGATCGGGTGCAGCGCCAAGACGCCCACGTACTTCCTCGGCACGGCCCACGGGTTCAACGGCGTACACGGCCGCATGCCGGCCCTGGCCACGGGCGCACAGGCGGCCAACGCGGGCCTGACCTACATCGGCGTCTCGGGTGACGGTGATTCCCTGTCCATCGGGCTCGGGCACCTCTGCCACGCCATCCGCAGGAACGTGGACATGCTCTACGTGCTGGAGAACAACGGCGTCTACGGGCTGACGAAGGGGCAGTTCTCGGCATCCGCGGACGTGGGCTCGAAGTCGAAGAAGGGCGAGGCGAACCGGCAGACGCCCATCGACCCGGTGTTCCTGGCCCTGACGCTGGGCGCCACCTTCGTTGCCCGGTCGTTCTCCGGTGACAAGGCCCAGCTCGTGCCGATCCTGAAAGCGGCCATCCGGCACAGGGGCTTCGCGCTGGTGGACATCATCTCCCCGTGCGTGACCTTCAACGACCACGAAGCGTCGACCAAGAGCTATCGGTACACCCGACAGCAGAACCGGCCGGTGGTGGAGGCCGATTTCGTCCCGCTCCGGGCCGCCATCTCCGTGGACTATGCCGAAGGCGAGGTGCGGGACGTGGCCATGCACGACGGCAGCCGGGTCCGCTTCCGGAAGGTGCCGGACGCGTTCGACCCTACCCGCAGGGACGTAGTGTACCGCTACCTCCGGGAGCGGCAGGACGTCGGCGAGGTGCCCACCGGGCTGCTCTTCATCGAGCCCGGGGCGGGCGACATGCACGACGTCCTGGGCACGGTCGAGGAACCCCTCACGGACCTCCCGTTCGACACGCTGTGTCCCGGTGAAGCGGAGCTGGACCGGCTGATGGAGGAGTTCCGGTAGGCTGCATTCCGGCGCCACCCCCGACGCCCGCCTACAGAGCCATTGTCCCGTGCCAGCACGCTGCCCTACCTTGGCTCGAAGATGACAAGGTGGGATGAACTTCCTATTCTACGAGCGGGAGGAAATGCTGCTCCAGCGCGCAGGACGCCTTGCCGCTCCCATCATTCTGACGACCCTGGTTGCCATAGGCGCGTTCGCGAGTCTGGTGCACCTCGCCAGCCTGCCACCCATGCGCCCGGACCGGCTGGCGCTCCGCATTTTCGAATTCGGGCTGCACGGGGCGGGGCTGTTCGCGGGCGCGCTCGGTATCGTGATGGTCTGGCGCCTGCGACTCGACCGCGGAGCCCGCGAATTCGCCCTGATACCTGTGCTGCTGTGCGTGCTGATCGGCCTGGTGCTGGTCGCACCGACTCGAGGACCGGCGTGGTACCAGGCGCTGCGCGACGATCGCCTCGTGCAGGCGTTCCTCCGCCCGCTGCTCATGGCCGTTCCGGGCCTCATGGCGGCTGCGTTCGCGCGCTTCAGCGTATTCTATCCGCGCACATTACGAATACACGAAGTCGAACTGGCAGACGCTCCCGGGGGCACGGTCGGGTCACTCGCGGTACTGGAGCGGGCGGCCGACTACGTGCTCACGCGGCCGGCGCGTCGCGTACGGTCGGTACAGCCGGCGTGGCTGGGTTCGCTGCGCACCGCGGCACGCCGCGGGTTCAGCACGGATCGTGAAAAGCGTGAGCAACTGCTGGAATTCTTTCGGTCCCGCAGGATCTGGCTGCTTGGCATCATACCGGCGGGCGTGGCTGTGGTGTGGCCGCTCCTGCCCGCGGCCTTGCGAGGCGAGCTGCCGACGCTGGCACTCATGGTTGCCTATCTCACGATCCTCGTGATGGTGACGGCCGGTGTGGGACTGACGTTCAGCCTGGCCAATTACAAGGCGGCGAGCGCGGACGAGCGGCGCAGGATGCTGTGGATCGTGGAAGGTATCGCAGCCGGTGGGTGGATCGTGCTGCTCGGCACCATCATCGAGATGGTCGCGGGCTGGGCGGGCTGGTCGCTCGAGGACTGGCTGTTGCTGACGCTTCCCGCCGCGCTGCTGGCGTTCCTCTGCGGCACTGCCTTCGCCGTGTTCTTTCGCGGCGCGCTCGATCCCGGCCTGATGATCCGCCACACCACGCTCTACGGCCTGTTGAGCGCTGCGCTGCTCTTCACGTTCGCCGGCATCGAGAATGTGGTAGCCGACGTGCTCGCAGCGCGGCTCGGCTTCCCACCGAGCCTCGGCTCCTGGATTGCGGGAGGCACGATCGCGCTCGGCTTCGCCCCCGCACGGGCCGTGATCATGCGGCGACTCGGCACCCGCACCGCGAGCGGACCGGCGGCGTCAGCCCTGCCGGATTCACCCATCGCCTGACTGCGTCGTCTCGAAGCTCCCCGCGCTCTTTCTCTCCGCGGCGGGGGCGTTGGCTTCGGGGGGCGGCGTGGGGTGGATCAGCGCCGCAGCCATCCGTTCGCCCCTGGCGCCTCCGAGCACGAAGTCCTTGACAACGCAGTGAGCGGCGCATGGTATTGGCTTTGTTACGCGCAACCCATTCCCGCTGAACTCCTCGCTCCGGCCAACCGCCATGCATACCTCACTTCGACCCCGTATCGTCACCTGCGTCCTTGCTGTCGGGGCCCTGCTCCTCTCCTGTGCCGATGGAGACGGGCCGGCCGGTCCGGGTGACCCGGGCGCCCACCGCTCGCTCCAGCTCGACCTCGCGCCAGCCTACGCGCCCTCCGTGACCGGGCACGGTGCTCCCATCCGGCGCATTCGCCTCACGGCCACGGGTACGTCCGGGCAGACGGTTCTGGTGCGAACCGAGATCGAGGTCGATCCCGATGCCGAAACATGGGAGCTCCCCCTGAGCGTGCCGGTGCCTCCGCACGTGACGGAAATTTACGTCCTGGCCGAGCTCATCAGCACGGAGGGGGAGACGCCGACCGTGGAGTGGAGCGGACGAGGCGGGCCCTACCTTCCCACCGCCAGCAATCAGCGGCGGATAGCCGCCTTGGTCTTGTTCAGGGGGCCGCCCGCCAACCTCGACGTGAAATCCGTCCGGGTGGAGCCCACGGAGCTGGCATTCGAGGAAGGCCAGGAGCGCACGCTCTCGGCGCAGGTGGAAGGCCCCGCGGGGATCGTGCCGTTCTGGGGCACCCTGGATCCCGACGTAGCTACCGTGGACGGGGACGGCACCGTCCGCGGCCTCCTCCCGGGGGAAGCACGTATCGTGGTGGAGGTGGGTGCGCACTCCGCCACCGCCATCGTGACCGTGCTGCAGCGGGTGGCGGAGATCCGCACGGACGTTGCCGCGGTGGAGGCGGATGCTCTGGGCGCGGAGATACGGATAGGGGCAGAGCCCGTGGACCCCCGCGGCGCGCTGGTCTCCGGGCGGAGCCTGACCTGGGTGGTCTCACCGGCAGGCCTCCTCGAGAGTACGGGGGAGGGGACGTTCCGCACCCTGGCCGTGGGGGAGGGTGAAGTGGTAATCGGGGTGGCGGGGACTCCCGACGTGGAAGCGCGCGTGCCGGTGCGCGTCACGCAGAAGCCGGTGCGACTCGAGATCACGCCGGCCGAGTTCCGTTTCGGCTATCTGGGGCAGCGGCTGCACGGCACGGTGGCAGCCTGGGACCGAAATGACCACTCCATATCCCACGTCCAGGCGGCCTGGTCCACGTCCGCCCCCGGGGTGGTGGCCATGCAGGAACCGGGGATTTTCGAGGCGGTGGCGGATGGAGAGGCGCTGATCACCGCCCGGGTGGACCAGGTGGAGGTCTCCGCGCCGGCGGTCGTGGCACGTACCGCCGCGGCCGTGCAGGTGCTGCCAGACGCTACAACGCTGACGTTCCTTGGTGCCGAGCAGACGCTGGTAGCCGTCGCGGTGGATGCCGGGGGGGCCGAACTCCCCGGCACGGCGGTGGAGTGGAGTGTGACGGACGGTGCCGTGCTAGCGCTGGAGGCGGATGGCGCATCGGCCGTGGTACGTGCCCTTGCCGCCGGAAACACCACCGTGATGGCTCGGCACGGTGAGGCCCTGGGCACGGCAGGCGTCACCGTTCTGCCGGTAGCCACGGCCATCGAAGTGGTGCAGGCCGCTGGCCCCACCGGTAGGGTGGGAGAACCGGTGCAGCCGGCGCCCGTCGTCCGGGTGGTGGATTCGGGCGGCTCCCCCGTGGCCGATGTGGCCGTCACGCTGCGGATCCTGCAGGGCGGCGGATCGGTGGATCCGTCCACGGTGAGCACCCAGCAGGACGGGCAGGTGGGGCCTGCCACGTGGGTCCTGGGGGAGACACCGGGCACCCACATCCTGGAGATCAGTGCCGACGGATTGGAGCCGGTCCTCTTCGAAGTCGAAGCGGCGGCGGGTGCGCCTGCCGAACTGGTGCTCGTGACTGGCGGCGGCCAGTCGGCGCCGGCCGGCAGCCCCGTTCCCGTGGTGCCCGTGGTGCGCGTGGCGGATGGCTTTGGCAATCTCCTCGAGGGCGTGGACGTGGAGTTCACGGTGGCCGGTGGAGGTGGCACCGTGACGCCCCCGTTGGCCACCACCGACGCGGATGGCATCGCGGCCGTGCAGGAGTGGATCCTGGGCAGCACTCCGGGAACGAATACGCTGCATGCCCGGGTCGGGGACCTGGACGTGCTCAGCATCCTGGCGGAGGGTGTGGGAACTCAGTTCCCCTGGCTGGCCCTCGGGCGTGACGCAGATGCGTGGGAGGACGGACCGCACTACTCTGCGGACGGAGTAACGTGGACCGCCGCGGCCACCTTCACCACCGCCGAGTACTGGCAACGCCTCATCCACGGTGGTGGTCGCTGGCTGGCGTTGTCGGGCTCCAACTTCATCTTCGTCTCCGAAGACGGCCTGGCGTGGACCCGCGTGACGCTTCCCACCTCGGAGAATCTGTTCGACGCCGCATGGAACGGGGACCGGTTCGTGGTGGTGGGCCGCGACGGCACCATTCTGGTCTCCACGGACGGGCTCGTGTGGCAGACCGTTGCGTCCGGTACGACCGAAAACCTCAGTGGTGTGGCATGGAACGGCGCGCAGTGGCTAGTGGTCGGCCGCGAGACCCTTCGCGTGTCGGAGGATGCCCTGACCTGGCTCGAACTGGACACCCCGGCCCCTCGGGCGATGGAGCACCTGACGTGGAACGGCACGGTCTGGATCTCGCCTTCGTTTGACGGCCTCTGGGTTTCACCGGACGGTGCGGATTGGCAGCACAGGAGCCTGGGTGGGGACAATCCCGTGGCGCTGGCATGGACCGGAGACACGTGGGTGGCCACCACGTGGGACGGCACCATCTGGGTTTCGACCGATCCGGACGGCGCCCAGTGGACGCGCGAGTACGCCGGCACCGAGCAGGTGTTCTGGTATTCGTCCGTGGCCTCGGACGGCCAGCGGACCTTTGCCGTGGGTTACACGGACGTGGGGAGCACGATCGAGCCGCTCTTCCTGGAACGGGTGAACGGTGCCTGGGAGGCCAGGGATGCTGGTCCCTGGGACTGGCTCCTACCGGTGGCCACGAGCACGCCAGTACCCGTGAACCCCGCACCGCTGGCACGGATCCTCTCCCCCGCTTCGGAAACGACGTTGGAAGAGGGCCAGACGGTGACACTTTCGGGGGAAGGCTGGGATCCGCAGAGCCAGAGCTTCCTGCCGGACGCCAGCCTCACCTGGTACAGCGACCTGGACGGCAGGCTCGGTACGGGTGCCACGTTCGTGACGAGCGAACTGGCTTTCGGCATTCACCGCATCACGCTGGTGGTCGAGGAGCCGGACGGCGCTACTCATTCCGCCTCGATCCACCTCGTCATCGATGGCCCCACCCAGTGGGTGGCGGTGGGGCGGGATGCCGCTAACGATCTGCGGATCTTCACGTCACCTGATGGCGTCGACTGGATGCCGCGGGTAACGCCAGGGCAACCTTCTGCCGCGGCCCGGATCTGGTGGACCGGAGCCGAGTGGATCGTGGGTGGGACCAGTAGCGCCGGCGGCTGGTTCTTCCGTTCTGCCGATGGTCGCACGTGGGATAGTGTGCCCACGTCTGGGCTCTACACGCTCTCGGATCTCGGCTGGAACGGCGGCCAGTGGGTGGCCGTGTCGAGCGCCGAGAGGGAAATCTTCACCTCCGCCGACCTGGCCACCTGGACGCTCCGGCGGGATGGCGGTTCGCTACGGCCTTTCACCCCTGCGTGGAACGGACAGCAGTGGCTGCTGGCGGGATCCAACCAGGGGGATCTGGTGCGCTCGACGGATGGCGCCGCCTGGGAGACATTTTCCTCGGGCGCTCCCGCCACACACTATCGAGCGGGGTGGACCGGTGCGCGGTGGATCCTCACCGGAAATTCCTTCGACCCGTTCTACTCGTCCGCGGACGGTACCATCTGGGAGGCCATGCCGGGCGCTCCCGGGTACCCCGCCCGGGACCTGCTGTGTGGCGGCAGCCAGTGCGTCGTGGTGGGGGATGCCGGTGCCGTGCATTACACCACGGACGGGGTCTCCTGGACGGCAGGGACCAGCGGGACCGGCGCCCACCTTCAGGCGGTAGGATGGGATGGCACGGCGTGGCTGGCCGGCTCGTCTTCCACCACCGTGATCCGCTCCGCCGATGGTGCAACGTGGACGCCCGTGGAACCTGGCTACCGGACCTTCAGCCGCCTCTTCCGGATTTCGGGCAAGCACCTGGATGTTCCCAACCGCGCACCCGAGGTGGCACTGACCGCCCCGGCCGATCGCGCCGTATTCGCGGAGGCGGCGGCCATCACCTTCCAGGGTAGCGCCGTGGACCCCGAGGACGGCCCCCTGAGCGGCGCCGCGCTGGAGTGGCGCAGCAACCGCGATGGTGTCATCGGCACCGGAACATCCGTTCTCTCAACGCTCAGCCGCGGTATCCACAACGTCCAGCTCCGCGCTCAGGATGGCAACGGGGCCGCTGCCGCGGAGAAGGTGACCGTGCGCACCGGCCTGGATTCCTGGATCGTGGTGGGCACGTACAACCGTGAGATGGCGTGGTCCGCCGCCGCGGCTGATCCCACGACCTGGACGGTATACTCCAGCCGGTTCAGCACCGCACCCGTCGATGGGCAAATCCCCCACGCGGTGGCGTACGGAGACGATGCGATCATAGGCGTCAGCACCCGGGGCGAGATTTTCAGTTCCCCGGGCGGGCTTGAATGGGCACGGGTAGGCCGGCCTGTCACCACTCCCCTCAACGCCGTGGCGTGGAACGGGGACCACTGGGTGATCGTCGGGAACGCCGGCACCATCCTGCATTCTCCCGATGGGCAGAACTGGACGCTCGTGAACTCCGCCGGGAACCACCTCAGAGATGTGGCATGGAACGGGTCCTACTGGGTAGTGGTGGGCTTCAATGGCGCCGTGCTCACCTCACCGGAGGGGATCACCTGGACGGCC
>JBBDRO010000096.1:0-3313 GCA_040905425.1 Gemmatimonadota bacterium | reverse complement strand
GGTGGGCTTCAATGGCGCCGTGCTCACCTCACCGGAGGGGATCACCTGGACGGCCGCCGTCGCGCCGCCCCCGTCCGCCTCGCTCCACGCGGTGGCATGGAACGGGACCGAATGGTTGGCCGGCGCCTATGCCGAGCTATGGTCCTCCACGGACGGGGACACCTGGATCCAGCGCAATGCGGGCAACATTAATACTGCGATCACGGAGCTGGCATGGGCGCAGGGCCTGTGGGTCGCGGGGGAGGGCAACCGCCTGTGGAGCTCTCCGGATGGAGTGACGTGGACCCAGCGTCTATCGGGCCTCGATTCGGAGATTCGGTTCATCGGCCATGGCGGTGGCTGGTGGGTGGCGGGCAACCACTGGTCCCTGTTCACCTCCACGAACGGGATCAACTGGACGGAATTCAGGAGCCCGGTCGAGCCGGGGTTCAGCTCGGCGGCGTTCAGGCAATGAGACAGGTAGCCGACGGGACCGGGTGCCGCGGCCAGGCATGTCCGAAGCAGGGGCGCGTTCCAGTACCACGCCATCGGCACGATGGCGTTGAAACACTCCTGACCGGGAGATGGCTTCACCGTTCAGTATCAGACGCATCCACCTATCACCGGAGGTTCTCATGACGTGGTACTTCGAAGCACTCAAGCGCTACGCTGAATTCAACGGCAGGTCGCGGCGGAAGGAGTACTGGTTCTTTGTGCTGTTCAACGTGATTTTCGTGATCGTGCTCGCCTTCCTGGATGTGCTGCTGAACCTGGGTGGCGACGTTGGTCTGCTCAGCTCCGTCTACAGTCTCGGCGTGTTCATCCCGTCACTCTCGGTGGCGTTCCGCCGCCTGCACGACGTAGGTCGCAGTGCCTGGTGGTTGCTGATCGGTGTCATCCCGCTCATCGGCCCCATCGTGCTGCTGGTCTGGATGTTCCAGGACAGTCAGGCCGGTGCCAATCAGTGGGGCCCCAACCCGAAGGCGCGGAGCCGTCCCGCGTCCGCGCACCAGCCCGCCTGATGACGCCACGACCGCGCCGCTGACTCTATTGTCGCATCGCCGCTGTAGGCGTGGACTACACCGCGGACAATCGGCACGTAGACCTCAGCGAACCCCTGCGCGGCCAGACCGTGGGCCGCGCCGACCGGATGAAGCGCTGACATGCCTGTAGCCCGCTACGACGCCGCCACCCGGGACGAATTGCGCCGCCGCATCCGCGCCCTCACGCCGGAGTCCGGCCGGCAGTGGGGCCGGATGGATCCCCACCAGGCGGTCTGTCATCTGTGCGACGCGTTCCTCATGGCGCTGGGAGAGCGTGACGTGGGGCTGCGCCTCGACCCCTTCCGCGGGTGGCTCCTGCGCATCTACGCCTTCAACACGCCCCTGCCCTGGCCGAAGAACGGCCCCACGGCGCCCGGTCTGGACCAGCGGCGCAGGGGCACACAGCCCACGGAATTCGCTGCGGACCGCGCCCGCCTGGAGGCCCTCCTCACCCGCTTCTGGGACGCCGAACGCCACGATGCGCCCCACGTCTTCGGCCGCCTCTCCGAGCGCGAGTGGCGCGTCTGGGCCGAGCGGCACACGGATCACCACCTCCGCCAGTTCGGCGTCTGAAGCCACGACCGGTAAGCGACGTCCCACCTCACTGCTCTTCGCCCGCGCTGCGTTCGTGGCGGCGGCCGGGTGCGCGGTGGTCAGGCGCCTTCCCCGGCGCACCTCCGTGCCGCGCGGCCGCCCTACTCCGCCCGGAGTGCCACAGCCGGATCGATGCGCGCGGCGCGGCGTGCCGGGATCCAGCTCGCGGCCACGGCAACGCCCCCCAGCAGCACCGGCACGAGAGCGAATACCAGCGGGTCCAGGGCGCTCACCTGGTAGAGCAGTCCGGTCAGCATACCGGAGACGAGGAGCGCCCCTCCGATCCCCAGGACGAGGCCGGCTACGAGCAGCCGACCCACCCTGCGCATGACCATGCCCACCACCGTGCCCACCCCTGCGCCCAGCGCCATGCGCACGCCGATCTCCCGCGTGCTCTGGGCCACCGTATAGGAAAGGACGCCGTAGACGCCCACCACCGCCAGTACCATGGCCAGCACGGCGAAGAACCCCGCCAGCGCGGTTGTCAGCCGCGCGCGCGCCAGCCGCTCGCGTAGCAGAGCGTCGAGGGCGGCGAGCCGTGCCACGGGCTGCGTAGGATCGAGCTCGCGGACGGCCGCCCGGACACCCCCCGCGAGGGCCAGCGGGTCCCCTGCGGTCTTCACCACGAGCATCATGCTGGCCTGGGGATACTGGCGCAGGGGGAACCAGGCAGAGGGACGCGCCTCCTGGTCCTGCGCGGTTCGGCGTGAGTCGCCCACAACTCCCACCACGCGATTCCAGGGTCCCGTGCTCTCCGGCGAACCGAACTTGAAGCGCCGGCCCACGGGATCCTGACCAGGCCACCAGCGCTCGGCCGCCGCTCGATTGATGATGGCAACGTCCGCCGTTCCCATCCGGTCCGCCGCCGTGAAGTCGCGGCCGGCCAGCATGGGGGTGCCGATGGCGGCGAAGAAGCCCGGCGTGGCCGCGTCATAGGTCAGCTCCACCCTCTCGGTCCCGGACACGACCGGCTGGCCCTCCGCGGTGATCCCACCGGACCGCGGCAGTTCGGCCAGGAAGATGTCCGACCCCGCGGCCACGGCCTGCACCCCCGGCAGCGCCGCCACGCGCGCCTGCAGGTTCTCCCAGAAGGCCAGCCCGGCCTCCGGGTCCTGGTAGGCGGCGCCGGCCAGCGCCACCTGCGCCGTGAGCACGCCCGAACCCTGGAAACCCGTGTCCTGCCCCGCCAGTGTGGCGAAGCTCCGCACCAGGAGCCCCGCGCCCACCAGCAGCACCACGGAGAGCGCCACTTCCGCCACCACCAGGGTGTCCCGGAGGCGCCGGCCGGAGCGGCGTCCGACCGCGCCTCGCCCGCCCTCCCTGAGCGGGGTCGTGGAATCGGAGCGAAGCGTCTGCAGTGCGGGCGCCAGGCCGAACAGCAACCCCGTAACGAGGGAGATGACCAGGGTGAACGCGAGCACGGTGGGGTCCACCGCCACCAGTTCCACCCGTGGCAGGTCGGCGGGAGCGGTGGACAGGAAGAGCGCCACCCCGCCGTAGGCCAGCGCCAGGCCTCCGGCGCCTCCCAGCAGCGCCATCATCACGCTCTCGGTGAGGAGCTGACCCATGAGGCGGCCCCGGCCCGCGCCGAGCGCGGTGCGCACCGCCATCTCCCGGTCCCGTGCGGCGGCCCGGGAGAGGAGCAGGTTGGCCACGTTGGCGCAGGCGATGAGCAGGACCAGCGCCACGGCTCCCAG
>JBBDRO010000095.1:6468-18626 GCA_040905425.1 Gemmatimonadota bacterium | reverse complement strand
CGCCGCGCCGAGGTGCCCGGAGGGGGCCTACCGTCGGGCGCGGCGGGCTGAGCGGGGGAGCCGCGGATCAGTCCTGTTGGAGCAGCCGCTCCACCTCCGTGCGCAGATCCTCCAGGTGGAGGCGCGTCATGTCATTGGCCGCGCGCGGGATGGCGCTGTTCAGCCGGGTGCGCAGCCAGCGCAGCTCGCCGCGCAGCACGGGACGCACGTCGGTCAGGATCGGCGCACGCGTGGCGGTGGGCGGGCCGTTCTCGGGCACCACCACCACATCGGGCGGATCCAGCCGCTCCGTCAGCATGTCCACGTAGGCGCGCTGCAGGTTGCGGCGGTAAACGTCGGTGGTCACGCTGCCCGACCCCTGCAGCTCCGTCCAGACGCCGGCACGCAGATCCTGCATGAGGTCGGAGAGCGTGTAGGCCTGGGCCGGATCGTCGGCCAGCGCCTCGTACTCCACCAGGCGCTCCATGCGGCTATCACTCAGCAGCGACGACAGCACCCGCACCTGCGCGCCGCGGATCCGGTCCACCGCACCCTCCGCCTCGATGCGCCGGAGCACCTGCTGGTCCAGCATCCAGGCGGGCGGATCGAAGACGTTGGCGTTCAGGAAGCGCACGGCCTCCCGCTGACGCTCCCGCTCCACCGGCTCGAAGCGGGGGCCCGTGCCGTAGCGCTCCTGGGTGTAGGCGCCGCCCACGATGGCGGCCACGTGGCCGTTGTAGCGGCCCCACTGGGAGATCACGTTGCCATAGAGTTCGTCCAGCAACTCGTAATCCTCACCGGGGCGCTCGGCCACCGGCAGGAGCATGTCCATCACGCGCTCCAGGTTCCTCAGCCCCAGGGTGGAGGACTTCACCGCGTCCTCGTCACCCACGGCCTCCGTCTGCGCGTACGGGTCGTTCGGCGCCCCGCTCGTGGTGAAGCGGAACCAGGGGATGGTGTCCTGCATGCGCGCCCAGCGATCCAGCGTGGGCCGCTCCTCCTCGGGGGTGCTGGCGCCGGGTATGGGGCTATAGGCCCATTTGACGGCAAAATCATCGTACGGCCCCACGCCCGGGATCAGCAGGTGCACCGGGATGTTGTCCTCGGGCTGGGCCACGTAGTTGAAGCGCGAGTAGTCCATGAGCGTGGCCACGTGCCCGCCCATGCGCTCCAGGAAATCGGCGTTGCGGATGCTGTCCGCCGGGAACATGGCGCTGGCCTTCATGTTGTGCGGGAAGCCGATGGCGTGCCCCACCTCGTGGGCCACCACGTACTCCACCAGCTTGCCCATGAGCGAGTCCGGCAGCGGCAGCATCCGCGCGCGTGGATCCAGCGGCCCCACCTGCGTGAAGTACCAGTTGCGCACCAGGTTCTGCACGTTGTGGAACATCTGCACGCGCCCGCGGATGATCTCCCCGGTGCGCGGATCCACGATCTGGCCGCCGTTGGCGTTGGCCACCGTGGAAGGGCGCCAGTAGATGACGGAGTAGCGCGCGTCATCCATGAAGAAGTCCGGATCCTCCTCCGGCGTGGGCGCCACGCGTCCCACAATGGCGTTGCTGAAGCCCGCCTCCTCGAAGGCGGACTGCCACATGTCCACGCCGGACACCACCCAGGGCTTCAGCCAGTCCGGCGTGGCCGGATCGATCCAGTAGACGATCGGCTCCACCGGGTCGGAGAGCGCGGCGTTCGGGTTCTGCTTCTCCAGGCGGTGACGGCGGATGAAGCGGCGTGTCTCGGCCCGGTGCGCGGGTGAGGAGTAGTCGATGTAGCTGCTCGAATTGACCCCCACGCGCGCGTCGTGCAGGCGCGGCATCATGGGATCCTGCGGGAGCTGCACGAAGCTCCAGTGCCGCTGCACCGTGGTGCGGGCGTTGTTGGGGCCGCCCGTCTGCGTGGCGGTCACTTCGACGTTCGTGGGGAAGGCCGCCACGTGATCGATCCAGCTGGCGTCGTCATCCACGTTGGGCAGGGTGCCGAGACCCGTGTTCGTCCCGGTGAAGAGGGACGTGGCGTCCACGACCACTGCCCCGCTCGGGCTCTCGGCCTCGATGTCGAAGCTGCCCACGATCAGGCCGTTCCGCATGCCCGACACCGCCCGCCAGATGGCGGAGCCACTGTCGGCCACCTGGGAATAGTTCTTCTCGCGCACCAGGATGCGCTCACCCTGCCGCTGGAATTCCAGGATGTCACCGCCGCCGGCGCTGCCCGCGCTGCCGGGCTGCTCCACCGTGCCCACCACCAGCAGGATCTCCTGGCCGAGCACCGCCTGCGGAATCTCGAAGAGCAGGGTGCCGTCGGGCGCGAAGTGGGTGGTGAAGAGGCCCGTGCGCCTAACCGCGTCGTCGGGGATGGCGTCCTCGTAGTCGCCGGGGCCTTCCTCCGCCTGGGCCTGCGCCTCGCGTTCGGCGGGCGTGCGCTCCGGGGCCGGCGCGGCGGGACTGCCGCGCAGGATGCCGCAGCCGGCCAGTGACAGGACGGCTACAAGGGAGAGGAGTCGTGTGCTCCACACGGACGGGTTCATCGGGATGCCTCCCTGGCGAGTGCAGGCGTTCGAGTTGGCCGTGAAACAACGGGGGTGGCACTGCGCATGGGGTTATGGAGCCCAGGTGTGCCGATGGCCAGGGTAGGTCGTGGCGGCGGCATACGCAAGCCCGGGCCACCCGCCCTGAGGTGCGTCGCTCAGCGGATCCGGTGACGCAGGCGGGCCAGCACGGGGCGGTGGTCGGACGCCACGCTCTCGGGTACCACGGCCACGGAGTCCACCACCCAGTGCGCGGCGGGCGCGGCGAAGATGAAGTCGATCTCCCGCTCCGGTGCAGTGGCGGGAAAGGTGAAGCGCTGCGCCGGCGGCTTGGCCGCTTCCCGGGCCCGTTCACGGAACAGCTCGATCGTGCGCGAGCCGGGCTGGTCGTTGAAGTCTCCGAGCACGATGTAGGGACCCGCGAGGCCATCCAGGTACCGCGCCACCACCTCCGCCTGCGCGTAGCGGAAGGCGTCATCCCGCACCCAGTCGAAGTGCACCACCACCACGGTGAGCAGCGTGCCGTTGGCCTGCTCGATGCTGGCGGCCAGCGCCACGCGCGGCTCGTTGCCCTCGGGGAGCCGCACCACGTCCACGGACGCGATCGGACGGCGGGACAGGAGCGCCAGCCCGTAGCGGCCGTCCTGGTAGTCCATGAAGCTGCCGAAGGCGTGGTGCATGTCGAGCAGCTCACCCAGCCGCTCGGCCTGGTTCACGCCGCCACTGCGCCGTACCCGCTCATCCACTTCCTGCAAAGCGACGATGTCCGCCCGCGTTCCTCGCAGCACCTCCGCCGTTCGTGCCAGATCCACCCTCTCATCAGTGCCGGCACCGTGGCGGATGTTGTAGCTGGCCACGCGTGCCGTGAAGCCGGCCGATTCGGGAGACGGCGGGGCCGAGGAGCAGGCGGCCAGCAGCGCGGCCAGCAGGAGCACGGTACGCGCGCCACGCCGTGCGGGGATGTGGGGATAACGCATCAGGCAAGCTACCCGTCCGGCGCGCGGCTGGGCAACGGGGCCGCTTGACTTCCCGCCCCGGCAAGAGGATCCTGACGGATCGACGGCACCCTCACCCCGGCTGGACGGCCACCATTCCTCGTGTTCATCCGCCGACCGTGCGCTCCGTGCTCATGCTCCTTGCCCTGCCGCTCCTGGCCGCCTGCGCCGTGCGCCCCGCACCGCTCCCGCTGATCCCGGCGCCCGCGTCGGTGCGGGTGATGGAGGACAGCGGCTTCGTCGTGACGCGAGCGGCCGCCATTGGCGTTGCCGCCGGCCCGGGAGATGCCGCCGCCGCCATGGGCGTGGCCGATCAGCTGGCCCGCCTGATCGGCAACACCCGCGCGACCACCCCTGAAATCCTGCCTCCCGATCATCCGGGTGCGGACGCGGCGGACATCGTGCTGGCGCTCGATCCCGCCGCGCTCGAGCGCTTCGGTCCGGAGGGCTACGCGCTGGAGGTGAGCGGCGCCGGCGTGCGCATCCAGGCCGCGGAGCCGGCCGGCCTGTTCTATGGCACGCAGACGCTGCGGCAGCTCCTGCCCCCGCGCGTGGAGTACGAGGCAGCGCTCCATCGCGATCTGCCGCTGCCCGCCGTGGGCGTGGACGACCGCCCGCGCTTCGGCTGGCGCGGCGCCATGCTGGACGTCTCGCGCCACTTCTTCGGGGTGGCGGACGTCAAGCGCTTCATCGACCTGCTGGCCCTCCACAAGCTGAACCGCCTGCACCTGCACCTGGCCGACGACCAGGGCTGGCGTATCGAGATCCCCGGCTGGCCCCGCCTGACGGAGCATGGCGGCAGCACCCAGGTGGGCGGCGGCCCCGGCGGCTTCTACACGGGTGCGGACTACACCGAGATCGTGCGCTACGCGGCGGAGCGCTTCATCACCGTCGTGCCGGAGATCGACATGCCGGGCCATACCAACGCGGCGCTGGCCTCCTACGCCGAGCTGAACTGTGACGGGGAGGCCCCGCCGCTCTACACCGGCACCCGCGTGGGCTTCAGCGCCCTCTGCGTGGAGAAGGAGATCACCTACGAATTCGTGGACGCTGTGGTGGCGCGGCTGGCGGAGCTCACGCCGGGCCCATGGATCCACGTGGGCGGGGACGAGGTGGAGGAGCTCACGCAGGAGCAGTACAACGCCTTCGTGGAGCGGGTGGAGGAGATCGTCCACCGCCACGGCAAGCGCATGGCGGGATGGGCCGAGATCGGCGCCGCGCGGGTGGCGCCCACCACCATGATCCAGCACTGGCGCGGCAGCGGCGCCGGCCTGGCGGACGCGGCCGCCGGCCAGGTGATCCTCTCACCCGCCACCCACGTCTACCTGGACATCCAGTACCACGAGGGCTCGCCGATCGGGCTGAGCTGGCCGGGTCGTACACCGCTGCGGGTAGCTTATGAGTGGGAGCCCGCCGAGCTCATCCCGGGGATGCCGGTCGCGGCCATCGCGGGGATCGAGGGGCCCCTCTGGACGGAGACGGCGGGCACCATGGCGGACATCGAGTTCCTGGCCTTCCCGCGGCTGGCGGCCGTGGCCGAGCTGGCCTGGTCTCCGTCCGCCGCACTCGACTGGGAGGACTTTCGAGACCGGCTCGGCCGTCACGGACTGCGCTGGACGGCGCTCGGCGTGAATTTCTACCGTGCGCCGGAGGTGGAGTGGGCGGGGTGGTGAGCGCGTGGCCCATACAGCGCAGCCCCGGGAGCCGACCTGGCCCCCGGGGCTGCGCTGCGTCGCACCGGCTGTGACGCCCTAAATGGGTTTCCGACCCTGGATCACCCGGATCAGCACCACGACGATGGCAATCACCAGCAGAATATGAATGAGCCCGCCGATGGTCCCCGAGACGAGGCCGAGGAGCCACAGGATCAGCAGGATGACTACGATGGTCCAGAGCATGGTTGTTGCTCCTGAAGCGGTGAAATAGCCCGGCTCCCGGCACGGGCCGACGCGGCCATTCAAGCAACTAGCGGGCCGCTGGGCCCGCGCAACGGACCGGCCGCCGGCGGACGGGCGCCGCGAAGAACGCTGCCGGGCATCGTCGCTTACCGCCGTCAAGGGTTGATCCGGCTCCCCGCCGCGGTTCTATTCCGCCGGTCCGAAGCGCCCCCCTCCTACCGCCGAGCCGATGCAGGATCCGCCGTACCTCCAGGGCCTGAACTACGAGCAGAAGAAGGCGGTCCTGACCACCGAGGGGCCGCTGCTCGTGCTGGCGGGCGCCGGCTCGGGCAAGACCAGGATGCTGGTGCACCGCATCGTGCACCTCATCCGCGGCAGGCAGGTGGAGCCCCGGCACATCCTGGCTCTGACCTTCACCAACAAGGCCGCCGACCAGATGCGCGACCGCGTGGCCGCCTATGCCGGCAGCATGGCCCGAAACGCCACGCTCTCCACCTTCCATTCGCTGGGCGCCCGCATCCTGCGCGAGCACGGCGCTCGGCTGGGGCTGCCGAAGCGCTTTGCCATCTACGCCACCTCCGATCAGATGGGGGCGCTGCGTGCGGCCACCGCCGAAATTTCCATAAGCGACGACGCCTTCGACCTCAAGCGCGTCGTGCGCACGATCTCGGACTGGAAGACGCGCGGTGTGGGCCCCGCTGAGGCGGGGCGCCAGGTGGCCGCGAAGCTGGAGAGCGGCACGCGCGCGGATGACTACGCGGTGCTGGCCGCCGACGCCTACGGGCGCTACGAGGAGGTGCTGCGCGTCTCGGGCGCCGTGGACTTCGACGATCTGCTGCTGCTGCCCGTGAAGCTGCTGGAGGAGCACGAGGAGGTGCGGCGCGCCGTCTGGAAGCGCTGGCACTACGTGATGATCGACGAGTACCAGGACACCAACGCCGTGCAGCTCACCATGGCACGGCACCTGGCCGGCAGCCGCCGGAACCTCTGCGTGGTGGGGGACGACGACCAGTCCATCTACGCCTTCCGCGGCGCCGACGTGGGCAACATCCTGGACTTCGAGCACCACTTCCCGGGCGCCGCCGTCATCAAGCTGGAGCAGAACTACCGCTCCACGAAGCGCATCCTGGAGGCCGCCAACGCCGTCATTGCCGCGTCGGGCCGCCGCCATGCCAAGCGGCTGCGCACCGAGAACCCCATCGGCGAGCCCATCGACGCCTGCGAGCACCCCGATGAGGCGGCCGAAGCGGCGAGCGTGGCCCGGGAGATCGGGGTGCGTCGCTATGCCCGGCAGCTCAAGTGGCGGGACATGGCCATCCTCTACCGCACCAACCCGCAGGGCCGGGCGCTCGAGGAGGTGCTGCGCGAGAACGGCGTGCCCTACCGGATGATCGGCGGGCAGTCCTTCTTCGACCGCAGGGAGGTGGCGGACGCCGTGGCCTACCTGCGCGCCGTGCTGAATCCCGATGATGAGATTGCCATCCGCCGCATCATCAACTGGCCCACGCGCGGCATCGGGCGCACCACGGTCCTGAAGCTGGCCGAGGTGGCGCGGGCGCGCGGCGTCTCGTTCGGGCGGGTGCTCCGCAACCTGCCGGAGGATGAGATCGGCAGCGCGCAGGCGGGGGCCATCCGCGGGCTCCTGCAGCAGCTCGCCGCCGCCCGCCGCACGCTGCACGATGCGGAGGCGCTGGCCGCAAAGCCGCCGGCGCGGGACGCCCGCCCGCCGCTCTCCACCTGGACGGCCGACTTCTTTCAGCACCTGAGGCTGGAGGAAGCCATCCGCGCCGATCCGCGCAACGCCCGCACGGCCGACATGCGCGTGGCCAACGTGCGTGACGTGGCCGGCACCGTGGCGCGCTACGAGCGCAAGGTCTGGCAGGAGCGCGAGGAGCTCGAAGCCGAGCCGGACCGCGACGGCCCGTGGGCGCCGCCCAGCCTGCACGACGCCCTGGCCCGCCTGGCGCTCGACAACACGGAGGATGAGGACAGGGACGAGCGCGAGGCGGCCGAGGACCGCGTCACCCTGATGACGCTGCACTCCGCCAAGGGGCTGGAGTTCAGTGACGTCTTCCTGATCGGCCTGGAGGAGGGCCTGCTGCCCCACGCGCGGTCGCTGGAAGACCACGAGAGCGGGCGCAGCGCCGGCGCGCTGGACGAGGAGCGTCGCCTGCTGTACGTGGGGATCACGCGGGCACAGCGGCGGCTGACGCTCTCCTACTGCCGGGCGCGACGGCGGGGTGGTGAGTCCGCGGACGTGCTGCCCTCCCGCTACCTCGAGGACATCCCCGCCGAGCTCCTCAACCTGAAGACCTCCGGGGAGGCGCTGCCGCCCGAGGAGTCCGAAGCGCTGCGGGAGAATTTCTTTGCGCAGATGAAGAGTATGCTGGGGCCTGAGGAGGGGTAGCGCTGCGGAGGGGCCGCCGCCCGGGCATACTCAGGCTTCGATGCGTCCCAGGCAGCCATTGCCACGTCGATTGCCGCAAGTGAGATTTCAAGGATGACCAAAGAAAGCTTGCTTGCCGAGATTCTGCGGCTTTCGCCGGAGGACCGGATCGATCTGCTAGGCGCGGCGTGGGATTCAATCCGGGCTACGCCTGATGAGGTCCCCGTACCTGACTGGCACCTGGCGGTTCTTCGACACCGGCTCTCTAACGAGAAGCCGGAGTACGTGCCCTGGGATGAGGTGTACCGGCGCCTGAAGGAGTCTCAGCAACAGTGAATGTCCTCTTCCGCGCAGAAGCGCTGGAAGATGTGCACGCCGCTCAAGCATGGTATGACGGGCGCCGGCCTGGCCTCGGCGCCGAGTTTACGGACTCGCTTTCGAACCTGCTCGCGCAGATTGTCAGCTTTCCGGACAGCTTCCCTCTGATCAGTGATCAGCATCGGCGCGCACTTCTGGGTCGATTTCCCTATGTCCTGTACTACAGCCGCTCCTCCGACCAGATAGAAGTCCTCGCTTGTCTGCACACCCGACAGGAGCCGGGCAGGTGGCGTGAA
Organism: Gemmatimonadota bacterium; assembly: GCA_040905425.1. Classification (GTDB taxonomy): domain Bacteria; phylum Gemmatimonadota; class Gemmatimonadetes; order Longimicrobiales; family RSA9; genus JBBDRO01. The sequence goes on along the minus strand of JBBDRO010000095.1, from coordinate 10,230 downwards.
CGGGGTTGAGCTGCGCTGCGGGAGAATTTCTTTGCGCAGATGAAGAGCATGCTGGGGGAGGAGGAGGCCACCTAAGCGTTGGCGGCAGCAGCATCGGCAGCGTATCGTGCCTGTGCGCGGCGCGCTGACCCCGGCGTCCCGCCTGCTCGCTCCGTTCCGACCCCGGAGGCCGCCCATGCACAGTCGTCGACGCTTTCTCGGCACCCTCTCCGTCCCCGCCGCCGCCGCGCTGGCAGGTCCGCTGCGCCCCGCTCTGCTCGAGGCGCGCGCGCCGGACATTGCCCGGGAACTGGCCGCGTATCCCGCCGGTCCCGCCGACGCCGCAGGCGACGAGGACTTCTGGTTCGAGGTGGCGCGGGCCTTCACCGTGGACCGCTCGCTGGTCAACCTCAACAACGGCGGCGTCAGCCCCTCACCGGGGTTCGTGCAGGAGGCCATGAAGCGGCACCTGGACTTCTCCAACCTGGCGCCGTCCTACACCATGTGGGGCGTGCTGGAGCCGCAGCGGGAGGGCGTCCGGCAGCGCATGGCGCGGGAGTGGGGCGTGGACGCGGAGGAGGTGGCGTTCACCCGCAACGCCTCGGAGAGCCTCCAGACCATGCAGTTCGGCATCCATCTCGAGCGCGGTGACGAGGTGCTGACCACCACCCAGGACTACGGGCGGATGATCAACACCTTCAAGCAGCGCGAGCGCCGCGAGGGCATCGTGCTGCGGCAGATCCGCATCCCCGTCCCGGCCGAGGACCCGGCGGAGGTGGTGCGGCTCTTCGAGGCGGCCGTCACCCCGCGCACCCGCGCCATCCTGGCGTGCCACATGATCAATCTCACGGGGCAGATCCTGCCCGTGAAGGAGCTCACCGCCATGGCCAGGCGCCACGGCATCCCGCTCATCGTGGACGGGGCCCACGCTTTGGCGCACTTCGACTTCGATCTCGGCGCTCTGGACGTGGACAACTACTCTACCTCCCTGCACAAGTGGCTCTTCGCCCCACACGGGACCGGTCTGCTCTACGTGCGGCGCGCAAAGATCCCGGAGGTATGGCCGCTCATGGCCGCGCCCGAAAAGATGGCTGCGGACATCCGCAAGTTCGAGGAGATCGGCACGCATCCGGCCGCCAACTACCTGGCCATCGGGGAGGCGCTGACGTTCCACCAGGGCATCGGGCCCGCCCGCAAGGACGCACGCCTGGTGTACCTGCGGAACTACTGGGCGGAGCGGCTGCTGCAGCACGATCGGGTGCGGCTGCACACCAGCCTGGAGCCCGGCTTCGCATGCGGGATCGCCACCGTGGAGATCGATGGCATCGAGCCCGCGGCGCTCGCGGCGCACCTGTGGGATCGGCATCGGATCATTGCCACGGCCATCAATCACGCGGAGTTCCGGGGCGTCCGCGTCTCACCCAGTGTCTACACCATGCTCCCCGAACTCGACCGCTTCGTGGACGCCATGGAGACGGTGGTCCGGACGGGACTGCCGGCCTGAGGGTCCCCCGGCCTCGGTGTCAATACAGCCGTATTGACACCGAGGCCGGGCCATGACATCGTTGCTGCATGGCCACCAAGTCCAGTCAACTCCAGATCCGGGTCACCCCGCGCCAGAAGGCCACGCTGAAGCGCCTGGCCCGGAGCGCCGGGACCGACGTGTCGAGCTACGTGCTGTCCCGGGCGCTGCCATCCCACCGGCTGCGGTTCGAGGAAATCCTCACGGCCCTGCGCTCGGGTAAGGACCGACGCTACACGCTGGCGGAGCTCCATGATTTCCTTGCGGGACTGAGCGGCCTGGAGTTCCCCGAGGCGGTGGCGCACGCGGACCTGGCCGGCTTGCCCGATCTGGACCGTAACTACGTGGCTGCCATGGTCGAGTTCGTGGCCAACCGGCTGGCCGTGGAGCCGCCTTCATGGACCCGCTCTGTGATGCCCCTCGAAGGGCCCTGGTTCGCCACGTCGCTGTGCGCGCTGCGCCTCCACCTCCTGTGCGCTTCGCCGGTGGCGTTCAAGCGCCGCAACCTCTTCGTGGATGCCACCGTGGGGGACCGGGTGTGAGCGGGCTGCGGGAGCCGGGCGGCACCTCGTGAAGCTCACGCGCCAGGACATCCTGAAGCTATTCGAGCTCCTGGACCATGAGCTGTGTGAGGTGGGCGTCGAAGGGGAGGTCTACCTCGTGGGCGGCGCGGTGATGTGCCTGGCCCTCGAGGCGCGTGCCGCCACGCGGGACGTGGATGCCACCTTCCGCCCCACACGGCTGGTGCGGGAGGCCGCCGCCCGCGCGGCACGGACGGCCAACGCCCCGGAAACCTGGCTGAACGATGCGGTGCAGGGCTACCTAAGCCCGCGCGGCGAGTACGACGCCTTCCTCGACCTGCCGAACCTGCGCGTGTTCGTGGCGCGGCCGGCATACCTGTTGGCCATGAAGTGCGCCGCCATGCGGCTGGGTGAGGAATTTCACGACCTGGAGGATGTGCGCTATCTCCTCCGCTACCTGAACATCACCACCGTGGACCAGGCGATGGCGGTCGTGACGCGGTACTTCGATGAGGCGCAGCTCCTGCCGAAGACGCACCTGGCGCTGGCGGAGCTGCTGGCGCCGCGCTGACCGGGACCGCGTTCGATCGAAACGGGTCGGCGGGCAGCGCCGCCCGGCTGCCGGGCCTCCGCCCTCACCCCGCCTTCTCGACGCGCACCGCGTAGACCGGCGGCAAGTTGGCCGACAGCGTCTGCCACGACTCCCCGGCGTCGTCGCTGGCCCAGAGCGAGCCGGTGGTGGAGCCGAAGATCAACCGCTCGCCCGCCTCGTCCACGTCCAGCGCGTGGCGGTACACAAGGTCGTAGGCATGCTCCTGCGGCAGTCCGCGCGTGAAGGCCTCGAACGTCCGCCCGCCGTCGCGCGTGCGCGTGACCACCACGCTGCCGTCGGCGCAGCGCTTCTCATCCTTGATGGCGGGGATGAACCAGGCCGTGTCGGGATCCCGGGGGTGGACCGCCGCGGCAAAACCAAAGATGGAGGGCTGCACGTCCTCGATCTCGGTGAAGGAGGCGCCGGCGTCCGTGGAGCGGAAGATGCCGTTGTGGTGCTGCACCCAGAGGGTGTCGGGAGCGGCGGGGCACTGCACGATGATGTGCGGGTCCTGGACGTTCATATCATAGGCGCGCTACGGCGGCATGAAGGCGGCGCGCATGCCGGGCCCGGCGTGGTCCCAGGTGGCGCCGCCGTCGCGGGTGCGCCAGGCGCTGCCGCACGACACGCCCAGGATGAGATGGTCCGGGTCGCGCGGGTCCACGCAGATCGAGTGGATGCCGGGCTGCTCGGCGCCCCCGCCGAACCACTCCTCGCGCCGCGGGTCGTCCCACAGGGGCCGGTTCAGCTCCCACGAGTCGCCGCCGTCCTCGGAACGGAAGAGGCCGCCCGGCAGCGTGCCGCACCAGAGCACCCCCGGCTGGTCCACGCCGCCTGGCGCCAGCGACCAGATGAGCTTCAGGCTCCACTCCACCGGCTTCCCCTCGGCGGGGGTGTTCTTCGGCACGTAGTCGGCCGGCTTCTCCGGGTACTTGGGCGCGGCGATCTCGCCCCAGGTGGCGCCGCCGTCCCGCGAGCGGTGCAGCTTCACGCCCCAGTGGCCGTGATCCAGCGCGCACAGGAGATCGCCGCTGCGCGGGTCGTGCATGACCAGCGTGCAGTTGTCCCCCAGGAATCCCACGCGCTCGATGGCCCATCCCGAGGCTCCGCGCTCCAGGGTGAAGAGCCCCTTCCGCGTGGCCACGTGG
>JBBDRO010000095.1:3825-6368 GCA_040905425.1 Gemmatimonadota bacterium | reverse complement strand
CGGATGCCGTAGACACCGTCCGTGGAGCTGAGCTTGGCCTCACCCACCACGTCGGCCTTGGGGTAGCTGCCCACCACGGTGCCGTTCACGGAGCACTGCACCACGTCCCCGCGCACGGCCAGCGTGATCTGCTGCGTGACGGGCTGGCCCTCGCCGGGCGCCTTGTTGACCGCGTCATGGGCCTCCCCGCGTCGTCCGTTCAGCTGGAACGCCTCCGGGCCGAAACCGCGCACGATGAAGGTGCCGCTCCCGTAGGTGGCGCAGTAGAGGTAGCTCTGCTGGTCGGTACCCATGTTCTGGCCGCCGATGAAGATGCCGTAGGGGTGCGGGTGGTTGTTCAGCGCCATGTAGGCAGGCTCGGTGAAGGTGGCGCTCACCATGTAATCGCCCGACGCCGTGGCGTCATCCTTCCAGTAGGCCACGGCCGGGCCGGTGACGGCGTGCAGGGCCTGTCCGTCCATGGCCAGACGGGCGTCATTCAGCGTGGCGCCGTTGGCGGCTTCCCGGGCGTCGATCTTCCCGCTCCAGCCGGGCACGGCAATGCCGCCGCCGGCCACGGCGCGGGATTCGTCCTGCGCGGCTGCCGGTGCCACGGCCATGAGAAGCGCCAGGATCGGGGTCACGGATACAGCGGTGCGTGTGGTGCGCATGGCGTAGGTCTCCTGAGAAGGGCTGACTGGTGAAGCCTGTAACGGCTGGATTGGTTCCGCCTCTATGGATGCGGAACGAAGGCTGCCGGGGCAAGGGGTCTATCTCTTCAAGCGACGTTCGCGGCGGCTTCCTTCCGTGCGCCCCTCTGCTCGCGCGCGCGCCGCGGATCCGCTATTTCAGAAGCGTGCGTCTTCCCCCAAGGATGCCGTGCACTCCAGCAGGAGCACCGCCATGAAGCGGTACCTGGCCTTCCTGGTCCTGGCGGCGACCGCCGCCGTCCCGGGAGTGCCCGTGCACGCCCAGGCCCCGCCCCGGGCCGTGCGTCGGGATCTCCCCCTCACGAACACCATCGAGCGTGCGCACCAGGCCGGCACGCGCGACTCTACGGGCGCCCCCGGCTCTGCTTACTGGCAGCTCTGGCTCGACTACGACATCCGCACCCGGCTGGATCCCGCGGCGGGCACCGTGACCGGTCAGGAGCGCATCGTGCTGCACAACCACAGCCCCGACGCACTGGAGCAGATCGTCCTCCGCCTGGACCAGAACGTCTATGGACCCAACGTGCCCCGTTCACGGACGTTGCCGGAGATCACGGACGGCATGAGCCTCACGCGGCTCATGGTGAACGGCCAGGCGGTGGACATGACCGGCGGTAGTGGCGGTCGCGGTCGCAATGCTCCGCCCCTCACCCGTCCGGTGATCTCCAATCCCACGCAGACGGTGGCCACGATCCGCCTGCCGGACGCCATCCCCGCAGGCGGTCAGGCCATTCTCGAGGCGGAGTGGAGCTTCCGCGTGCCGAAGGTGGCGAGCGGACGCGGCATGCGCATGGGCGCCTGGGGAGACTCCCTCTACCAGGTGGCGCAGTGGTACCCGCAGGTGGCCGTCTACGACGATCTGCGCGGCTGGAATGACGATCCCTACCTGGGTGCCAGTGAGTTCTTCAACGCCTTCGGCAGCTTCGACCTGCGCATCGACGTGCCCGCCGGGTGGATCGTCGGTGCCACGGGCGTACTGCAGAATCCAGAGGAAGTGCTGACCGCCACGGCACGCGCGCGCCTGGCCAGCGTCCTGGACTCGGACGCCACCGTGGCTATCGTCACGGAGGCTGAGCGGGATGCGGGCACCGCCACTGCGCCCGGCGAGCGCCTGGTCTGGCACTTCCGGGCGGACACGGTGAACGACGTGGCCTGGGCCGCTTCCGACCGCTACATCTGGGAGGCCACGCGGGCCACCATCCCGGGCGTGGGTCCGATCCCCGTACACCTCATCCACACGCCGGCCAGCGCCGAGCAGTATGAGCGTGCCGCCGGCCTCACGCGGCACGCGCTGGAGTTCTATTCCGAGCTCTGGATGCCCTATGCCTTCCCCCAGCTCACGCTGGCCGAGGGCCCCGAAATGGGCATGGAGTACCCCATGTTCCTGATGTCGGGAGCGGGTGCCGCCGACCATGAGGCGGGCCACGAATGGTGGCCCATGATGGTGGGCACGAACGAGACGTGGTACGGGTTCATGGACGAGGGCTTCAACCAGTACATGAACATCCTGTCCGGCGCCCACAGGCGGGGGGAGGTCCCGGATCTGGACGGACGCGGGCAGTCCTACGGTCGCACGAGCGGCGACGAGCGGGAGGGACCGCTCATGTGGAACGCCAACTACGGCGGACCGCGGTATTCCTTCCAGGCCTACAGCAAGGCGCCGCTGATGCTCTCCATGCTGGGCGGCATCGTGGGGGACACGGCCGTGTGGGAGGCCATGAGCGATTATGCCCGCGCCTGGCGGTTCAAGCATCCCTCGCCGTGGGACTACGCCATCTTCATGAATCGGGCTCTGGGCCAGGACCTCGACTGGTTCTGGTATTCCTGGCTCTTCACCACGGATCGTGTGGACGG
>JBBDRO010000095.1:0-3725 GCA_040905425.1 Gemmatimonadota bacterium | reverse complement strand
GGCGGCTGAGCCGGTGCTGGAGCGGGTGGCGGAGGGAGGGCCGCGCGTGGGCGGCCCTCCCCACCGCTACCAGGAGCCTCTCGTCAGGACCGGCTCGATTCTGTATCATGCCAGGAAGCCCCACCTCCAATGCCCGATCCCCGGAAGCCAACGCATGGACGCTACTCCTCGCACGGATGACAGGCTATCGAAGGAGCTGAAGCTCTTCGATGTCTTTGCCATCTCCACGGGAGCCATGTTCAGCTCGGGGTTTTTCCTCCTGCCCGGGCTGGCCTCCGCCCAGGCGGGGCCCGCCGTGGTGCTTGCCTATCTGATCGCGGCCTTCCTGGTCGTCCCGGCCATGCTGAGCAAGGCCGAACTCTCCACCGCCATGCCGCGGGCCGGCGGGACCTACTACTTCCTGGATCGCAGCATGGGCCCCGTGGTCGGGGCGGTGGGCGGGCTGGGCACCTGGGCCGCGCTCATCCTGAAGAGCGCCTTCGCCATCATCGGCATGGGCGCGTACCTGGCGCTGTTCATCGAGCTGCCCATGACCACGCTGGCGATCGGCCTCACGCTCTTCTTCACCCTGGTGAACCTGGTCGGCGCCAAGGAGAGCGGGCGGCTACAGGGCGGGCTGGTTGTGGTCCTTCTCGTGGCCCTGCTCTTCTTCGTGATCCAGGGTCTCGTGAAGATCTTCTCGCTCGGCGTTGGTCCGGTGGTCCGGGAGCAGTTCACGCCCTTCCTGCCGTTCGGCTCGGAAGGACTGTTCTCGACCGTGGGGCTTGTCTTCGTGTCCTAAGCGGGCTTGACGAAAGTGGCCAGCGTGGCCGAGGAAGTGGAGGATCCTGACCGCAACATCCCGCTCGGTATGGCACTTTCGCTGGCCGTGGCCACGGCCTTCTACGTGCTCGGCGTGCTGGTCATGGTGGCGGTCCTGGATCCCGGCGAGCTGCGGGCCGATCTCACACCGGCCGCCACGGCTGCGCAGGCGTTCTTCGACTGGCTGCCGGGATCCGTCGGCGTGATCCTAATCGTGATCGCCGCCATCGCCGCCTTTGCGTCCACGGGCAACGCGGGGATCATGTCCGCGTCACGCTACCTGTTTGCCATGGGTCGGGACCACCTGGTATCGCCGCGTTTCGCGGTACTGGGACGGTTCAGAACGCCCGGCCTGGCACTGGCGGTCACCGCCGCCGTCATGATCCTGACGCTACTCGTCCTGGACGTGATGGCCGTGGCAAAGCTGGCCAGCGCCTTCCAGCTCCTGGTGTTCGCCTTCATCAATCTGGCGGTGGTGGTGCTCCGGGAGAGTCGCATCGAAGGCTAGGAGCCGGGCTTCTCCTCACCGCTCTATCCCTGGATGCAGATCGCGGGCTTCCTGGCGCCCCTGTGGCTGATCACGGAGATGGGGGCGCTCACCGTACTCTTCACGCTGGGGATGATCGCCGGATCGCTGGCCTGGTACCACTTCTATGCTCGCGCGCACATGGTCCGGGAGGGCGCGGCGCTCCATCTTTTCGAGCGTCTGGGCCACCAGCGTGACCCCGGCCTGGACCGGGAACTCCGCACCATCCTGACGGACGAAGCCCCCGGGGACCGCGACCCCTTCGCCGAGCTGGTGACGGGAGCCAAGGTCGTGGATCTGCAGGAGCCGGAGTCCTACGAGGCCATCGTCTGGCGCATCTCCGCACATCTGTCCCAGGAGCTGGGTGTCCCGGCGGAGCGCATCGCGGAGAGGTTTCTCAGGGAATCCAGGATCGGCCTCACCCCGCACTCGAGAGGCGTAGCCCTGCCGCATCTCCGGCTGCCGGCCCTGCGCACGTTCCGCCTTGTCCTCGTGCGGGTGAGCACGCCGATCGAGCTCGCGGTCGAGGACGCCGACGAGCACCCTTCGGGTGGACCCGTCCGGGCGCTGATCTTCCTGGTGAGTCCCGAGGACAGCACCCGGCTGCACCTGACCCTGCTGGCCGCGCTGGCCGAACGGGTGGATCAGGAAGGCTTCCTCGAGGACTGGCGCGCGGCGCGCAGTGAGCAGGACCTCAAGGAAGCGCTACTCCATATCGAGCGCTTCTTCTCACTCCGCGTGGGGGACACCGGTCCGACCGCGGAGTTGGCCGGTAGTGAAATACGGAAGATATCCTTCGTGCGCGGTGCGTTGATCGCGCTGGTGCACAGGGGCGGCCAGGTGCTCATCCCGACCGGTCGTATGCGGCTCCAGGCCGGCGATCGGTTGACGATCGTCGGGGATGCCAGGGCCATACGTCAGCTGCGCAAGCGCTTCGGCGGCGGCTAGCGGGCCACCTGAGGTGCCGCCGGCACGATCAGGGTGAGATCCGCACGTGCATGGAGTCCGGGCCGACGATGATGACCTCGGCCGGCAGCGCCGTTTCGAAGCGCGTGCCAGCGCCCTCGATCACAACGCCTGCGGGATGGACGCCCCGCGTGGGCGGTGCCACGCTTTCCACGACGGGTAGCTCCGGCAGCAATACCACGAACCGCCGGCGCGTGCGGCCGGCGCGGCCATCCAGCGCCACCGGCCGGCCCTCGACGCGCAGCGTGAAGCCGGCTCCCGCGGGGTCGCTCGTGTGCAGCACATCCGGGCTCCAGACCAGCGTCAGGCCCGCCACCGGCTGACTCGTGCCATGGCGACGACGCAACAGCCACTTCAGAAAGCCGAACGACGAGTTATGGCTGACTCGCAGTTCGTAGGCGGCGGTGTCACGAGGGGCCACGTCGATAACGAGGCGGACCGGCGCCAGGGCGTAGAACGCGTGCAGTTCCTCGTCCGCAGACGTGGTCTCCGCCTCATTCTCCAGGATGTCTTCGTAGCCGAACGCCTCGAGCGCCTTGCCGGCAAGCGAAGGGGCACGTTCCGCGTCGAATTGAATGGCTCTCTCGAGCAGCGCGTGAAAGGACGCTCCCTCCTCGATAAGGGTGCGCCAGGCTGCGCCGCGGCGGTCGAGCAGCAGTCCCAGCGCCGCGCCCGTGCCGTAGGCGCGCCAGCGCATGAGTTGGGTGGCGCGATCCCCGCCGAAACGGTCGAGGTCGACCGTGAGATACTCCCGCACAGCATTACCCACCGCGCGCCCGGTGTCCGCTCCGAGCGCGGCCGCCGCCGAAGCGTGACCCACAAGGTTGGCGCTGCCTTCGATCCGTTCGAGTGCCCCGTCGACCCGCAGCACCTCCGCCGATGCTTCACGCAGACGCCGATGCCGCACCGCCAGGAAGCCTTGTAGCAGCGAATCCAACGTGGCGTCCGCACCTCGAGCGAGCGCGGTGGCCAGCATGCGCCGCTCCACCTCCACGAGCGCGGCGAACTCGCCGGTCAGCGGTTCGGCGAGCGCCCGGTCGTCCACCCCGCCCGCGGAAAAGCGCCGGTCCTGGTACGTGTGGAAGCCCTCGTGGTAGAGACCGGCGAGCGCGCTACGCAGGGAGGCGGAGGCGCCGGGCGCGTACGCGGTGGTGAGGAGGCGGCCGATGCGGTAGCGCGTGTCGACGCCTCCCTCGAGGCCGGGCAGCCCGCCAGCGAAGGCATACGCGCGCCCGCGCAGCGCAGCGGGCAGGAGCGAGTCAGCGAGCGGGGTGAATCCTGCGGGCGCCGGCTCGGAGGTCACCAGCAGCGCCGACTCGCCCGGTGTGTAGAGCAGGAAGCCCTGCTCGCGCAGGGAATAGCCAGGCCAGACGGAATCCACGCGCGCGGGCGCTCCGCCCACCGCGCGCGCCACCTCCAGCAGGTCCGGCGG
>JBBDRO010000094.1:0-18646 GCA_040905425.1 Gemmatimonadota bacterium | reverse complement strand
CAGGAGCATGGCGCCCTCGTTCTCATGGTAGGGGACGGAGTCAACGATAGCCCCGCCCTTGCCGCCGCCGACGTTTCCGTCGCCATGGGCTCGGCCGGAACCGATGTGGCGCTCGAAACCGCGGACATCGCGCTCATGGCCGACGACCTCTTGCGGCTTCCGGAGACGGTGAAGTTCTCACTAAGGCCGTCTTCGTCGTCCTGGCGATGGCCGGCGTCGCAACGCTCTGGATGGCTGTCCTGGCCGACATGGGCGCGAGCCTGGTGGTGATCGCGAACGGCATGCGCTCTCTCCATGCCCTACGTGCGCCGCAGCCCCACCACCAAGGCGGCTTCGCGCAGCGAAGACGCGGGGGGTCGAGGCCCTCCACCTGACGTAGAAAACCCTCACGGCTCGGCGGCCGTGAGGGTTTTGAATGGCTACTCGGATCGGTAGCGGAGGTGGAGGGACTCGAACCCCCAAGGGCTTGCGCCCGGCTGATTTCGAATCAGTTTCAATCAGTTGCACGACCCCCGCATAAGCATACCACCACCTCCGCACAAATCCGCACCGTTACTAGCTTTCAGGGCGCACAAGCCTTACATTACAGCACACCCGTTGACGCTGGCAGTTGCCAACTTTCTGCCAACTTCCTGCCAACTTTCTCCCTTAGAGGACGGTGCCCGATGGCGGTGCTCACGAAGGGACGGATCGACCGGCTTCGGCACGACCCCAACGGCCCGGCTACTCAAATCGAGTACGACGACGAAATCCCAGGCTTCGGCGTTCGGCTCTACGAAAGCGGCCGGAAAGCCTTCGTGGTCTGGTACCGCACTGGCACCGGCCGGAAGCGGATGCAGACCATCGGGGCATATGGCCCCTGGACGCTGCAACAGGCCAGGGAAGAGGCGCGGGAAATCATCGTGGAGGCGAATCGAGGGGCCGACCCGATGGCAGAACGCCAGGAGGCGCGCCGGGGCACCACGCTGAAAGAGTTCTCCGCCGTCTACATCGAGCGCCATGCAAAACCGCGGAAGAAGACGTGGGACGAAGACGAGCGGCGGCTAGAGAAGCACATCAACCCGGCGCTGGGCACCCGCAAGCTGGAAGACCTCCGCCGCGCGGACGTGGCGCGGTTCCACGGTGAAATCGGGATGGACGCCCCGTATGAGGCGAACCGCGTGCTTGCCCTGCTGCGGGTGATGCTGAACAAGGCGGAGGAATGGGGCTACGTCGAAGAAGGCACCGCGAACCCCGCTGCGAAGGTGGAGCCCTTTCGGGAGAAAAGGCGGGACCGTTGGGTGCGGCCCGAGGAACTGCCCCGGCTCATGGAGGCCGTAGCGGAGGAACCGAACCCGTACGTCAAAGCCGCCATCAAGCTGTACCTCCTGACCGGCCTTCGGAAATCCGAGTTGTTGGGGCTCAAGTGGCCAGACCTTGAGCTAGATGGCGAACGCCCCGAGCTCCGGTTGCGGGAGACGAAGGCTGGCCGGCCGCATACCGTGCCGCTGTCCCCGGTGGCAGTGGCAATTCTGCGGGACCTGCCCCGGATGCTTCACAACGACCACGTTTTCCCCGGCAACCGACCGGGGCAGCCGGTTGGTAACCTCTCGAAGCGCTGGGGCAAAATCCGGGAGCGGGCGGGAATGAAGGACGTTCGGCTGCACGACCTCCGCCGCACCGTGGGCTCCTGGCTCGCCACGTCCGGGGCTTCCCTGCCTCTCATTGGCAGCGTGCTGAATCACTCGAACGCAAGCACGACGCAGATATACGCCCACCTTGCCGACGATGCCGCGCGGCAAGCCCTGGAGAAGCACGGGGAACGGATCGGGCCGCTACTGGGGGAAGCCGGCGGGGAATCGGCGTAACATGGGGTTCCCTGCCGGTGGCGCCTTCGACACGTTGGACGGTGCGCATAGCCGGGGCTTTCTCCGCGTGGCGCTACTCGAAGCCTTGCGAGAGAACCCCCATGCCGCTCTCCGGCCGAAGATTCTCCCCGACCTTTACGCCCGGTGCCTCCCCGCCATGCGGACCCTTGCCGGGCTGGCGGAGGAACGGCGAGGCTCCTCCCGGCTGTCGTGGTCCCACATTGGCGCAGCCCATGAGCTTGTCGCGGCGTGGGAAACCCGAAGCCGGAAGTTCCCCTGCGAGGCGTGGACTACCAAGCGTCTGCGACGGGCGAAGGCGAAGGCGGAGCTTCGGAACCGTCTGATTGAGTGGGGGACCTGCTACCGGCTAACCACCGGCAACGGCAAGCGTAACCGCTGGGTTTTGGATGCGGCGGTTAGGACGCTGGAAGCGTGGCTCGCAATGGACGGCGCCGGCGCCTTGGATACCACGCCTGACAACTTGGAGTGGCACGCGCCCGGCTTCTCCTACTCTCCGCCGTTCACGCCAGCGGAGCGGGCGGTATGGGACCCCCTGACTGAAACCAAAGCGGCAGCCGTAGCGCGGCTCCGAGCCGATGGGGTTTCGAGGGATGAAGCGCGCCGGCGGGTTGAGGAGGCGCTAGCCACAGCGCGGGAAAGGTGGCATCGTCAGGACCGCGAACGCGCCCGCGCGCCGGTTGTTGTCAGCCGTCCCCGGCCGGCTGAGCCCGGCCCGCCAGCCGAACAAACCCGCGCCCTGCTAATCCGCCAGGGATTCGAGGAAGCGGAAGCCCGTATCCTGGCGGGAATTATGGAAGACGGGTACAGCTTGGCCGAAGCTCAGGACATCGAAGCCGAGTTAGCGGACAAGCACGCGGCCAGCCGGCCCCCGGAGACGCCACAACGGGACCGGATACGCCCCGCGCCTCAGTTCCGAGCCGCCCGAAATCATTACCGGCCATCCGACCACTCCAACCTCAAGCCACTCGCACGGGATTACGTCTGGTTGGCAGCCGCCGTTGCAACCCCCGAGCGGCATTACCGCACCTATTCGGGCGGCACGACTCAGGAGAACGTTATCCAACGCATCCAGGCGGCGGCGGAGGCCGCCGGCTTCGAGCTGCCCGCTCCGCTTTTCACTTCCGACTATCCCCGCTGGACCTCTCCGCTTCGCCCGCGACACTAAGTTAGCGGCGGCCCCTTAGCGTCCATGGTGAGACACGCACTCACACCATGGAGCGGCTATGACGAGTCACGATCCCCGCAAGATCCTCCTGACCGAAGCGGAAGCCGCCGAGCGGCTGGGCTTCACGCCGAGATTTTTGCAGAACCGGCGGTATCGTGGCGACGGCCCGGCGTTCGTCCGAGTGTCGGCGCGTGCCGTTCGCTACCGTTCCGACGACCTCGAAGAATGGGCCCAGGAACGGCTCCGCACTTCCACGTCCGACGCTGGCCCCGACGCGGCGGCATAACGATGACCGTCCAAGAGTTAGACCTCGGAGGCGGGCGGCTGCTACGGCTTGGCGCGGTAGAGTACACGCCGGCCGGGGAAGACGAGCCGGTGCGGTTGGTCTACCTGGCCCCGGCGTGGCGCAATGACCCGCCCCTGCCGATGCTTGGCGGGCTGTCCATCCCCGCCGGGGCGCTCTCGGCTGTACGGGCCGCGTTGGAGCGGTTGGAGGCGGGGGAATGAGCGACTACGCCAGGGCTGCGGCGGCGCTGGCCCAGCTCCCGCCCGACGACGCCGGCAACGCGGAAGCCCTGGAGAGTATCCGGGGCATGTTGAACGGGGACCCCGACGCCCGCGTTGCGGTTCGAGCTCTCGCCATAGCGGACCGCCGGAGGACGTGGGGCGAAGCGGAGGCGGAGGCCGGGCGCGTCGTTGACCACGTTCTGGGATTCGAGCCGGCAGAGGAATGGCCGGAGGAACCGAACCTACCGGGGCCGCCGAGACCGGAACCGCTCCCGCTGGACGCCTTTCCGCCAGTATTGCGGGGGCAAATCGAGTCGATTGCCGGCGCTACCCAAACCCCGACAGACCTTGCCGGCGTGCTTGCGCTGGCGTGCGTCTCCGCCGCTGGCGGGATGCGGGCGGAGGTAGAGGTTGACCGACGCGGCTGGCGGGAGCCGGTGCATATCTTCGGGGCCGTTCTCCTGCCCCCAGCGTCCCGGAAATCGCCCGTCTACACGGCTATGAAGGCGCCGTTAGAAGACTGGGAACGGGAGCGGGTGGAAGAAATCGGGCCGGCTCACCGCCGCGCGAAAGACCGGCAGGACGTGGCGGAGGCCGCGCTACAGTCCACGAAGACGGCGGCGGCGAAGGGGAAGGCGGAGACGGCGGAGGTTGAAGCCGCGCGGGTGGACCTGGACGAGGCTACGGCCGCCGTTCCGGTGCTGCCCCAGCTCATGGCGTCAGACCATAGCCCGGAAGCGCTGGTTGTGCTCATGGCCCGGCAGGGCGGGTGCATTGCCCTACTGGAGCCGGAAGCGGACCCCATCGGGATAGCGGATGGCCGGTACTCCGACACCCCTCGCCTTGACGAGCTGCTGCGCGCCTGGACCGCTGAACCCATCCGGGTGGACCGCATAGGGCGGGAGTCGGTCCATATCGAACGGCCGGCGCTAACGCTGGGGCTCGCCATGCAGCCGTCGGTCCTGGAAGGGCTGCGAAACGCTCGCGCCTTCCGTGGCCGGGGGCTCATGGGCCGCATCCTCTGGGCTGTCCCGCCTCATGGGCTCGGCACCCGCCGCACTGGCCGCGACGTGCCCGGCCGGGATGAACGGGCCGCCGACAGGTATGGCGCAATGCTCCGCTACCTCCTGGACGCCAACCCGCCTGGCACCACCACTCGAACCCTACAGCTCGCACCCGACGCCCTCGAAATGCTGTATGAGTACGAGGCGGAGGTTGAACGGGGGTTGGCGAACGGCGCGCGGCTGGCGGGAATACGGGATTGGGCGGGCAAGGTGGCCGGCCAGGCCGTGCGGTTGGCCGCCCTGGTAGAGCTTGCAGCCCGCGCCGAAGACCGCCGGCCCCTCTGGAGTGAGCCGGTCCCCGGGTGGGCAATGGAAGCCGGCGTGCGGCTGGCCCGCGCCTTCACCTCGCACGCCCTGGTGGTGCTGTCCGAGATGGGCATGGACCGGAAGACCGCAGACCTGCGGTACGTCCTGCGGCGGGCTGGGGAGCTGGCGGAAGGCTCGACCGAAAAGAACCTACATGACGCCACGCGGGACCGGCCCGGTTTGGAGACGATGGAAGACCTCCGCCCGGTTGTCGCGGAGTTGATATGCCGGGGCTGTCTCCGACTTGTTGAGCAATCGCAGGAGGGACCCGGCCGGCCCCGCTCGCCACTGGTGGAGCTTCATCCGGCGTTGAATGGCCGGACCCCGGATAGACCCCCGCCAAACCCGCCAAATACGCCGAACAGAGGGGGAACCGGGAATAACGCGGGTTTAGCGGGTGCGTTTTGGGGTTCGGACGCTGAAACGGAAACGGCGGTTCCGCTGGACATCTTCGAGGCTGCGGAGGTGGAGGAATGAGCCGGCGCGACGGGGCAGCCGTAGCCCGCTGGGTTGCCGAGCGGGTGCAAGAGGTGGCGCCGCCGGGGCTCGGCCGGTGGGCTCCGGCGTGGGACCTGGTAGAGCCGCCCTCCATGGAGTTCTTGGACGCACTGGCCCGCTGGGAGGAATCGGGCACAGTAGAGGACCGGGAGGCAGCCCGCGCGGCCGCTGGCGACGTGGTGAAGGCATGGCGGGAGGCTGCGCAGCTGTGGGAGGCTACTGGACGGTCCTTGAAACGGACCCCTGCGGAGCCCTGCCCGGCTGAGGTGGCCCAATGACGACCACCAAGGTATCCGACGCCGGCCGCGCGTGGTGGACTACGATGGCTAAGGGTGGCACCTGGCGCGACTGCCAGGGCTGGATAGACCTCCCGCGAAGCGACCGCCGGGCCATAGAGCGCCGCATCAAACAGGGGCTTGACCACCCGGACCGCGACATCCGAACCCGTGCCTTCGGCTTGGCCGAAGCCATGGTGATTGCGGAGGCTGGGCAAGGTGCCCCTACCACTTCACCGCACCTGCGCTTGGAGATGGCTGCGGTAGCCCGGCGCGGCAGAGCGTTGGAGCCGTGCGAACCTGCACCGGGCTGTGGCTGTGAGCGGTGCACCGGCATCGCGCCGGACCCGCCAGTGCAGCGCCCTCCAACGCGCGACCTACGCCCCGCGTTGGGCCTGGCCGCAGCCCGCGCCGTTCCGATCCTGGACGTAGCGGCCCGGCTCGGCATCGAACACCGGAACGGTTGGGCTGCCTGCCCCTTCCATGCCGATTCAGACCCGAGCCTGCACCTGAACCCGAAAAAGGGCGCAGCGTTTTGCAATCCATGCGGGCGGAGCTGGGACCCCATCGCGCTGGTCATGGAATACCGGAAACTGACGTTCCCCGAAGCCGTGCGGGAGCTGGCGGCATAATCCAACAGGCGTCGGGGGGGGGGGCGCCCGAAATGGCAACGCGTTGCCGATTCGGGACGCCCTCGCAGCCCTGGCCGATCCCCGCGACACCGACGAACGCGGCAATGAAGTGGCTGAGCGAAAAAAGGCCGGCGATAAGACCGGCGATAAGGGCGGCGCAAAGGGCGGCGCAAAGGGCGGAAAGCCAAAGCGTCCGCCCCCTGCGCGCGGCGGACCTCGCCCCCGGGTTTCAGCAAAAGGCCGCCGGCCGCCCAGACGAATGACCGATGCCGCTGATACCCCATGACAGGCTGGAACGAGCGCACACCCCATGGCGGTGCGCAGGGCTGGGGCGTAGCGGGCTACGACTGGATCCGTGCAGCGACCGCCCGCAACAACCCCTGGAGCCGCTGTAGTTCCTGCCGACACGAGGCCGGCGCCGTTGCCGGGCACTCCCGCAAAGCAGCCTCCGGCAAGGTGTCCGTTCCGGTCATACCCCCCGAAATAGACCCCTGTCCGGTCAATGTGAGGAGCACCCGCGAGCCGCCATCTGCCGGCACGATGGAGGCACGGATGCGTAGATCCGTTCGGGCACGCGCGACCCCGAGGCCGGAGGATGCCACAACCGACTCGCCCGGGAACGGCAGCGTGGCCAGCGTCCCCGATTCCCGGTTCCCCTCCGCCACCGTGTAGCCAGACTCGACCAGTGCCGCCACGGTCCGGTCGTACGCCGCCCCGCGGTCCGCGTCCACCCGAACCTCCGTTGGCGGCAGGGGCTCCGTTGTGGCCGGTGGCAGCGCCGTGGCGGAAGCGCAGCCAGTGAGCACCCCCACTGCTAGCATCCGTCGCGTGCTACGCCGTGGAGACAGAGGGCCGGCGGTCGAAGAGCTACACTACGCGCTCGGCGTGGCAGGGCCAGGCGACCCCGGCTATGGCACCTTCGGGCCGAAGACGGAGGCGGCGGTCAAGCGTTTTCAGGCGAGTCACGGCTTGAGCGCCGATGCTGTAGTCGGCGCGAAGACGTGGGCCGCCATCACGGGGTAATCGTCGCGGGTGCCTCAAGCCGCCAATTGCCGTTACCCGTGTAGCGCAGGTTGCACATGACGCGGTTCCGGATGGTGGCGCCGAATGCGTTCTGTGCGTCCACGTAGGCGAACACCGTGTAACGGGCGGAGTCGCCCGGCTGGATGCTCACCCCTTCCGCTCGGGTGGTCGGCCAGTCCGCGGTAGAGGGCGAGCGCAGATCCTTCTCAACGAAGCTCTGGCACATGATGTAAGCCGTGAACGCGTCGTGCTCGGGGCGCGCCGCGGCGGGCGTGCTCGGCTCGCCGCCTCCGCCTCCGCCTCCGCCGTCAATCATGGCCAGCACCACCACGAATGCGAGCGCAGCCAATAGCACCGCGCGCTTACCTGACGGGGCGCTAGTGGGGTTCGGCTTGCCGCACTTGATGCAGACCTTGGCGTCTGTGCTGACCTGCGTGCCGCACTCCCTGCACGCCTTCATTGCCATCGTCCCCTCCAGCTATGGTTATGGCTTCCCCGCACGTTCTACCCTGTGAGACCCCAAGCGTAGCCAACCGTGCCCCCGTGGCGGCGCGTATCGTTTACCTGTGAAGGAGCGGGCCAGTTATGATTCACTTCCGCGCACGCCGCCACTTGAAAGCTATCGGTGCGAGAGCCGGGCGGGGGAGTTGTTGAAGCAGTTCGACGGGCGGGGGAGGCCGCCGGAAATAAGGGACGGCACCGTCCATGTTTTGCCTCCGTCGCAGAAGTAGGCCGCTACCGTGGTAACGCCTGAAAAGCCGCGTCAGTCGCCGTTTCCGCCACGGCGTTATTTCGGCTCCCGTGCCAACTTCCTGCCAACTTTCCGCCGAAGCGGTTTTGGCCTCGAACCCGTCAGTCCCTGAAAAGTTGTTGTGCCACAATAGCGGAGGTGGAGGGACTCGAACCCCCAAGGGCTTGCGCCCGGCTGATTTCGAATCAGCTGCCTTACCAGTTAGACTACACCTCCGGAAGACCCCGAAAATACCCGGAAACGCTCCGTTGCTCAAGCCCTGGCCAGCTCGGCCAGCACACGCTCCGCCAGATCGGGCAGGTGCTCGCGCATGGTGGTGGACAGATCGGCCCGCGCGCGGATCCGTGGCACCGTGATCCCGAGGATGCGCACGTCCAGCCGATCCATCCCGGGAGAGAGCATGCGCAGCAATGCCAGCGTGTCGCAGAGCGACTCGGCGTGGTCACCGGTGGCGCCCTCCTCCAACTCGTGACGATCGGGGTCCAGCGGCACCACGTTGCACGGTTCCTCTCCGTCCACCGCCTGCAGGAGCACCACGCGCAGGCGGCCGTCGAGCAGGGAGGACGTGGCCAGCAGGTCGGTGCCCCCCCAGGCCACGTAGACGTCTGTTGGGAGTCGCGGATGCGCTTCGAGGAAACGGGCCACGGCCCAGCCGACGCCGTCGTCTCCCATGAGAGGGTTGCCCATGCCCATGATCACGGTGGGGGCGCGGCGGGGCCGTCCTGGTGATGGCGGGGCGGGGCGCTTCGGCCAGCGGGGCCGTGGGGCCTGTCGCGGACGGCTCACCGTGTCCTCCGGTGTGCAGGGTGACGCACTACCTTCAACATTGCATCCGTTGCAGCGCCGGCGCCATACCCGCGCGGGTCGGTCCGACTAATCCTGCGCGAAGTGGCCCTGGTTGGCCAGACGAACCGCGTAGTCCGTCCACCACTCGCCCGCGCGCGGGCCACCGTTGCATGTGCCGTCCGATTCGCCGGGCCGCTTGATCCACAGGAACGCGTCGGCCAGCGGGTGGCCGGTATCGGTGGTCGGCTCCTGGCCGAGCCCGGCGCCGCTCGGATTGCACCACTCACCGCGTGCCACATGGCCGCCGTTACGGCTGGTGTCCACGATGAAGTGGCTCCCACCCAGGCGCGCGGCCACGCGCTCACCGTAGGCCAGATTGGTCTCGGTGGCCACGAAATTCGACACGTTGAGGGCAAAGCCGTCGGCCCGGCTCGCGCCGGACATGGCCAGTCGGCTGGCCATCTCGTCGGCGTCCACCCACTCGGCGTGGCCGGCATCCACGTAGACCAGCGTGCGCGGGTTGGCCTTGAGCGTCTCCACCGCCTCCCGGACCAGCGCGAACCGCTCGCCGCGGGCGCCCGGGGTGAGGCACGACACCAGCGCCAGCGCGTCGGGCTCGAGCACCACCAGCGCCTCGCGCTCGCCGATGCCGGCGGCCAGGTCCCGCACCCAGGCCCGGTACTCGGTCGGGCTGCCCACGCCGCCGGCGGAATGCTGACTGCAATCCCGGTCGGGGATGTTGTAGGCCACCAGGACGGGCATCTCCCCTTCCTGTGCGGCCTCACTCACGAAGGCGTCGACGGACGCGCGGACATCGGCGTTCCAGTCACCGAACCAGCGGGCCTGCGGCTGGGCGGCGATGTGTGCCACGGCAGTCTGCTCCGACCCACTCAGGCCGTCGGCGGCGCGGCGCGCCTTGGAATCCCGCTCCACGTGGAGCCGCACGGCCTCGAGCGCACGGCTGGCGGCGGCCGAGCGCGCGGTGTCGCCGGGATAGGGTGGGGGCGGGCCTACGCCGCTCCGCACGTAGGAGTCCGCTGTTGCCGCCGTGCCGCTCCTGGGCAGAAACGTCATGGCCAGGCCGAGCAGGGCGCCGGAGGCAATCCTGCGCCGATCGTGCCCGTGCCAGGGGCGGTCGTAGGAGCGCCGGTCTGCGCTCCTGCGTTCCGCCTTGTCGTGCCGCCGTGGATCGATCAACTGGGTTCCCCCAAGTGCGTGTGAAAAGCCTGTTTGTATGGTTCAAGTGCCGTGCCGCGGCGTCTGCAGGGGATGGAATGAGGCGTCCGGGAAGGAGAGGAGCGCCCGAAGGAAGATAGGAGATCGTCGCTTGAAAGGAAGGGAAAGCGGACAGGAGGCCCGCCGGGACGTGACCTCTATATACACGAAAAACCCGCCTGATCAGGCGGGCTTTTCGGCCGACCGAAGCCACGTTGCCGTGACCGTCGAAAGGTCGGGGAGACAGGATTTGAACCTGCGGCCCCTGCGTCCCGAACGCAGTGCTCTACCGGGCTGAGCTACTCCCCGATGGGGGCACACGGCGAACCGCATGCTGGTGAACGCGCCGGTGCGCGCTCCGGGCACCGCAACGTCGGCTTTCGGGAAACCGCCGAGCGGTTGGTGTCCTCGGTGGACACTCAGCGGACAGGGAGGGATTCGAACCCTCGAGGGCTATTAACCCCACACGATTTCCAATCGTGCTCCTTAAGCCACTCGGACACCTGTCCGTAAGCGGAGAGGGTGGGATTCGAACCCACGCGCGCCTTTCGGGCGCGACGGTTTAGCAAACCGTTGCCGTAACCACTTGGCTACCTCTCCAGGCAGGCGGCCAGGGCCACCCTGAACGACGGGCCTCGAGCCGGCCGAAGCCCGTCGAAGTTGCCCCTCCTGGGTTCGAACCAGGACTCTCCTGATCCAGAGTCAGGCGTGTTGCCAGTTACACCAAGGGGCAATGTCCGTTGATGGCTCGCACGGTGCGGACCACCAGAGCGGGAGACGGGACTCGAACCCGCGACCCTCAGCTTGGGAAGCTGATGCTCTACCAACTGAGCTACTCCCGCATGCGGTGGTCGCGTGGACCCGCCGCAGAGCCACCGGTCGGAATTGAACCGACGACCGCTCGATTACGAATCGAGTGCTCTACCTCTGAGCTACGGTGGCGGGCGATCCTCCGACAGTGGAGCTGAGGGGGCTCGAACCCCTGACCTCCTGGGTGCGATCCAGGCGCTCTCCCAGCTGAGCTACAGCCCCATATCCCGCACGTTCCGTCCATCCGCACGTCCAGTGGGCGCGACAGGACTCGAACCTGTGACCTCTACGATGTCAACGTAGCGCTCTAACCAACTGAGCTACGCGCCCGGCGCGCCGCACGCACTCCGCAATGGTGGGGGAAGGATTCGAACCTTCGTAGGCCGGAGCCAGCAGATTTACAGTCTGCCCCGTTTGGCCGCTTCGGTACCCCACCGCTTTCATGGGAGGACCGGCCGTCCGACCTCCACTTCCCGATGCCCACGACAGGACTCGAACCTGTACGCCGTTTCCGGCACTGGTCCCTCAAACCAGCCTGTCTACCAATTTCAGCACGTGGGCCCAATGACCTGAAATGCTCGGAGAGGGACTCGAACCCTCACGAGGTTACCCCCACAGGATCCTGAATCCTGCGCGTCTACCAATTCCGCCATCCGAGCAGACGACCGTGCGCCCAGCGCACGTCGATGGAGCTGAGGGGAATCGAACCCCTGACCTCCTGAATGCCATTCAGGCGCTCTCCCAACTGAGCTACAGCCCCCTCCTACAACGTAACCAGGGCCTACCCATGGCCGGGCCAGAGACCCCACCAGAGCCTGAAGCGAAGTCGCCGCAGGCTCACTGAGCTACAGCCCCCTTCTCAACCCATGTTTTCAACCAGCGTCCAGCGTCCAGACCACTCAGCGGGGCTGACGGGACTTGAACCCGCGACCTCCGGTGTGACAGACCGGCACTCTAACCAAACTGAGCTACAGCCCCCTTACGTCCCGACCCCCTTCAAGGGGCATCCCGACCCGTGGTGACCACCGGATCGGGATCCTGAGAGCGGGCGACCGGACTCGAACCGGCGACCTTCTGCATGGCAAGCAGACGCTCTACCAACTGAGCTACGCCCGCGACTCTCGTACTTGCTCTGACCGACTCCGTACCGCTTGACGCCCCCACGGGGAATCGAACCCCGGTCTCCACCTTGAAAGAGTGGCGTCCTGACCGTTAGACGATGGGGGCCAGAGCCCGCGCCGATACCCCCACGGGGAATCGAACCCCGGTTTTCTGGCTGAGAACCAGATGTCCTAGGCCACTAGACGATGGGGGCCTGATCCTTCACTGTCCTGCACACGCCCGGAGGGAATCGAACCCCCAACCCCCGGTTTTGGAGACCGGTGCTCTGCCAGTTGAGCTACGGGCGTCCATGGCGGCGAAGACCGGAGCCTCCGCGAGTGGCCAGGGGCAGAATCGAACTGCCGACACCACGATTTTCAGTCGTGTGCTCTACCAACTGAGCTACCTGGCCCTCTGCTCGCGTCGAGAAAAAACCCGCGCGGCTCTTGCGGCGCGCAGGTCTCTCGCGCGCGCCGGCGGGCCGGCGCGTCGGGCGAAAAAATAGCGGGGGCGGGATTTGAACCCGCGACCTCCGGGTTATGAGCCCGGCGAGCTACCAGACTGCTCCACCCCGCGTCAAGACCGAAAAACTAACCGTGGTCCGGAGGGGTGTCAACCCCTTAAAAGCGACGAGGATGCGACGCCTCGACGCGCTCCGAATGCGCTCTTTCCGGCACGCTCCGCGACGCCCCAAAGGGGCCCCTCTCCAGAGGGGAAACGGCCTCCAAAGCGAGACGGGCGGAGGCATCCGCCTCCGCCCGTCCCACATACGGTCGGAGCAGCGCTACGGCGTGTCCTTCCGCTCGTCGCGGCGCGCCACCTTCTGCTGCGCCTCACCCCACTTCTTCTGGGCCTTGCCCTTGAGCTCCTGGGCCTTGCCCTTGAACTCCTGGCCCTTGTCGTCAGTGGCGTCACCGATGTGCTTGCGCACCTTGCCCTCCAGCTCCTTGCTGGCGCCCTTGATGCGGTTCTCGGTGCCCTTGTTGTGCCTCTTGCGGTCGACCATGGGTTACTCCTTCGGTCATGGGTGCCAGTGCTGGGGCGCGATCGGCGCGCGCCGCCAGCCGACGCCCTAAGTGTGCAAACGCCATGCCCTTATAGCGCCCGGTGTGTGCTGCGGCGCCCGGCCATGTCTTTGTGTTGCAAAGTACTTGACACCAGGCCCGACGATGGCGATATTGGAGACCATGAGACCTTACCGATCGCTACGAGTCCCACGCCCCGGCGGGCGGCATGGCTGAGCCGAGCGCGACGCGGCGCGCGCAGCGCCCGGAGGACGAACACGAGCGTCGCGGCGTGCCCCGCCTGACGGGTCACGACGGCATCGCGGCCGCGCCGGCGTTCGACCGGCTGATCCACGAGCGCATGCGGCTGGGCATGCTGAGCGCGCTCGCCGTGACCGACGTGATGAGCTTCAACGAGCTGAAGCAGGTGCTCGAGGCCACGGACGGCAATCTGAGCGTGCACGCCCGCAAGCTCGAGGAGGCGGACTACGTGAGCTGCACGAAGTCCTTCCAGGACCGCGTGCCGCGCACCGATTATCGCCTCACGCCCCGGGGGCGACGCGCGCTGGAGCACTACCTCGGTCACATGGAAGCACTCAACCAGGCGGTCCGGGAGGGCTGAGGTCCACCCGGTCGCGCATGGCCGGTCGCGCCCGGCAGGTTGAGCGCCGCACTACGCGCCGCACTATTATCGGAGGATACTTTATGGTACAAAGTACAACGCGCGGCAACGAGCCGCGCCACGTGGCCATCATCATGGACGGCAATGGCCGCTGGGCCGGGCAACGGGGGCGCGCGCGACCCGCCGGTCACCGTGCCGGCGCGGGCGCGGTGCGCACCGTGATCGAGGCCGCTCCGGATTTCGGCATCGAAACGCTCTCGCTGTATGCCTTCTCCGCCGACAACTGGCACCGCCCCGCCGCCGAGGTGGCGGCGCTGATGCGCCTGTTCGTGCGCTACCTGCGCGCGGAGACCACGCGCTGCGTGGAGACGGGCGTGCGCGTGAGCGTGATCGGCCGGCGCGACCGCCTGCCGGACGTGGTGCGGGGCGCCATCGACTCGTGTGAGTCGGCCACGGCGCGCGGCGCCACGCTGCATCTGCGCCTGGCCATCGACTACTCCGCGCGGCACGCCATCGCGGACGCCGCCCGCGGTGTGGGCGCCGTCCCGATGTCGGGGGAGGACCCGGTGGCCGAGCTCGGCCGCCGTATCCGCGGCCGGGCACCGAACGGTCGGCAGGTGCCCGACGTGGACCTGCTCGTACGCACCGGCGGCGAGCAGCGCCTGAGTGATTTCATGCTGTGGGAGTGTGCGTACGCCGAGCTGTATTTCACACCCGTGCTGTGGCCGGACTTCGGGGTCGAGCAGCTCGCGGAGGCGGTCGCCACGTTCCGCGGTCGTGAGCGCCGCTTCGGCCGGCTCGGCGCGACGGCAGCCAATTGATGCAGGAGGAGAAGATGGACCGGAAGTCGTACGTGGCCCTGAGGGTGTTCGGCCTGGCCGTGCTGCTCGGCATTGCCGGCAACCTCCTGCTGCGCGTCGAGCCGTGGGGCCTGAACGCCTTCCTGGCGGCGCTCGCGTTCACGCTGGGATTTACCGTGCTCGTGCGGCGGCTGGAGCTGCCGCTCGGCGGCGCGGCCACGTGGTTGGGGGCCACGGTGCCCGTGCTCGCCGCGGTGCTGATGTGGCGGGCCTCGGAACCCCTGACGGGGCTGGCCGTGCTCGGCGTGTTGCTCGCGCTCGCTGGCGCCGCGCTGGCGGCGCATGGCCGCGGGCTGCAGCGCGCGGGGGTGTGGGAGCTGGTCACGGAGGGCGTGGCCATGGTGCTGCACGCGATGTTCGGCGCCGTGCGGCTCGCGCTCGAGACCGGCCCGGGCGTGGTGCGGTGGGCACCGTGGAACACCCGGGCGGGGGCGGTGGTCCGGGGCATTCTGCTCGCGCTGCCGCCGCTGGTGGTCTTCGGCGCGCTGTTCGTGTCGGCGGACGCCGCCTTCGCGCGTCTGCTGAGTGACCTCGTGGATATCGACGTGGAGCTGGTGGCCAGCCACGTCCTCCTCACCGGCGTCTTCGCCTGGCTCGGTGCGGGCTGGCTCTACTGGGTGATGGTGAACGACGGCAGCCGCGTACCGCCGAGCAGTGCGCTGGGGGTCCGCGCCGGCATGGTCGAGGTGGGCGTGGCGCTCGGCATGGTGAGCGCGCTGTTCGTGGCCTTCATTGCCGTGCAGTCCACGTACCTGTTCGGCGGCGAAGCGCTGGTGCAGGGCACGACGGGGCTGACATACGCCGAGTACGCGCGCAGCGGCTTCTTCGAGATGGTGACGGCGGCTTTCCTGGTGCTACCGATGCTGCTCGTGGGGCTCTGGCTCGTGCGCGACGAACCGGAGGCGCGGCAGCGCCTCGTCCGCCTGATGGCGGCCGGCCTGGAGGTACTGGTGTTCGTGCTGATCGCCTCGGCATTGTACCGCATGCGGCTCTACCAGGAGGCGTACGGCCTCACGCATCTGCGCTTCCTGACCACGGCGTTCATCATCTGGCTGGCCGTGATCTTCGTGCTCTTCTCGGTGACCGTGCTGCGCGGCGCGCCGCGCGGGTTCATCGGCGGTGCCGTCACGAGCGCGCTGGCCGCGGTGGTCCTGCTGGCGGCGGTGAACCCCGACGCGCGCATCGTGGAAGCCAACGTGGAGCGCGCGCGCGCCGGCGCCGAGTTCGACGCCGCCTACCTGCGTGAGTTGAGCGCCGATGCGGTGCCCGCCATCGTGGCCGCGTTGCCCACGCTGCCGGAGGCCAGCCGCTGTGCCACGGCCCACTGGCTGGTCACGCGATGGGGCGCCGGATCCCGTGCGGCGGACCGTCCGGGGGACTGGCGCAGCTGGAACCATGCACGCTCCAACGCGCTGCGGCTCGTGGGAGAGCGGGAGGCGGCATTGCGCGCGCAGGCGTGTCCGCCGGAGCCGGCCGCACGGCCCCCGGCTGAGGGCGGCGTGGGCGTCGACCCGCCGCTTCCGCCTGTCGGTGGCCGGCCCGCCGGTGCGCCCCCGACCTCTGGCGGCTGACCCGGACGGTCAGCCCGCCACGATGTTCACCAGCCGGTCCGGCACGAAGATGACCTTGCGGATGGTGGCGCCCTCGAGGTGGCGGGCCACGTTGTCCTCCGCCAGCGCCGCGCTGCGCGCGCCGTCCTCCGTGATGCCGCGGTCCATGGCCATGCGTGCGCGCACCTTGCCGTTGACCTGCACCACGAATTCCACGGTGTCCGCGATGGCCTTGGCCGCATCGTAGGTGGGCCAGGGCGCGGCGGTGTCATAGAGCGGCGTGTCGTGCCCCAGGCGCTCCCAGAGCTCCTCGGCCAGGTGCGGCGCGAAGGGCGCCACCAGCACCACGAGCGGCTCCACCTCCGTGCGCCGGGCCGTGCGGTTGCCCTCCCGCACGGCGTTCAGGTACTCCATCATGGCGGCGATGGCCGTGTTGTAGCGCAGGCCCTCGATGTCCTCGGTGACCTTGCGGATGGTGGCATGGAGCTTCTGCTCCACCACCTCCTCGGGTGGGCCGTCGGCCAGCTCACCTTCCACCACCGTATCCCACAGGCGGGACAGGAAGCCGTACGGCCCCTGCAGCCCCTGGTCGCGGAAGTCGCCGCCCTCCTGGTACGGGCCCAGGAACATGAGGTAGGTGCGGAAGGTGTCCGCGCCCCAGCGCTCGATGTACTCGTCCGGGATGACCACGTTGCCCCGGCTCTTGGACATCTTGGCGCCCTCCTTGATCAGGAGGCCGTGTTTGCGGAAGGCGTGGTAGGGCTCCTCGAACTCGAGCAGCCCGCGGTCCTTCAGCACCATGGTGATGAAGCGGCTGTAGAGCAGGTGGAGCACCGAGTGCTCCTCGCCGCCGATGTACATGTCCACGGGCAGCCAGCGCCGCGTGCGCTCCGCGTCGAACGCCACGTCGTCCCGGCCCACGCTGGGGTAGCGCAGGAAGTACCAGGCGCTGTCCAGGAAGGTGTCACTGACGTCCGTCTCGCGCCGCGCCTCGGCGCCGCACGTGGGGCAGGGCACCCGGAACCAGGCGTCGTCACGGGCCAGCGGGCTCACGCCGCTCTCGTCCGGCTTGTAGTTCTCCACGTACGGCAGCTCCACGGGGAGCTGGTCCTCGGGTACCGGCACCGTGCCGCAGGCGTCACAGTAGATGATGGGGATGGGCGGGCCCCAGTAGCGCTGGCGGGAGATGCACCAATCGTGCAGCCGGTAGTTGATGCGTGCCTCGCCGAGGTTCCGCTCCGCCAGCCAGGCCGTGATTGCGGCTTTCGACTCGGCCACCGGCGTGCCGCTGAAGTCCCCCGAGTTGACCAGCACGCCGTTCCCCGTGTACGCCTCCTCCAGCGCATAGCCGGCCTCCTCCTCCCGCGCCGCCACCACCCGCACGATGGGCAGCCCGTACTTCGTGGCGAACTCGAAGTCCCGCTCGTCGTGGCCCGGCACGGCCATGATGGCGCCCGTGCCGTAGTCCATGAGCACGTAGTCGGCAATCCACACGGGGATGTCCTCCCCGGTGGCGGGATTCACGCAGTACCCACCGGTGAAGACCCCGGCCTTGTCCAGGTCGGTCTTCTTGCGGGAGACCAGGTCCATGGCGGCGGCGTGGCGCCGGTAGGCCTCCACCTCCGCACGACATTCGTCACTGGTCAGCCGCTCCACCAGCGGGTGCTCCGGCGCCAGCACCATGAAGCTGGCCCCGAAGATGGTGTCCGGCCGCGTGGTGAAGACGGAGATGCGGTTGCGGTCCGGCTGCACCTCCGCGCCCTCGTGCCGGTCCTCGGCAACCTTGCCGCGTGCCAGCGGGAAGTGCACCGTGGCGCCCTCGCTCCGGCCGATCCAGTTCTCCTGCGCCTTCTTGGTGCTCTCGGACCAGTTGATCCAGGACAGGTTGTCGAGCAGCCGCTGGGCGTACTCGGTGATGCGGAAGAACCACTGCGAGAGCGTGCGCTGCTCCACCGGCGTGTTGCAGCGCTCGCACGCGCCCGCGATGACTTGTTCATTGGCCAGCACGGTCATGCAGGAGGGGCACCAGTTGACCGGCGCCTCCTTCTTGACCGCCAGCCCGGCGTGGTAGAGCTGCAGGAAGAGCCATTGCGTCCACTTGTAATAGGACGGGTCGGTGGTGTTCACCGTGTGGTTCCAGTCATACATGGCCCCGAAGCGCCGTAGCTGGCGCGTAAAGTTGGCCACGTTCCTGGGGATCAGCTCCATGGGATGGGTGCCGATCTTGAGCGCGAAGTTCTCCGAGTGGATGCCGAAGGCGTCGAAGCCGATCGGCTCGAAGACGTCCTCACCCAGGAGCCGCTTCCAGCGCCCGTAGATGTCCGCGCCCGTGAAGGCGTACATGTTCCCCACGTGCAGCCCCTCGGCGGAAGGGTAGGGGAACATCATGAGATTGAAGAAGGGGCGCTCGGCGCCGTCCAACTCCGCGTCCGAAAAGAGGTTGGTCCCCCGCTCGGTCCAGACCCGCTGCCACTTCTCCTCGACCTCGGTGGGGCGGTAGGGCGTCTTGCCGTCGTCGCTCATGGGCTCCGCTGCTCGTGGCCGCCCGCCAGGGGGGCCGTCCGAAAGGGCTCCGCCGCGCCGATCGCGCCGGAACCTGGCAACATAAC
>JBBDRO010000093.1:7902-18710 GCA_040905425.1 Gemmatimonadota bacterium | reverse complement strand
GACGCCGCGCCGACGCCGCGCCGATGCCGCCTGGCGGCCGCCAGCCCGACCGCCCGCTGACGAACCCGAGAGGACTGGACCGATGATGGACCACCTTCGCACGCTTGCCGCTCTGGGGCTCGCGGCCGTTGCCATGACGGCCTGCGATCCGGCGCAGCACGCCGCGGTGCGGGGGGATGTGCGGGGCGGCATGGCGGAGGGACGGGCCGCGGCCGCGGGGTGGGCGGAAGCCGCGCGCGGCGCCGGGGAGCCGATCATGCTCCCCGCGGTAGCCACGCTGACCCCGCCCGATACGGCGGCGGTGATAGCCCTGGGCTACCTGGAGCGCCTGCGCCTGGGCCTGGGCAGTCCGTTCCGTCTCGCGGAACTGGCGCTGACGGATCCGCGCCTCGATGGGGACACGCGGCAGCGGCTCGGCTGGGCGCTCCTGGCGGCCACCGCCGAGGGGCGCGCCTACGAGATCGATCCCGCCGCGCTGGACCGCGTGGGCGCTCCCGGACTGGCGGCCTGGCCTGGCCTCGGCGCGCGGCATCTGGCGTTCATCGAGGAGGTCATTCAGGACGCCGCCGATCCCCGCGGCGGTGAGCTGGCGGTGCGGCTGGCCTATACCCTGGCGCAGGGAGAGGGCCGTATCCCGGAACGGGGCGTGCGGCTGGCCACGCAGGCCGCCGCGCTGCTGCGGGATCGCGAGCTGGCACGCGCGGACGTGCTGCGTCTGCTGCGTGCGTCCGCCATCACCGGCGAGAGCCCCCTCGAGCTGCTGCCGCGCTGGCGGAGCGAGCGCCGCTTCGCCGTGGAGGCGGCCCTGGCGGCGGCGCCCGGTATGGCCGCCGAGCGGGAGGCGCTCGGCATCCTGTCAGACGTCCGTCGGCAGCTGGCGGAGCTGGGCGCCGGCGCCGAGGCCCTGGCCCGCGGCAGGCCCGGCCCGCCCGAGGTGCGAGCAAGCCTCCTGCGGCCGGGTGCGGCTGCCCTGCTGGCCGACATTGCGGCGGCGGCCGACCCGCCTCCCCAGACGCCCGTGGCCGTGCCGCTGCGGGCGCTCAGGCGGGACATCCTGGAGTATCCCG
This sequence comes from Gemmatimonadota bacterium, assembly GCA_040905425.1. Lineage (GTDB taxonomy): Bacteria > Gemmatimonadota > Gemmatimonadetes > Longimicrobiales > RSA9 > JBBDRO01. The sequence goes on along the minus strand of JBBDRO010000093.1, from coordinate 17,643 downwards.
ATCTGCCGGCCGAGGAGCTGGAGCGCCGCAACCGGTTCGTGGCGGAAGGGCTCAACGAGGAGCGCTTCGTGGCGGAGCGGGCGCGCGTGACGCAGGTGGCACCCTACGACGTGGGCCCCTCGTTGGCCGCACTGGGGGCGGCCGTGGCACTGCGCGTCTACGCTCAGGAGGGGGTGTGGCATCCGGGCTTCGCGGGCCCCTCCGCACGCGACCTGGAGGACCGCTTCGGGCTGGGCGCTGTGAGCTTCGGTGAGGACGTGCCCGACCCCTGGCGGCCCTATTATCGGCGCATGCTGTCCTCCGCTCTGGAGGACCTGACCACGGTCCTGCCCACGTTGGATCTGCGCGGGCTGCGTGTGCGCATTGCCGCTCCGCCCGGGCGCGAGGGCGCCCTGGCTCTGCACGAGCCGCGCACGCGGACCCTGGTGCTCCCCCCCATGACCGGCAGCGGCACCCTGGCCCACGAACTGGCCCACGACCTGGACTGGCAGGTTGCCCTGCGCCGCTACCGGGTGCGGGGTGACTACGCGAGCGACCGGGCCGTTCGCCTGGGCGGCGACCGGCTGGCTACCTGGGTGCAGGATCTGGCTTCGGCCAGCCTGGATCCCGCGGAGCCCGTGGAGCGGCAGGCGCACGCCAACCGCCCGGCCGAGAACTTCGCGCGCAGCGTGGACCGCTTCGTGACCACCTCGCTGGCGGCCTCCGGGCGCATGAACGGCTACCTGTCCTCCATCCAGGACGACCTGCTCACGGGGTACGGCACCGTCCGTCCGCCTGACATCACCGGCTCGGCCGGCAACGCGCTGCTCACCATCCTGGCCCAGGTGGCACCCGTGCAACCGGACACCCGCGCCTGGTTCCTGCGCGCGTACGGGTCGCAGCGCTCGGTGACACCCTACGATCTGGTGCGCCTGGTGCTGGAAGCGCCCATGCACGATGCCGCCAGCACGGGTCCGGACGAGGCCCACGCGCTGACCGCCGCCACGGCAGCGCGCGCCCGGCTGGACGCCGTGGAGCGCGCGCGGCTGACGGCGCAGGGGGCCATCGACGCATGGGCCTGCCGGGCGGCGGGGTTCGCGCACGATCGGGCACGTGAGGGGGCGCGTCGTCGCCTGGTGGATGAAGCCGCGGCCGTCCGCGCCCGGGCTTTGCTCGTGGAACTCGGTCAGGAACTGGGCGGCAGGGAGGGCCGCTGGTGGGTGCAGCGGCGCCTCTTCGGCGGTACGCGCGACGGGACGGTGGACGAGGGGTTGGCGGAGGTGCTGCTGCCGCTCGTGGAGCGTGTGCGTTCGGAAGGGGCCCGGCCCGGCGCCGCGCCGCCCGCGTCGGGCTTCCTGATGCGGCCGCCCGCCGCCTGCGCTCCCGCTCTGGTGGCGCCTACCCCGCGCTAGTGGCGTTTGGCGGCACCGGGTGGTGTTGCAAGGCCCGGCGCGTAACAACCGCTAGACGCCGATGGTCTCCGCGCCCCAGACCAGCTTGTGGAGCTGCAGTTGGAGGCGCACTGGAAGCCGGCTCTCGAGCACCCAGCGGGCCAGCTCCTGCAGTTCGATGCCGTCCCACACCGGAGAGACGAGCAGCGCCCGCAGCTCACCGGCACGAACGCGGCGATCCAGTCCGCGCTCGCGGATAGCAGTCTCCGCCCAGCGCCAGTCCCGCTCATCGGCAACCACGAACTTCACCTCGTCGCGGCCCGTCAGGTGGTCCAGGTTGCTCCATAGGTTACGCTCGACCTCGCCGGAGCCGGGGCATTTGAGGTCCATGATCTTGTGGGCTCGCGGGTCCAGCCCGGCCACGTCGAATGCCCCCGAGGTTTCCACGAGCACGGTGAAGTCCCGCTCCAGCAGCCGCTCCACCAGCGCGAACGCGTTGCGATGGGCCAGCGGTTCGCCGCCGGTTACTTCCACGAGCGGCGTGCCGAGGCGCTCCGCCTCCGCCACGATGGCGTCCAGCGTCATGCGCTCGCCGCCGTGAAAGGCGTAGGCGGTGTCACACCACACGCAGCGCAGCGGGCAGCCGGTCAGGCGCACGAAGGTGCAGGGCAGCCCCGCCCACGTGCTCTCCCCCTGGATGGAGTGGAAGATCTCCGTGATCCGCAGGAACGGCTCCGGGGCCACGCCGCTCACCGCTTGCCGTTGCTCATGAGGAAGCGCAGGGGACTCTCCCGCAGCACAGCGTTCACGATGAAGAACAGGTTGGCGGGACGTTCCGCCATGCGGCGCATGAGATAAGGGTACCAGGCGTCCCCGAACGGCACGTAGACGCGTAGCCCCCAACCTTCCCGGACGAGCTCCGCCTGCAGGTCCCTGCGGATGCCGTAGAGCATCTGGAATTCGAAGGCGTCCTTGCTGATTCCCTGCTCGTGGGCAATGCGCTTGGTGGCCTCGATCATGGCCGGGTCGTGGGTGGCGATGCCCGGGAACGTGCCCTCCTCGAGCAGCATGCGGGTCACCGCCACGAAGTTCTCATCCACCCGGGACTTCTCCTGGAAGGCCACCTCGGGCGGCTCCACGTACGCCCCCTTGCAGAGCCGGACCCGCGCGCCCCGTTCGTTGGCCATGCGCGCGTCATCCGCGGTGCGCTTCAGGTAGCTCTGCAGGACGATGCCCACGTTCCGGTAGCCTTCGCTGTCCCAGAGGGTGCGGAAGAAGTCCAGGGTGCGCTGCGTGTAGGCGCTGGATTCCATGTCCAGGCGCACGAACATGTCGTGCTCGCGGGCCAGGTCCAGCACCCGCCCCACGTTGTCCCGCATGAACGCCGCATCGATGTCCTGGCCCATCTGTGTGAGCTTCAGGGAGACGTTGGCGTCCAGTTTCTCCTCCACGATGCGGCGGATCATGGCCAGGTAGGTGTCGGCGGCCGCGCGCGCCTCGTCCCGGGTGTCCACCGACTCCCCCAGGTTGTCCAGCGTCACGCGGATGCCGGCGGCGTTCAGTTCGCGGGCGGCCGCGACGCCGTCCTCCACCGTCTCCCCCGCCACGAAGCGGCGCGCCATGGTGCGCGCGCCCGGCGCGTGGGTGGCCACGCGGCGCAGCGTGCCGCTCTCACTCAGATGTACCAGGACGTCACGAAACATCGGCATCCACTCCCTCCCTCTCCCTCTCCCTCTCCCTGCGCGCCACCGCCGCGTCCAGCTCGGCCTTCACCTCGTAGAGGGAGAGGTCGAGCACGGCCGCGCGCGCTGCCTCCTCGGTGGCCGCGTACGCCAGGTCCCCCGATTCGGCGTGATCCATGATGCCGGCGCCGGTGGCGGCCCAGCGGATGAACATGAGGAATCCTGCGTGCGGGCGGTCCTCCCGGCCGCTGTCGGCCACGTCCACGGCAACGGTGTAGGGCTGCCCGTCGGGCCCGTCGAAGGCGGGTACCCGATCGTGCATCTGGATGTAGCCACCCAGCGTGACGTCCGGCTGGCCCGGTTCGCCGGTACCCTGACTGAGAGCGCCCAGCACGTCCACGGGCGCCGCCTCGTCGGCGGGGTCCGGCTCATCCTCGGGCATGGCGTCCAGGGCGCGCCGCTCGAGCGTGTCGAGCAGCTCCTCCCGGTCGTCACGGTGCTCGTCCATTGCCATCCCTTCGATAGACTTCATCCGAGCGCACGGAGCTGCCGCGGCGGATACCCGAAGCTAATCGCGCGGGGCGCGCCACCGCCACCCGCCGGGGTGGCGCGCCGGGGCCCTGCGGCCCAGTCTCCGGCAGGCACGAACCCCTGATGGAGCAGCGCATGCAGGCAGCCCTCTTCCATGAGCACGGCGGACCCGAGGTGGTGCGCGTCGAGGACATCCCCCGGCCGCGGCCCGGCCCGGGGGACGTACTGCTGAGGGTGGAGGCGGCGGCGCTCAATCACCTGGACCTCTGGGTGCGCCGTGGCCTGCCGATCGAGACCGTCATGCCGCACATCGGCGGCTCGGACATATGCGGCACGGTGGAGGAAGCCGGCCAGGGGGTGGACGCGGACGTGCTGGGCGGCCGCTTCGTGGTGGACCCGTCGCTGGCGTGCGGGCAGTGCGAGTGGTGTGCGCGGGGGGAGGCGCCGCTGTGCCCCGAATACCGGATTCTCGGGGAGCACACGCAGGGTGGCTTTGCCGAGTACGTGGTGGTGCCGGCCGCCAACCTGTGGCCGATTCCGGAGGACTATCCGGCGGCGCGCGCGGCTGCCGTGCCCCTGGCCTTTCTCACCGCCTGGCGCGCGCTGGTGACGCGCGGGCGCCTGGCGGCGGGCGAGAGCGTGCTGATCACGGGCGCCTCGGGCGGCGTGGCCACGGCGGCCATCCAGATTGCCGGGCATCTGGGCGCCACCGTGTACGCCGTGACCTCCACGGCGCACGTGGACCGGGTGCGTGCGCTGGGCGCGCACGTGGTCTACGACCGGACGGCCGAGGACTTCTCCCGGGCCCTCTGGCGGGACACCAGCAAGCGCGGCGTGGACGTGGTACTGGACTCGGTGGGTGAGGCCGTGTGGGAGGGCTGCGTGCGGTCTCTCGCGCGCGGCGGCCGACTGGTCAGTTACGGCGCCACCACCGGTCCCCGCGCCGTCATGGATATCCGCGTCCTCTTCTGGAAGCAGATTGACATCCTGGGTTCCACCATGTCCAACCGCGCGGAATTCCAGGCCGCCATGCGGGCCGTGTTCGAGGGTCCGCTGGAGCCTGTGGTGGCGCGCACGCTGCCGCTCTCGGAGGCGCGCGCGGCTCACGCGGCGCTCGAGGCCGGGGAGGTGGTCGGCAAGCTGGTGCTCGTGCCGGCCGCCCATGGTCGCGGGGATACGGGCGCGGCATAGCCGCATCCTTCGGGGATCTTGCGGCCCGATGCCAGCGGATCCCGCTTCACCCCTCCCGCAGGCGTTACGGCACAGGGGCTCCCGGCCTGGAACGAATCATGCCCCTGGCAGGGCGGTCCCCGGTCGGGCGCCGGGGCACGAACCGCAAGGGAGAAAGCTCATGGACATCCTGCTCGTTCTGGCCGTCATCGTCATCCTGGTGGCGCTGCTCGGCTTCGGCGGCATTCTCTCCGCCCTGCGTAGCGCCGCGTGGATCATTCTGGTCATCGGCATCGTGCTCCTGGTCCTGGCGCTGATCTGAGGTGTGCGCGAGCAACGCACGGCGTGAGGACGGCCCGTGGGCGCTCGGAGAGCGCTGGCGGCTGGACGCGGGAGCGGCGCCGTGAGGCGGCGTTAGCTCGTCTCGGAATCCGCCTTCCGCGCCCAACGGGCGTCATCGCGCACGCGGTACTTCTCCATGACGCTGGCGAAGGCTTCGTCCATATCGATGCCGTGCTGGTTGGCCAGCACGATCACGACGAATAGAATATCCCCCAGCTCCCGGGCCAGATCCCCGGGCGCTTCCGTTGGCTTGCGGGGCTTGTGACCCTCGCGGTGGGCAAGCTCGCGGGCCAGTTCGCCCACTTCTTCGGAGAGGCGGGCCAGGTTGGCGAGCGGCGGCCAGTAGCCGTCCTCGAACTGGCCGATCCATGCGTCCACCGCCGCCTGGGCTTCGGCCAGCGTCACAGGGTCCTGCCCATGTGTTCGACCACGAGATCGAGTTCTTCCACGGTGTTGTAGAAATGGGGCGAGATGCGCACGTGACCGGGTCGGGAGTCCACGATGATACCGGCTTCTGCCAGGCGGGTCACGCACGCCTTCTCGTCAGGGTGGGCCACCATGACGATGGCGCTGCGTTGCGCCGGCTCGGGAGCTTCCCGCAGGCGCCAACCGGCTGCCAGCAGCCCTTCCCGGAGGTGCTCCGTCAAGCGGCTGTTGCGGGCCCGGATGGCCGGCACGCCCACCTGGTCGGTGATCTCCTGGCCGCCCAGCGCGGCGTGCACGGTCGGCAGCGCGGGCGTGCCCAGTTCGAAACGGCGCGCGTCCTGGCGGAGTTCCAGCCGCTCCCCGGCGAAGGCGAACGGGTCGCGTGCGCCGAACCAGCCGGCGATGGTGGGCCGCAGGTGCGCCAGTTCCCGCCGCACGTACAGGTAGGCCAGTCCCGGGCCGCCCATGAGCCACTTGAGCGGGCCGGTGACCAGGATGTCCACGTCCGCGGCCTTCACGTCGATGGGTACCTGCCCGGCGCTCTGGTAGGCGTCCACCAGCAGGAGGGCACCACGCGCGTGGGCCACATCGGCCAGTTGCCGGAGGTCCTGGATGGCGCCCGTGGTGAAGAATACGTGGCTGGTGGCCAGGATGGCGGTCCGCTCGTCCACCGCGTCCGCGAAGCGGACCGGATCCACCGTGGCGCCGTCCCCGCTCGGCACCTGGACCACCTCCACCTCCGGCCGGGCCAGCCACTGGTACGGCAGTGTGGGGAAGTCCAGCGCCGCGGTCACCACGCGGGGCCGCGCGCCGTAGTCCACGGACGAGGCCACCGCCGCGAGGGCCGCGGAGGTGCTGGCGGCCAGCGCCACCTCGTCGCTTGCCGCATTCAGCATGCGCGCCACGCGGGTGCGCAGTTCGTCGAGTCGACCCCACCAGATGTCGTACCACGCCGAGGCGCCCAGGCTGTGCCATTCCTCGTGGAATGTGGCAATGCGGGCCTCCGCGTGGCGCGACAGGGCGCCCAGGGAGCAGGAGTTCAGGTAGGTGCGGCGCGCCAGGATGGGAAACTCCGCGCGCCAGCTGTTCCAGTCCACGCTCATGCGGGCTCGGGTGGAGGTGGGGACGGCGCGCACCGATGCGGCACCGCAGGCGCCAACGTAGGCCTCCGCGGGGGGAGCCGATAGTGGCGCACTTGATCTTCCTGGTGCCCTGGCTGCTGGTGGCGGTGCTGGTGCCGTTCGCCTTCACGAGCCGCCCGCGCATTTCAGACGCCCCGCAACCACGGGAGGAGGAGGGCCAGTTGCCGCTCGTCTCCATCGTGGTGCCGGCGCGGGATGAGGCCGCCACGATCTCCACCTGCCTGGCCTCCCTGCTGGACACCACCTATCCACGGCGGGAGATCATCGTGGTGGACGATGGCAGCGTGGATGGGACGGGGGACATCGTGCGTATCCTGGCCGAGCGGAGCGGCGGCGTCATCCGCGTGGTGGAGGGTGAGCCGCTGCCGGATGGCTGGCTGGGCAAGCCGTGGGCGTGCTGGCAGGGCTTCCAGGAGGCGCGGGGCGCCGTCCTGCTCTTCACCGATGCGGACACGCGCCACGATGACGAACTGCTGGGGCGGGCGGTGGGCGCGCTCCAGGACAGCGGCGCCGGGCTGGTCAGCGTGCTGCCGCGGCAGCTCATGGTGAGCTTCTGGGAGCGGACGGTACTGCCGCAGATCTTCACCATCCTCTACCTGCGCTATCGCAACCTGCGGCGCATCAACCGTTCGCACCGCCCCCGGGACGTGATTGCCAACGGACAGTTCATCCTCATGCGCCGGTCGGTCTACGAGCGTGTCGGCGGCCACGAGGCCGTGCGCATGGAGGTGGTGGAGGATCTGCGCATGGCGCAGCGGGTGGTGCAGGCGGGCGAGCGGCTCCACCTGACGCGTGCGGAGGACTTCATGGAAACGCGCATGTACCGCTCACTGGGCGGGATCATGGAGGGCTGGACCAAGAACCTGGCGCTGGGGTCCCGGCAGTCGGTGGATCCCTGGTTGCGGCCGGTACTGCCCTGGCTGGCGGGCGTGGTGCTGCTGCTCTTCTGGGTGGCGCCGCCGGTGGTGCTGCTGGGCACCTACCTGGGGCCGGGGGAACTGCCGCTGCGCCAGTGGGCCGCGGGTGCCACCGCGCTGTCCCTGGCCTTCTGGACCGTCATGACGTACCGCTTCCGGATTCCCGTCGTTTCGGCACTGTTCTACCCCCTGGGCGCCGCCGTGGCCGGGGCCCTTTTCCTGCGCAGCGCAGCGCGTGGCAGGCGGGTGCGGTGGAAGGGGCGGGAGTACCAGACGGTGGCCGGGGGCCAGCGCGGCGCCGCATGAGCCTTGAGCGGGCTGGCCCGGGAGTCTATGTTCGTGGGTGCCTGCGGGGTCCCGCCATCCCGCTTCCAGGACCAGACGCAGCCCGGCGCTGATGCCGGTAGTCCCTGACCGGCACGCCCGGTTGGTGGTATTCCCATGATGAGGCGGTCCCGGAGCCATGCGCCTGACGCTTCCTTCAGAAATCGACAAGCTCCGCCCGGAGCGGCCCCAGCTTCTTGCGTTGGTGGCCCTGCTCGCGGTCAGCTTCGTCCTGACGCTGGGCCTGGCGTGGCAGGCGTGGGACGCGGGGCGCGGAGAGAAGGAGGCGGCGGAGGCCATCCTGGCACGCAACGTCCGGTCGGCGGCGGAGGAGTGGGCGTTCTGGACGCATTACGCCATGCGGGAATCGTTCGTGTCATCACTTCGCAGTGTGTTCAGTACGCTCGACGCTGCCCCCGCCAGCATATTCGACCCCGACGTGCGCCAATCGTTGAATTCGCCCCCGCTGCCCCCTGGCACGCGGGCGAAGGGTGCCGACGTGGTCCTGCTCTCCTTCGGCACCCCTTCGCGGAGTCATCCGGATTCGATGTCGAGCGCGTTCGTGGCATGGATGCGGGAGGCGATCATGGAGGACCATGCCTTGAGCGTCGGCGGACGCGTGGTGTCCGCGTTGCGCGCCGACGTGCCCTTCGGCACCGGTTACCTGGTCTATGCTGGCCGCATCGACCGCGAAACGGGGCCCACGCATGCGGTGGTCTACTGGCTGGACACGGGTCACCTTCCTGTTGCGCTGCGCACGATTTATGGTCTCGGAGCAACCGGCGGCCGCGGGGTGCTCGGCCTGAGCGGCACTCCCGGTCAGGTATTCGCGTTGTCTGCAGTCCGCACTACGGATGGCCAGGTGCTAGTGGATGGAGGTGAGACGGCGCACCCGCGATCGGAGGCGATGACGCAGAGTGATGGCTTCGTTCGCGGCATTACCTTTCGCGTCGGCCTGAAGCCCGGTGCCGTGAATTTTTTCGTCCCAGGTGGCGTTCCGGGAAGCCGCGCGCCCGCGCTTGCCGCGCTGCTCGGCGCGATCGCTGTCCTCGTGGGTGTGACGGTCTTCCTGCTCCGGCGGGAAGCCGAGCTCCACCGCATGCGGGCGCGCTTCGTCTCGGGGGTGTCCCACGAGCTGCGCACGCCGCTGGCCCAGATCCGCATGTTCGCCGAGACCCTCATGCTCGGGCGGGTACGTTCAGAGGTCGATCGGCGCCGCTCCCTGGAGATCATCGACCAGGAGGCCCGGCGCCTGGGCGACCTGGTGGAGAACATCCTCACCTTCTCCCGCGCCGAGCGCGGCGGGGTCAAGGTGACGCCGGAGGTGACGCGCATCTCGGCGGAGATCCACGTGGTGGTGGAGGACTTCCTGGCGCTCCCCAGGGCCCGGCGGGTGGATGTCCGCCTCGAGCTGCAGGAGAACGTGATGGTGCCGGTGGATCGGGACGCCCTCCGGCAGATCGTGAACAACCTCGTGGACAACGCCGTCAAGTACGGGCCCGAGGGGCAGCGCATCACGGTGGGCCTGGCGCTCTTCAGCGGCACCGCCCGCCTCTGGGTGGATGACGAGGGGCCGGGCATCCCCGCTGGCGACCGCGAGCACGTCTTCCAGTCCTTCTACCGGCTGCGCCGGGACGAGGACTCGCGCACGGCGGGCAGCGGCATAGGCCTGGCCGTGGTGCGGGAGCTGGCCGCCCTGCACGGCGGCCGCACCTGGGTGGAGGAGGCGCCGGGCGGTGGCGCCCGCCTCATGGTGGCCTTCCCGGAGGCGGAGCTCGGCGTGGCGGAGCGTGGCGCGGCGGAGCGTGGCGCCGCCGCGGTGGCCTGACGCCCGATG
>JBBDRO010000093.1:4095-7802 GCA_040905425.1 Gemmatimonadota bacterium | reverse complement strand
GGCGGAGCGTGGCGCGGCGGAGCGTGGCGCCGCCGCGGTGGCCTGACGCCCGATGGAGCGCATCCTGGTCATCGAGGACAACCCCGACCTGGCCTTCGGTCTGCGCAACAACCTGGAGATCGAGGGTTACGCGGTGGACGTGGTGGAGGACGGCGCGGAGGGGCTGGCGCACGCACGTGCCACACCGCCGGACCTCATCATCCTGGACCTCATGATCCCCGGGCTGGACGGCTACCGGGTGCTCAAGGCGCTCCGGGAGGAAGGGCAGGAGACCCCCGTCCTCATCCTGTCCGCGCGGAGCGAGGAGGCGGACAAGGTCATGGGCTTCCGGCTGGGCGCAGACGACTACGTAACCAAGCCGTTCAGCGTGCTGGAGCTGCTGGGCCGCGTGAAGGCGCTCCTGCGGCGCACCGGCCACATCCCGGAGGAGGAGCGCGCGACCATCCGTTTCGGCAACGTGGTCCTGGATCCCTTGGCCAGGTCGGTGCGGCGGGGCGGCCAGCGAGTGCCGCTGCCGCCCCGGGAGATGGCGCTGCTCCTGGCACTGGCGCGGCGCATGGGGGTGCCGGTCTCCCGCCATGACCTGCTCGCCGAGGTCTGGGGACACCGCGGCGCGGTCCTCAGCCGCACCGTGGACACGCATATCGCGGAGCTCCGCAAGAAGTTGGAGGAGGATCCCTCGGACCCCCGCCACATCCTTACTGTACGCAAGTCAGGGTACCGTTTACAGCCCTGAGTTCATCGTTTCCTGACATTCCCCATCGTTTCCTGACATTTCCCCACCGTTTCCTGACAGTTTCCTGACATTACCCCAACCTTTCAGGCATCCACGCGTGGTAGATTTGTACCTGGTGTTGGAACATGGACCAGGGAGAACGCATGCCATGGTGGAAGTGGATCAGCCGGCAACATGAGGCGGCCGGGCCGGAGGTCAGCCGCTATCGACCGGCCGATGGGGTGAGCGCCGCGTCCCGCGACGGGCGCACCGTGCTGCTGGATATGGGCGCGGAGCGCTACATGGGGCTGGACGAGGTGGGCAGTGACATCTGGCTCCACCTGGCGGAACGGCGCTCCGTGCCCGAGATCGCCGCCTGCCTGGCCATCGAGTACGCGGCGCCCGCGGATCGGCTCGAGACGGACGTGCGGCGCTTCATGACCGAAATGCATGCCCGTGGGCTGGTGGTGCCCGCGGAGACCACGCACTGACATGTCCATCGGGATGCCCGCGCGCTGCCGCCGTCCGTCCGCCGTCCGCTGCCTGGCGGGCCTGGTGTGCGCGGACGCGGCGCTGCACATGCTCGGCTTCCGCCGCACGCTGCGCCTCTACGCCTGGCTAGGGCGCGGGCGGCTGGACGGCGGCCACCACGATGCCGAGCTGACCGACGCCTGCGCCACCGCAGTGGCCGCGGCCGCGGCGTTCTATCCGCGCCGCGCTATCTGCCTGGAGCAGTCGCTGGTGCTCTACCGGATGCTCCGGCGCCGCGGTCAGCCCGCCCGCCTCCGGGTGGGCGTCCGGCCCATGCCTTTCGCCGCCCACGCCTGGGTGGAGTGCGCCGGCGCCCCCGTCAACGAGCGGCCCGATCGCCTCGAGCAGCTCATCCCCTTCCCCAACCTGGGAGTCTGAGCGTGTTCTTCTGCGCCCTGCGGCCCACCGGCGAGCCGCTCAGCAAGACCGAGCTGTTCGGCCACATTGCCCGCTTCCGCGCCGCCGGCGGCGGCCAGCCCGAGTCCGTGGTGGCGGGGCCCTTCGCCGCGCTCACGCTGGACGCGGGTGACGGTTCCACCCGGGCCGCCATCGCGCGCGCCGGGGACCTGCTCGGGGTGGGCGTGGCCCGCCTGGACGATCGCGCCGCCGCCCTGGCGCTGGCACGCAGACCCGTGCCCGGCGACGCCTCCGACCTGGAAGTGATCCTGGCCGCGCTGGACGGTGCGGGGGAGGAGGCCGTGGCACGGCTGGTGGGTGATTTTGCCTTCGTGGCCTGGGACGCCCGCGCCCACAAGCTGCTGGCCGTCCGGGACGCCCTGGGCGTGAAGCCCCTCTACCACCGGTCCTCGCCCGGTCTGCAGCTCTTTGCCAGCCACGTGGGACCGCTGCAGGTGGAGGACGAGTTCGACCGCGGCTTCATAGCCGACTTCCTGGTGGGCCAGCCGGACCCGGGCACGGCCACGATCTGGCGCAACGTGCGCGCCATCGGCGCGGGCACCTACCTGCGCATCCGCGGCACGCAGGCCGCCATGCGCCGCCACTGGGACCCGGCGGCCTTCGTGCCGGACGAGGCCGCCAGCGGCGCGGACGCGGCCGAGCGCTTCCGGACGCTCTTCGAGGAGGCCGTGGCTACACGCCTCGGGGGCACGGCAACGCCGTGGGCGCAGCTTTCGGGCGGCCTGGACTCCTCGTCCATCGTGTGCGCGGCCCAGGCGGGAGGGCGCCCCCTGGCCGGCACGCTCACCTACGTGGACACCCTGGCCGGCGGGGACGAGCGGCGCTTCTCCGACCTGGTGGCGCGCCACTGCGGCGTGCGCAACGAACAGATCGTGGACGCCGCGCCATGGGACGAGGATGGCCAGGGGCCGCCCGTCACCGACGAGCCGACCCTGCTCTATCCGTTCTGGGCGCGCGATCGGGAGACGGCCGGACTGCTCGGGGCGGCCGGCGCGGACGTGCTGCTGTCCGGCTTCGGCGCGGACCACTACCTGACCGGCAGCCTCCACTACATCGGCGATCTCATGGCGCGTGGCCAGGTGGGTACGGCCACCCGTGAACTGGCCGCGTGGTCCGTGGCGCGGCGGCAGTCCTTCTGGCGCATGCTGCAGCGCCACGTGGTGGTGCCGAGCCTGCCCGCCGCCCTGCAGGCGCGCTTCGGCCAGGGCATGGCCCCACCGGCGTGGGTCACGGATGATCTGGCCGATACCGAGCACCTCGGCGAGCGTATCCGCATGGCACGGATTCCCGCAGCACGCCGCGGTCACCGCTTCCAGGCGGCCACGGCCGGGCACCTCGCGGCCATTGCACGGGCGGTGGACACACCTGCGGTGCCCTGCCCGGCCGACACCCGGTATCCGTTTCTTCATCGACCCCTCGTGGAGCTGGGTCTGCAGCTTCCGCCGCGCCTGCACATACGTCCGGCGCAGCGCAAGTGGCTCCTCCGGGAGGCCATGCGGGGCGTGCTGCCGGAGGAGATCCGCACGCGCCCGGGCAAGGCCGTCATCGACGCGCGCATCCTGTGGGCGCTGCAGCGGCATGGCGGGCGCCTGGAGCGGCTGCTCCAGGATCCCATCCTGGCGCAGCTCGGCTGCGTGGAGCCGGCGCGGCTCCGCACCGCCGTGGACGCCGCGCGCCGCGGCGTGCCCGGCAACACCGTGTTCCTCATGAGCGCGCTGGCGCTCGAAACCTGGTTGACCGTGCGCTCTGGCCGCTGGGAGCGCACAGCCATTCACTCTGCCTCAGCGGCCTAACCCCGGAGATGCACCATGGAAGAGCAGCACGACGCACAGGACCGGAAGCCCTACGCCCCGCCCACCTTCACCGATCTCGGATCGGCCACGAAGAAGACGAGAGGCTATTGGGGCGAAGCCTACGAGTACATCGGCACCGTCTACTCAGATCTGGACGACCCGCCGGACGACGACGAGGGTGGCGACGGCGGCGGCAACTGAGCAGGCGCGGGTGGGGGGCCCCCCCCCCCCCCCCGCCCCCCCCCCCCCCC
>JBBDRO010000093.1:0-4085 GCA_040905425.1 Gemmatimonadota bacterium | reverse complement strand
GGGGGGGGAAACTGCGCTGGGGGGGGGGGGCGCCGGGCACCAGGGCGGGGCGCCGCACCGCATCGAGCAGTACAGGCAAGGGTTACGAATATGGCAGGACCGGAGCGGGGGGTCGGAGGATTGATGAGCCGTGAGCTGGATGGGGTTTCAGCCGGGGTGCAGCGCGCCTTGGACGCGCTGGCCATGCCGGCGCTGATGGTGGACCCGCGCGGGGCCGCGCATCTCTGGAACGATGCGGCCAGCCGAGCCTTCGGCTGGCCCCTCAGTCACACCCGCGCGCACGGCGGCCCGCACCCGTTCACGCGCTCGGATACCACCTGGTTTGCCCGCCTGCGGCGCCGTGCGGACGAGCACGCGGCGCCCGTGGGTGTCACCCTGCGCCGGACCGGGGGCAGGGAGCGCTGGGTGCGCTGCACGGCGGCGCCCCTTCACCTGCCCGGGATCGGTGGCGGCTACCTGCTCACGTTGCGCAATATCACCTCGCGACGCCTCCGCGCCCGCCAGCAGGGACTGGATCGGGAGGACATGAAGGACACCGCGGCGCAGCTCCGCCAGGCACAGAAGATGGAGGCCATCGGCCGTCTTGCCGGCGGCATCGCGCACGACTTCAACAACCTCATCACCGCCATGCGCGGGCACGCCCAGTTCCTCGTGGAGGATCTGGCCGAGGATGATCCGAGCCGTACGGACGCCATCGAGATCCGTCACGCGGCTGATCGCGCCGCCAAGCTGACCCGCCAGCTCCTGGCCTTCGGCCGGCGCCAGGATGTGGAGCCTGAGGAAATCGACCTGAATCTGGTCATCAGGGAGATGGCGGGATTGCTGCGCAGGGTGATCCGCGAGGACATCCATCTGGAGTTGGAGCTGCAGGAAGACGTCTGGCCCGTACGCATGGATGCCAGCCACATCGAGCAGGTGCTCATGAACCTGGTCGTGAACGCGCGCGACGCGCTCCCCGAGGGCGGCAGCATCCGCGTGCGCACGTGCAATGTGACCGATGACGGGCTGGTCAGCGCCGGCGAACGCCCGCTCGGTCCCTGCGCCACCGTGGAAGTCGAGGATGACGGGTTGGGCATGGCGGAGGCCACGCGTGAACGGATGTTCGAGCCCTTCTTCACCACGAAGCCGGAGGGGGAGGGCACCGGCCTGGGTCTTTCCACTGTCTACGGTATCGTCCGTCAGACGGGCGGTCGCGTGGCCGTGGAGAGCCGGCCGGGCAAGGGGACGCTGCTGCGCGTGCTCCTGCCTCGACATCCGTAGCGTGGTGTAGCCGGAACTAGTCCTTCACGAAGTCCACGCCCACGCGGTTGGGGATGATGCCCGCCTCGTAGCCGTTGTCCAGGAAGAGCTGCACGGCGCGGCGGCCATCGGGCCCGTAGTCCAGGGTGCGCTGGTTGACGTACATGCCCACGAACTCGTCCGTCTGGCTGGACTTGAGCCCGCGGCCGTACTGCGCGGCGTGCTGCAGGGCGGCCGCCCGGTTGTCCAGCGCGTAGGCAATCGACGCGCGCAGCAGGCGTGACACCCGGGTGATGAGCTCGGGCCCCAGATCCCGTCGGATCACGTTGCCTCCGAGCGGCAGCGGTAAACCGCCCGTCTTCCCGGCCCACCACGCGCCCAGGTCCGCCACCAGGTGGAGCCCCTCCTCCTGGTAGGTGAGCTGACCTTCGTGGATGAGCAGGCCCACTTCACTCTTCCCCGAGGCCACGTGCTCGGGGATCTCATCGAAGGGCACCACCACGGTCCTGACATCCGGCAAGGCCAGCTTCAGCGCCATGAAGGCCGAGGTGAGCGTGCCCGGTATGGCCACGGTCCGTCCGCGGAGGTCATCCAGCTCCAGCGGCTTTCGGGACACCAGGCGTGGGCCGTAGCCCTCACCCATGGAAGCGCCGTGCGGCAGGAGCGCGTACCGATCGGAGAGGTACGCGTACGCGTGGATCGATACCGCTGTGACTTCCAGCTTGCCCGCCAGCGCGCGCCGGTTCAGCGATTCAATGTCCTGCAGCTCGTGCACGAACTCCAGCTCCCCCGTGTCGATCTTATTCTCGGCCAGGGCGTAGAACATGAACGCGTCGTCGGAATCCGGCGAGTGCGCAACGCGAATGATACGGGCCATTTTCAACCTCGAGCTTGACGGCAGCGGTCAGGGGCGCGGAGTTTAGAGGTGGCCCCGGCGGGTGTCAAACCGCCATCGAGCCGCACCTTCCCATCTCCGGCATGCATCTCGCTAGGTTACCGAGGCGCACCATGGAGGCCCCATGCTACGCCAGTTAACACGCATCACCGGTCCGCTCGTCGTGGGCCTGGCCGTGGCCGGCGCCGGCAGCGTCCAGGCGCAGGTGCCGGCCGCCTGCGCGGACCGGACCATCAGTCCCGATCATGGCATACTGACCGGGACGGCGGTCGATTCCGCCTCCGGCATTCCCCTTCAGAAAGTGGGCGTGGAGGTCTCCTGGCGTGAGGACGGCCGGCGCACCCAGCCGCTCGAAGTGGACACGGACTCCCTCGGCCACTTCGTCTTCTGCCAGGTCTTCGCGGGGACGCAGCTGCGTGTGCAGGGTCGCTACCTGGGGCAGACGGCCACGGAGCTGGCGCTCGTGGAGGCGGGGCAGGTGGAGGACATGGAACTGCGCATGGCCACGGAAGGCAGGCTGGTCACCGGCCAGGTCCTGCTCGGGGACAGCCAGGACCCGGTGGCCGATGCCGTGATTCGGCTGACCGGCACACCCGTCGAGACCGTTTCCGATGAGAACGGCCGCTTTCGTTTCCAGCGGCTCCCGCCGGGCAACTACAATCTGGTGGCCAGGCACATCTCCCACGAGGATCTGGCCACCGGGTTCGCCGTGAACACGGATGAAGCGCTCGACATCACGCTGCGCATGAGTGATGAACCCATCCGCCTGGATCCGGTCATCGTGGACGTGCGCAAGCAGCGCCTGGCGGAGGTGGGCTTCTACGACCGGCGCGAGCGTGGCCGGGGCGTCTACATGACGCGCGCCCAGATCGAGGCCAAGCAGCCCAGCATGGCCAGTGACGCTCTGCGCGGCATTGCCGGTCTCACCCTCATGCCCAGCAACTGGGGACCCTACCAGGATGTCACCGGTCGCGGCGGCTGCCCCTTCCGCTATTTCGTGAACGGCGGCCGCGCGGGGGATGACTTCTACATCGACGAGCTGGCGCAGGACTGGATCGAGGCCATCGAGATCTACCGCGGGCCGAGCAGCGTGCCGCCCCAGTACATCCCCGCCCTCGGCTCCGGCAACTCCGCGTGCGGCGTCATCCTGGTCTGGCTCACGAACGCGGCACACGACTTCCGCCGCAACTGAGCCGGCAGACCTTCCTGCCCCGGGCGGGGTATCCGCGCCCATGCCGGACTCCACCAGCGCCACCAATCTCGCCGCGCGTGTCAAGGCCGAGGCGCTCCGCCTGGGCTTCGACGCGGCCGGGGTGGCGCCCATCCGCGCCAGCGATCATGCCGCCTTCTACCAGGCGTGGATCGAGGATGGCCGCCACGGCACGATGGCCTACCTGGCCCGCCCCGACGCCGTCGAACGTCGCTGCCACCCGGAACGTGCGTGGCACGGTGTACGGAGCGCCCTCGTCGTCGCTCACAACTACAATTCCGTAAGCGACGACGAGGCATCCTCCTCCCCCGAGCGCGCCATCATCGCGCGCTACGCCCGCGGCCGGGATTACCACAAGGTCATCAGGAAGAAGCTGCTGGCGCTCCTGCGTTGGTTGGAGGAGGAGGTGGGGCATGCCCTGCCCGCTGCGCGGGCCTACGTGGACACCGGCCCCGTGCTGGAACGCGAGATAGCCCGCCGCGCGGGGCTGGGGTGGTTCGGCCGCAACACCATGCTCATCCACCCGCGGCGCGGCTCCTATTTCTTCCTGGGCAGCCTGCTGCTGGAGCTGGAACTGGAACCCGACGAGCCGTTCGTGGCGGATCACTGCGGCACGTGCAACGCCTGCGTGGAGGCGTGCCCCACCGGCGCCCTGCTCGGCCGGGACGCCAGCGGCGCTCCGGTCATGGACGCCACGCGCTGCATCTCCTACCTGACCATCGAGCAGCGTGGGCCCATTCC
>JBBDRO010000092.1:3893-18791 GCA_040905425.1 Gemmatimonadota bacterium | reverse complement strand
TGGGCACGGACGCGCAGGTGATGGCGTGGATGCTGGACGAGTACAGCCAGAAGCGTGGCTACAGCCCGGCCATCGTGACGGGCAAGCCGGTGGCGCTCGGCGGCTCGCTGGGCCGGGAGGAGGCCACCGGCCGGGGCGTGATGATCACCATGCGCGAGGCCGCGCGGGACCTGGGCCTGCCCTGGGAGGGCGCCACCGCGGCCATCCAGGGCTTCGGCAACGTGGGCAGCCACCTGGCCGCCTGTCTGGCCGCCGAGGGCGTGAAGGTGGTGGCGGTGACGGACGCCGATGGCGGCGTGGTGGCTGACGCGGGGCTGGACGTGGCGGCGCTCTCGGCGCACGTGGCGGAGGCGCGCACGGTGGGCGGGTTCGCGGGCGGGGACACGCTCGGCGCCGCGGAGCTCTGGGGCGTACCGTGTGACTTCATGGTGCCCGCCGCGCTGGGCGGCGTGATCACCAAGGAGGACAACGTGAACCAGCTGCAGTGCCGCATGGTGGTGGAGGCGGCCAATGCGCCCACCACGCCGATCGCGGACAAGATCCTGGAGGAGCGGGGCATTCCCGTCCTGCCCGATTTCCTGGCCAATGCCGGCGGCGTTGTGGTGTCCTACTTCGAGTGGACGCAGAACCTGCAGCAGCTGCGCTGGGAGCTGGACCACGTACGCCAGCAGCTGGAGCGGAAGCTGACCGACGCCTACCGCGACGTGGCCGCCGTGGCGCGCGAGCGGAACGTCCCCCTGCGCACGGCCGCCTACATGATCGCGCTCAAGCGCGTGGCGGACGCGGAGGAAATGCGGGGGCACTAAGCGTGGGCGGGGCGGTTCTGCCGTCAGCTGCCGCGCGCGGCGGGGGCCGGGCCCCGATTGCGCGCACCGACCTGTACGCAGCCGGCCTGCTGAGTCTGGGGGTGGCGCTCACCGCCACGCTGGCGGCCGGTGGGGTGGCGGTTCGGGATGCCGACGCCATAACGCTCGTGGAAATGGCCCGGTCCATAGCAGGGGGAGCGGGTTTCGTCGACGCCGCCGGCGCTCCCGTAGTGCACTGGCCCCCGGGCTATTCCTGGTTGATCTCACACTTCCGCGAGCCGCTGGCGGGCGCTCAGTTCCTCAATGGCGTGGCGCTGGCCATGGCGGTCTACGCCATGATCGTTCTGGCACTCGGCGCCGGCTGGGCGCCCGCCGCGGCGCTGGGGCTTGGTCTCACGCTCGGCATGGGTTTCTTTCGGGTGTTGTGCAGCGTGGCCAAGCCCGACGTGCTCACCTACGGCATCTTCCTGGCCGCACTGCTCGCAATCGTCCGGCACCAGGACGCGGGCCGGGAACGGGCGCCCGACCGGTGGCACCAGGACGCGGGCCGGGAACGGGTGCCCGACCGGTGGCACCAGGACGCGGGCCGGGAACGGGCGCCCGACCGGTGGCGCCTGGTCGCGACGCTGGCCCTGGCCGCGCTGGCCTTGTTGCCCGCCCTCAAGCTCGTGGCAGCGGTATTCCTGCCCGCTGTCCTGCTCGGGACCGGGTGGTGGCGTCGGCCACGAGTGGCACTGCCGCCGCTTCTGCTCTGGGGCGCCACGATCCTGGTATTGATGTGGTGGAGTGCCACAATAACAGGACAGGTGGTGGCGCCCACCCACCGTCCGACAGCCGTGCTCGACGTGCTGGCGGCGCCCGTCATCCTGGCGTGGAGTATCGTACGGAACGTGGTGGTTCCCTGGCACGGCACCCTCCGCGACCCGCTTGCATTGGCGTTCGCGGCGGCGTGCGTTGGAGCGTGGCTGGCGGCCGTCGTGGTCCTGCGGAGTCGCGCGGGTGATGGGCGTCAGGGCGGACTGCGCAGGATCGGACTCGCGGTGGTGGGGCTTTCCGTCCTGCTCCTGCTCATCCGCTGGTACGATCCGGGCGCCCGGCTGCTGATGTACGGCCTGCTGCCGCTGCTGCTGGCGTGGATCCCCCGCAGCAGGGCGCCCTGGGTGATCCTCGGATGCATTACAGCGGTAACCGGCGTGGTGAATGCACGGCAGGTGGACGGTCTGGGCGCGAACGATCCGGAATTCCGCCGCATTGCGGAGGAGATGAGAGAGGTGTTGAGCGCCGATGCCGCCCTGGCGCGAGTCCCCGTGTGGTCCAACGCTCCGCGGGTGCTGAGTGTCCACGGCGGTGTGCACACGGTACAGGCGCCCGACCCATCCACGCTGCCTCCGGGCGCCCTGTACTTGTGGATCACACACTCCGGCAGTTCCGGACTGGACCTGGTGGTACCGCCCGTGGACGGGTGGCAGGTGCCCACGACCACCAGAGACGATGCACCACCCGGGTGGCGCGTGGTCACGCGCACGGAGAGTGCGCTCCTGCTGCGGCGCCAGGATAGCCCATGACACGCGAACGTGCGGTTCGAGGGCGGCGGGCCCGGAGGATGCCCCGCCGGTGCCGGCTTGGCACGATGCGCCGCTTGGCGTAAATTGACGGAGCGTCGGGAATAGCTCCGCCGTCTTCGAACCTGCGATCCGCCACAAAGTCCGGGGGACCCTCATGCGGAAATCCGCCCTGTCGCTGCTTGCCGGTAGCCTCCTCGTAGGCGCGGCCGGCTGCGGCCAGACCGCCCGGGAGCCGGTGATCGTGACGCCCGCGCCAGGCGGCGTGGCGGCCGCGGCGGCCGTGTCCGACAGCGTACGTTCATCCTACACGCCGGCCGACGCGGCCTTCATGACCGGCATGATCCACCATCACGCGCAGGCGCTGGTCATGTCCGCCATGGCGCCCACGCACGGTGCCAGCCCGGCCCTCCAGACGATGGCCGCACGCATCATCAACGGGCAGAAGGACGAGATCGCGCTCATGCAGCAGTGGCTGCGTGACCAGGACCTGCCGGTAACCGACCCAGCGGCCGGCGGCATGGACGCGCCCATGCACGGCGGGCACCACGACATGCAGATGGCCGGCATGCTCTCCGCCGAGCAGCTGGCCAACCTGGACGCGGCGCGTGGTGAGGAGTTCGACCGCCTCTATCTGACCTACATGATCCAGCACCACCAGGGCGCCATCATTATGGTCGATGAACTGCTGGCCACCGACGGCGCCGCGCAGAACGAGATGGTCTTCAAGCTGGCGTCCGACATCGGCGCCGACCAGTCCAGCGAGATCGAACGCATGCGCACCATGCTGATTGCCCTCCTCTTCGGGGACGGCGGCAGCCTCCACCCTCCCACGGATAGAACACCATGAGCCTACGTCCATCGTGGATCCGGGCGCTCGCGCTGTGCGTGAGCGTACCCGTCCTGGCGTCCTGCGCCTCGACCTCCACAGGCAATCCGCCCGTCCTGGCGCCGTCCACCTCGGCGGCGCCTACCGGCCTCACCGTCACGCCACCTTCGCCCGACCCGCGGGTGGGGCTCCGCGCCGGCGTGCACGACGCCGGTGAGGCCATCTGGAACCTGCGCCTGCTCTCCAATACGCCCAAGCCGGATCCCTTCGACGCCACCAATTCCGATCTGGCCTTCGTGGGGGACTACGCCATCCAGGGCAACTACAACGGCTTCCAGGTGTGGGACATCTCGGATCCGCGCGCGCCCCGGCTGCGCAAGGGCTACTTCTGCCCGGCTTCTCAAAGCGACGTCTCCGTTTATCGCAACCTGCTCTTCGTCTCCGGCGAAGCGCCGTCTGCCCGCCTGGACTGCGGCGGCCAGGGCGTGGACGAGACCGTGAGTGAGGACCGCCTGCGCGGCATCCGCATCTTCGACATCAGCGATCTGGACAACCCCGTGAACGTGGGCAACGTGCAGACGTGCCGCGGCTCGCACACGCACACGGTGCTGGAGCATCCGGGGGACACGGAGAACGTCTACGTCTACATCTCCGGTTCCTCCCGCGTGCGTCCGGCAGAGGAGCTGCCCGGGTGCGTGGGCGTCATGCCGGACGAGGACCCCAACACGGCGCTCTTCCGTATCGAGGTGATCCGCGTGCCGGTGAACAACCCGGCGGCGGCGGCCATCGTCTCCTCGCCGCGCATCTTCGAGGACCTGGTGTCCCCGCCGCGCCACGGTGAGGCGCCGGCTGACGTGGCCGCTGCCGAGGCACGCGGGGACTTCGTGGTGCAGGTCGAGGGTCAGTACCGCATCCTGCGGGGCCGCGTGATCGAGAGCATGCTGGACAGCATTGCCGCGGCTCGCGGCGGCAGCACGGTGACGGCCGCGGACAGCGCGGCGCTCCGCCAGGCGCTGCCGCGCATCGCTGCGCAGCTCTTCGGTGGTGAGGGAGAGGGCAGGGGCCCGAGCCAGTGCCACGACATCACCGTCTACCCCTGGGCCGGGCTGGCGGGCGGCGCGTGCGGCGGCTACGGGCTGCTGCTGGACATCAGCGACCCCGTCAACCCGCGCCGCGTCGACGAGGTGGCCGACCGGAACTTCTCCTACTGGCACTCCGCCACCTTCAGCAATGACGCCAGCAAGGTGCTCTTCACCGACGAGTGGGGCGGCGGCGGCGGGCCCAAGTGCCGCATCGACGATCCCTACGAGTGGGGTGCGAACGCGCTCTTCACGATCAATGACGGCCAGATGGAGTTCCAGAGCTACTACAAGATGCCCGCGCCGCAGACGTCGCTGGAGAACTGCGTGGCCCACAACGGCTCGCTGATCCCCATCCCGGGCCGCGACGTGATGGTGCAGGGCTGGTACCAGGGCGGCATCTCGGTCTTCGACTGGACCGACCCGGCCAACCCGGTGGAGATTGCCTTCCACGACCGCGGGCCGCTGAACCCGGACCGGCAGACCAGCGCGGGCTCCTGGTCGGTCTACTGGTACAACGGCGTGCTCGTGAACTCCGAGATCGCGCGCGGGCTGGACATCTTCGAGCTGACGCCCAGCGAGGTGCTCACGCAGAACGAGATCGACGCGGCCAACACGGTGCACCTGACGCACCTGAACGCGCAGGGTCAGCCGCACTTCGTGTGGCCGCCCAGCTTCGCGCTGGCGCGGGCCTTCGTGGACCAGCTGGAGCGCAACAACGGGTTGGCGGCCGACCGCATCCGCGCCACCCGGCAGGCGCTCGATAGCGCCGAGGGCCGTTCCAGCTCGGAGCGCCGTGGCGCGCTGAACAACGTGGCCTCCAGCCTGGAGAATGACGTGGCGCGCAGCGTTGACCCCACCCGGGTGGAGAGCCTGGTGGAGGCCGTCCGGCGGCTGGCGGCGGCGGGCGGCTAGCCGCCCACCGCGCGCCGCACCGCGTCCACCTCCGCGCGCGCCTCCGCCAGCGCGTCCAGGTGGGTCTGCGTGGGCGGGTACATGCTGCCCGGCCGCACGCCGCTGCCCATGTAGGTGCCGATGAGGCGTGAGGCGTCGCGCGCCGCGCCCTGCAGGCGGTCGGCCAGCTCCTCGTCCTGCACGCGGGGGGCCAGCGCCTCGGCCGCGGCCATGAGGTCCAGGATGGCGGTGAAGAAGCGTTCCCGCTCGGCCTGGTCGCTGGCGCTCACCGCCACGGCCGGATCCCCCCGCACCTCCACCTGCTGGCGCGCCGTGGCACCGCCGGCCGCGAGCGTCACCGTGTAGGTGCCCGGCATGACGAAGGGGCCTTCCCCGCGCCCGCCGGGCATGGCGTGGCGCAGATCCCAGATCACGCGATGAACGCCCGGGGCGTCGTCGCTTTCCAACGTGGCGATCGTGCGGCCCACGGCGTTGGTGATGGTCAGCGTGGCCTCGGGGGCGGCGCTGCCCAGAGTGTAGGTAATGATGGCGCCCTCGGGCGGATTCTCTCCCGTCCAGATGTCCTGTCCACGATAGGACGTGTCCTTCCACTTGTGGAAGGTGGTGGCGGGACGGATGGGGAAGAGGTGGGCGGCCGATTGGGCCATGGCCCGGGTCATGGTCAGCGGGCGGGCGTCATCCAGGATCCACACGCCGCGCCCGTGCGTGGCCACGATGAGGTCGTGGTACCTGGGGTGGAAGAGGAGGTCGTCGTAGAGCGTGGTGGGCAGCCCGCCGCCGTAGCGCAGCCAGGTGGCGCCCGCGTCTCCGCTCACGAAGAGCCCGTGCTCCGCGCCGAGCGCGAGCACCTCCGAGTTGGCCGGATGCTCGGCGATCACGTTCACCGAGCCGGCGCCGTCCGGCAAGCCGCCACTCAGGTTCTCCCACGACGCGCCGAAGTCCGTGGTGCGGAAGACGTAGGGGCGGAAGTCCCCGTCCCGGTGCGCGTCGAAGGTGGCGTAGGCGGTCCCCGGCGAGCGGCGGGACGCATGAACACGGCTCACGTAGGTGCCGTTCCGCACACCGTTTACGCTGCCGGACACCTCGTTCCAGGTGGTTCCGCCGTCGCGCGAGATCTGGATGTTGCCGTCATCGGTGCCCACCCAGAGGATGCGGCCGTCCAGCGGGCTCTCCGCGATGGTGACGATCTCACTGTGCGTGGAGGTGCCGTCGTTCCTGGAGTGCGCAATGTCGGCGCCGAGCACGCCCATGATGGCCAGCGTGTCCCGATCGATCTGGCGGGTCAGGTCCTCGGTCCAGCTCCACGAGCTGCCCCGATCCCGCGAGATGAAGAGGCGGTTGCCGCCGGCGTAGAAGACGCGCGGGTCGTGGCGGGACAGCAGCGAGGGCGCCACCCAGTCGAAGCGGCTCCGCTCCCCGGCCACGTTGGGGGGCCGGATGTTCAGGATGTCTCCGGTGAAGGCGTCCACGCGCGTGTAGCCGCCGTTCTCGTTGTTGCTGAAGACGTAGTGGGCGTTCTCCGGGTCCATGGGATCCACCTGGTGGTACATCCCGTCGCTGAAGCCGATCTGCTGCCAGTCGTCCCCCAGGATGCCGATCCAGTGGCGCGTGGCGTTGGGACCCTGCCAGGAGTGGTTGTCCTGCAGCCCCACGTAGAGGTAGTAAGGGTCCCGGCCGTCGGCGCCGATGCCGTAGGCCTGCGCCACCGGCACGTTGTTCACGCGCGTGAAGTGCTCCGCCATATCCCAGCTCTGGTAGACGCCGCCGTCTCCCACCAGGATGAGGTGCTTGGAGTTGTTGGGGTCGATCCACAGGGCGTGGAAGTCACTGTGCACGCCCACGTCATACTGCTGGCGCGTGGGCATGGTGCGCCAGCTGCGGCCGCCGTCCTCACTCTTGTAGAAGGACACCGCCAGCGAATAGACGCGCTCCGGGTTGTTGGGGTCGATGTAGATGTGGCTGTAGTAGGAGGGCCGGGCGTTCAGCTCGTTCACCCGCGTCCAGGTGGCGCCGGCGTCCTCGCTGCGATACATGCCCTGGGTGGCGTCATCCGACGTCTCGACGATGGCGTTCAGGATGTTGGGACTGGACTCCGCGATGGCCAGGCCGATGCGGCCCATGTCATCCACCGGCAGGCCGTTGGTCAGCTCGCTCCAGCTCTCGCCGCCGTCCGTGCTCTTGTAGATGCCGCTGCCGGGGCCGCCGCCGTTGTAGCCCCAGGCGCGCCGCTGCCGCTGGTACGCGGCGGCGTAGAGCACGTTCGGGTTGGAGGGGTCGAGCACCAGGTCCACGGCGCCCGTGTTCTGGTCCACGAAGAGCGTCTTCCGCCAGCTCGCGCCGCCGTCGTCCGTCTTGAAGACGCCCCGCTCCGGGTGGGGCGCCCACAGGTTGCCGAGCGCCGCCACCCACGCCACATCGGGGTCGGTCGGGTGCACGCGCACGCGGCCGATATGGCGGGTCTCCTCGAGGCCCAGATGCGTCCACGTGGCGCCGCCGTCTGCGGAGCGGTAGACGCCGTTGCCCCACGAGGTGCTCTGCCGGTTGTTCTGCTCGCCCGTGCCCGCCCAGATCACCTGCCGGTCACTCGGCGCGATGGCAATGTCACCGAAGGTGGAGACCGGCTGGTCGTCGAAGATGGGCGTCCACGTGGTGCCCATGTTCTCCGACTTCCAGATGCCGCCCGAGGCCGCTGCCACGTAGACCACCGACGGGTCCTCGGGCAGCGCTTCCACGTCGTGGATGCGCCCGCCGGTCACCGCCGGGCCGATCTCCCGGAAGGCCAGCTCGTCCAGGGTGGCGGCCGTGAGGGCGCCGGAACGCTGCTGGGCGTGGGCGGGGGCGGCGGTGAGGACGGTCAGGGCGGTCAGGGCGGTCAGGGCGGTCAGGGCGGTCAGGGCGGTCAGGGCTGTTAGGGCGGCCAGAGCAACCGGGGCGGCCAGGGCGGCCGGAGCGATCAGGGAGAGTGGCCAGCGCTGTGGGGGGTGGGGCGTGTGCGTGGGGCTCATTACGGCTCTCCGGGTGGGGTTTGCTGTGTGTAGGGGAAAGGTCGTGCGGGTGGGGGTTATGCCGCAACCTCGGGGGACGTTGAGGTGCGGCTGGATGCCGGTGAAGAGACGGGATTGACCCCTGACCGTTTGACGGGATTTCCTCGAGCTGCACAGCGCAATAAACGCGTGATGGTAGGCACCTGCTCCGTTCGCCGCGCAATGCCATGCGGCTGCTGCGGGCGCTGGCGCGCTCGCGCAAGGAGGGCGGGTAGGAGTTCGGGTCGACCGGCCAGCCGGCGCGACCGCTCGCCTCACTAGAGCGCGGGATCACCCCATGCCGGCATTGCTCGCTTCATGAAGCCATCGAACATGGGCACAGTGAAGGCGGTGTCGCCGTGTGCGGGACTCCAGATCATCCCCTTCTTGATCAGGCCGCTGCGGAGGGGGCCCATGCTTTCAACGGACCTGCCGAGCCGCTCCGCGATGGCTCCAGATCTGTGCGGCCCTGGGCCGAGGTCGGCCATCGCGCGCAGGTAGTCCTGTTCCCGTGGGGTAAGACGATCAAAACGGACTCGAAAGAAGCTGTTGTCGAGTGCATTGATCGCCGACTGGCTCGCGGCGGCGACGACCTTTGCGGTTATCGGTGAGGAGCCTGCGGCATTCCACGTGTGCTTTCCCCACTCCTGCAGGAAGTACGGATAACCCTCCGTCACCTCGACCACATAATCGAGTGCGTCGCCCTCGATCGAGGCGCCCTCGTGCCTTACCGGTTCCTCGACCGCGCTTCGCGCGGCGTCGGCGGCAAGCGGGCCGACATCCGGATAGTCGAAGAGGCGCTCCGCGTATGATTTTGCCTCGCCTGCAAGTGCGGCCACCTGGGGCAGCCCCGCGCCGAACACAATGAGCGGCAGTCCCTTCTGTGAGATGCGGTGCAGGGCAACGATTAGACCCCGGAGGTCTTCCTCTCCGAGATACTGAACCTCATCAATACAGATGCAAACACTGCTCTCTGCCGCCCTGGCCGCTGCTGCTGTTGCGAGCAGAAGCTCAGGGAGGTCGATATCGAGATTTCCGCTATTGGCGGTCGGCGGCTCTGAGACGCCGATCTCCACGTCCCCAATGGTAACCTTGAAGGCGCTGGCGAAGCCTCTGAGTGCAGCCGCAGCGCGATTCGCTAAATCCCTGGCTCTTTCTACCTGGCTCAGCTGCAGCAGGACACTCTTCAGCCCTGGGGCCAGGTACTCTGCTAATCTCTGACCTTCGGGGGCCTCCAGCATGGCCACGAGATAGCCCTGCTCCTCGGCCATTTCTCCAATACGGGTGAGCAGCACGGTCTTCCCGACGCCCCGCAATCCCAGGAGCATCTGGCTCTTCTCCGGGCGGCTGAGCCGCACCCGGGCCAGGGCAATGCGGGCAGACTGGATGATTTCCTCCCGGCCCGCGAGTTCGGGCGGGCGACTGCCTGCGCCGGGAGCGAAGGGGTTTCGGAGGGGATCCATACGCGAAATGTAGCAATCTATCCCAGATTTAACAATCTATTTGAATATTATCAATCTATCGCTGCCTCAGAAGCGCTTCACCGGCACGCTTCCCCCCGGCATGATGGCCGCGCCCGTGGCGGGGTTGAACATGCCGCCGTGCGGTAGCACGTGGAGCCGCATGTTGGCGGCGCCCAGCGGCAGCCGATCGGGCGACACGTTGGCGGGGCGGGCGTCGTAGATCACCACCACGCTGCGGCCCAGCACTTCCCACGTGGCGTCGGCCTTCACCCAGATGGCCGTTGCCTCGTCGATACCGGCGCCCACCTTGTCGGGGTATTCCATGGCCAGGCTCATGAGCCGGTTGTGGCGCTTGCGGCGGACGAAGTGCTGGTCCACGACGGCGTCGGGCAGCAGGTCCAGCCCGTCGGCCCACTCCACGTTGTTCCGCTCGATGATGTTCCAGTCATCATCCTCCCGCGCGGGACGCTTCTCCCCGCCGGTGATCATGGGCGTGGTCATGACCGCCGCGCCGGCCGAGCTGCCGCCCACCACACCGCCCCGGGTGTAGACCTGGCGGATGGCGTCCGCTGCCCGTGTGCCGCCGATGACGTCCATGAGGCGGCTCTGCACCCCGCCCGGAAACCACACACCTGTCACGCCCTCGAAGCGCTCCAGCACGGCCGGGTCATCGGCGGAAGCGGCGTCGAGCGCCACGAAGGAGGCATCGGCGCCCAGGCGGCGCAGGCCCTCCGCCTGGCTCTCGCCCGCTCCCTCCGCGTTGGCGCTGGCGTTGGGGATGACCAGGATCCTGGCGCCCGGGCCGCCGGCCAGTTCCACGAACTTGCCCATGATGGTGTCGGGGCGGCCGCCGCCGCCCACGATGATGAGGTTGCCCTGCGCGAGGGCGGGCGTGGCCAGGAACGGGACGAGCGCCAGCAGCAGGACGAGGGGACGTCGCATGGAAAAATGCCTCCGGATGACGTGTGGGATGCGTCAAACTAGGCGGCAGGGAGGTGCTGCGCTAATCCTCCGTCGGGCCGCCCTCGAGATCATCCACCTCGGGCGGCAGCGGCGTGGTGCCGGTGTTGCGCATCCCCGCGGCGCCCGTTTCCGCACCGGCCGGGGCATCGGAACTCCGGTCGGCCTGCGGCACGCCCACGTGCTCCATCCAGCGCTGCATGCGGCCGTTCATGCGGCCGAGCAGGATGCGCGTGGCGCGCAGGTCGTGGTTGGATTCGATGAGCATGAGCGCCATGTCTCCGGCGCCCCAGAGAAAGCCGGCGAAAACCACCATGCGCGTGGCCTCCACGAGCAGCGTGGGAAGGGCGGCCGTGCCCTGTTGCGTGAGGCCGATAATGATCTCGGCCACCAGCATGAGCAGGAGCAGCATGGCCAGCACCTTGAAGAGGCGCGCCACGTAGCGCAGGCCGGCATGCGGTTCCAGGTCCTCCTCGCGCACGCGCGCCACCGCCGGTGCGCGGACCGCCTCGCCCGGTACGCGGCGGGGGAAGGATGGGTTGGCGTTCTCCTCGGCCATGGTGTCTCCTCGGGTGTGGGGCTGCCCGCAGCGCGCTACCAGCGCGCCCGGTAGCCGCGCGTGTCCAGGTGCACGAATCCGTTGTGGGCGCCGGTGGGGCGATAGATGCCGATGCCGCCCACCAGGTGGGGGTACTTCCGCTCGACGCGCTCGGCCGCCTCGGCCATGACGCGGGCGTCGGCCACGTCCACGCGGCCGTCGCCGTTCAGGTCATCCATGCTGCCGTTGCCGTCATGGTCCACGAACCAGTCCATGGCGTCACCGTACATGTGGCGGGACAGGGCCCCGCGTCCGGCCGGGTTGCCGCCGGCCTCGTTGTAGTGCGGATGGCGGAAGCCGCTGATGATGCCCACATCACGCACGGGATGGCCCATGGCCTCCAGTTCGTCGATGGTGAGCTCCAGCTTGTCGAGCAGACGGGGGGAGATCAAGACGAACTTGGGCCACACGTTCTCCTGGCCCTTGGTGAGGAAGTCTCCCAGCGTGAAGTGCGTGGAGACGGGCAGGTCCACCATGTCCCGCTCCACCTCCACCAGCCCGGCGGGCGGGGCGTATTCCGGTGAGTCGGGCGTGCCGCTGGTTTCGTAGGGCCACTCGCCCACCCGGTAGCCCCGGATGGCGCCGCCCACCCGCTCCGTGATGGGCACCATGCGCAGGATGGTGAGCCGGGGCACCGGCCGGATGGCCTCCCCGATGCGGGCTACCAGGCGGAGCAGACCGGGCGCTTCCGGGTCCGCCTCCGCATCGAGGGCCACACCCTCCTCGGGCACCTCCACCTGGAGCACGGTGTCGCCCGGTTCCTGAACGAGCACACGGACATCGCCGCTCTCGCCGTAGAGCTCGGTGGAGGCGGCCAGGCGCCGCAGCGCGGCGTCCAGCAGGAAGGCGGTCTCGGGGGGAGCGGAGGGGGAGAGCGGATTGGCGGTGACCCGCCCGCCCAGGCCGAACGGCACATCGGTGGTGGCGGCCTGCGCCACGGTGAAGGCCCAGCCGGTGACGAAGAGCGCCACCGTCACGGCCATGGCCGTGTTCAGCCCGCGCTCCGCGCGGCCCGAGAGGCCGGCGCGCTCCAGGCGCCGGCGCCGTTCACGTCTGGGATAGAGCTCGATGTCCGCCATGCGGGTGGGCACCTTCACCATCCGTGCCGCCGGCTCGGTGCGGGCGCCGGGGCGGTTGCCGGCGCGGCTCAGTTCGCGGGGCCGGCCTCCGCCACCACCAGCAGCAGCGCGCGCTGCACCGCCACGTGGGAGTCGGGCGTGTCCCGCCACCACTCGTCGGGGGCGTGCCCGTTGGCGCCCTCCCCGCCGCGGCCGATGGTCACGGCGGGAATGCCCATGGAGATGGGAATGTTGGAATCCGTGGAGGAGCGGCCGATGCTCGGCTCCTCCCCCATGTGCCGGGTCACGGCCACGGCGCGGCGCAGGAGCGGCGCGTCGGGGTCCGTCTCACCGCTGGGGCGGTCCCCCACGGGGTCCAGCTCCACGGTGAGCGCGTCGCCGCGCCGGGCCACCGGGTTCTGCTCCGCCACGGCCCGCTGCATGGCGGCGCGGAAGATCTGGTTGATCTCCTGCAGCCGCTCCTGGCTCTCGGAGCGCATGTCCACCTCCATCCACGCCTCGAACGGAATGGAGTTGACGGAGGTTCCGCCGCCGATGCGGCCCACATTGTAGCTGGTGCGGGGGCCGTCGGCGGTGAAGGCGTCGGCCGCCTCATCGAAGAGCCGGATGGCGCGGCCCAGCGCGTGCGCCGGGTTGCCGGTGCCGAAGGCGCCCCAGGAATGGCCGCCCTCGCCGCGGAAGGTCACGCGGTAGCGGATGGAGCCGAGCGCCTGCGCCGTGATGGAGCGGGTGCCGCCCCCGTCCACGGCAATGAAGGAGTCGAACGCCGGGCCGCCCCTGCGGAAGAGGTGCTTCATGCCGCGCAGGTCTCCGAGCCCTTCCTCACCCACGGTGCCGATGAAGAGGACGTCCGCCGCCGTCTCCACGCCGGCCGCCTCGAGCGCCCGGAGCACTTCCAGCACCACTACCAGCCCGCGGGTGTCATCCCCCACGCCTGGCGCGAAGAGCGTATCCCCGCTCACGCGCACGGTCACGTCCGTGCCCTCGGGAAAGACGGTGTCCAGGTGGCCGCCGATGCCCAGCAGCCCTCCTCCCGCCACGCCACGGCGCAGCGCCAGCACGTTGCCCTCCTCATCGATCCACACGCTGTCCGCCCCCGCGGCGCGGAGCATGTCCGCGTAGTGGCGGGCCCGCACTTCCTCAGCGAACGGCGGGGCCGGGATCTCCGTCAGCTCGATCAGGTCGGCACGCGCGCGCTCACGCGCCCCGGGCGTGCCGGCCGCCTCGAGCGCCGCCGCCACGTCGGCACGGGCGCTCAGCGCCGCCACCTCCGCGCAGTACGGATCGCTGTCGGGGCACGTGGCCTGGGCGGCGGCCGGCGTCACAAAGGCGGGCGCCACGAGCACGAAGGGCGCCACGAACGCGGCCACCAGGATCGGGAGCCTCACTGCTCCGCGCATCATGATGCCACCATCTCCGGCAGGGTAGTGAGCTCCACGATCTTGAACTTCACCTCGCCGCGCGGGAGGTCCACCACGGCTTCCTCCCCCTTCTTCTTGTGCAGCAGCGCCCGTCCGATGGGGGACGCCATGGAGATCTGGTTGGAGTCCAGGTCAATGAAGTCACCGAAGACGATCACGTACTCCGTCTTCCGCTTGGTGCCCACCTCCTGCACCACCACCTTGGAGCCGAAGCCCACCGTGTCCTTCTCCAGCGCCTTCGGATCGATCTTGGAGAGTTCGTTGGCTCGCTGCGTCAGATGATTCAGCCGCGCCTGCACGAACTGCTGCCGCTCCAGCGCCGACTTGTACTCCGCGTTCTCGGACAGGTCACCCAGCTCCACGGCCTTGCGAATGGCCTCGGGGAGCGTGACGGTGAGTTCCTCCATGAGGCGGTCGATCTCGTCCGCCAGCTTCTGCTTGATCTCTTCCAGCATGATGACTCCAATGCTCCGCGCGGGCGCCCACCGCACGGTGGTGGCGCCGATGGACCTACGGAGCTCCAGGATAGGTCGAGCCCGGTCCGCCTCCCCGGCGAAGAATCGCCGACCGGGTCGGAGGCTTGGACCGGGCTCCAGGTTCAAGACCGCGCCATGGGTGCCGCGCGGTCCCTGATTATGTAACCCCGCGCGGGGCCCGGGTCAAGCGCCGCCGCCGCCCGCCTTCAGCGCTCGCTCCTTCTCCAGGAACGTGCGGCCGTCCGTCATCCAGGTGGGCGCCGGCGCGCCCTTCAGGTAGTGGTCGAAGAACTGCCGCATGCGCTTCTGGAAGTCGAGCTGGTTCTCGTACTTGCCCAGGCCGTGCCCCTCGCCGGGATAGGAGAGGAGGATGACGTTCTTGCCGTTGAAGCGGAGCGCGTTGTAGAACTCCACCGCCTGCAGCCACTCCACCGAGCCGTCGTCCGTGCCGTGCAGCTGCAGCAACGGCGTGTCCATGGTGCGGGCGTTGAAGGTGGCGGACTGATCCATGTAGAGGTCAAGGTCATCGAACGGGTTGGTGGCAAAGCGCCCCTGCCCGTACGTGTCGTAGCGGTGCTGGTTCGTCCCGGCGCTCTTCCACAGCTGGTTGAAGTCGGACACCAGGTTGGTGGCCGCCGCGCCCGCCACGATGGCCGCGAACTTCTTCGAGCGTGTGGAGATGAACGC
>JBBDRO010000092.1:0-3793 GCA_040905425.1 Gemmatimonadota bacterium | reverse complement strand
CCGCCGCGCCCGCCACGATGGCCGCGAACTTCTTCGAGCGTGTGGAGATGAACGCCGAGCCCTGCCCGCTGTAGCTGTGGCCGTGCAGCCCCACGCGCGCGGGATCGGCGTAGCCCAGTTCCACCACCCGATCCACCGCCGCCTCCACCGCCTCCAGCATGTTGCCGTGCGACGGTCCCAGGGTGAAGTGAACGTCCGGCTGCATGACCAGGTAGCCGTTGCTCACGTAGCCGGAGAACTGCGGGGAGCTCCGGTAGGTGGGCGTGTAGTAGTTGTTCAGGTTCTGCGAGTACTTCTCGTAGTAGTTGACCAGCATGGGCAGCCGCTCGCCCTCCCGGTACGTCTCCGGGATGGCCAGCGTGCCCTGCAGCTCGGTCCCGTCGGCCAGCTGATAATCGAAGAGCATGCGCCTGCCCCAAACGAATTCGTCCTGCTGTGGATTGGCGTAGGTGAGGCGTTCCGTACGGTCGAACGAGAGGTCGGTGACCAGTACGTCGGGGAAGGTGCTGAAGGTTTCCCGGGTGATCAGGACGCGGTCCGTGTCACGGGCCTTCGTGGGGCGGCCCCAGCGCACGTCACCGTACGTCAGTTCGCGCATGCGCTCGCCCTCCAGCCGCCAGAACCCGTCGCGCTTGGTGTATTCCCCGAAGGCGGAGAGCAGCTGCGGCTCCGAGAGGTCCACGAAGCGCTCCTCGGGGTCCAGGCGCACCAGGCGGAAGACGATCGAGCGCTCGCTGCCGATCCCCGCCGTCAGATTCCTGGCCTTGCCGCCATCGAAGGGCACCCGCCACAGGTCGAAGCGGTGCTCGAGGATGACCGAGCGGCCGTCCTTGGTGTAGCCGGCCACGCCGTACGGCGGCTTCTCCCCCAGCCGGTCGAAGGTGGAATCCACGAAGCTCACCGGCACGTCCGCCGTGAGGTTACGATGCTCGCCCGCCCTGAGCGCGTAGTCCCAGACGTGGCCGTCCTTCCAGTAGAGGAAGTGCTCGCCGTCGGGGGAGAAGCCCAGCGTGCGGAGGTGTTTCTCCAGCACCCGCTGCCGCTCGCCGGTGCGCGTGTCCAGCAGGTAGTACTCGGCGTACTGGGGCTTCCAGTCATGCACGTAGTCGTAGCCGTCCTCCCCTATGGCCACCCGACCGCTGCGGGGCACGTCCACACTGCTCATGCGCTCGTCGGCCAGCGGCACGAAGGTGCCGTCCAGATGCACCACCGCCGTATAGGTGCGGTTGCGCTCCCGTCCCGCGCGGAGCATCTGCACCGACTGGATCTCCCGGTCACGCCAGTGCCAGATGTCCACATCGGCTACGGGCGGCTCCTTCGGTTCGGCCTGCTTGCCCGCGCCGGTGGAGTCCGCCGGCTCCTCTTCTTCGGAAGCGACGGTGGAGTCGGCCTCCTCCTCCGCCCCC
The DNA here is from genome assembly GCA_040905425.1 of Gemmatimonadota bacterium. Classification (GTDB taxonomy): domain Bacteria; phylum Gemmatimonadota; class Gemmatimonadetes; order Longimicrobiales; family RSA9; genus JBBDRO01. The sequence goes on along the minus strand of JBBDRO010000092.1, from coordinate 2,387 downwards.
GCGGCGGCCTTCTTCGCCGCCGCAGGATCCAACTGCTGCGGTCGCGTGCCCACGAATACCCGGGAGAGATCCTCGCTCCAGGTGAGTGAGCCCTTCTCGCTGATTACGGTGGAATCGGGGAAGCCCGCCGCGCTGCGCGGATCGTAGACGAAGCCGTCATAGCTGCCGCGTCCCGCGCCGGCGTAGGCCAGCAGGACGTTGTCCCGCTCCACCAGCTCCTTGGCCTTGGCGCCCTTCAGCGCGGCCACCCCCCGACCGTCCTCGTCCCAGGTGAGGCGGGCGTAGGTGAGGGTGTCCGTGTCCAGCGGCCGGCGGGCGCCGGTGGACAGCTCCACCACGTAGAGCCCGTTGCCGTCCTTGTCCGCGCTGGCAACCGTGTAGGCCAGCACCGCGCCGCCGTCATTGAAGGCGTACTCGTCCACGCTGCCGATGAGCTCCTCGTAGCCCTTGTCCAGATGGCGCAGGATGAGATCGGTGCCGTCATGCTTCTGCTCGGGATCGGCCTTGCCCTTCTTCACCACCAGGGAGCGCCCGCCGTCGGCGAAGGCAAAGTCGGCGGCGTTGTCCCAGGCGCGCTTCTCCCCGCTCGCGAGGTCCAGCAGCTCCACCTGGCGGGGGGTGGGCTTCTTCTCCTTCTCCAGCTTCTCGATGTCCGCGAAGGGCAGGGAGAGGACGTACGCCGCCCAGCGTCCGTCATCCGAGAAGGCGGCGCGGGAGCCGCGGGGAATGACGTGCTGACGGTCACCGTCCAGCGCCTGCACGTAGAGCGTGTCATCCGTCTCGCGCTTGGTGTAGGCAAAAGAGGCCCAGCGGCCGTCGTGGCTGAGGCCCACCGACTGGACGCGGCGCCACAGCGCGTAGTCGTCGATGCTGAGTGCGCGGTTGGTGCGCACGCCCTCCACGGCGGTGTCGGTACGGCTCGGCAGCTGGGCTTGGATGGCGGGTGCCGGGCCGAAGAGCAGCGCGGCGGCCAGGACCGGGTACGTGTGGCGGCGGAAGAGCGGCGTCATGGCTCGACTCTGTGCTGTGGGTGGAAAATCCGGTTCAGGCCGGCTCGTCCGGCTCGTCCGGCTCGGGCCCGGCCGGTGGCTCGGGGGGAGGCTCGGGGGGAGGCTCCTGGGGAGGCTCGCCCGACGGCTCCTCGCCGCGCCCGGCGGCATGGACCACGTCCAGGGAGACCTCCGACTTCAGGTCATTGTCCACGAAGACAATGAAGGTGTACCCGCCCGTCTTGGTGAGTTGCAGGTTGTTCAGCGTCAGGATCTGGTTGGTCGTGGCGGCACCTGGAGCGGTCGTGGAGCGGGGGTGGATCTCCCCCTGCACCTGGAAGACCGTCTGGCCGTCCGGGTCGTGCAGCTTGATCTCCACGGCATGCTGGCGATCGCGCTCGGCCGGGTGCGCCTGCAGGCGCAGGATGAAATGCATCTGCGGGTGCAGCGCGGGTAGCTCTCCCACGTGGATGCGGTCGAAGATCCCCAGGATGTTGAGCTTGCCTTCGGCGGTGACGTTGGCGTAGTCGGCCACCAGTGCCAGCTTGACCTGCATGTGCGGTCCCGTGCGCGTGTGAATGTCCCCTGTAAGGTAGGCCGGAAGCGCCCGGAAATACAGCGGGCCGCGCAGCTCGGTGCGGAGGCGTAAGCCTATGCTCCCGGGGGGGTGCGCAGCCGGCGGCTGGCTACGCGGCGCTAAAACAGCGTTGACACCAGGCCGGTGAGATAGGCCACCAGGACGATCTCTGCACCGGTGACACCGGTTTTCAGGATGAGGAAGAGAATCCACCGCGGGCCGCCGCCCGCGCTGCGGCGTCGGGCGTGCTGGCGGCGGAAGCGCTCGAACTGCACTGAATGAAGGCCCACGTGGGCGGCGGAGATGAGCAGCGCCAGAGCGAACGCCCACGCCACCCATAAGCCTGGCGCGGCGGCACCCAACGCCGCGCCGGTGAGCACCGCCAGGATGATATTCTGGCGGGGGGTGAGAATGCGCCCCGCGATATCGGCGCCGCCGTCGGAATCGGGTGTAGTAGCGGCGGATTCGGATTCGGCTTCGGACTCGCCGAAGACCAGCGTGCCGGACTGGGACCGGCTGGCGTCATCCCGCAGGACATCATCCTCCGGTCCCGCCTCGCCATAGCTTTCTTCCGCGAAGGAATACGTCGGCTCGAAGAGCGCGGGCGGTGGCGTGCGGCGCGAGGCCAGGGGCCGGTCGCGGATTGGGGCGGGTGGCTCCGACTCTGCCTCGGGATCAGGCTCCGCCCCGGCGCTTTCCTCCGCTGCGGTGTCAGCCTCCGCCGCGGCGCTGTCCACGACTGCGGTGTCAGGCTCCGCCGCGGCGCTGTCCACGACTTCGGTGTCCGCCTCCGCCGCGGCGCTGTCCACGACTTCGGTGTC
>JBBDRO010000091.1:1962-18978 GCA_040905425.1 Gemmatimonadota bacterium | reverse complement strand
CTCCTTGCGCGAGCGCATGGGCCGCGGCCGCGTCATGGCGGCGGGTGAGAGGATCTCGTCCAACTCCTCACGGTTCAGCCAACCCTTCTCCAGGACCAGCTCCGCCACGCCGCGATCCGTCTCCAGCGCTTCACGGGCCACCGCACTGGCGCGTTCGTAGCCGATGTAGGGCACCAGCGCCGTGACCACGCCGATACTTCTCTCCACCAGCCAGCGCAGGCGCTCCCGGTTGGCTGTGATCCCCAGGATACAGCGCTCCCGCAGCACCAGGCAGGCCTGCGTGAGCATGTCCACCGACTGGAACAGGTTGAATGCCATCACGGGCTCGAAGACATTGAGCTGGAGCTGTCCGGCCTCGGCCGCGATGGTGCAGGTCACGTCATTGCCGATGACCTGGAAGCAGACTTGATTGACCACCTCGGGGATGACGGGATTCACCTTGCCGGGCATGATGCTCGAGCCGGGCTGCATGGGTGGCAGATTGATCTCCGCCAGGCCGGTACGGGGCCCGCTCGAGAGCAGGCGCAGATCATTGCAGATCTTGGAGAGCTTGACCGCCACGCGCTTGATGATCCCCGACAACGTCACGAAAGCGCCCGTGTCCTGGGTGGCCTCCACCAGGTCCGGGCTGGTTACGAGCTGTAGCCCCGTCAAGGTGGAGAGATGTTCGCGGACCAGCTCGGCGTAACCGGGATCGGTGTTGATCCCCGTGCCGATGGCCGTGGCGCCCATGTTGATCTCGCACAGCAGGCGGGACACCTCCCGTAGCCGCTCGATGTCCTCACCCAGCGTGATGCCGTATGCGTGGAACTCCTGTCCGAGCGTCATGGGTACGGCGTCCTGGAGCTGCGTGCGCCCCATCTTCACCACGTCGGAAAATTCCTGCGCCTTCTCCATGAAGGCATCCCGCAGGACCGCCAGCGCGCGAGTCAGGTCACCGATGCCCCAGTTGGCCGCAATGCGGATGGCCGTCGGGTACACGTCGTTAGTCGACTGGGAGAGGTTCACGTGGTTGTTGGGGTGGACCACGTTGTAGGTGCCGCGCCGCTTCCCCAGGAGTTCCAGGGCGCGATTGGCAATAACCTCGTTGGCGTTCATGTTCGTGGAGGTGCCCGCCCCGCCCTGGATGACGTCCACCACGAATTCGTTGTGCAGGCTGCCGTAGCGGATCTCGGCGCAGGCGCGCCGGATGGCGTCCGCGATTTCGGTATCGAGCAGCCCCAGATCCGCGTTGGCGGCGGCGGCCGCCTCCTTCACCGCCGCCAGGGCGTTGATCAGGTGCGGGTACTGGGCAATGGGGATGCCGGTAATCGGAAAATTCTCCACTGCGCGCAGCGTCTGGATGCCGTAGTAGCTGCTCTCCGCCACGTCGCGCTCGCCCAGCAGGTCCTGCTCGTGCCGCTGTGCGCCCGACAGGTACGCTTCGGCGCGTCCCGACAGGCGGCTGTTGGCGGCGCGCAGCTGGGCCGCGATGGCCTGCGCGGCGCCCACGACGAGCCGGGCATAGAGCTCGGGCCGCTCCTCGGCCACGGTGTCGATGAACTCACGGGAAATCTCCAGGACCTCCGCCGGCTCGACCACGCGCGCGGACGTGGAGTGCGGATAGTCCTCGAGCAGGCTGCCCTCGCCGAATGAATCGCCCCGCCGCAGGATCGAGAGCACCTGCGGCCGGGCGTTGGGCCCCCGGTGCAGCTCGATGCTGCCGGAGAGGACCATGCCGAAGAAGCGGCGCGGCTGATGCTCGTGGAAGAGGTAGGTCCCGGCCAGATAGCACATGACGCGGGCATGCTCGCCCAGGTACTGGAGCTCGGCGGGGGCCAGGCGCCGCATGACGGCGTTGGTGCGCAGCACGCGCAGGATCGTGGCGTCCATGATGCCCATGTGCAGGCGGTGCGGCGCGGCCGCGCATCGGCCGCGCGCGCAGCGGAAAGTACGCCGGCGCGGGTGCCATGGGAACCGGGTGGCGGACTCAGCGTTGCGGTGGCGGCGGCTCCACGGGCCCACCAGCGAGCGCGAGCAGGCGGGCTTCCAGGCGGGCGGCCCCCGCGGGCCCCCCAACCGTGGATCCCTCCTCCGTGGTGAGTGCGGCAGTGGGGCCGTCGAAGACCATACGACCGCCGGCCAGCACCACCATCCGGTCACACGCCTCGTGCAGGTCCGCGGCCACCTGGGAGGACAGCAGCACCACGCCGCCTGCCGGGCCGCCGCGCCGGTCCCGCAACGCGTCCAGCAGCCCGCGCCGACGGCGCACGTCGAGCGCGGCCAGCGGTTCGTCCAGGAGCGTGAGGTCGGCGCGGGCGCCGAGCGCCAGCGCGACCGAGAGCGCCTGGGCCTGCCCGCCTGAAAGGGTCTCGGCTCGCGCCCCGGCGAGTTCGTCCAGCAGCAGTCCGGGGTAGCGCGCGATGAGCGTGTCCGCGGGCAGGCCGTGGAGCGCACAGATCTCCTCCACGGTCATGCCGGCCGGCAGGACCGCCGTCTGGGGGGCGAAAGCCAGGCTGGCCCGGGTGGTGGTGCCATCCGCGTCGTGCCGGATCACCTCCGGGTTCGCCGCGCGCCGCCGGAGCGCACCGGCGAGCGCCAGCATCAGCGAGGACTTGCCCGCGCCGTTCAGGCCCACCAGCCCGCACGTGGAGGGGGCGGGCAGCCGTGTGCTCCACCCCTCCACCACCGGCCGCCGCACGCGCCCGCGCCGCAGGGCCCCCAGACGGATCTCCACGGCCGGCGAGCTCGTCATGACACCCTCCCAACCCAACGGTCCGAGCTCAGCACGAGGAGCGCCAGGACTAGGGCTCCGTACGCCCCGTACTGAAGCGCCCACTCGATCGTGGGATGGGCCTGGAGCGGTGGGAAGAGGAGCAGGGGTGCCCGTAGCAGTGCGGGCGCCGCCTCGGCGTCCGGGTGTGCCGTGACCCAACGCACGACGAGAAGAAAGCACGCCATGGGATAGGCCACGGCCAGGCCGAGGGCGGCCGGGCGGGACCGCGCCAGGGCCGCGCTCGCCGCGCCATAGCAGCCGGCGGCCAGGACGCTGGCCCACACAGCGGGCAGGCGCGCCAGGGCGGCGCCCGGGTCCCAGACGCCCGCGATCCCGCCGCCCACGCGATAGGCCGCGGCGGCCGCGGTCCACAGGAAAGCCCAGGCCAGCGTGGTGCCGAGCAGCACGCCGAGCGGATAGGCCTCGCGGGCAAGCCGGCGGGCAAACAGCGGCCGCAGCCACTGCGCCGCGGCCGGCGCGGCCAGGCGCATGAGCGCCTCCAGACCCCCCGCAAGGATGGCCAGCGTGGCCGTGTACGCCTCAAAGTTCCGCACGAGCGCCGATGTACCCGCCCCCGCAAGGCTGGCGGCGGCCGCCGTGTGCCCGGCCAGAGCGCCGAGACCCGCGGCGAGCAGGACCTGGGCGGCGTAAGCCGGCGTCGCGACCCGTGTGCGGACCAGTGCCCGGACGAAGACGCCTGCCGATGGACGGGCCGAGCGCCCCGCCGCGGGGTGGCCCGAGCGCCGTGCCGCTGGCTCGCCGGAAGCCCCGGCCGGCCGCTCCACCTGGCGTCCCGCGCCGCTCACCGGCCCTCCGCGGCGTCCATGAGCGCGCTCAGATCCGCCATGTGAATGCGTACCCCCTCGGCCTCCGCGGTGCGCCAGAGGCACCGGCCGCGCCGACAGGTGACCACGTCACCATCCGCCACGAGCAGGTCGGGGGGCGGGGCGCCACCCTCGGCGGCCGCGTGGAACGTCACCGAGTCGGTGCTGAAGGCACGCCCCAGCACCGGCGCCTCGTCGACCGCCGCCACGATCAGCCAGCGGATCATGGGATCGGGCCAGTCGAACGCCGGGCCCCGCGTGCGCCCGGCGGGATTCGCGCCGCGACGGGGTGGCTCCGGGATGCTGAACGGCCGCGGCGCCACGCCGCATTGTTCGCGCGTGGTGGGCGTCCCGCCCGTGACCGCCTCGATGACTACCAGGCAGTCACGCAGGCCCAGGCCGAAGAAATGGCGCGCCTCTCCCTCCCCGAAGGCTTCGATCGGCGTGTAGACGGACCCCCAGCGTCCGTCCACGGTGATGCGCGGCGCCCGGGTGAGGATGGACCAGCGGCGCAGATCCGGACTGTGGAGCACGGCGGCGAACAGGGTATCCCCCGCGCCCGGCCCGCCCGCGCAATTGCCCGACAGGTAACCCCCCCCGGCGTCCCGACGGATGCGACCGGCGTTCATGAGGCAGGGCAGCGCCGGCCGGAGCGTCTCCACGTGGCCGCCGTTCCGCTCGAACACGTGGAGCGCGGGCAGGTCCGCCACGACCAGACGCCCGTCCGGCAGCCGGGCCAGCGAGGTGGGCCGCCGCAGTTCCCCGGGGCCCGACCCTTCCGTGCCGAACGTGAGGAGCGGGTCGGATCCGTCCGGTCCGTACACCGCCACGGTGTGTCCGGCGCCGTCCAGGATGGCCAGGGTATCCCCCCAGCTTTCGAAGTCGGTGACGTCCACCACACCGTGGAGGAGACGCTCCTGCCCGGGCCGTGGGGCGTCGGATGATGGTGTGTAGTGCACGCCGTCCGGTGCCGGGTTGCGCAGGCGAGGAGCCAGCAGGGCGGCGGCGGCCAGCAGGAGGAGGGCGGCCGCCAGCGCGATGCGCGCTGGCGGCCCGAGGTGAAGACGCATCGCGGCCGGCATGTTCACTCCGCCAGAATGAGGAAGTTGTCGATCAGGTCCAGATCGCAGCCGATGTTGTCCAGATCCCAGGCGACGTAGCACGTCAGCTTGGCGAACCATCCGTCCGCCTGGTTGGTGCAGATGTCATACTGGGTGAGCGCTGTCTCGCGGCACTCGAAGTACTCGGTGCCCATCCCCTCCGCGCCATCGTCCTCCTGGGCCGCAAGCGGCGGCGGCAGCAACAGCGCGGCGAGCAGCAGCAGAAGCGTGGGCACGGCCGCCAGACGTGGCAGTCGCGGACTGTGGGTGAAACGGATCGCGTGCATGTGTCCCCCATCGTACGGGTGGTGCCGGGCTCTGCCCGGCGGCATGTCCGGACCTTGTGTCCGGACCCACCCGGCGCCGGCGGACCTCCCTCCAGGGCCGGCCGCGATGCGCCGTCCTTCGGCGCCGGGAACGGGGGAGGGAAAGCACGCCGCGGACCGTTCCGCACGGCTTTCGTAAGTCCAAGAATGGCCGCCACCTGGGGCATTCCATGCGTGTTCGGGCCGGTCGCCGAATGCGCACTTCGGACCGCTTCTGCCCGGTCACTGCGCGACCGGGCAAATACCGCTGCGCCCACCCCCCGCACGCCATGGCTGGATGGGACACGGGCCCGGACGCAGCCCCGGAGCGGTGCCGGCGCCCGGGGCGGACGCGAGCGCCGCGGGCAGCCAGCCAACGAGGCCGGGGCCCCGAACGGCAGTGTCACGCGGCGCTCATGCGTTCACCCCACCGATTCCATAGCGGCGCAGCTTGGCGCGCAGCGTGTTGCGGGCCATGCCCAGGTCGGCCGCCGCCCGTGTCTTATTGCCCCGCCAGCGGGCCAGCGCCTCCTGGATGCGCTGGCGCTCCTCGGCCGGACTGCCGGGAAAGGAGTAGCGCGCGCGGGTGTTGCCTCCCGCCGGGCCCGTGACGGGAGGCGCGAAGGGTGGCGCGGCATCGTCGCTTTCATGAAACGTGGGCGGGTTCAGGATGGTGTGGGGGAGGTGATGCCGCCGCAGCACACCGTTCGGGCAGGCCAGCACGGCCGCCTCCAGCGCGTGGGCAAGCTGGCGCACGTTGCCCGGCCAGGGGTGCTCCGCCAGGAAGTCCAGCAGGCCCGGATCCACGCGGCGCACGCGGGGGCCGTAGCGCGTGCGCAATCCGGCCAGGAAGTGGCCTGCCAGGAGCGCCACGTCCCCCGGGCGTTCACGGAGCGGGGACAGCCGGATGGAGAGGACGAAGAGGCGGTGGTAGAGGTCGCGCCGGAAGGCGCCGCGCGCCACGGCCCGCTCCAGATGCACGCCCGTGGCCGCCACCAGCCGGACGTCCGTGCGCACCGCCCGCTCGCCGCCCACGCGACGGAACTCGCCCTCCTCGAGGGCCGTCAGCAGCTTGGCTTGCGCCGCGGGCGCGAGCTCACCCACCTCGTCCAGGAACAGGGTGCCGCGGTGGGCCTGCTCCAGGAGGCCGCGGTGCGCCTGCTGGGCACCCGTGAAGGCGCCGCGCTCGTGGCCGAAGAACTCACTCTCGAAGAGCGTCCCGGGCACGCCCGCGCAGTTGACCGCCACGAACGGCGCCCGGCAGCGCGGTGACGCGCTGTGGATGGCCCGGGCCAGCACGCCCTTGCCCGTGCCCGTCTCGCCCGTGATGAGCACCGGCGCGTCCACCTCGGCCGCGCGCCGGCCGAAGGCGCGGATGGCCTCGGCCTCCCGGCTAGCTCCCAGAATGACGTCGAATGCAGACAGCGGCGCCTCCTCCGCACGACGGTCCGCGCTCCCCGCGGGCCCGGGCATACAGGGTGGGGTGGCACGTCGGGCAGGACCATGGCGAAACGGGTCGCGGCACGGCCGCGCGGGGACGTGGAAAGAATTTGCTAGTGTCCCCGGGGGCCACTCGTTACATTCGGCCGGACTTCTGAGTTCGGCGCCGCAGCCGTGCGGCCCGGCTCCGCGGTGCCGATGCCGCGCACGTCTACCTCGGAAGGGCTCTCCACATGACCAAGGATCCCGGATCGGAAATCCCCACAGCTACCGCCGCGGGCGTGGACCCGGCGTACTCCGGCAAGACCTTCCTCGGCCACCCGAAGGGTCTGTCCACGCTGTTCTTCACGGAGATGTGGGAGCGCTTCAGCTACTACGGCATGCGCGCCCTGCTGATTCTCTTCATGACCGCCACGGCGGCCGGGGCGAATCCGGGACTTGGCTTCGGTGAGGCCACCGCGGGCGCCGTCTACGGCCTCTACACCTCCATGGTCTACCTGCTTACGCTGCCCGGCGGCTGGGTGGCGGACAAGCTGTGGGGGCAGCGCAAGGCGGTGTTCGTGGGCGGCTGCATCATTGCCCTGGGCCACTTTACGCTGGCCGCGCCGATCTTGGGTCTGCCGGACCTGCCGAGCTTCTTCCTGGGACTCTTCTTCATTGTCATCGGTACCGGGCTGCTCAAGCCCAACGTCAGCACCATGGTCGGGGATCTCTACCCGGAGCCGCAGGCCGCCAGTTCCGAGTTGGAGCGCGAGCAGTGGGGCGCCAAGCGGGACGCGGCCTTCTCCATCTTCTACATGGGCATCAACATCGGCGCCGTGCTCGGCCCGTTCATCTGCAGCACGCTCGGCGAGGGGATGGAGAGCCAGTGGTTCACCCTGGCGGGCAGCTGGCACCTGGGCTTCTCGGCCGCCGGCTTCGGCATGGTGCTGGGCCTCATCCAGTACTGGCGCGGGGACAAATACCTGGGGCAGGCCGGCCGCTTCCAGACGGAGGACGCGCCGGAGGTGGTGCGCCAGCGCAGCCGCAACTTCATGATCAGCACCGGTGTGGCCGGGCTGGTGGTGGCGCTCATCGTGTGGACGCTGGTCTCCGGAGCGCTGGGGCTCAGCCTGGAGGCCTTCGCCACCTGGGTGGGCTACGGCATCCTGCTCCTCTCCATCCTGTTCTTTGCCTACCTGATCTTCGGGATGGGGCTGGCGCTTGGCCTCTTCGGGGTGTTCGCCGTCCTGGCGGGGGTCCTGGCGCCGGGCATGGGCACGGATGGCGGCCAGTGGGCCATCCTGGTGACCCTGGGCCTCTTCATCGCGGCCAACATCGGATACATGCTGAAGGGGGATGCGGTCAGCATCGAGAAGCAGCGCCTGATGGTGATCTTCTGGCTCTTCATCCTGGCGGCCATCTTCTGGTCCGGCTTCGAGCAGGCGGGCTCCTCGCTGAACATCTTCGCGCGCGACCTCACCGACCGGACGCTGTTCGGCTGGGAGCTGCCGGCCGGTTGGCTGCAGAATGTGAATCCGTTCTTCATCATCGTCCTGGCGCCGGTCTTCGGCGTCATGTGGACGTGGCTTGCGCAGCGGGATCGGAATCCCTCGATCCCCATGAAGTTCGCGCTGGGGCTGCTGGGCCTGTCCGCCGGTTTCTTCGTCATCATGTGGGGCGCGGTGAACGCCACGCCGGAGAGCCCGGTGGGCATGTCCTGGCTGGTGGTCACCTACTTCCTCTTCACGGTGGGTGAGCTGGCGCTCTCCCCGGTGGGCCTCTCCTCCATGACCAAGCTGGCCCCTCCGGGCCGGCTGGGTCAGATGATGGGCGTGTGGTTCATTGCCGCGGCGCTCGGCAATCTGTTCGCGGGCCTCGTGGCCGGGCGTCTGGAGACGCTGCCCGCCGATCAGCTCTACCTGAACGTGGCGCTGTTCGTGGGGGCCGCGGGCATCGTAGCGCTGCTCGTGAGCCCATGGGTCAAGCGGCTCACCGGAGGGATTCGCTAGGAGGGCTTCGGCCTCACCGGGTAGACGGCCTGCCCGAAACCGGACCCTCGCGCTCCGCGCCCGTGTAATCCCACGGGCGCGGAGCGTTGTCTTAACAGGACGATCACACACCATGGAGGCGGCCCATGCGGTATGTCGGTTCGTTGCGCGTGTCGGGGAGGTTGCTCCTGGGCGTGCTGCTGCTGCTCGTGGCGGGTGCCACGGCGCGGCCCGTGGCGGCCCAGAGCCGGGCCGATTCGGCCGCGGTGCTGGTGGCCGCGGCGGAGCGCTTCGAGGCGGAGGGCCGCGAGGACGTGGCGGACGCCCTCTACCGTATGGTGGTGGCTCGCTTCGCCGGCACACCGGCGGCGGACATGGCGCGCGCCCATCTGGCGGCGCTGCCCGCGGAGCGGCGCAGCCGCGCGGGCATGGCGGAGCTCACCGTGTGGGGCACGCTCTTCGGCCTGTGGGCCGGCATAACGGTGCCCTACATAGTGGACAGCAATCCCTCGGCGGAGGCCATCGGCGCGGGCCTCCTCATCGGTGGACCCGTAGGCTTCCTGGGCAGCCGGGCGTACGCGCGTTCCCGTGAGCTGAGCGAGGGCGCGGCCCGCGCCATCACCTTCGGGGGCACGTGGGGGACCTGGCAGGCACTCGGCTGGCGGGCGGCCCTGAACGTGGGCACGAGCGAAGTCTGTGCGGACCCGGTACTGGGCGACCCGGGCTTCTGCTACGAGGACGATGCCGACGCCTCCACGGTCATGGCGTGGGGGCTGGGCGGTACCGTGCTGGGCACGGCCGCGGGGATGGCGCTCTCCCGCCTGCCCATCACGGCGGGCACCGCGTCGGCGGTGAGTTTCGGGGGGCTGTGGGGCACCTGGTACGGCGCGGCGGCCTCACAGATCTTCAGCGAGGATCCGCACGAGGATACGGTCCTGGCCATGGCCCTCCTGGGCGGCAACGCCGGCATCGTGACCGCCGCGCTGGCGGCGCCGCGCATGGAACTCAGCCGGAATCGCTCGCGGCTCATCAGCATTGCCGGTGTGGTGGGGCTGCTCGGGGGCATGGGGCTGGACCTGATCCTCCAGCCGGATGACGCCCGGGTGGCCTTTCTCATCCCCGCGGTGACGAGCGCGGCGGGGCTGGCGTATGGCGTGGCTTCCACGCGCGATTATGACCGCTCCACTCAGCGTGGGGGCGGCCAGGAAGCCGGTAGTGGTGCGCTCCTGCGGCTGCGCGAGGGCACGTGGTCGGTGGATCTGCCACGGCCCTACCCGCGCGTGCTGCGCGAGCAGGTGCCCGGGCGACCCGGCTCATCGGCTCCCACGCTGGGGATCACACTGCTGGACGCGCGCTTCTTCTAGGCGGGGCATGAGGAGATCAAGCAGGCGGACCTGGAGGCCGCTGCTCGCCACCGTCATGCTGGCGGCGGGCGTGAGCTGCGCCACCGACGAGGACCCGTTCGGGCCCTCCGACGGGCTCCGCCTCCTCGTGGAATCGGACCCTCCGGGCGCCCGCATCCTGGTGGACGGCCGGGAGTCGGGGCGCTTCACGCCGGACACGGTCTTCGGCCTGGGATCACGCCACCAGGTCCAGGCCCGCCTGGACACGCTCGGGCTCACCTACCGTTACCTGGCCAACGTGGCCATCCCCAACGAGGAGGAAGTGCCGGTCCTGATGGGGCCGCTGGTGCTGCGCTGCGGGGACCCGGCCTGCTACGCGGGCCGGCACCGCTACCACACGGCCGCCGGGATGCGCTTCGCCACCAATCCCGTGGGCGCGCACTTCCTGCACGACGCCACCGAGAACGGGCTCTTCTATCCGGCCGGGAGCACGAACAGCTACACGTCCTCGGGCATGCCGGTCTTCGCCGCGGTGATGAGTGGGGATACGGTGGCGCTCGGTGTCTACGATCAACCGGTCCTGGCGGGGCGCCCCACCAGCACGGTCGTCGAGGGTGAGGGGCGGGTGTACGTGGACCAGACGAGCTGGGTGGTCCCGCTGCCGCGCTTCGTGTCACGCACTCCGTCACCCGCGCGCGGGGTGGCCATCCGGCAGCAGATCGTGGCGGAGGACGCTACGGAGGGGGTGGTGGTGATCCGACTGACCTACCACAACATCACCAATCGCGAGAGCTACCAGCGTATGGACCCGGGCGTGCCGCGCACCGGCGTCACACTGCACCAGGTCTTCCTGGGCTACGTCCTGGACGCTGACATCGGCAACCCCGACGACGACGTGCTGACCTACGATCCGGAGCTGCAGAGCACGATCCTCTACGACGGCAATTTCTTCGAGAGCAATTTCAGCGGGGGGTGGAACCGGCACCCGGCGCTCGTGGGACTCCGCCTGCTGGAGGCACCGGTCGGCGCGCGGGTGGTGCTGAACGGTTATCCGCGCGTGGCGGAAGACTGGGGCGCGGGCCGGAGCAACGAGCGCGTGGGGTGGTACATGCTGAGCGGCAACCGGCCCTTCGCGCCGGATCACCCGGATCTGGGCATCGGCTTCCTGCCGTCCGTGCCGTCCGACATGCGCATCACCGTCAGTGCGGGACCATTCACGATGCGTCCCGGTGACTCCCTGAGCATCACGGTGGCCGTGGCCTTGGCCGAACCCGTGCCCGACACGTTCACGAGCGGTGAGGGCTACCTGGAGCCGGGGGAGCCCCACGACCGGACGCGGCCGATCTATGCCGTGGCCGCGGGGCTTCGTGAGCGGCTGCGTGCCGCCGAGAACGTGTCCTTCGAACCGCCCCTGCCGCCCGAGCCGCCGGATTCCACCGGGGGCTGAATCACGCCGCTCGCCCCGGCGCGCTACCCGGCGTAGGGCGGCGGATCGGGCGCGGGCGGCCCGGTATCCGCCGGCCGGCGCGACACCGCCCAGGCCGCTTCCGGATCCTCCAGGTGCACCTGCCGGACGCCCGCCGGGAAGTGGCTCTCCAGGATGTCATACTGCACCCGCATAGCCTCTGGACAGCTCCAGTCGTGCAGGTAGCGCACCTCCGTGACCCCGCCCTGCAGGGCTTCCTTCAGACAGCCGAAGCAGGGGCGGAGGGTGGTGTAGAGGACCGCGCCCTCCGCGCCGATGCCGAAGCGCGCCGCGGTGAGCAGCGCGTTCTGCTCCGCGTGCACGCAGATGCACAGGTCGTAGGCCTCCCCCGGGGGAAAGCGGTCACGTTGGGCGCAGCGCTCGCAGCCCCCCTCGTCACAGTTGCGCATGCCCTGCGGGGTGCCGTTGTAGCCGGTGGAGATGATGCGGTCCTTGAGCACCAGCACCGCGCCCACCTTGTTGCCCACGCAGTTGGCCCGCCGCCGCACGGCCATGGCAATGCCCATGTAGTAGTCGTCACGGTCGGGACGCGGCGCGCTCACTGGTGCTTCCGCTTCAGCTCTTCCAACCGCTCGGCGGCCCGCGCCTCGCGCTCCATGGCTCGGAAGCGGCGGTCCTGGCCGTCGCGGCGCTCCGCGTCATCCTGCAGGCTGTCCAGGATGGCGGTGCGCACGCCGGGTTCCATGTCCGGCTGCGCGTTCACGGCCTCCTCCATGGCGGCAACGTCGGCCGCGAGGAGTTCGCGCTCCTCGGTGAGCACCGCCACCTTCCGCTCGAGCACCGCGGCGCGCCTGGCGTGCCGCTCCGCGAAGCCCGCGGCTACCTCGACCGTTTCCTGGTCCCCGATGCCGCGCGCCATCTCCTCGCGCCGACGGCACACCCGCTCCGATTCGCGTTCCGAGCTGGCGCCGTCACGCGCGCGGGCGATTTCCGTGTCCAGGCGGTGCAGCGCACCGCGCACGGTGGACAGTTCGCGGCGCATGGCGCGCACGTGAACGGGCCCGTCCGCGCCGCCTTCCTCCGCCTCGCCCAGCTCGCGGCGGAAATTCTCCACCGCCTCGCGCCAGGCATCCTTCCAGTCGTCGAACATGCCGGCAAGCTAATGCACCCGGGGAAGCCGGGGAAAGCCGCGATCACGAATGCCCGGGGCCGGCGCGATCCTTGCTCCCCAGCGGCGCCGGCAGGGCGTTCACCATCGAGGCAGCATGACGGCAGGGACAGGCGAGCCCGCCAGTCCGCCGCCGACACTGTCGGCGGCTCGGCTGAGCGGGGCGGAGCAGCGCTCCGTCACCCACGGCGAATTCTGGATCCCGCAGGGTGAGCGGGAGGTCTACGCGCGCGCGCTCAGGGCGTTGAACACGGCGGGGCTGCGCTACGTGGTCAGCGGCCTCTATGCCATCTACGAGTACACGGGCATCTACCGCGAGACCAAGGACCTGGACCTGTTCGTGGAGCCGGGGGACGTGATCCGCGCCGCCGAGATCCTCAAGGCCGCCGACTTTCGTGTGCGCCTGGCCGAGCCCCACTGGCTGGCCAAGGCCATGGACGGCGACCGCCAGGTGGACTTCATCTTCGGCATGGGCAACGGCTTGGCCCTCATCGACCGCGGCTGGTGGGAGCACTCGCGCGCCGGCATCCTGGCCGGCGTGCCCGTGCGCGTGGCGCCGCCCGAGGAGCTGCTCTGGCACCGGTTGTTCGTGCACGAGCGCCATCGCTCGGACATGGCCGACGTGCTCCACCTCATGCTCTGCCGCGGCGACGAACTGCGCTGGGATCGCATCCTCCAGCGTCTGCAGGATCACTGGCGACTGCTGCTCGTCCAGGTGCATCTCTTCGACTTCGTCTACCCCGGGCACCGCACCCGCATTCCCCGCCGCATTCGGGAGGAGCTCTATGCGCGGGCGGCCGACGAGATCGACGAGCCGGGTGACCCGGACATCTGCCAGGGCACGCTCTTCAGCCGCTTCTCTTTTGCCATCGACGTGAACGAGTGGGGCTTCGAGGACTACCGCAGCGCGGCCGTGTCCGCCACCTGCGATTTGCCGGTTATCCAGGAGATCGAGAGCAGCGATGTCTGGGATGACCGCGGCCACGCCGAGGACGAAAAGGACTGAGGAGGAGCATGGACGAGCAGAATGACACCCAGCGGGCGGTGCGCATCGCTGCCGTGGCGGACCTCCACTTCGACCATCCGCGGCAGGGCGAGCTGCGGGAGATCTTTGCCGAGGCGGAGCGCAACGCGGACATCCTGGTGCTGGCGGGGGACATGACCACGCACGGCCGCCCGGAGCAGATGGAGGCCTTCGTGGAGGAGCTCTCGGGGGTGGACATCCCCATGGTGGGGGTGCTGGGCAATCACGATTACGAGACCGACCATGCAGAAGAATGCACCGCCATCCTGGCAGAGCGCGGCGTCCATGTTCTGAACGGGGATGCGGTGGTCATCCAGGGCGTAGGCTTCGCGGGCACCAAGGGCTTTGCCGGCGGCTTCGGGCGGAGCGCGCTCGGCCCCTTCGGCGAACCGCTCATCAAGGCCTTTGTGCAGCACGCCCTGGACGAGGCGCTGAAGCTGGAGAAGGCGCTCCACGAGCTGGAGACGGACACACGAGTGGTTGTGCTCCACTATGCGCCCATACCGGACACGCTGCGGGGGGAGCCGGAGGTGATCTATCCGTTCCTGGGCTCCTCGCGGCTGGTGCAGCCCATCGACACCCTGGGCGCGGACGTGGTCTTCCACGGCCACGCCCACCTGGGCGTGCGCGAGGGGCGGACGCCGGGCGGTGTGCCCGTATTCAACGTGGCGCACCACGTGCTGAGCGCGGCCGGCGCGGACTTTCACGTGTGGGAGACGCGCGCTCCGGAGCGGCGCGCCCCGCGGGAGGAGACGGGTGCGGCCGCTGGGGTGCCCGGGGAGCGGAACGGGGACGTCGCTTAGCCGTAGGCCTCGAGAAAGCTAATGAGGGCCTTCTCCTCGGGGTAGTAATCCAGCGGCTCGCGGGACTCCACCTGCGGGTGCTTGGCGGCCGCACGGGCGGCGTCGCTGTCCACCGTCCTGCCCGCGCTCTCGTACTCCTCGAGCACGGCGGGGTGGATGTAGGCCTTCCGGCAGATGGCGGGCGTGTTGCCCAGCTCGGAGGCCACCAATCGGCAGGTCATGACCACGTTCTTGTGCGCCTCGCGCTCGGATTTCGCGGGGCCGATGTCGGCCAGCACGGTGGCGGCGCGCACGGTGCCGCCGAAAGTACGCAGATCCTTGGAGGTGACCTTCTGGCCGAGCACTTCCCGGATGTAGCTGTTCACGTCCTCCGCCGTGACCGGCCGGCGCTTGCGCTCCACCTGGTACTGGAAGAGGCGCGGGCCGGGCAGCTCCATCAGCTCCTCCACGATCTCCACGAGCGGCGTGTCCGCCACCACCTGCCGCTGGTCCTTGCTGCGCTTGCCCGTGTAGCTGAAGTGGAGGCTCCGACCGCGGATGTCCAGGTGCTTCTTCTTCAGCGTGCAGATGCCGAAGGTGCGGTTCTCCACGGCGTAGCGCTCGCTGCCGGCGCGGAAGTAGGCGCGCGTCATGAGGCGCACCACGGTGGCAAGCACCTTCTCGCGGTCCAGTTCCGGCCGCTGCAGATCCGTGTTCGTGGCGGCGCGCAGGGCGGGGAGCGAGCGCGCCACCTTGAGCACGCGGTTCCACTTGCGCGCGTCGCGGTCGGCCACGGCCTGCTCGCTGTAGATGTACTGTTTGCGGTCGCGCTGATCGCGCCCGAACGCCTGGATCTTCCGCTTCGGGTCCGGGGAGATGTGCACCTCGGTCCAGGCGGGCGGGATCACCAGGGCGTCGATGCGCGCCAGTTTGCGCTCCGCGGAGAGCGGCTGCCCGTTCAGCCCCACGTAGCGGAAACCTCGTTCCGGGTCCCCCTCGCGCGTCCACCAATCCTGCTGCTTCGTGCTCATGGGGCGCCGCGTGGCTTCACGGTCCATGCCACGTGTGATTTTCAAAGCGACGATGCCCGTCGGGTGCAGCGCGCTCGGCGACGCTGCTTCGCTCCCTCGTCATCCTATCAACTACAAGCATCGTTGACAGCGCGGCGGCAGCGTGTTAGCATTGAACTACAACCCTAGTTGGAGGCCCGCTTGGACATCATCTTCACGGACCGCGAGCTGGACGTCATGGCGGTGCTCTGGGACCACGGCCCCGCCACCGTGGCCGAGGTGCGCGAGCGCATCACCGACCCGCTGGCCTACACCACCGTCCTCACCGTGCTGCGCACCCTGGAGCAGAAGGGGCACGTGGGCCACGAGGAGGAGGGCAAGGCCTACCGCTACCACCCGCTCGTGGAGCGCGAGGTGGCCGGTGAGAGCGCGCTCCGGCGCATCGTGGGCAAGGTCTTCCGCGGCAGTAACGAGCTGCTGCTCACACACCTGGTGGACAGCGAGCGCCTCTCCGACGAGGAGATCCGCCGCATGCGCGGCCTGCTGGACGAGCGCTTGGGGAAGGGAGGCGGCGCATGACCATTGCCTGGATGCTCTGGACCGTGCTGGTGTCCGCCTGCGTGGCGCTGGCGGCGCGGGCGCTGGAGGAGGTGGCCCACCTGCTCGGCCGGCCGCTGCGCTGGGTGTGGGCCGCGGCGCTGGCGGGCTCCGCGGCGGCGCCCGTGCTGGCGCATCTGGCGCTGCGGCGCGGCGCCGGCGGTGCAGGTGGCGGTGAGGTGACCCTGGGCGCGCTCGCGGCGGGCGCGCCGGATGGTGCCGCGGCTGCCGGGAGCGGCTTCCCGTGGGCGGCTGGGCTGGAGCGCCTGGACGGTTTCCTGCTGGCCGGCTGGGCCGCGGCGAGCGTGGCGATCCTGCTCCTGGTGGCGCTGGCCGCGCTGGCCTTCGCGCTGCGGCGTCGGGGCTGGCAGGAGGCGGACGTGGACGGGCACCGCGTGCTGCTCACGCGGGACGTGGGTCCGGCGGTGGCCGGTCTGCTGCGCGGCCGCATCGTGCTGCCCGCTTGGGCGCTGCAGCTGGCGCCGCCGCTCCGCACCCTCATGCTGGAGCACGAGGCGGAGCACCTGCGCGCCGGTGACCCGCGCCTGCTGGGCGGCGGCCTGCTGCTGGTGGCGCTGCTGCCCTGGAACCCCGTGGCGTGGTGGCAGCTCCGCCGCCTCCGCCTGGCCATCGAGGTGGACTGCGACGCCCGTGTGCTGCGCCGCCGCCCAGACGCGCGTACGTACGGCGACCTGCTCCTGGCCATGGGCGCGCGCACGCGGCGCATGCCGCTGGCCGCCGCGGCCGCCTTCTCGGAACCACGGACGACTCTCGAGACGAGGATACGCAAGATGATCGACCGACCCGCCCGCCCGACCGCCGTGCGTCTGTTGGCCCTGCTGGCGGTGAGCGCCGGCGCCATTGCCTTTGCCTGCGAGGCGCCCTCGCCGCAGGATCCGCTGAAGATGTCCGAGGAGGTGGCGGAGGCCCCGGACGCGGCGGAGAGCCAGGCCGGGCTGCCGGCCTACACCACAGCGCCGCGCATGGCCAACCCCGAAGAGGTCGAGAAGCTCATCGAGACGAGCTATCCGCCGATGCTGCTGAACGCCGGCATGGGCGGCCAGGTGGACGTCTCGCTCTACGTGGGCAGGGACGGGCGGGTCGAGCAGATGCAGCTGAAGAAGAGCTCCGGCTACGAGGCGCTCGACAAGGCCGCCATGAAGGTGGCCGGCGGCATCCGCTTCGAGCCGGCCGAAAAGGACGGCGAGCCGGTGGCGGCGTGGGTGAGCCTGCCCATCCGCTTCGACAACGCCGCCGCCAGCGCCGCGGAGG
>JBBDRO010000091.1:0-1862 GCA_040905425.1 Gemmatimonadota bacterium | reverse complement strand
ACTCCCGGTCATGCCTCCGGCGCCGCCCAGTCGAACTGCTCCCTGGTTACAGCTCCCGCGCCCCCATTCCAGCGCGCCCCCATTCCCTCCGCCCCCCGGGCAACACATCGATCGAGCCCAATCTCTTGACAGCCCCGTCACGGACCTCTATTCTTGTCGCGGACATGATACCCAGGGGGGGTACCCTATGGCACAGCAACAGACAGGGCAACCGGCCGCTCACCGCCACGCCGTAGCCGTAGACCCGGACACCCGCCAGGCCGCCGCCACCCGCCTGAAGCGCATCGAGGGTCAGGTACGGGGCCTGCACCGCATGGTGGAGGAGGAGCGCTACTGCGCGGACATTCTCACGCAGATCGCCTCGGTGCAGGAGGCGCTCCGGGGGGTGGGCAAGCTCCTCATGCGCAACCATCTGGAGCACTGCGTGACGCACGCGCTCCGCTCGGGGGATCCGGTGGAGGCGGAGAAAACCTACACGGAGGTCCTGGACCTCATGTACCGGTACGCACGATGAGCGAGCACCAGGACGGCACGGCCCTCCGGGATCGCAGCAGCGGGCCCGGAGGGACGGGCGAGGCAGCGGAGGACGCGGGCCGGGCATCGTCGCATACAAGCGACGACGCCGGCGCCGGCTCCGCGACGCGCCTCTCCATCCCTCTAACCGGGATGACCTGCGCGGC
Source organism: Gemmatimonadota bacterium (assembly GCA_040905425.1). Taxonomy (GTDB): domain Bacteria; phylum Gemmatimonadota; class Gemmatimonadetes; order Longimicrobiales; family RSA9; genus JBBDRO01. The sequence continues at coordinate 1,182 of JBBDRO010000091.1, read as the reverse complement.
GTGCGCCACGCGCATCCAGCGGAAACTGGAGCGCGGCCCTGGCGTGGTGGACGCCGCGGTGAACTTCGGCACCGAGAAGGCCACGGTGCACTTCGACCCGGCCGCTACCAGCGCCGCCGACCTGGTGGGGCTGGTCACCGCCGCGGGCTACGGGGCGCGCACCGAGGAGGTGGTGCTGCTCATCGACGGGCTGGACATGGCCATTTCGGCGGAGCCGGTGGAGCGGGAGCTGCGCAAGCTCGCGGGGGTGCTCTCGGCGGGCGTGAACCTGGCCACGGGCCAGGCGCGCGTGGTCTACATCCCCGAGGCGGCGGCGCCCGAGGATCTGGCGGCGGCCGTCCGCAATGCGGGCTACGACCTGTCGGCCCCGGTGGACACCGCGGACCCGGTGGAGCGCGAGCGCGTGGCGCGGGCGCGGGAGTACCGCACGCTGCTCCGCAAGTTTGCCTTCGCGGCGGCGGTGAGCGTGGTGGCCATGGTGCTCTCCATGCCGCTCATGATGGCGGAGGGCATGGGCGCGGCGCCGATGGACCTCTTCGACCGGCTTATGATGCCGGTGGCCGACCTCACGCTCACGCTCTTCCCGTGGCTGGGCGGCATACCGGCCGGCGCGCTGCGCTGGACGCTGCTGGTGCTCACCACGCCGGTGCTCTTCTGGTCGGGGAGGCAGTTCTTCCGCGGGGCGTGGAGCGGCGCGCTGCACGGCACGGCGGACATGAACACGCTCATCGCCGTGGGCACGGGCGCGGCGTACGTCTACAGCGTGGTGGCCACCGTGGCGCCGGGGATCTTCACCGGCGCGGGGCTGGCGGCCGACGTGTACTACGAGGCGGTGACCATGATCATTGCCCTCATCCTGCTGGGCAAGGCGCTGGAGGCCCGGGCCAAGGGGCGCACGGGCGACGCCATCCGGCGCCTCATGGACCTGCAGCCGCCCAGCGCGCGCGTGCTGCGCGATGGGGAGGAGCACGAGGTGGCGGTGGCCGACCTCGAGCGCGGCGACGTGATCGTGGTCCGCCCCGGCGAGAAGATCCCGGTGGACGGCGTGGTGCTGGAGGGGCGGAGCGGCGTGGACCAGTCGCTGCTCACGGGCGAGTCGCTGCCCGTGGAGAAGGGGCCGGGCGACGAAGTGGTGGGCGGCAGCCTGAACGGCACCGGCTCCTTCCGCTTCCGCGCCGAGCG
>JBBDRO010000090.1:0-19054 GCA_040905425.1 Gemmatimonadota bacterium | reverse complement strand
CCAATAGCTCGATGACTCCATGGGTCAGGAGAGCGGCCACCGCGGTATCGGACAGGACCCCGTGGGGGGCCTCTCCGCAGAGGAAAACGAGCGTCGGCGGCTCGGGCGTGCTGAGCGCTGCCCGCATCACCGATCCGTCATCGAAGTATGGCAGCACCAACCCGAATGCGAAATGGGGTCGTATACCACGAGCTCTTGCCAGCCACCCCAGCACCGCCGGTAGGTGCTCGGCTGTGGGCAGGTCTGTAACGATGACGTGATGACCGGGCCGGTCTGCGGATGGAAGGGCCTGAAGATAACGCACCTTGTACAAACTCGATTCCGCTAGGCGGAGACCGAGGAGCCCGATTATTGCGCCTGTTCCTGCCATGTTGCCCCGCAGAACATTATGGCCGGACGCTGGCCAAGTCAGCGGGCTCCGGCCTCTAGATTCAAGTGGCCGCCCAGTGGAAGAGCGAGGCACTGGTACACGTATGTGTAGATCCATGGTGATGCGGCAAGACGTGTACCGGCGCCAATCCGCTGCCCATCGTGGTGCCGTGCCACCGGGTCATCGGTGCGAACGGCAAGCTCGTGGGCTATGGCGGCGAACTGTGGAGGAAGGAGGCCCTGCTGCGGCTGGAGGGGGCGCTGTTGGTGTGAGCGCGACGCTCTGTTGCGCCGTCAGAAGAGTGACGCGGGCGCCTTGAACCGGTCCAGATCGATACCCATGGCGTCGGCCAGGAACGCGGCCTGCTCGTGGAACGCGGTGCGGCCGAGATCGTGCCCCGCCGCGTACCACAGCAGCTTCTTCGGGTGGGCCGCCCCGATAAAGAGGCGGTGTGCTTCGGGTGGCAGGACGGTGCGGTCGTAGAGGCCGGCCTGGATGAGCACCGGCGTGCGCCGGTCCCGGCCCAGCCAGCGCTCCGCTTCGAGCGGCTCCATCATGCGCAGCCAGCGGGCGCGCTGCTCCTCCTCCAGGGCACGGCCCGCGAGGACGAACAGGTAGCCGGTATTGTCCCAGTGCGAGCGCAGCAGAGACGCCAGCCCGCCCGTGGGCGCCATGAGCACCGCCGCCGCCAGGCGCGGCTCCACGCTGGCCAGGAGCGCGCCGATCCAGCCGCCGTAGCTGAAGCCCACGAAGCCGACCCGCTCGGGATCCACCTCGGGCAGCGCCTGCAGCATGTCCAGGGCGCGCCGCTGCTCGTGCACCAGCTGCACCACGTGGGTGCTGTCGTGCATGTCGAAATGCGGCGCGGGCAGCAGGCCCGGCGCCCTGTCGGACAGGCTGTCGGGGCGGTTGAACGGCGCCGAGATGCTGAGCACGAACACACCGGCGCGCGCGTACGCGGCCGCGAGCCCCTCCAGCGACGCCGGGTCGCCCGGCATGCCATGCTGCATGAGTAGCGCGGGCGAGGCGCCCGCGGCGAGGGGACCTGACGGGCGATGGAGGTACGCCGGCACGCGACCGCCCACGGGGCTCTCGAAGCTCACGACCCGCACGACGTAGCCGTCCATCGTGCGCTCCTGCTCGATCTCCAGCGCGGCGTGAGCGGGGGAGGCATGCGTGAAGGGGGCCGGGTCGTTCCCGGAAAGGACGGGGCCACACCCGCCGACCGGAACGAGCGCAGCCAGCAGCGCGCCCCTCGCTGCGGCGCGCAGGCACCCCATACACCACGCGGGAGCGCGGTCCGGCTCTGCTGCTGGAGTGCGCTGGTTCATGGCTCGCTCGGGGTCGGGTCGGGAAGGAGTCGGAATGAATATACGCTAAGCCGAACCAGTGGGGCACGGCCATTGCGAACGTCCTCACCCCACAACCTCACACTGAGGACCTATCCACGCGAGGAGCCCGGCACCATGCGAACACTCACTTCCGTTCTGTCCCTGATCATTCTGTTTTCCGTTTCCGGGGAGTTGCACGCCCAGGAGACCGCCACGCAGGACGCCACCAGCGAACTCCGGACCATGGCCGCCGAGGCGGCGCCCGCCGAGCGGGACCGGCAGGTGGTGGAGGATTTCCTGAACCGCACCGACGTGGGTGAGGCCGCGGCCTCGCACGGCCTGGACCTGGACCGGGTACGGACAGCGCTGAGCACGCTCGGGGCGGGCGCCGTGGCTGACCTGGCCCGCCGTGTGGAGGGCAGGGAGGATCCTGATCAGGTGGGCGGCAGCACCATCGTGATCTCGACCACGGCCATCATCATCGGACTGCTGATACTGATTCTTCTGATCAAGTGATCGCGGCCGGCCTCGCGGTCATTGCGGGCCTGCTGGGCCCCGGGGGGGCAGATCCTCCCGGGGTCCGCGGGTTCGTGGGTGACACCCTCGAGAGGGCATCTCTCGAGGTGCCTTTCGTGGCACAGGGCCCGCTCCTGTGCGGTGGCGCCGCGGCGGCCATGGTGGAGCGGTACTGGGGCGCCCGGGGCGTGTATGGGCATGACTTCGGCCACCTGGTCAGGGAGGCGGAAGGGGGGATCCGCACGTCGGAGCTGGCGTCCGCCATGCGGGAGCGGGGCTACACCGTGGCCGTCTCCAGCCGCGAGCCGGAGCGCGCCCTGGCCGCCCTGGCGGACGGCGTGCCGCCCATCCTGCTCCTCGAATCCGGGGCCACCCGCCTCCACTACGTGGTCCTGGTGGGCGTGGAGGAGGACCGGGTCTGGATCCACGATCCCAATTTCGGGCCGCGGCGTGAGCTGGACCGGGCAGAACTGCTCCGCAGGTGGGAGGCGTCCGGGTACTGGGCGCTGTTCCTGGCCCCCTCCGCAACCGCATCAGCGCCGTCTGCCGCCACCCCGGCGCCATCCCCGAACCTCCCGCAGACCGCCCCCGCCAGCCCCGTAACGGCCCCCAACCCCGCACTCGACCTGGCCATGGCGCGCCTCCGCGGCGGTGATACAGAGGGTGCGCGCGCGGCAGCCGGAGCCATGGTACAGGAGGGCGGCAGTAAGGCCGTACTGGGGCGCCGCGTCGTGGCCACCAGTTGGTTCCTCGAGGGAGAGCGGGACCGCGCGCTCGCCGCATGGAACGAGCTTGGCGAGCCCACCATCGACCTGGTGCGCATCGACGGCCTGGCGGCCACGCGCTTCCACGTTGCAGCGGACCGCATGGCCCTGGAGCACGGCGCCATCCTCACGCCCACCGCCCTGGCGCTGGCCCAACGCCGTCTGGCGCAGCTCCCCGCCGTACAGCAATCCCGCCTCGACTACGTGCCCCTGGCCGACGGCAGCGTAGAAGTGCGGGCCGCCGTGCTCGAGCGCGGCCGCATGCCGGGCCTCCGGGCGTTGGCGCTGCAGGGCGTCCGCGGCCTCGTGAACCAGCGTATGAGCCTGGAGCTCGGCCCCGTCATGGCGGCGGGCGACCGCTGGCGCGCCGCCGCAAGCTGGCGGTCGGCGCAGCGCTTTCTCGGCGGATCGGTGTCCACGCCGGCACCACCGCTGCCGGGTGTGGCCACCGTGGGGGTGGAGTGGCGGAGCGAGCGCTTCGCCACACGGGCCGCCGCGGAAGGCGGGGCATCAGCGCCGGTCCTGACCCAGCAGCGCCGGCGCGGCTTCCTCACGCTTCAGGAGTGGATCCATCCGCGCGTGCGCCTGGGAGCGAGCCTGGCCGCCGAGGCCTGGCAGGTGCCGGACTGGAGCGCCGACGCCACGGACGAATCGGTGCGCCTGCTGAACGCCGGCCTCGACGCCCGCTGGGTGACCGACGCTGACCGATTCTGGCTCAACGCCCGCGGGGACGCCTGGACCGGTGCGGCACGGACGTTCGCAAAGGCGGGCCTCGAAGCGGGCGCCACCATCCCCCGGGGCACGCAGCGCGAGTGGCGCCTGCGCGCGGGCGGCACCGCCGCGTCCCCGGACGCCCCCGCCATGGTCTGGCCCGGCGCCGGCACGGGGGATGTACGGGCCTACCTCCTCCGGGCGCACGACCTGGTCGAGGATGACGCGATCGCGGGCCCGGCCTTCGGGCGGACGCTACTGCACGCCACCGCGGAGCATCGCATCTTCAGGCGGATTGGGCCCGCGCGGATGGGCGCATCCCTCTTCGCCGACGCGGCTCATGCCCGCTCCCGGCTCGGCACCGCCGAAAGCGGCACCTTCGTGGACCTCGGCGTGGGGCTCTTCGTGGAGGCGGGCGAGCGTGAGAGCATGGTCAGCCTGGCGCACGGGGCCGCCGGCTGGCGGCTGTCGGTTCGGGTCGGTAGAGTAGGCGCCAACGCCAACGCCAACACCGACCCCGGCTAGACCAGAGCCGCCCGTGACCAGCTCCGACAAGCCTCCCGCCACCCTCGACCCCGCCGACTGGGACACCCTGCGCGCCCTGGCCCACCGCATGGTGGATGACGCCCTGGACCGCCTGCGGGACATCGGCACCGAGCCCGCCTGGCGCGCCATGCCGGCGGACACGCGGGCGGCCCTTTCAAGCGACGTCCCCCATCACCCTACCGGCGCCGAGGCCGCCTACCAGGACTTCCTCACCCACGTGCGCCCCTATGCGCTGCGCCAGATCCACCCCCGGTGGTGGGGCTGGGTGAACGGCGGCGGCACGCCCGTGGGCATGCTCGGGGACCTGCTCACCGCCTCCCTCAACGTGAACGCGGGCGGCTTCGAGGAGGCGGCCAGCTACGTGGAGGACCAGCTCATCGGCTGGCTCGGCGACCTGCTGGACTTCCGCGCGCCGGGCGTGCTGGTGAGCGGCGGCTCGGTGGCCAACCTGGTGGCGCTCGCCGCCGCCCGGGAGGCGCACGCCGGAGGCGCCGCCGCGGCCGACGGCATCCGCGGCCTGCCGCAGCTGACCGTCTACGCATCCACCGAGACGCACAGCTCCGTGCACAAGGCGGCGGCCACGCTGGGGCTGGGGAGGACGGCCGTGCGGAAGGTGCCGGTGGACGCCGACTTCTCCATCCAGCCGGACGTCCTGGAGCGCATGATCGCCGCGGACCGGGCGGCGGGGGCGCGCCCTATCTGCGTGGTGGCCAACGCTGGCACGGTCAACACCGGCGCCTTCGATGACCTGGAGGCGCTGGCGGACCTCTGTCAGCGCGAAGCGCTCTGGCTGCACGTGGACGGTGCCTTCGGCGCCCTGGCGCACCTCGTCCCGGAGCTCCGCCACCTGACGCGCGGCATGGCGCGCGCCGACTCCCTGGCCTTCGACCTCCACAAATGGCTGCACGCGCCCGTGGGCGCCGGCTGCATCCTGATCCGCGACCGCGCGGCCCAGCGCAGCGCCTTCGCCTCGGGCGCCGCCTACCTGGCGCCCTTCACGCGCGGCCCAGCCTCCGGCGGCCACGTCTTCGGCGGCGACGGCCCCGAGCTCACCCGTCGCTTCCGCGGGCTCTCCACCTGGTTTGCCCTGAAGGCGCTCGGCGCGGACGCGCACGCGGCGGCCATTGCCGCGGACGTGGCCCACGCCCGCCGCCTGGCCGAGCGGGTGGACGCCCATCCCGACCTGGAGCGCCTGGCGCCCGTGCCGCTGAACATCGTCTGCTTCCGCTACACCCCTTCAAGCCGCGTCCCCGCGCCAGCCTCCGGCGCCGCCTCCATCGGCGCCGCACCGGCGGAGCCCGATGACCCCCGCAGCCTGAACGCCCTCAACCGCGAACTTCTCATGCGCCTCCAGGAGCGCGGCCTGGCGGTGCCCTCCTCCACGGTGCTGAACGGCCGTTTTGCTCTGCGCGCCTCCTTCACCAACCACCGGACCACGGCGGCGGATGTGGACGCGCTGGTGGCGGCGGTGGTGGCCATCGGCAATGAACTGGCGAGGGAGCGCTGAGCGGGCTACCGCTGTGCCCATCGGGACCGCACCGACCCCCGCGGGGTATCACGTTTCAATCCTGCCAGAACCCCTTCGAACGCCCCCGTGTGGTTCGACCCTCTCCAAGAGAGCGGAGACGCAGCATGGCCAAGGTCAAGATCTTCAAGAAGGACGGCACCCCCACTCCCTTTTACTGGCTCAATCAGGACAGCGTGGACCGCAAGCGCGCGGAGGTCTTCAAGCGCACCAGCGAGGGCATCAAGCGCCTCAAGGGCGTGCGCTTCAACACGGTCTCCAACCGTATGCGCAGAATCTAGCCCGTCGGCACCCGGCACCCGACGGCCCGTGCGGACCACGCACGGGCCGTGGGGGGGGCCCGGCCCCCCCCCCCGCCCCCCGGCCGGACCGCCACCGGCGCCTCCCGCCCGACAGTAACCTGCCGAAGCCTCCGGCTCAGACCGGCGTAGCCGCGCCCGTTCCCTTCCTGCCCGACACGGCCAGGCCGAGCAGGCCCAGCGCCAGCACGGCATGCAGCCAGATGTCATGCCCGCCGATCGGCACCAGCCCGAACAGCGTGGGCGTGACGAAGGCCAGGATGACCAGCGCGCCGTAGACCGCGCCGCCCAGCCAACCGTACGTGACCGATGCCCCCTTGCCGCGGGACGCAACGATGCCCCACACGCCGAAGCCCAGGTGCACCAGGTTGTGCAGCAAGTTCACGGGGAAGAGGCCGAACAGGCGGCCGGCAGTGGCCATGTCCGCGTCCATGCTCATGCCGTTGTCCACGAACAGTCCCAGGATGCCCACCAGCAGGAACACCACGCCGAACAGCAGGGCGCCACGTTGTGCCAGGCTCTTCATGCGTACCTCCGGGAGAGGGGGAAGCCTCGGCGGCCGCCGAGCGCATCACATTGACGATACGCGCTGAAGGGGTCACACGACAGGTTTCTCCCCCCCGCCCCCGTACCCGAGCTGGCGCGATCCATGCGTTTATGGCAAGCCCTGTTGAGAGGCACACCTTACAGGAGGTATAAATGACGGATCGCAAGCATCTTCCCGATGACGTACGTGACGAAAACCCGGGCGCGGGTGAGCAGGCCGGCGAGGCCGTGGGCGGCATCGGCGGCACGGCCGCGGGCGCGGCCATCGGTTCCGTGGCGGGCCCGATCGGCACGGTCCTCGGCGGCATCGCGGGCGCTGTGGGCGGCTGGTGGGCCGGCGAGAAGGCCGGCCGGGCCGTGGAGGACATGGGCAAGGAAGAGGACCACTACCGCACCCACTACAAGACCACGTCGTCCGAGAACCTGAAGTACGATGACGCCCGGCTGGGCTATGGCGTGGGGCACGTGGCGGGGCACAACCCCGACTACCGTGGCCGCCCGTTCGACGAGGTCGAGCCGGACCTGAAGAGCGGCTGGAAGCAGGACGCCGCGGGCCGGGACTACGAGCAGATGCGCCCGTTCGTCCGCGAGGGCTACGAGCACAGCTCCCGTCGTACGGGTTCCGAGTAGGCGGCATTTCAACCGCTGAACGCGCGTGGGGCGCGGGCCAGCCCGGTACGCCCCCCCCCTCTTTATGCCAGAGCCGCCGCGCCGCTCAGCCGGTGGGCCGGCCGCCCGCCGCCAGCGCCAGCAGCTCGGGCTGCGTGCGCGCGGCGCGGAGCAGCCGCAGCGCCTCCTGCAGCTGCGTGTCCTGGACGGCCGCGCGCAGGAAGGCGGCGTCATCGCCGAACGCAAAGCCGGCAATGCGCCGCTCCAGGAGCTGGTCCACGATGCCGTGGCCGGCGTCGAAGACCGCCCGCTCCACACTGCCGCCCTTGGCCAGGAAGCGCTCGTAGAGCATGGCCCGCCACGCGGGCAGCACCACGAAGTCCCGCCCCACACCCTCCTTCAGCTCAAGCGCCACCTCATGGACGGCAAAGTAGAGCTGGGTGGCGTTGGCGCCCACGGCGCGCATGAGCGCCCGGTCGGGGCCGGTGAGCGAATCCGGCGCCACGGGGTGGTCGGGGAAGACGCCGCCGCCGGCGCACAGGCGCCGCCCGCCCGCGGAGGTGACCGCCAGCGCGGCGGTGCAGTCCGCGGCGTGCGCCGGCACGTGGGCGTCCGCCGCCGCATCCGCCCCCTGCGCTCCGTGCGCCCCCTCCACCGCCTCCGCCGCCTCGGCGCCCGCGGCGTGCGCCGCCCAGTCACGCTGCAGCGTGCGGCCGCTCGGCGTGTACCACTTGCCGGTGGTGAGCTTGAGCGCCCAGCCGGCGTCCAGCCCGAAGACGTCCTGCACCACGCCCTTGCCGAAGCTGCGCTGGCCAACGATGAGGGCGCGGTCGTGATCCTGGAGAGCGCCCGCCACGATCTCCGAGGCGGAGGCGGTGAAGCGGTCCGTGAGCACCACCACGGGCGCGTCACCCGCGGCGGCGGGTCGCTCGGAGCGGTAGACCTCGGTGGGCTGGCTGCGGTAGACAATGCGCACCACCTCCCTGCCCTCGGGCAGGAAGAGGTCCGCGATGGAGACGGCCTCCGGCAGGCTGCCGCCGCCGTTGCCGCGCAGGTCCAGGACGTACGCGCGGGCGCCCGCGGCGCGCAGGCGCGCCACGCCGGCGGCCAGCTCGGCCGTGGATGCTTGGCTGAAGCGCTGGAGCGGTAAGTAGCCGACGTCGCCTTCAAGAAGGGTCACGAAGGGGACCGCCGGCTGATGCACGCGGGCGCGCTCGAAGCCGCCGCCGAAGGTGCTCTCCATGCCCGGGCGCGCGAAGGTCACGTCCACCGAGCTGCCCGGCGGACCGAGCAGCGTGGTGGAGGTGCGCTCCACCGACCAGCCCCGGATCGGCTCCCCGGCCACCTCCACGATGCGGTCGCCGGGCTGCACGCCGCCGCGCTCGGCCGGCGTATCGGGGAAGACCCGCGTGACGGTGATCACGCCCTGCTGGTCCTCGATCATCATGCCCAGGCCGCCGTAGTCATTGCCGATGGTCTCGCGTGAGAAGGCGGCCAGCTCCTCGGGGGAGTAGAGCGCGGCGTACGGATCGTCGAGCTGCTCCACGAAGCCGCGCGCGGCCTTCTCGATGACCACCTCGCGCGCCAGCGAGTCCACGCCGTCGAAGCTCACGCGCTGCAGCACCTGCTCCAGCAGGCGCGTGCTGGAGGACGTCTGCGACCGGCTCTGCAGGGCGAAGCCGGTGCTGGCCAGCGCCACGAGGAGGGCCACCAGGGACCACGTGGCCAGGACGCGTGTGCGCTTCATACCTGCTCCGCTTTCGGGATGAGTAGTTCCATTTCCAGCTCCGGCTCCCAGAGACTCCCCGCCAGCATGCGGAAGCCCACCTTCTCGTACGAACGGATGGCCGCCCGGTTCATGGGCCGCACGGAGAGCCACAGGTGATGCCAGCCGACCGCGCGGCAGACCTCCAGCGCCACGCCGTGCGCGGCCGTGCCGATGCCGCGGCCGCGGATGGACTGGTGGAGGAAGCTGGCCATCTCCGTACGGCCGTTCATGGGCACCATCATGACGTGGCCCAGCACGCGGCCCGCCACCTCCACCACCAGGTGCCGGCCCTGCGGCAGCACGCCGTCCAGCCAGCGCCGCACCGCGTCCACCTTCTCGGGGGGCAGGCCCTGGGCGGCGCGCTTGGGATCGAAGTCCTCATACATGGCCTCCAACCCCACGCGGTCCACCGGCTGGTAGTCCCGCACGATGAAGGGGATGCCCGTCTTGTCCCGCAGCCAGGCATGCACCGGAGGTGCCATCAAAAGCCCAGGTGCCAGCCCGTGAGCAGCGGCAGGACGCGGCTCCGTACGGCGGCCAGCGTGCGTTCGTTGGTCTCGTCCACGCTCGCGCGCCGGGGCGAGGCCGGGTAGTCACCGGGCGCGTCCCGCAGACAGCACGGCAGCTCGCGGCCGTGCTCCAGGCGCATGGCGTGCAGCCACTCCGCCGGCAGCTCGTCGGGCGGGTGGGCGCCGCACAGCGCCGCCCACACCAGCGTCCAGGCGCGCGGCACCACCTCGTAGATGGCGTAGCCGCCCCCGCCGGTTGCCACCACCCGGCCCTGGCAGTGCCGCTCGGCCACCTCCACCACCACGCGTGTGAGCTCGTGGTACAGGCCGGTAGTACAGCGCAGGTGGGTGAGTGGGTCCACCGCGTGCGCGTCACAGCCGGCCTGATAGAGGATCACGTCCGGGCGAAAGGCGTCGGCCAGGGCCGGCACCAGTTCCTCGAACGCGGCGCGGTAGGAGGCGTCCTCGGTGTGGGCGTCCAGCGGCACGTTCACGGAGAAACCGTGGCCGTCCCCCTGGCCCACCTCGTCGATGTAGCCGGTGCCCGGGAAGAGGTAGGTGCCGCTCTCGTGGAAGGAGACGGTGAGCACCTCCGGATCCTCGTAGAAGAGCCACTGCACGCCGTCGCCGTGGTGGGCGTCGATGTCAATGTACATGACCCGCGCGCCATGGACCTCCTTCATCCAGTGGGCGGCCACGGCCAGGTCATTATAGACGCAGAAGCCGGCCGCTTCCGCGCGCCGGGCATGGTGCAGCCCGCCCGCCAGCGAGAAGGCGCGCCGCGCGCGGCCGCTCATGACCAGCTCGGCGGCCTTCAGCGTGGCGCCCACCGCCAGGCAGGCCGCCTCGTGCATGCCCGCCACCAGCGGCACGTCCTCCGACCCCAGCCCGAAGCGGCCCAGCTCGGGAGATCGGTCCCCGGCGGAGGCGCGCTTGACCGCGTCGATGAACTCGGGGGCGTGCACGCGCAGGAGGTCCGCGTCGGTGGCGGGCGCCGGCCGCACCATGGGGCGGTGGCCGTTGCCCACCAGGCCCAGGCGGCGGATGAGATCGAGGGTGATCTCCAGGCGACGGGGATTCAGCGGATGCTCGGCGCCGAACCGGTAGCCCGCCAGGACGTCATCCCAGACGAGCGCCGTGATGGAATTGCTCAATGCACGTAACTGGCGCCTACAGGGCCTCCGCCGCGCGCAGCCCGCGCTCGCCGCGCTCCCCGGCCGGCGTGAACACCGGATCCTCCAGCCCCACCGCCGGCCAGCCTACCGTGTAGCCCATGCGGCGCAGCGCCTCCACGAGCGGACCCGGGTTGACCGTCTGCACGTGCATGATGGCCGTGGCGCGGTCCCCGATGGTGGGCGGCACCACCATGCCGGTGATGTTCACCTTCCGCTCGATGCCGATCATGCGCACCACGCGGGCCAGCTCGCCCGGCCGGTTGGGCATGTGGATCTCCAGCCGCGAGGAGGGCTCCCCGACGCCGAAGAGCTCCACATAGGAGCGCAGGATGTCCGTCTCCGTCAGAATCCCGATCAGGGCGCCGTCCTCCAGCACCGGCAGGCAGCCGATGTGGTGCTGGTAGAGCAGCTTGGCCGCCTCCTCGATGGGCGTGTCCGGCGGCACCGTGATCAGCTCGGTGGTCATGACGTGGCCCACCGTCTTCTCATCCAGGGCGCGCCGCAGCTCCTCCTGCTCCTCGGCCCAGATGGGCGGCATGGCCATGCGCAGGTCGCGGTCACTCACCAGCCCCACGAGGGCGCCGTCCTCGAGCACAGGAAGGTGCCGGAACTCCTTGGCGCGCAGGAGGTTCAGGGCCTGAGCCAGGGTGGTGTCTGGGGACGCCGTGATCACGTCCCGCGTCATGCGCGCGCGTACCAGCATAAGCGGGTTCCCGGAGAGAGGATCTGTCGAAGCGACGGTGCTGCGGCAGGAGGGCGTCGCACGGGAACGTAGGTGGGAGGGGTGGCGCCGGTCAAGCGGGTGGGGGGCGGGCTCAGGCGTCGGGCAGCAACTCCCCTACGGGCACTTCGAGGACCGCCCCGGCGCCGCGCGGCTGCCAGCGCAGCGTGTCCGCCGGGGTCAGGACCCGGGGCTCGGCGGCCCCGTCGGCCAGCGCCCAGCGTGCTTGGGCGGGTTTGCTCTTCACTGAGGCACCTTGCGCTGGCGCGGGCGTTGCATTACACTGTAATACAGTGGTTTACGACGCACCCATGCTGGAGCCTGCTATGTCGTCGATTCAACACAGCCTTCGCGTCCCCGAGCAACTGGACCGCGAGATCAGCCGAGAGATTCAGTTCCGTGGAGAGCGTGATTGGTCCAAGGGCGCGATTTCCTTGATTGAGGAGGCTCTGCGCTCGGCGAGAGTCCCTGGCATCGTGTTCGTCCAGAGACGCAACGAACGCCGACCAGCAATCGCCTTCTCAGGACTGGAGGTCTGGGAGGTGGTTGCGACCTGGAAGGAGTCAGGAGAGAACTGGGAGGAGCTGGTTGAGGCCTATCCCGAGGTATCAGAGAACCAGTTGCGAGCCGCTGTGTCCTACTACCGTGCCTACCCTGAGGAGATCGATGAACGCCTTGCGCGCGAGGCCTACTGGACACCTGAGCGTGTAGCCGAGGAGATGCCCTTCACGCGTAGAATAGGCACGTGAAAGGGGCTCGGTTCTATACTGACGAGGACGTTCCGTATTCATGTGCCGAGGTGGGGGAGGCTCTGGGGCTCGACATTCGCTCGGCAAAGGATGCTCAGGCCTCCCTGCCTCAGGACGACCCGGTACATCTTCGCTACGCGGGCCAGGACCAAAGAATCATGGTCACGCACAATCGGGATGACTTTCTGGCCGCTACCCATGATGCGTTTGCCTCAAGCAGTCCTCATGCGGGCCTGCTGATCCTGACGCACAGACTACCTCGCGACCCGGCTCGGATTGCCCACGCGCTGGTGCGTTGGGTGGAGGAGCGGAAGGAAACAGGCGCTTGGCCGATGCAGCCATACGAGGTCGACTTCCTTTCTCAGTGACTGCTCCCCACGCCTAAAGGCGGGGGGTCACGCCCAAACGGCTGACCCCTCGTGGCAGCTATGTGGGGCATTCCTCCGGTTAAATGGATACCCCCAGAGGTTCTATGCGACGGTCCCCGCGCCACCTTCTTCCGCTCCTCCTCCTCGTGGCCGCGGCGCCCGCGTTCGCGGCGTGCGGCGCCGGCGAGCCGCCCGCGGACGCGGCGAGTCCGTTCACGCGGGTGGCCGACATGGCGGAGGCATGCGCGGGTTGCACGCTGGAGGCGCGCACCCTGGCGCGCATCGGCACGGCCGAGGGCAACGGTGCCCTGCCGCACGGCCCGAATGGCATGGCGCGGGACGCCATGGGCCGCTACTGGCTGGTCTTCCACCGGCAACCGGCCATGGTCTTCGAGGCCGACGGGGCGTTCCTGCAGACCGTGGGGCTGACCGGCGCCGGACCCGGCGAATTCCAGGTCCCCGACCATGCGCTCCGGGTGGCCGATTCCATAGCCATCTTCGACGCCCGAAGCGGCATGCACGTCTACGGCCCCGACCTGGCCTGGGTGCGCACCGCCGTTATGTCGCGGGCGCAGGTGCAGGATGCCACGGTCATGGCCTGGCCCACGACCGTGGCGGCCACGCACCATCAGATGCGCTACGTCCCCCGCGCCCTGCTCATGGATGTCTCCGGCGAGCGGGCCGTCGTGCGGGACTCACTCATCCTGGGCGAGCCGTTCGGCCCGGTGGCCCCGGACATGGAGAGCCGCTCCTACCGGGTGGCCGCCGCGGAAGACGGCTCGGTCTGGACCACGGGCGCCGGCACCTACCGGCTCGTACGCCGTGCGGCCGACGGCACTGTTCTCCAGGAACTCCGGCCGGAGCCGAGCTGGCTGCCGGACGGCTCCCAGGGGATGGGCGGCGGTCCGGAGCGCGCGCCGAACGCCCGCATCGCCGCCCTCTGGACGGATGACCGGGGTCGGGTCTGGGTGCTGGGGCACGTGGCGCGCGAGGACTGGCGGGCGGCCTGGGAGGCGTACCCGCCGCTACCGGAGGGAACGGGCGGCGTGCCCGTGAGCGCGATTCCGGGCGAGCACGAACTCTACCAGAGCGTGATCGATGTCTGGGACCCCGGGTCCGGCAGACTGCTGCTCAGCCGCCGCTACGATGGCTACGCCAATCAAGTGCTGGACGACGGCAGCGTGGCGGTCTACACCGAGGAGGGGGACGGCTACCCGGTATTGGAGATCGTGGGGCTCACGCTGGAGGGTGCCGGCTGAGGGGGGTGATAATGTTGCTCCACCCGTTCAGGATGGACGGGTAGATCGTCCACAAAGATGTCCTCCGCCCTACAGCCGCACCGGCAGCCACCCCAGCTGCAGATAGACGGCCAGACCCGCGTAGCTGGCCTCGGCGTTCAGGTTGCCGAAAATCTGCGCGCCGAGTCCCGCCACCGGAAACACGCGGAGCGCGGCATCCAGCACAACGGGCACGCCCAGGATGATGCACCCATCATCATCGTTCGGGCACGGATCGAACGCCGTGAGCGCCAGGCCCGCCGCCGCGCTCACGTGGCCCATGTAGCCCATGCGCGTGCGGCCGTAGAGCAGCCCCAGTTCCCCCACGTTCGGGCTGCCGCTGTCGCTCGTGACCTCCCCGAGCGCGAGCCCACGCACCGCCAGATGGTGCGGTGAGTGCTGGTAGACCAGCTGGGCCATGAACACCGCTCCGCCCACGTCTTCCATGCCGCCGCCGCCACCCAGCCCGACCCCCAGCCAGGCACGGGCCGGTTGCGTGACGCCCTGCCCGAAGGCGGGGAGAGGCGCGAAGAGTAGCACGGTCAGCGCGGTCACGAGCATGGCGTTCCGCATGGCAGCCTCTCCGCTGGAATGGGGGGTCCGTGTTGGGAGCGTCTTCGGGCCACGGACCTACATATACGCGCGTTCCAAGCCGCGCCCGTGCCATGGAAGCCACCTCTGCTTGATGGCCTTCCCGTGACGCTCGGGGACGCCCATATCATCCGAGGACCTCGTCAGGCGGGCAAGACTGAGGGGGCGCACCCTGCTCCCGGCAGGATTGATTGCGTTCCTGCTGGGCAGATAGGGAGCTCGTTTCTCAAAAGCGACGACGCCCATCACCTCCAGCGGCTCCTCCCGCTACAGCGTCAGCACCTCGTGGGCTCGCCTCAACCCACCGTGGATTGTAGCTTTCCTCAGCGATTCTACGGCGAGAGGACCATGAGCGACCACACCTGGCTAGAGCCGAAATCGTCGGAGACCGTGCGCGGCATCCTGTCCTCACTGCGCACCCGCCTCGAGCGGACCTACGGTGAGCGGCTTCGCGGGCTCTACCTGTACGGTTCCTACGCGCGCGGCGAGGCCCGCCCCGGGAGTGATCTGGATGTCCTCGTAGTCCTTGATCGGATTGATTCCTACTGGCAGGAAATCCTCCGGACGAGCCACGACACTGCGGAGCTTTCCCTTGAACATGACCTCACGGTCAGCACCGTTTTCACAACCGAAAATCATTGGCAATCCCCAGCGTCGCCGTTCCTGCGGAACGTTCGCGACGAAGGTCAGGCGGCTTGACAGGCGCACCCGATATCCGCGTGACGAAGGCTGTCAAGGCGCTCGCAGGCGCGCGTCGCGACCTCGAGGCCGGTGAGGCGGGACTCGCCGCCGATCGGGCGTATTACGCAATGTTTCACGTGGCCGAAGCCCTCCTCCTGGCGCGGGAGCTGAATTTCAGCAGCCACGGAGCAGTGCATGGCGCGTTTGGGAGGGAATACGCCAAGACCCGCGTGCTGGACCCGAAGTTTCATCGATGGATGCTCGATGCGTTCCGAACCCGCCAGAAAACCGTCTACGATGCGGATGTCGAGATCAGTAGCGAGGACGCTGGGCAACTGATCGACCAGGCGGACGAATTCGTTACTGCAACAATAGCCCACCTACAGGGGAAGCCCTGATAGGCCCGCGGGTCCGGCCCTGTAGTTCCCGATATTCTGACGCACTCTCTCCCGAAGATCTGGCGCGGATGCCCTGCAGACGACGATTCTGAGCGCACGAACTCGGATGCCGGCCTGCCACGGAGTGCCGTGATCGGATGAGGTGGGCAGACAAAGGGCGCACCCTTGCGCTGTGAAATATGTATACTTATATTTCCGTTATCTGAGAGATAAGTACACTTATCGTTGATATCCGCCATGCAATCCAACGAGATCGATCGGGAACTCATCGCCGCAAACCCCTGGTGGCGTGATCCAGGCAGCTGGCAGGCCTCGGATGTGCAACTCCGAAGGGCCAGAGAATCCGTTCTGGATTACGACCCCCGGCCTCTTGATGACCTGGCCGCCGGCGGACTCTACATTCTCCGTGGACCCCGTCGCGTAGGAAAGTCCACAGCGCTCAAGAAGCTCATCGCGCGACGCCTGGCCGCCGGAACCGCCCCCCGGACAATCCTGCACGTGTGGGTAGAGGGCCGCACCGCCCAGGACGTGGTCGATATTGTGCGCAGGGGCGCCACGACCTGGCTTCAGGGAGAGCCCGGGGAGCGTCTCTGGGTAATCGACGAGATCACTGCTATTGAGGGTCCCTGGCCCGAGACCATCAAGCGCCTGCGTGACAGCCACCCGCATTTCTCCGCAGACACGGTGATCCTCACGGGCTCCTCCGCCGCAAATTTCGAGGCGGCGCGCAAGCACCTGGCGGGGCGAAGGCACACGGAGCGCAGTGACCGTACCCTGTTCCAGATGGGGTTCACGGACGTCTGCAGAGCCCTTGGAATCGACCTGCCAGCGGCTCCGTGTCTTGCTCCGACCAGCCTCGGTGACCCGGAAGTGATCAGAGCTGCAGTCGCGGAGGTACGGCCGTGGCTAACGGAAATGATCGAAGCGTGGGATCGGTACCTGCTGATTGGAGGTTATCCTCAGGCCGTCGAACTTGAACTCCGCGCACCCGGAACGGCCGGCCACGTGGCACTGCGCGATGCGCTATGGGATGTAATTCACGGAGACGCTCTCGATGGTTCGAATCTGGCTCCCACCCAGACGCAAGCCATGCTCCGGTCCATCACCGCGTCTCTCGGTTCGCTCTACTCGGTGCAGGGATTGGCCGCCGCCATGAACGTGGGCCACGCAACGGCCGGGGCTCGACTCGATGCTCTTGGGCGCGCGTTCCTGGCCTTTCCGGTCTACAGGGAACAGGGGCTGGCGCCAAGACCGCAATCACAAGCCAAGTGGTATTTTACCGATCCGCGCCTGGCCCGGCTGGCAGCGGAGTTCGGCGCCGGTAGTGCGCCTGACATAACGGCTATTTCCGAACAGCAGATTGCGTTGGCGCTCCTGCGGGCGTTAGAGGAAGAGACGCCTGGAGCCGCCGTACGTCACGACAGCCTCCTGTACTATCGCTCCAGGACCCGGGCGGAAATTGACTTCGTCTCGCCGGCCTTTCCTCGAACCTGCGTGGAGTCGAAGTTCGTGGATCGTGGCTGGGGCCGCGCCTTTCAGACCATCGAAGCCTCGGGCAGGCGCATGGGCATTGTAGCCACGCGCTCCGGAACACAGGAGCACGAGGGCGGCTGGGCGCTCCCGGCAGGATTGGTTGCGTTCCTGCTGGGCAGATAGGGAGCCCGTTTCTTACAAGCGACGACGCCCATCACCTCCAGCGGCTCCTCCAGCGACCTTCCTACGAAACCGGCACGCTCTACCCATCCCCCTCACCTGCCCACGGATCCAGCACCTCCACGTCTCGCCCACCACAATCCCCAACATTGCGCGTGACGAAAGTCAGGGCATGCACTTGAGCGGTTGCGAGCAGCAGACCATCGATGACCGGCAACCGGCGCCCCGCCGCGCGACCCTCGGCCGCCAGGCGCCCCCACGCGAGCGCAACCGCCTCATCCACAGGCAGCACACGCCCGCTGAACTGCCGCAGCAGATCCACGGACAGCCATTTTTGCAGCTCGCGCCGACGCCGCCCGGAGGCCAGCTGGACGATCCCCTGACGGATCTCACCCACCGTAAGCACGCTGATGGCAAGGTCGAGGGGGGTCGTAGTCTGCAGGAAGGCCACCACACCCTGTGCCGGCTCCGGCCTGGCGGCCTCCGACAGCACGTTCGTGTCGAGCAGATAGCGCACCTTGCTTCAGAGCTCCACGCTGCGTCCGTAGTCCTGCTGGCGCTCGAGATCGAGGTCCCCCGCGGCCAGGGCGCGTGCAAAGGGGGAATCGCGCAGGAAGTCCAACAGGCCGGTGGCCGCCGTCAGGCGCTCGTAATCCTCCGCGCTCAGTACGACCACCGCATTGCGACCGTGGCGCGTCACGAGTTGCGGCTCGTGATCCAACGCACGCCGCACGACCTCGCTGAATTGGTTCTTGGCGTCTTCGAGCTTCCAGGATGTCATGGCTGCCTCACAATCTGTCCAGTCTGGCTAGATGAACATAATGCGACCGGAAGCTTCCAACAACTGGACCCCGGACGTGGCAAATGGCTCTCCATGCCCTATCATTGTTCCATGACCACACGCCGCTCCGAACCGGCGCCGTACCTCGGCGACGTGCGCGATGGCCTGACCCAGGTGGCTCGAACGCTGCCCGACCTGGCCGCCGTTTATGCCTACGGGTCGCGAGCCCGCGGCTCGGCGCACGAGGGAAGCGATCTGGATCTGGCGCTCCTGCTGCATCCTGGTGCCCGACCGGGTCCGCTGTTCGCCGAGACCCTGGCCGTTCGTCTGGAGGAATGCCTCGACTCCCGGATGGAGGTGGACGCCCACCTGGTGGATCACTTGCCGCTGCCGGTGCTCGGGCGGGTGGTCACGGAGGGGGTGCTGGTCTTCGAGCGTAACGCATCCTTGCGTGTGGAGTTCGAGGTCGCGACGCGCCGGCTCTACTTTGACTTCCTCCCCCTCCTGGAGCGAGACGCCCGTGAGGGGTTGACCCGTGGTTGATCCCCAGAAGGCACGCGCTCTGCTCGGCCATTACAGGCGCTACCGAGGCTTCCTGGCCGAACTGGCGGAGCGCACGGATGATGAACTGCGTAACGACTTCGCCGTCATGGGCGGCCTGCAGCACTACCTTCTGCTGGCCATCGAGACGGTTGTGGACCTCGGGAGCCACGTCATCAGTTC
Organism: Gemmatimonadota bacterium; assembly: GCA_040905425.1. GTDB lineage: Bacteria > Gemmatimonadota > Gemmatimonadetes > Longimicrobiales > RSA9 > JBBDRO01. Next base: position 443 of record JBBDRO010000090.1, on the reverse strand, counting down.
CGAGGGATTTGAACCTCCGGGTAGCTACGCTGACATCTTCCGGGTGCTGCGCGACGAAGGCATCGTCCCGGCGGAACTGGCGGATCGCCTGATGGCCATGTCCCGCTTCCGGAACGTGCTGGTCCACCTCTATGCCGACGTGGATGAGGTGCGGGTGATTCAGGTCCTGCGCGGTTCACTCGATGATCCGGACGAATTCGTACGCCTCATCGAGGGTCGGTTTGCCGAGGAGCTGAGCGGTTGAGGGCTCGCCTTCGGCGGACACCGCTGGTTCGGCTGACGTTCCGCGACGAGGTAAAGCTGGGAACCGGCGCCGCGCCAGCGCGAAGTGGTGAGGTATACGGGCTCCTCACTCTCCAGAGGGAGGCCGGGCGTGGTTCCGGTAGCATACTACCTCCGCAGCCACACCCGCCGCTCCACCACCGTGGCCCCTTCCGAGCCGG
>JBBDRO010000089.1:5989-19440 GCA_040905425.1 Gemmatimonadota bacterium | reverse complement strand
GCCCGCTCCGCGCCATCCGCTCCGCGTAGCTCACACCCTCCGCGCGTCCACCCATCGAACTCCTCCTTTACCCAGTGGTTCCAATGACTTCCGGTAATATAAGGGGTGGTTTTTCGACTCTCTGAGTGGACGCACAAGGGCCGTGAAGGGCTCTCCAGGTCAGCGGGCTCGGCTCTTACCGACGAGGGCCAGCAGGCGGCTCCCGACACGCCTTCCTGACGGCGAATGGTGGTGGGGTAGAGTGGACCAGTTAGGCGCGCCTAAAAATCCGTCAATGGGATATTTGGGACATCCTGATGCGCGTATGGAGCACGGGCGGCGGTAGGGCGCATCGGTCGGACCACGCTTAAGGGACGACGCCCGAACGACCTGGCGACAGAGCGACAGAGCGGCAGAGCGGCAGTGCGGCAGTGCGGCAGTGCGGCCTGCCGGCAGAGCGGCAGTGCGGCAGTGCGGCCTGCCGGCGGCGCGGCAGTGCGGCCTGCCGGCGGCGCGGCAGTGCGGCAGAGCAGCGGCACGGCCGGATGACGCCCAGCCACCGCACTCCCGCCCCCGGGGTGCGCGTGGCGGAGTCACGCAGTATCCTACCAGATCCTCACCAACTACATCGCCGACTCCACACGAGGTGCACGCGCATGTCGAAGCCCACCGACGCCGGTAATGCCAACGACAGCGAACGCGCCGCCGCGGCGAAGGCTGGCGCCGCCGAACCGGCCGTAGCTGATGGCGCGCCCGGCCAGGCCAACGCCGCAGCCGAAGAGGCGCCGGCCGCAGCCGCCACCGAAACGGCCGCCGCCGAAGGTGCGCCCGGCCCGGCCGGCGCCGCAGTCGACAACGCGCCCGATCCGGCCGACACCGCGCCCTCCGACCGCCTCCACCGCCGCGCCTTCCTGGGCGTGGCCACGGCCGCGGCCGGCGGGACGCTGCTTTCCGCGTGCGGTGGCGGCGGCGGCGGTGACGCCCCCGCCGTCCTCAGCAACGAGCGCGTGCGCTGGCGGGTGGCCTCCACGTTTCCGCGGCCGCTGGATGCGCTCTATGGCAGCGCCGAGCGGCTGGGTGAGAAGCTCTCCGAGCTGACGGACGGCCGCTTCGAGATCCGGGCGTACCCGGCGGGGGAGCTGGTGCCCGCGCTGCAGGTCATGGACGCGGCGCAGCAGGGGACGGTGCAGGTGGGGCACACGGCGGGCTACTACTACACGGGCAAGCACCCCGCCCTGGCCTTCGACACGGCCGTGCCCTTCGGCCTCACGTCACGCCAGCAGGACGCCTGGCTCTACCAGGGCGGCGGGCTGGAGCTCATGCATGAGATCTACGCCGACTTCGGCATCATCACCTTCCCGGCCGGCAACACGGGCGCCCAGATGGGCGGCTGGTTCAAGCGGGAGGTGAACACGGTGGCCGACCTGAGGGGCATCACCATGCGCATCCCCGGCCTGGGCGGCCAGGTGATGGACCGCCTGGGGGTCACGGTGCAGCAGCTCGCCGGTGGGGACATCTATCCCGCCCTCGAGCGCGGCGCCATCGACGCCACCGAGTGGGTGGGGCCCTACGACGACGAGAAGCTCGGCTTCCAGAACGCCGCGCGTTTCTACTACTACCCCGGCTGGTGGGAGCCCGGCCCCTCCATGTCCTTCATGGTGAACCGGCGCGCGTGGGACAGCCTGCCGTCCGCCTACCAGGAGGCGTTCCGCCTGGCCGCCGCCTGGGCTGCGCTACACACGCAGACCGTCTACGACGCCCAGAACCCGGCCGCGCTCGAGCGCCTCATCGCGGGCGGCGTGCAACTGCGCCGCTACTCGCCGGAGATCATGCGGGCAGCGCGCACGTCCACGGTGGATATGCTCGAGCAGAGTTCGTCGGCGGAGGCCAGCTACCGCAAGATCTACGACCAGTGGAAGGGCTTCAAGGAGGATAGTTTCCGCTGGTTCAACACGGCGGAGCAGGCGTACGCCAACTTCGCCTTCCCGGAAGACGGCACGGCCTGACGGACAGGGGCGTGCGCGGGCGGGGATGACGGGCGCCGGTGAGCGGACGGGGGACGTCGCTTACCGCAGCAGGCCGGTCACGAGCCAGGGGAACGAAATCACGAGCAGGAGCCCGATCACCTGGATGATGATGAAGGGGATGGTGGAGCGGTAGATGTCCGTGGTGCTCATCTCCGGCGGGGCCACGCCGCGCAGGTAGAAGAGGGCAAAGCCGAAGGGCGGCGTGAGGAACGACGTCTGCAGGTTCATGCCGATGAGCACCCCGAACCAGACCAGATCGATTCCCAGCAGCGCCGCCGGTGGCGCCAGCAGGGGGATGACGATGAAGGCAATCTCGAAGAAGTCCAGGAAGAAGCCCAGCACGAAGATCACCAGGTTGGCCACGATGAGGAGGCCGATCGCGCCGCCCGGCAGATTGGTGAGCAGGTTCTCGATCCACACGTCGCCGTAGAGGCCGCGGAAGACCAGCGCGAACGCCGTGGAGCCGATGAGCAGGAAGATCACCATGGTGGTGAGCTTGGTGGTCTCCTCGCCGGCCTCGCGCACCACGCGCCAGGTGAGCCGCCGATGCATGGCCGCCAGCGCCATGGCCCCCACGGCCCCCACCGCGCCGGCTTCCGTGGGTGAGGCCACGCCCGCGAAGATGCTGCCCAGCACGAGCAGGATGAGGATGAGGGGCGGCATGAGGACCTTGAGCACGTCGCGCATGAGCCGCCCCCGGGACACGTCGCGCACGGCCTGAGGCAGGGCGGGCGCCGCCGCCGGCTGAAAGATGGCCACGCCCGTGACGTAGATGGCGTAGAAGGTGGCCAGCATCACGCCAGGGATGAGCGCGCCCAGGAAGAGGTCACCCACGGAGACGCCGAGCTGATCGGCCAGCACCACCAGGACGATGCTCGGCGGGATGATCTGCCCCAGCGTGCCCGAGGCCAGGATGACGCCCGAGGACAGACGCTTGGAGTAGCCGTACTTGAGCATCACCGGCAGCGAGATAGTACCCATGGCCACCACGCTGGCGCCCACCACGCCGGTGGCCGCCGCCAGCAATGCGCCCACGAACACCACGCCCAGCGCCAGGCCGCCGCGCAGCGCGCCGAAGAGCTTGGCGATGGTGGTGAGGAGGTCCTCCGCCAGGCGCGCCCGCTCCAGTACGATCCCCATGAAGATGAAGAAGGGCACGGCCAGGAGCACGAGATTGCCCATGATGCCGAAGATGCGCTCCGGCATGGCGAAGAGCAGGAACCAGTCGAAGTAGCCGAACTGCACACCCACGACGGCGAAGAGCAGGGACGTGCCGCCGAGCGCGAACGCCACGGGGTAGCCCAGGAAGATGATGGCGAACACGCTCACGAACATGAGCGGCGCCAGGATTTCGGGAGGCATCAGACGCCCTCCCCGTGGGACTCCGCCGCCCGTGGCGCCCGCTGGCGTAGCCGGTCGATCTCCTTCACCAGTTCGGACAGCGCCTGCAGCAGGAGGAGCGCGAAGGCCACCAGGATGACCGCCTTGAGCGGCCAGCGCACCAGGCCGCCAGGATCGGGCGACACCTCCCGCACCTGCCACGAGTTGCGCACGGCCGGCCACGAGACCCAGAGCACGAACACGCAGAACGGGATGAGGAACAGCACACTGCCCACCACGTTGATCCAGGATCTGGCGCGATCCGAGACGCGCGCGTAGAACACATCCACACGCACGTGGGCATCCTGCTTGAGCGTCCACGCGGCACCCAGCAGGAAAAGCAGTGAGAAGAGGTACCACTGCATCTCGATGTAGGCGTTGGAACTCAGGTTGAAACCTATATAGCGGCCCAGGTAGCGGACGATGGCGTTGTAGGCCCCGATGAGCACCATGATCACCGCCAGCCAGGAAGCGGCGCGACCGATACCTTCATTGGCGCGATCGATGGCGCGGGCCATGCGCAGGAGGACGTTCATCGTCTCTGGGTTCGTGTAGACAGGGCACACGTGAACGCGGATGGGGCGCACAAGGAATGCGCGGCGGGACCGCGCGGCGCAAGGTCAGAGGGGAAGAAGAAAGGTCATGAGCGGAGCCAAAACGGAGACCTCCACACTGGGCGGCGGCTGCTTCTGGTGCCTGGACGCCATCTTCCGGCAGCTCCAGGGCGTGCAGGCGGTGGCGTCGGGTTACGCGGGCGGTACGGCGCCCGATCCCACCTACGAGCAGGTGTGCACCGGCGCCACCGGCCACGCGGAGGTGGTGCGGGTGACCTACGATCCCGACGAGCTCCCCTACAGTGAGTTGCTGGAAATCTTCTTTGCCATTCACGACCCCACTACCCTGAACCGCCAGGGCGGCGACGTGGGCACGCAGTACCGCTCCATCATCCTCACCGAGTCCGAGGAGCAGGCGCGGGTGGCGCGGGAGATGAAAACGGCGCTGGAGGCGGACGGCCCGTGGGAGGACCCCATCGTCACGGCGATCGAGCCGCTGGAGCGCTTCTGGCCGGCGGAGGCCTACCACGAGAACTATCTGGCGCGGAATCCCGAGCAGGCCTATTGCCAGGCGGTCATCAATCCCAAGGTGGCCAAATTCCGCCAGAAGTTCGCGCACCGCCTGAAATCTTCATGAGCGACATTCGCGCAACGCTGGATTCGCGCGCGCTCGTAGCTCTTGCGGCGACGCTGCTCTGAGCCCTGCCAGCTCCATGGAGCCAGAATGCCGCGCGCTCCCTCTTCAACGTCGTGGTCTTGAAAAGCTCTTACTGGTGGCACGACATCGACCACCCATAACGTGTCGCTTTCGATCCGGTGTACGAGCCGGTCCCCGTCGTTGATGCGAGCTTCGTTATAGAATCTGTCGGGCTGGATCGGCTTCACTCGCATATCGGGCAGAGTCCGCCATGCAGTCAAGGCTCGGCCAGCGCGTCCTCGAGCTGCCCCATGGTGAGCTTCGAGGCCTCAAGCATGATGCCCCCCGCCACGGTGCGTGCGCCGCGCACCGCCTGCTCCACCGCCAGATCCTGGAAGGTGAGCGCCCGGATGGCATCGTAGGACGGAGCGGCAATGATCCATAGCAGGCGCTCCTCCGCCGCTTCATCCAGCGCGCCGGGGCCACCCAGGTCCCACTCCGTGCACGCCCAGTCGGTGACGGTGCCGGCGCCGCCGCATGTGGGACAGCGCCACTGGATGTTCGCCTCCTCGCTCTCCAGGAAGACATACAGGCGACCGGGGCACGCCGAGCCCTTGCGCCGGCGGGTGCACGCTACGGCGGTGTGGACCTCCTGCCCGGGCGCATGCGACGTGGCCGCCAGTACGATGGGCGCCGTCCGCGCGGACGCCCTGGCCGGGCGCGAGCGTCGGGGCCTGGGCCGGGCAGCGCCGCTGTTGCTGCCGCCGCCGCCGCCGGAGGTACGCGTACTGGCACCGGTGCGCGTGCTTGCTGTACCCGGGGAACTGGTGGGTGGCGGCATCTCGCCGCGCGCCAACCGCTCGGCGGCGGGCGCCATGGCGCGATAGGCGGCGCCGAGCGCCGCCGTCAGGGCGGCTGCTGGGGGACCGCCTGCCGGGGGCGGGCCCAGTTCCTGGAGCATGGCGTCAGGGTGCTCGGGCGCCCGTGGGTCCAGGGGTAGCGCTGCCGTCCCCGCGGGCGCGTGCCCGTGCCCGGCCGCACGCCAGAAGGCGCGCGGATCGATAGGCAGGGGGGGCGCGGGCGTGGAGGAGCCCTGGGAAGCGGATGCATCATCGTCGCTTGAAGGATCTGCTGGGTGATGATCGAGAGCCTCGGCCGCCAGCCTCAACTCCTCCACCTGCCGTGCCTGCAACTCGTTCAGCAGCCGCTCCCGGGGCCAGCCGCGCAGTGCCAGGATGAGGAAGGGATCCAGGTCGAAGGCCTCGGCCAGGATGTAGAGGCTGGCGGCAGCGTGCTTGCACGGGCTGGCAAAGTCGGGGCACGAGCAGTCCATCTCCAAGTCCCCCGCTCCGGCCGGGAAGAGGGACAGGTTGGCGCGCGTGAAGACCTCCTCCAGCTCGAGCGGCAGCTCCCCGGCCAGGAGTTCAGCGGCGTGCAGCGCCTCCCCGGCCAGGGTGTCGGCCACCCGCGCCCACTCCTCCTCCGTGAGGGGGCGCACAGCCAGCCGTACCTCGTAGGGCCGCTTGCGCGTGCCCTGCACGCGGGCGCGCACCGTGCCGGGCTCCACCACGAGTTCGATCACCTGGCCGCTCCGCGCGTAGGATCGGCCGCGGGTGAGCCGGGAGCCCAGCGCCAGGGCCTCGAGCGCCTCCACGAAGCGGCGCGACCACCAGGTCTCCCCGATGGCCCCGCGCTGACTGCGGGCCCTATGTCCGTCCGCGGCCCGGGGCCGGGCCTCCGGGTACTTCGGGAAGTGCCACTGCCAGCCACTCATGCCTGCCTCCTCACTCCGCCTCGGCGTCCGGCCCCAGGGCCACCAGCTCCCGGAGCTCCGCCGTGGAGAGCTCCGTGACCCAGCCGTCGCCACTCCCCACGATGCGTTCGGCCAGCTCCTTCTTGCTCTCGATCATGGCGTCGATTCGCTCCTCCAGCGTGCCGGCGCAGACGAACTTCCGCACCTGTACGTTGCGGCGCTGACCGATGCGGAAGGCGCGGTCCGTGGCCTGGTCCTCCACGGCCGGGTTCCACCAGCGGTCGAAGTGGATGACGTGGTTGGCGGCGGTGAGGTTGAGGCCCACGCCACCCGCCTTGAGGGAGAGCAGCAGGATGGGCGGTCCCTCGGGACCCTGGAAATGCGCCACCAGCCGCTCCCGCTCCCCTCGCCCGGTCCGTCCGGACAGGAAGAATACCTCGCGACGGAAGCGCTCCCGCAGGTGTGCCTGAAGCCGCTCTCCCCAGGCGGCGAACTGGGTGAAGACCAGTGCCCGCTCGCCGCTGGCCAGCACCTCCTCCAGGATCTCCTCCAGGCGCGCCAGCTTTCCCGAGCGGGCAGGCAGCGGCGAGCGGTCCGCCAGCATGTGGGAGGGATGGTTGCACACCTGCTTGAGCCGGAGCATGCCGGCCAGCACCGCGCCGCGGCGCTCCATCCCCTCACTCTCCTCGATACGCAGCATCATCTCGTCCACCACGGCCTGGTAGAGCGTGGCCTGCTCCGGTGTCAGGTTGCAGTAGACCTTCATCTCCTGCTTGTCCGGCAGGTCCCGGATAATGCCCCCGTCCGTCTTCAGGCGACGCAGGATGAAGGGAGCCGTCAACCGGCGGAGGGCGTCGGCCCGCTCCCCGTCCCGATAGCGCTCGATAGGCAGGGCATAGTCCCGCCGGAAGCCCCGCTCCGCACCCAGCAGCCCCGGATTCAGAAAGTCCATGATGGACCACAACTCACTCAGGCGGTTCTCCACGGGGGTGCCCGTGAGGGCCACGCGGCGCTCGGACGGCAGGGCGCGGATGGCACGGGCCTGACGGGTGGCGGCGTTCTTGATGTTCTGCGCCTCGTCCAGTACCACCCGGCGCCATGCCACGGCGGCCAGGGCCTCGTGATCCCGGGCCGCCAGCGCGTAGGTGGTGAGCACCAGGTCCGCCCTGGCCGCGGCGCGGGCGAACGCCTTGCCCGTGGCGCGGTCCCCGCCGTGGTGCACGTGGACCCGGAGCCCCGGCGCGAAGCGCGCCGCTTCGTGCTGCCAGTTGCCCACCACGGACATGGGGCAGATCAGGAGCGTGGGCGGCACCGGCGCCGGCTTGCGTCCGCGCTTCCGGCCAGCCTTCCGTGGCCGAGGAGGCACAGCGGGGCCCGCCGCCTCCCGCTCGTGGACCAGGAGGGCCAGGAGCTGGATGGTCTTGCCCAGCCCCATGTCATCCGCCAGGCAGGCGCCGAGGCCCAGGCGGTCCAGGAAGGCCAGCCAGGAGAGGCCGCGGCTCTGGTAGGGGCGGAGTTCGCCATGGAATCCCGCGGGCGCCGGCACGGGCTCCACCCGCATCTCCGCCGTGCCCCGGAGCAGCTCTGCCAGCGGGCCCTCTCCGTCCACCCCCACCACGGGCAGCCCGAAGGGGGAGGCCTCCTGCCCTTCCTGCATGCGCAGGGCGTCCAACAGGGACAGGTCCGGTCCCTGTCCCATCTCCAGCAGCCGCAGCGCCGCGGCCACGTCCTCCGCCGCCAGCTCCACCCAGGTCCCGCGGACCCTCACCAGCCCCACCTTGTGAGCGGCCAGTCGCCGGAACTCATCGGCGTCCAGCACCTGATCCCCGACGGCCAACCGCCATTGGTACGCAAGCAGTCCCTCCAGGCCGAGCAGCCCCGAGGAAGTGGCATCCGAACTCACCTCCACCTGCACGCCGAGCCTGGCCCGACGATCCTTCCACCACGGCGGAACGAGCACGCCGAACCCCGCCCGCTCGAGCGCCGGGGCGCCCTCGCGCAGGAAGTGATGGGCACCGGTGGCGTCCAGTTCCAGCGCCGTGGGCGCTCCTGTACGCAGCGCGGCATTCAGCGGTGGATGAAGGCGACGTCCCCTGGCCAGGTCGGCCAGCAATGCCTCCCGTGGCGCGGCTATGCCACCTCCGCGGGCCCGGAAGGGATGCGCCCCCCCGCGCCACACGTGCTCTGCGGGAACCAGCAGGGAGCGGTCCTCAAGGCCCTGGAGGAGGAATTCCACCCGCCATGCATCGCGCTCCGGCCCTCCGGGCGCTGCGTGCGCCCGCAGCGACGACGGCGCATCGTCCGGCTCCTGCGCCGCCCCTGTATCCGCCGGCGCCGCCGGCGCCACGAGCCGGAAGCAGGTGCGAAACGTTCGACCCTCCGCCGCTCTCAGCGGTCGCGTCCAGGCGGTCACTGCGCGGGCCGTGCGGCCCAGGGCGTCGGTGGACCGCTGCGCGGTGGATTCGGGGGCGAGCAACGGCTCGATCCATCCGCCGCCTTCGCCCGCCTCCACCTCGGGCGCGGTGGCCAGGGCCAGTCGGGCGGTGGCATCCACCAGCGCGGCGAAGGTCCGGGCCACCAGCTCCGCCGGAGCCACCTCGGGCTCAGCGGCGCGCCCGGCTGGGGGCAACAGGTGGCCCAGGCTCTCCAGCCGGTCGGCGACCTCATCCCCGGGCACGGGAACCCAGCGCGCCTCGACCATGTCACCGGTCTGCTCGAACGCCGGTAAGACGCGACCGCGGGCCACTCGCTCGATGGCGGCCATGGCCGCCTCGCAGAGGAAGCGGAGATCGTCCGCCGGCTCGACGGGGGCGGGCCCCATGGGATCCGAGGACGAGCGACCAAGGTTGAGCAGCACCTCGGCCGCCGCGCTGCCCCGGAAGCCGAGCACCGGCACGGCCACACCCACGATTCCATTCGTGTCCGGCGGCAGTTCCGCTCCGGCGGGAGGCAGGACGAATGGCGAGCGGGCGGGGTTGGAACCGGTGGCAGGCACGAACAGCTCCAGTGCGCCGTGGCGCGCCGGGCAGCGGAACGGGTCCACGCCAGCCGAGTCGAGGGCAGCGCGAATGGCGTCGTGGGAAGCGGTATCCAGGGCTGCGCCAGCCGCCCCCGCGCCCCCGTTGGTGGTGCGCTGGAGTTCGGCCCAGAGGCAGAGGCCGTGCGCCGTGTGCCAGAGACCGTGAAGAACGCTCACCTGTTGTGCCCCACGACGGTCACGGCCGGATGACAAAGGTGGATCCTCTAAGCGCACCAGCCTCACCCCTCTTGCAGGCCATGCCTCAGCTCCCGGATCCACGAGGGCGCATGGCCGGCGGTCGCGCGCGCGTGGGCGCGCTCCAGCACGTCCAGGAGGCGGCGTTCAGTGGCGCGCGCACCGTCCGCGCCGTCCGCGGGGAGGCCGCGGGTGAGGGTGCTCAGCGCCACTCTGGCTGCATCCGTGGAGGGGATGTCATCGGGTAGGCGCTCCAGCACGTACCAATGTTCGAGCTTCAGCCGGGTGGCACTGTAGGGCTCCGACCCATCCAGGAACTTCCGCAGGCCCGTGGGACTCATGCCCACCTCCCGCGCCACCTGACGGAGGGAGCGGTAGCGGACCCGAACCGCCACGGCGTCGCGTAGCCGATGTACGGGCAGAGCGGGATGCCGTTCAGCCATTGCTCCGCCCGCCACCGCGCACTAAGGTGGGGCGTCCACTCCGTCCACTTTCGCTCTGGTTACACGGTGAAGCTTAGAGATCGCGGGAAGGGAGGGCAAGGCGGCGCCCACAGCGTGGACGTGGCCGTCCTGGAGCCGGACCCCGCGGTGCGAGCGGTGCTCGAGCGGGCGCTGGCACGGTGGGGTCTGGACACGATTTCTTCCGGCGATGGGACGGCAGGAATGGCGGAGATCTTTGCCGCAGGGCCGCGCCTCTGGCTCCTGGCCAGCGACGCGGGGGGCGAGCGCACCGGTGCAATGCTGGAGGGCATCCGAAAACGCATGCCCGACGCGCCCGTCCTTCTCCTGGTCGGCGCCATGCCCGATGACTTCGGCATATGGCGGGGGCGCGCGACCAGGTTGCTCGTGAAGCCGCTTGACTTTGGCGCACTGAAGTGCCTGGTGGAGACGCACCTGGGTCGGGATGCCTCCGGCTGAGCGGGCGGGGCCACACCCGCGCGTACGAGCAGCCCTCAGCGATTCGCCACGGTAATTGCCGTGAAAAGGCCCTGCAAGAGGGCGTAGCCCGCCACGAAGCCGGCCCCGTCGAAAGCCCGCCCACCCCTGTTGCCCAGCAGAGCGCCAGGGACGATCCCCACCACCGCGCCAAACAGGGCGCCATCCAGGAAGCCCGCGCCCGAGCCGAGCGCGGCCAATGCCAGCACGCGCGTCTCGGGGGGCAAGGGAGCGAATCGGTCCGCGACGATCACGACGTCGGTCAGGCGCGGCTGCGCGGCCCGCCACCCGCCCGTCCTGAGCGCTACCTGTACGGGAGGTGGCGTGCGCAGCACGTCCGCACCCGCCCGTTCCAGGGCGGCCGCCGCCGGCGGCCGCAGCAGTCCCGCCGCGCAGAGCACCAGGAAGAGGATCCGCATAGCTGCCCTACCACCTCGAAGATGCACGCCGCCCCGCGGCGGAGATGAGCGACGCGGGGCGGCGTGACAGGGGACGTCGCTTGAGACGACCTCAGCCGATGCCCGCCTCTGCGAGCAGCCGGTTCAGCGCGGCCGCGTGCTGCGCCACCTCCGCCGACAGCTCTTCGTAGCGCATGCGGTCATGGTTGCCCACCTTGCGCTCGCCGCGGGAGACCAAGCTGCTGAGCCGGCCGATCTGCGTGTTCAGGCGACGCTCCGGATAGGTCGAGCCGCGCTCGTTGACGAAGGCGTCCTCGATGGCCTCCAGGCGCGTGAGCAGCGCGGTGGCGTTGCGCTGCTGGAGCGTGGCCCTGGCGGCCTCGATGCGCTCCGTGATGCTGCGGGCCTGCTCGGAGAGGGCCTGCACCCGCAGGGTCATCTCGCGCTGCTCGCGGAGGTCCGCCGCGGTCATCCCCTCCGCCACCAGCGCCGGCAGGATCGCCACCTGGAATGGCTTCTCGGCGGTAGCGCCACCGGCACGGATGCGCGCGGTGTAGCGGCCGGGCAGCACGCCCAGTCCGTCCGTATTCGAGAGGTTCCAGGTGTAGCGGTTGAGGCCGCGCTCGGCGGTCAAGCCACGAGCGCCGCCTCCGCCGAAGCGACCCTGACCACCGCGCATGCCCTGCTGGCCGCCGGCTGCCGCGGCGCTGCTGACCGTGCTGACCACGTTGCCCGAGCCGTCCACGATCTCCAGCGTCACGTTTCCGGAGGGCGCGGACGCCAGGGAATAGCTGATGAGCGCTCCGTCCCCGCCGCGGTAGGCGGTGGGAATGTCGTAGATGTGCACGGGCTCCTGCGCCACGGCCGGGCTCATCTCGAAGAGCGGGTAGCGATCATCCAGGATCCAGAACGCCCGCCCCATGGTGGACAGGATCACGTCCCCGTGCGCCAGTTCGATGTCGGTGATCGGCGTGATGGGCAGGTTCTGCTGGAAGCGCTGCCAGTTGGCGCCGTCGTCGAAGGAGATGTACATGCCGTCGTCGGTGCCGGCGTAGAGCAGCCCCGCGCGCTCGGGATCCTCGCGGATCACGCGCGTGGGGTTGTCGGCGGCAATGCCGTTGCTGCCCGTGGTGAGCCGCGTCCACGTCTGTCCGTAGTCGTTCGTGCGGTAGATGTAGGGCGCGAAGTCATTGTTGTAGAGGAAGCGGTACGAAGCAAAGTACGCCTTGGCCGGATCGTGGGGGGACGGCTCCACGACGTTGATGCGGCCACCCTCGGGGAAGTTGGCGGGCGTCACGTTCCTCCAGCTGCGACCGTCATCCTGCGTGACGTGCATGAGCCCGTCGTTGGAGCCGGCCCAGATGACGCCCCTGCGCACCGGGCTCTCCATGATGTCATAGAGGACGGAGTAGTACTCCTCACCCGTGATGTCCTCGGTGATGGGCGTGCCGGAGCGCACGTGCCCCATCGCGGGATTCCACGTGAGGTCGGGCGAGATGGTCTCCCAGGTGGCGCCCATGTCGCTCGTGCGATGCACGTACTGCGTGCCGAAGTAGAGCACGTCGGGATCGTGCGGAGAGGTCACCTGCGGCGCCACGCGCTGGACACGATACGGCATGTCCCCGGGATTGAAGCCGTAGAAGTCCATGGAGCCGATGGAGTATTCCAGCGTCTGGCCGGTCTTCTCATTCGTCACGTAATGGCGGCCCTTGCAGGCGCCGTAGATGATGTGCTCCCTGGTCGGATGCGGTAGGATGGGGCCGGTTTCGCACCCCGGACCGCTGTCGAACTCGCCGCGGCTCTCGCTGGAGATGATGACCGTGCTGTTGTCCTGCTGGGCGCCGTAGAGCTTGTAGGGCTGATCGTTGTCCACGGCAACCTGGTAGATCTCGGCCGTGGGTTGGTTCATCTGCGTGGTCCAGGTCTCCCCGCCGTCCTGCGTGACGTTCACGCCGCCGTCGTTGGACTGGATGAAGATGTCCGGGTTGTCGGGATTGATCCATATGCCGTGGTTGTCCCCGTGCGGCGTGTTCACGCGCTCCCAGCTGACGCCGCCGTCCCGCGAGCGCTGGAAGGACAGGTTGTTGACGTACACCAGGTCCGGGTCCACCGGGTCGGCGTCCACGTAGGTGTAGTAGAAGGGCCGGCCCACGAGGGCGCCGTTGTCACTGACGCGGCTCCAGGTGGCGCCCGCGTCGTCGCTCCGGTAGAGCCCGATCTCCTCGGGCAGCGCCTCGATGAGGGCGAACACGCGGTTCGGCCGGGCGGGCGATACGCTTATCGAGATCTTGCCGGTCAGGCCCCGCGGCAGGCCGTTGGTGAGTCTGTCCCAGCTGTCTCCACCGTTCGTGGACTTGTACACGCCGCCTTCCATGGCCCCGCTGATGATGGTCCACGGCTTCCGCTCCGCGCGCCAGGCGCCGGCGTAGATCACGTCGGGATTGGATGGGTCCACGTCCAGGTCGGAGACGCCCGTGCTGTCCGAGATGAAGAGCACCCTGTCCCAGCTCTGCCCCCCGTTCCGGGTACGATAGACGCCACGCTCGGGATTGGGACCGAACGGCTGGCCGA
>JBBDRO010000089.1:0-5889 GCA_040905425.1 Gemmatimonadota bacterium | reverse complement strand
CCGTTCCGGGTACGATAGACGCCACGCTCGGGATTGGGACCGAACGGCTGGCCGACGGCCGCCACGAAGACCACGTCGGGATTCATGGGATGGATGACCAGCTCGCCGATCTGGCCCACGTCGGGCAGGCCCACGTGGCGCCAGTTCTCGCCCGCGTCGTCGGAGCGCCATACGCCCTTGCCCACGATGACGTTGCTGCGGATGGCCGCCGAACCGGTGCCCACGTAGACGATGTTCGGGTTGGTGCGCGCCACGTCAATGGCGCCGATGGAGCCGGTGGCGATCTGCTGGTCCGAGATCGGCTCCCAGGACTCGCCGGCGTCCGTGGTCTTGAAGACGCCGCCTCCGGTGGCACCGAAATAGAACGTGTTGGGCTGCGCCGCGTGCCCGGCGATCGCCGTCACGCGCCCGCCGCGGGTGAAGTTCACCGAGCGGTACGTGAGGCCGTCCAGCAGGGAGGGGTCCACGGTCTGGGCGGCCGCGGGCTGCGGCGCCATGGCGGCCAGCGGCAGCGCGACGGCCACCGTGAGCGTGGTCAGGATCGAGCGCACGGGAACGCGCGCGTGGCGTGCGGAGAGGAGCGTACTCATGGTCTGCCTCTGCGGTGTGCTGAAGGGGGTGGTACGGCCGGAAATGTGGCCCAGGAAGCGGTCAGGTGCAAGCGGTCTCCACGATTCGCTGGCCGGCACCCCCAGGGACTCCGCTCCGGGAAGGGGATGATCATGTGGCAGCGGACAGGATTGCTCAACCTCGTGCTCCTGGGCATGGCTGCCGTCTGTACGGCTGGCGCTGTCGTCGACCGAACCGGACGGGTGGTGGAGCGGGTGACACTTCCATACGGTGAGGCGATCACCGGATTCGGCGCATCGAGCGTGTACACCATCCGGCTGGACGAGTATGACCTCCAGTGGCTGCGCCGCCATGCACGGAGGGAGGAATGAAGCGACGTCCCCCGTCGGCTCCCTTGCCCGCGCTCCGCGCTTCGCGCCTCGTGGGCGGCGCGCTCGTTGGCGCCTACATTCCGCCCATGCAGCCGCTCACGCAGACTGGGGAAGAGGAGAGGGAAGCGTCCCCTCCCGGGGGCCGCACCTTGAGGAAGCTCTGCCGCCGACTCATCTTCGAATCACCTCCAGTGCCGTTACGCTCCCAAGGAGTCGCCGTGGAATCAAGAATCCAGATCGTACGCCAGGCCATCCCCCGATCCCGACTCGCTACGATAGCGGCAGCGCAATTCGGGGACATGGTCAAGGCGGTGGTGGACGTGCGGCGGAAAATCATGGCCATTGGCGGAGAACTGCACTCTGACGAGGAGGCCTGCCTGCTGGACGACGGGTCGGCCCAGGTGGATCTCTGGGGCATCAACCTCTATCCCGAGGACGAGGGAGAGGCATGGCTGGAATACGATTCCATGATCAATGTGCGCCCCGCGCAGGGCAATCGATCCCGCTCCGTGGACGATGACGCGGTGCGGGTGGCCATTCGCAGCGTGGTGGCAAAGCTCGTGGAGGAAGCGTGAGCGCCGCGTCCGCTGGCCACGCGGCGCAGGCGTCCGGTGGGTGGGGGCGTCTCACGCTCATGGAGCAGTTGGCGCATGTGGGGAGTGAGGTGGACCGGGCCATACGAGCCCATCAGAGTGGCCGCATCCAGCGCCGCGAGCATGCCATTACACGGGCGCTGGAACTGTTCGATCTGGTCGGGGCGGATGAGCGGTGGCGGGGGCCGGCGCGACGCGAGACCCGGCGCGCGCGCGAGATTTTCTGCAGTCTCTTTTTCGGGGAGGATGTGGAGCCCGAGGAAGGCACGAGCCTGCAGAAGTACTTCCTGCAGTTCGCCGTGGCGGCGCGGCATGCCTCCTCGGGGGGGCAGACCTAGTCCTCGCCCGCTGGTGAGCCACCTGTTCCGGCGGCGTCTGCGACGGGCTGAAGTCGTGCTCGGTCGTTCGGGTGAGCTGCGTGCGGGCCCCTGAGAAGGCCAGGATCCGCATCTCGGCGCTGCAGTTGGGCCGCGTAGAGGCGAGACCTCGTAGAAGCGGACGGTGCCGTCAGGCTGCTCGGTGAAGCGACTGCGCTCCACGCCGCCCGCCGCGTTCGTTGCGGTGGGCGGCGCGCTCGTTGGCGCCTACATTCCGCCCATGCAGCCACTGCCCATCGACGATGCCGTGCCCGCCCTGCACGCCGCCCTGGCCGACGCGGGCGCCGCCGTCCTGGTGGCGCCGCCCGGCGCGGGCAAGACCACGCGCGTGCCGCTGGCGCTGCTGGACGCGCCCTGGCTGGCCGGCCGCCGCATCCTCATGCTGGAGCCGCGCCGGCTGGCCGCGCGCGCCGCTGCCGGGCACATGGCGCGGCTCCTGGATGAAGAGGTCGGCGGCACCGTGGGCTACCGGGTGCGCATGGACACGCAGGTGAGCGGGCGTACCCGCATCGAGGTGGTCACGGAGGGCGTGGTGACCCGCCTGCTGCAGGCGGACCCCGCGCTGGAGGGCGTGGGGGCGCTGCTCTTCGACGAGTTCCACGAACGTTCCCTGCACGCCGATCTGGGCCTGGCGCTGGCGCTCCAGGCCCGGGCGCTGCTGCGTCCCGACCTCCGGGTGGTGGTCATGTCCGCCACGCTGGACGCCGAACCCGTGGCAACGCTGCTGGATGGCGCTCCGGTGGTGTGCAGTGAGGGTCGCGACTACCCCGTGGAGACCCACTGGCTGGGCGCGCCGGTGCCACGCTGGCGGGTGGCCGCGCCAACGGCCGCCGCGGTGCGGCAGGCGCTGGCTGAGCATGAAGGGGACGTGCTGGCCTTCCTGCCGGGAGCCGGAGAGATCCGGCGCACCGAGGCCCTGCTGCGGGAGGCCGGGGTGCCGGCCGGTGCCGAGATCCACCCGCTCTTTGGCGACCTGCCGCGTCAGGCGCAGGACGCCGCCATTGCGCCCAGCCCCCCGGGCCGCCGCAAGGTGGTGCTGGCTACGGCCATTGCGGAGACGTCACTCACCATCGAAGGCGTCCGGGTGGTGGTGGACGCCGGACTGGCACGCGCGCCGCGCTTCGATGCGCGCACCGGCATGACACGCCTGGAGACGTTGCCCGTCTCCCGGGCCTCGGCGGATCAGCGGCGCGGGCGGGCTGGTCGGGTGGCGCCGGGCGTATGCTACCGGCTCTGGGGGGAGGCCGAGGAGCGTGGCCTGGTGCCGCACGCCGCCCCGGAAATCATGGAGGCCGACCTGACGCCGCTGGCGCTGGAACTGGCCGTGTGGGGGGTGGCCGATCCGGGCGAGCTGCGGTGGCTGGATCCGCCGCCGGCCGGTGCCTTTGCCCAGGCGCGCGAGCTGCTCGCCGAACTGGATGCGCTGGACGCCGCCGGCGCCGTCACCGCGCGCGGCCGCCGCATGGCCGCGCTGCCGCTGCACCCGCGCCTGGCGCACATGCTCCTGGAAGCGGGCGGCGGGGACGCCCTGGCCACGGCGTGCCGCCTGGCGGCGCTCCTGGCCGAGCGGGACGTCCTGCGTGGTGGGCAACCCGCGCCGGGGAGTGACGTTCGCCTCCGGCTGGAGTTGCTCGGCCGGATCCGGGGCGATGGCCGGGGTGGTGGTCACCTGCCCTCCCAGGTGCGCGGGGCGCGCGTGGAGGCCGGTGCGGTCCGGCGGGCGGCGCGGGAAGCCGCGGATCTGGAGCGGCGGGTGAGGCGTCTGCTGGCGGCGGAGGCGCCCGGCGCCGGCCGCGGCGGCCCGGTCGCGCCCCACGGCCCGGACGCGCCCCGTGGCGCCGGCCACGACGCCGATCCGGGACCGCTCCTGGCGCTGGCCTACCCCGACCGCGTGGCGCGGCGGCGCGGCGGTCGGGGTCGCTTTCTGCTGCGCAACGGGCGCGGCGCCGCCCTGGAGCCCACCGACGACCTGGCCGACCAGGAATGGCTGGTCGCGCCCGAACTGGGTGGCCACGGCGCCGAGAGCCGCATCTGGCTGGCCGCGCCGCTCGCCGGGGACGAGGTGGAACGGCTCTTCGGTGAGCACATGGTGGTGAAGGAGACCGTCCACTGGGAAGGCGAGCGGTTGCGCGCCACGCGCGCGGAGCGGCTCGGCGCCATCGTGGTGCGAGAGGGGTCGCACACACGCCTCACCGACTCCGAGGCCATCCCGGCTCTGCTCGCGGCCATACGCGCCCATGGTCTGGAGTTGCTGTCCTGGGGACGGGAGGCGGAGCGTACGCGGCAACGCATGGCGTTCCTCCACGCGCTGCAGCCCGATTGGCCCGACGTTTCGGACGCGGCGCTACTGGAGGGCCTCGAAGCGTGGCTGGCTCCCTGGCTGGCGGGCGTGCGCGGGGCGGCCGACCTCCGGCGCCTGGATCTCGGGCAGATCCTGCTGGCGGCCGTGCCCTATCCGCTCAGGGCCCGCCTGGACGAACTGGCGCCTACACACGTAGAGGTGCCCAGCGGGTCCCGGATTGCCGTGGACTACGGCGATTCCGCAGCACCGATCCTGGCGGTGCGCTTGCAGGAAATGTTCGGTCTGACGGACACGCCGCGTATCGGCGGAGGCAAGCTACCGCTCACGCTGCATCTTCTTTCCCCGGCCCGGCGGCCCGTGCAGGTCACGCGTGATCTGGCGTCCTTCTGGCGGAGCGGCTACTTCGAGGTGCGCAAGGACCTGCGGGGCCGCTACCCCAAGCACTACTGGCCGGAGGATCCGTTGCGGGCGGAGGCCACCAAGCGGGTGAAACCGCGTCGGTAGCCGCCGCCCGCGAACGGGGTCACTGGTGCCGCAGATCCACCGGCGTAGTGGTCTGCAGCGTGAGGTCCGTGCCGCGCGGCAGTGCGGCATCATCCCCGAAGCCCAGGGAGACGATGGTGCCGGCGCCGGCGCCGAGCGCCCCACCGATCAGGGCGTCCCTCAGGTCACCGCCGATGATGGCGCCCAGGACCATGCCCGCGGCGGCGCCGACCCCGGCCTTCGCGGCCACGTCCTCCCAGTTCCGATCCTCGAGATCCACATCCACGTCGATGATGGTGCCGGTGATCGGATGGGCTGCGCCATGCAGCGCGATACGGGTGAAATTCAACCGGATGACGCCGGGCTCGTCGAGTCCGTCCGGGTCCTCCGTGCCGGTGACCATGCCGGTGAGCACGGTGCCCTCGGGCACGACCACGGCGCCGTTCTGCGCCACCAGTGGCTCCTTGACCGTGGCGGTGAAGAGGGAGCCGGTTTCCGTATCGGTGGTCAGCGTCTCGTCGAGTTCCACCTCGAGGTGGGCGCCCACGGGGATGAACTCCGCGCTCTGCGGCACCACGGCCGCCGCCGGGGCCGGCGCGGGTTGGGGCGTGCCGGTTTCCACGGCCGTGCCACCGCAGGCGCCGCTGGCCAGGGCCAGCCCGAGGGCTGTGATTGCTCGGTGTATCATGACGTCCTCCATGATTGCGTTCGGATCCTCCTGCACGGTCAATCAGGCAAGCCGCACGCCACGGTGACGGAACGTCGGCACCCCTGCGGCGAAAGCCGGCCCGGGCTATCTTGCCCCGTCACGCACCCTCGACACGGGAGAAATCATGACCGACCACGTCTACAAGCAGATCGAGCTCACCGGCTCCTCCGGCTCGAGTATCGAGGACGCCATCCGGAACGCCATCGAGCGAGCATCGAAGACCATGAAGAACATGCGCTGGTTCGAGGTGACGGATACGCGCGGGCAAATCGAGGACGGCAACCTGGCGCACTGGCAGGTCACGGTGAAGATCGGCTTCACGCTGGAGGACTGAGCCGGATCCCGCCGGTACGCTCCGTGCACGGGGCCGCCCGATCATGAAGACGATCGACGAATTGCGGCACGCGCTCCAGTGCCTCGATGACAGGGGCTACCGGGCGTACAAGGACATCAAGGGCGCCTACGACGCGGGAGACTTCACCCT
>JBBDRO010000088.1:12083-20232 GCA_040905425.1 Gemmatimonadota bacterium | reverse complement strand
GCGCCCCAGCGCCTGGCGTTCCAGCTGGAACGTTGAAATAGCTGGATGGGACACGACGCTCGACGCCACCGAGCCCGCCGCTAACCGCTCCAGCCGTGACACCTTCCCGCCGCACCGTGTGTTGTCAGACGCACAACGGTAGCGCGGCGCGGCCCCCGGTGCGGCGCTGGTGTGAATAATTGCAATCAGAACCACGCGCGCGAGTGCAGGCGGGACGGATCGGGGTTTGACCACAATTATTCGCACTAAACCCGCACGCGCGAAAACAGAACGCCACGCGTGTGCGTTTGGTATCACTCACCGCGGAATTACCAACCCATATGCCCGCACGCCGGCCCCCGCGGCATGCCTCGCGGCGCACATGCCCGGCCAGACCGCCCGTGCCACGTCTCGCGGCGCACCTGCCCGCCCGCAAGCCGCCGGCGTAACGCCTCGGGGCCCAGATCGCCTCCCGCGGGGCCGCCCAGCCGTCCCGCCACCCGCGCGCATTCCCGCCCTCGGTGGCGCCCACCAAAGTTGTCCCATCCAGACATTCTCGGATCGGAGGCCCCGCGCCACCTTGGATGGGGTCGCCGGAGGTGGCCGATGTGTCGAACAGAATAGCGGAGCACGGCGAGGGGTGGACCGACGGGTCCGCCCCTCGTCACGGATAGGCGCTACGGGCGCTTACGCTCGACGCCGGATGGAGGGCGCCGATTGGAGGACGCCGGATGCGCGGCGCTGGGTGCGCGGCGCCGGATGGAGGGCGCCGGACGCGCAGCGGTTGAGTGGGGGGGGCGCGAGGATGAGCGCTATCGACGCCGGGTGCGTCGCGGGGATGCATGGCGCATGGCGGGCACTGCAGGTCGCATCGAACGCGGCGCGAGCCGCCGTCCCCCGACGCGCGCGACCGTCGCCTACCGGATGTTCGGACTCTTCCGGATCTTGGCCGTGCGGAGATCCTTGTTCAGGCGGGCGATGTAGTCCACGCTGATCTCCTTGGGGCAGGCCACCTGGCAGGCGCCGTGGTTGGTGCAGTGGCCGAAGTGCTCCTCGTCCATGGTGGCCACCATGTCCACCACGCGGGTGTAGCGTTCCGGCTGGCCCTGCGGGAGGAGGCCCAGGTGGCCCACCTTGGCGGCGGTGAAGAGCATGGCGGAGGCGTTCGGGCAGGCGGCCACGCAGGCGCCGCAGCCGATGCACTCCGCGGCGCTCATGGCGTACTCGGCGTTCTCCTTGGGCACAGGGACGGCGTGCGCATCGGGGGCGCTGCCGGTGGCGGCGGAGATGTAGCCGCCCGAGGCGATGATGCGATCGAAGGCGGAGCGGTTGACGGCCAGGTCGCGGATGACCGGGAAGGCGGTGGCGCGCCAGGGCTCCAGCCAGAGCTCATCGCCGTCCTGGTAGTGGCGCATGTGGAGCTGGCAGACGGTGGTGGCGGGCAGCGGGCCATGGGGCTCGCCGTTGACCAGGAAGCCGCACATGCCGCAGATGCCCTCGCGGCAGTCGTGGTCGAAGGCAATGGGCTCGCCGCCGTCGGCGATGATCCGCTCGTTCACCACATCCAGCATCTCCAGGAAGCTGGAGTGCTCGGAGATGCCTTCGGCCTGGTAGGTCTCGAAGCGTCCCTCGGCGTCGGGCCCGGCCTGACGCCAGACATGCAGGGTCAGGTTCACTTGTAGCTCCGGGTGGCCAGTGGGACGTTCTCGAAGGTCAGCTCTTCCTTGTGCTTCACGGGTGCCTGCCCCACGCCCTTGAACTCCCACACGGAGGCGTGGGCAAAGTCCTGGTCGTTGCGCAGCGCCTCGCCGTCCTCCGTCTGGTGCTCCTCGCGGAAGTGGCCGCCGGCCGACTCGTCGCGGTCCAGGGCGTCGTGGCACATGAGCTCGCCGAACTCCAGGAAGTCGGCCAGGCGGCCGGCGTGCTCGAGCTGCTGGTTGAGGTTCTGCCCGTCGCCGGGCACGCGCACGTTCTCCCAGAACTCCTCGCGCAACGCCGGGATCTTCTCCAATGCGGTCTTCAGGCCGGCGGCGTTCCGGGCCATACCGCAGTACTCCCACAGGATGGCGCCGAGTTCGCGGTGGATGTCCGTGACGGTGCGCTTGCCGTTGATCGAGAGGAACTTCTTCGTGCGCTCCGCCACGGCCTCCTCGGCGGCGCGGAACGCGGCGTGGTCGGTGTCGATCTTGTCGATGCCGCCGCGGGCCAGATAGTCGCCGAGAGTGAGCGGCAGGATGAAGTAACCGTCGGCCAGCCCCTGCATGAGGGCGCTGGCGCCCAGCCGGTTGGCGCCGTGGTCGGAGAAGTTGGCCTCCCCGCCCACATGCAGCCCCGGGATGGTGCTCATGAGGTTGTAGTCCACCCAGAGGCCGCCCATGGTATAGTGCGGCGCCGGGTAGATGCGCATGGGCACCTCGTAGGGGTTCTCGCCGGCGATGTTGGCGTACATGTCGAAGAGGTTGCCGTAGCGCTCGGCAATGACCTCCTTGCCCAAGCGCTGGATGGCGTCTCGGAAGTCCAGGTAGACGCCGATGCCGCTCGGCCCCACGCCCCGCCCCTCGTCCACCATCTCCTTGGCGCGCCGACTGGCAATGTCACGCGGCGCCAGGTTGCCGAAGCTGGGGTAGTAGCGCTCCAGGTAGTAGTCGCGCTCGTCCTCCGGGATCTGGCCGGGCGGCCGCGTGTCCCCCTGCTGCTTCGGCACCCACACGCGGCCGTCATTGCGCAGCGACTCGCTCATCAACGTGAGCTTGGATTGATGGTCGCCGGCGGGCGGCAGTGAGGTGGGGTGGATCTGCGTGTAGCACGGGTTGGCGAAGCCGGCGCCCTTCTTGTGCGCCCGCCAGGCCGCCGTGACGTTGCACCCCTTGGCGTTGGTGGAGAGGTAGAAGACGTTGGCGTAGCCGCCGGTGCAGAGCACCACGGCGTCGGCCACGTGGCTTTCGATGCGGCCGCTGATGAGGTCCCGGGTGACGATGCCGCGGGCGCGCCCGTCCACTACCACCAGCTCCAGCATCTCGTGGCGGTTGTGCATCTTCACCCTGCCCGCCCCGATCTGCCGCTCCAGCGCCTGGTAGCAGCCCAGCAGGAGCTGCTGGCCGGTCTGCCCCCGGGCGTAGAAGGTGCGCGACACCTGCGCGCCGCCGAAGGAGCGATTGGCCAGGTAGCCGCCGTACTCGCGGGCGAAGGGCACGCCCTGCGCCACGGCCTGGTCGATGATGGCCAGGGAGAGCTCCGCCAGCCGGTAGACGTTGGCCTCCCGCGCGCGGAAGTCCCCGCCCTTGACCGTGTCATAGAACAGGCGGTAGATGCTGTCCCCGTCCCCCTGGTAGTTCTTGGCGGCGTTGATGCCGCCCTGCGCCGCGATGCTGTGCGCCCGCCGGGGGCTGTCCTGGTAGCAGAAGCAGCTCACCTCGTAGCCCAGCTCCGCCATGGTGGCGGCCGCGGCGCCGCCGGCCAGGCCCGAGCCCACCACGATGACGCTGTACTTCCGTTTGTTGGCGGGGTTGACCAGCTTCATGTCGAAGCGGTGCTTCGTCCACTTGTCCTGGATCGGCCCCGCCGGGATCCGTGCGTTCAGTTCCATCCCCGCCTCCCTATTCCACCACGACGGCCGTGGCCGCCGGAACGTCGTCACCAATGGCGCCGGAGAGCACCGCGATCGGGAAGGAGATGTTGCCGATCACCACCACGAGCGCGATGGCCATGGCCAGCGGCCGACGCCACTGGTTGTTGTTCGGGTCGTTCACGCCCATGGTCTGGAAGGCGCTCCACAGCCCGTGGTAGAGGTGGAGGCCCAGGGGAATCATGGCCGCGATGTAGGCCAGCGAGACCGGCCAGCTCCGGAAACCCGCGATGAAGTTGTGGTAGGCGTCCCCATGCACGAAGTCCGGGTGTACGTTCCCCCAGGTCAGGTGCATGAGGTGGAAGATGACGAAGGCCAGGATGGTGATGCCGCCCCAGACCATGGTCCGGGACGCCTGGCTGAAGGCCAGGTTGTCGAACTTCTTGTAGGGATGGCGACGCGCGGCGCGGCTGCGCAACCAGAGCTTCACCGCCGCCCCGATATGCACCAGCACGGCAAAGAGCAGCACCACCCGCACCACCCAGAGCAGCTGCCCGCGGGCAAAGAACGGATCCCCGAAGACCCGCAGCCCCTCCGCGTAGTGGTTGAAGACCTCCGGACCGAGGAAGACCTTCAGGTTGCCGACCATGTGGCCCACCACGAAGCCGTACAGGATCAGCCCCGTGGTGGCCATCAGGATCTTCTTGCCGACGGACGATTCGCCCAGCGCCGCGACCCCCCGCATGTTTGCCCTCCTCAGCCGAGGGCGTCGAGCGCGGCCATCACCTCGCGCACGGCATCCGCCGAGCGGCTGAGCGCCGCGCTCTCCCCCTCGGTGAGCTCCACCTCCAGGATCTGTTCCAGCCCGCCCCGGCCGAGCTTGCACGGCACGCCCAGGAAGATGTCCTTCATGCCGTACTCCCCCTGCAGCCACGCGGCGCAGGGCAGGATGCGCTGCCGGTCCTTGACGATGGCCTCGGCCATCTGCACCACCGCCGCCGCCGGCGCGTAGTACGCGCTGCCGGTCTTGAGCAGACCCACGATCTCCGCGCCACCTTTACGCGCGCGGTCCACATTGGCTTCGATGCGGTCGGCGCTCATGAGCTGGCTGAGCGGGATGCCGCTCACGGAGGTGTAGGAGGCCAGCGGCACCATGGTGTCCCCGTGGCCGCCCAGCACCAGCGCCTGGATGTCGGCCACGCTGACCTCCAGCTCCATGGCCAGGAACGAACGGTAGCGCGCCGTATCCAGCACGCCCGCCATGCCGATGATCCGCTCACGCGGGAAGCCGGTGGTCCGCATGGCCACGGCGGCCATCACGTCCAGCGGGTTGGACACCATGATGATGATGGCGTCGGGCGAGCTCTCCTTCACCTTTTCCGACACGTCCCGGACGATGCCGGCGTTGGTCTTCAGCAGGTCGTCACGGCTCATGCCCGGCTTGCGCGCGATGCCCGCCGTGATCACCACGATGTCGGAGCCCGCGGTGTCCGCGTAGTCGTTGGTGCCGAAGACCCGCGTGTCGAAGCCCTCGATGGGCGCCGACTCCCACTGGTCCAGCCCCTTGCCCTGCGGCACGCCCTCCACGATGTCGATCATCACGACCTGGCGGGCCAGTTCCCGCTGCGCCAATCCAAGTGCGGTGGAAGCCCCCACATGCCCAGCACCCACCACCGTGATCTTATCTACCATGATCATCCCCTCCTCGCGGGGTCGAATCCGCCTTGAAAGACGAGGCAAACTAGACCGGTGCCGGGGGGGTGTCAACGCGGCGGTGACGGTTGAAAACGGGTCGCAAGCAGCAGTGGGAACGGGACCTGCGCTGCCCGCCGGACGCGTGGACGCGGCACCGGAAGGTGCGCGGCGACGTCGCTTAAAAGGGGAGCCTCAGCCGCCTACCTGCGAGAGCGCCAGCAGCCCGCCCGACCCGGCGGCACTGCCCTGGACCAGGCTGTGGCGCTCGGGCTTGATGCGCAGCGTCTCGCGGATGTGCGGCTCCAGCGCCTCGCCCGCCCGCAGCGGAGCGCGCAGGTCCGTCTGGATGGTGCCGAAGAGGCACGGGCGGAGCTGGCCGTCCGCGGTCAGCCGCATTCGGTTGCAGCGCTCGCAGTAGGTGTGGCTCATAGGGGTGATGACCCCCACCGTGCCGGCGGCGCCCGCGAAGCGGAAGTAGGTGGCCGGACCGTTGCCGGCAGGCCCCGCCACGGGCTCCAGCTCTCCGATGGTCCGCAGCGCAGCCAGCATCTCGGTGGCGGGCACGAAGTCCTCTGCGGAGACGGGCAGGTTCTCCCCCACCGGCATGACCTCGATGAAGCGCACGTGCCAGGGCCGCTCCAGCGTGATGCGCGCGAACGCCTCCAACTCGTCCAGGTTGCGCGAGCGCATGATGACGGCGTTCACCTTGATGGGGTGGAAGCCCACCCGCTCGGCCGCGGCCAGGCCGGCGAACACGGCCGCCGCGGAACCGGGCCGGCGCGCCAGCTCGTCCACGCGCTCGGGAATCAGCGAGTCCAGCGACACGTTCACGCGGTCGATGCCGGCGTCACGCAGCGCCTCCGCCTGGTCGGCGAGCAGGGCCGCGTTGGTGGACAACGCGATGTCTTCGATCTCCGGCACCGCCCTGAGCATGGCCACCAGGCGCGCCACGTCCCGTCGCACGAGCGGCTCGCCACCCGTGATACGCACGCGCCGGAGCCCCATGCCGGCCATGACGCGGACCACCTCGGCGATCTCCTCGTAGGAGAGGATCTGCTCGCGCTTCAGCCACGGCAGTCCCTCCTCCGGCATGCAGTAGACGCAACGCAAGTTGCACTTGTCGGTGACGGAGATGCGCAGGTACTCGATGCGCCGGCCGAAGCCGTCCATCATGCCGGTGCCGGTGGCCGCGTCCCGGCGCTCGGCCTCCAGCCGGCGGCGCTCCGCCTCAGCGCGGTCCAGGAGATCACTCAAGAGGCGGCCTCGGCCGGCTCCGGCGCGGGCGGCGGCGCGCCGCCCAGCCACGCCTGGGTGCCGTCGGTGTAGCGCTCCAGCTTCCAGACGGGCAAGCGCACCTTGATCTCCTCGATGACGTAGCGGCAGGCGGCGAAGGCTTCCTCCCGATGGGGCGACGCCGCGGCGATGGCCACGCTGGCGCCGCCGAGCTGCACCTCACCCACGCGGTGGGCGGCGGCCACGCTCCCCTCCCCCAGGCGCTCGAGCGCCTCGGCGGCAATGGCGGCGAGCACGCGCTCCGCCATGGGCAGGTAAGCATCGTAGCGCATCCCCGCCACCTCGCGGCCGGCGTTCGAGCGCCGCACGGTGCCCAGGAAGAGCGCCACGGCGCCGTCCTCGTGGCCGCCCACGCGCGCCAGCACGTCGGCGGCTTCCAGCGGACGGTCCGTGAGCCAGCTGTGCACGCTCATCCGCCGGCCACCGGCGGCAGCAGCGCCACCTCGTCGCCATCGGCGAGCGCGGTCTCGAGCGGCGCGTAGGCCTCGTTCACGGCCAGCGCGGGGGCGGCCGGGATGCGCGCGAGGGTGGCCCCTGCGGCGCGCAGCCGGGCCACGGCGTCGGCCGCCGTGGCGCCGTCGGGCAACTCGAGCGCCACGGCGTCGGTGCCGGCCAGTTCGCGATAGTGTGCAAAGAGGAGGATGTTGACGCGCATGTCCGAAACTAACGGGCGGAGGGGCCTCTCATCAACCGAGGGCTGGGCGGCCGCATACGACGGCCGTCGCCAGTGGCGCCCTCCGACCGCGGCGCCGGCCCCGCCTCAGCGCCCCGGCGGGGGCCCGCCCTGCCGCCGCCCCATGATCCCCCGGATACTCTCCTGCAGGCGCAGCCACTGCACCATGTACATGGCGTGCTGCGCCGGCGTGAGCAACTGCTCCAACTCCCGCTGCTCGCGCTCCCAGAGACGGAGCTCGCGCCGGCGTAGCTCGGTGATGTTGGTGAGGAGGCCGCGCACCCGGTCCTCCGCCGCCTCGCTCCGCACCGCCTCCATGAGGCCCGCCTGCACCCGCTCCGACTCCTGGTGCATAGCGCGCCGCTCCTCGGCGCTGCGCCGCAGGATGGCCTGCAGCCGTGTGCGGCCCTCGGCCGCGAGCCCCAGACGCTCGGCGGTCACCTCCAGGAAGCGCTCCATGACCCGCGCCTCCATGAGCGCCCGGTCCGCCGGCCGCTCCATCATGCCGCGCCGCTGCTGCATCTGCTGCTGCCCCGGGGGACGATTCTGCGCTGCCGCCGCGGCGGGCCCGAGGGCCGCCAGGGCCACCATCAGGATCAGCGTGTTCATTCTCACAGTTCCAGCTCCATCAGCAGGGTCTCGAGTTCCTCGTCGGTAAGCTCCGCCAGCGTGGCGCCGCCCTGTACCAGCGGGTCGTCGGCACCGCCGGCCCAGACCAGGGTGGCATCCACCGCGAAGGTGTCGGGGTCCGCGCTCCCGCCGCCCATCCGTTCGTAGAGCGCGGCGCCGCCCAGCGCCACGGCCAGCGTGGCGGCCGCGGCCAGCGGCAGCGGCGCGAAGCCGCCGAAGCGATGGCGCAGGCCGCGCGCCGACGGCGCAGCCCGGACCGCCGCCGCGATGCGCGTCTCCAGCCCGGGCGGTGTGGCCGGCACGCTGCCGGCCAC
>JBBDRO010000088.1:2574-12073 GCA_040905425.1 Gemmatimonadota bacterium | reverse complement strand
GGCCACGCCCCGGAGCAGCGCCAGCTCCTCCTCACACGCCGCGCAGCCGCGCAGGTGATCCGCCAGGCTCCGCAGGCGCGCACCGTCCAGCCGCCCGCCCGCCGCCAGGGGCAGGAGGTCACGCATGGCCTCACAGTCGTGGCGTGTCATTGCATCAGCTCCCGGAGGCGCTTCACCCCCAGATG
This sequence comes from Gemmatimonadota bacterium, assembly GCA_040905425.1. Lineage (GTDB taxonomy): Bacteria > Gemmatimonadota > Gemmatimonadetes > Longimicrobiales > RSA9 > JBBDRO01. The sequence goes on along the minus strand of JBBDRO010000088.1, from coordinate 11,888 downwards.
GTAGTTGACCCGCGCCGCGCCCTCGGACGAGCCGATGAGGCGGCCGATCTCCCTGAAATCCAGCCCCTGGTCCACGCGCAACGTGACGGCCTGCCGCTGCTTCGAAGGCAGCGTGGCCAGCACGGCGCGCACCCGCGCGGCCTCGGCCCGCACCACGGTGAACTCCGCGGCGTCCGGCTCCCGGCTGGCCGGCTCCGCCACCGCCTCGATGGCCACTTCCCTGCGCCGCTGCCGCTTGCGCCCGCTGCTCTTGGCCGCGTTGGCGGCAATGCGCAGCAGCCAGGTGCGGAAGCTTGCCTCCCCCCGGAAGCGGTCCAGCCCACGCAGCGCGTTGATGAAGGCCTCCTGGGCGGCATCGGCCGCCTGGTCCGTGTCCCCGAGGATCCGGTACGTCACCGCGTAGACGTCATCCAGGTAGCGCCGGATGAGCGCCTCCCGGGCCTCCTCGGACCCCGCCACGGCCCGGCGGACGAGCGATGGCTCGTCTTCTTCGACCGGCAGAGCCGGATCCAGGCGGAGGTGGGCCACTCGACTCGTCACTGTGGATTGGACGCCCCCTGCGCGGCATGCGTTAAGGGGCACCGACCGGGTAGGGATGTACGCGCGGGAGGCGCCGCTCGTGGAGCGGGCGCCTCCTGCCGCGCGTGTGGGTGCCGACTCAGGCGCTGATGGGAACGCCCGTCTCGACCGATTCGCGCAGATCCTTGGAGGGCTTGAAGATCGGCACCGCCCGGGCGGGCACCTCTACCGGATCGCCGGTGCGCGGGTTGCGCGCCATGCGGGAGCGGCGCTTGCGCACCTTGAAGGTGCCGAAGCCCCGGATCTCGATGTGATCGTGTTCGGCCATGGCGTTCTTGATGGCGTTGAGCAGCCCGTCCACCACCAGTGCGCAGTCCTTCTTGGTGATGCCGGGGCCGATCGCCTCCGCCACCTGCTCGACGAGATCGGCTTTGGTCATGTTGCCTCCACAGTGGTCCCCGATACGCCGGGGCCGCCGCGGTCCCGACCGTCAAATCCCGCCCCCACGGAAGGGCTCACCCGGTGCGGGGCGAACGCCGCCCGAAAGCTCGTATGTCGAATAGTGACGGGCATCTACGTTAATGCCGGCGGCGCGCGCGCGTCAAGAGTGTCGTGCCGCCATGGCATCCATGAAGCGCTGGAAGAGATAGAGCGAATCGTGCGGCCCCGGCGCCGCTTCCGGATGGTACTGCACGCTGAACATGGGCAGCTCGCGGTGCGCCAGGCCCTCCATGGTCTGATCGTTCAGGTTGACGTGCGTGACGCGCAAAGCGCTGGCCCCGGCCACGCCGTCCTCCCCTTCGCGCTCCACCGCGAAGCCGTGGTTCTGCGCCGTGATCTCCACGGCGCCCGTGTCGAGCCGGCGCACCGGATGGTTGCCCGCGCGGTGGCCGTACAGGAGCTTGAACGTGCGGCCGCCATAGGCGCGCGCCAGCAGCTGGTGGCCCAGGCAGATGCCGAAGACCGGCACGCCGCGCTCGCCCAGGCCGCGCACCGCCTCCAGCACGTGCTCGACCGCCTGCGGATCCCCCGGCCCGTTGGAGAGGAAGAAGCCGTCCGGGCTGCGCTCCAGGATCTCGGCGGCCGGGGTGCCCACCGGCAGCGTGGTGACGTTGCAGCCGTGCTCCGCCAGCAGGCGGATGGAGTTGCGCTTCACGCCGAAGTCCCAGGCGATCACCTCGAAGCGCGCCGTGCCCTGGGCCGCGGTGTCGTAGGCCGCGGCGGTGGACACGCCGCAGGTCAGGTCCTGGCCCTCCATGCGCGGGTGCGCCTGGATGCGCTCCATGAGCGCGGCCTCCGCAACGTCGGCCGCCACGATCCCTGCGCGCATGGCACCCGCCGAGCGCAGGTGCCGGGTGAGGGCGCGTGTGTCCACGCCCGTGAGGCCGGTCACGCCCGCGTCGGCCAGGTAGCCGTCCAGCGAGCCCTCCGCCCGCCAGCTGCTGTAGCTGGGCGCCAGCTCCCGCACCACGAACCCCGCCACCTGCACGCCGCCCGACTCCGCGTCCGCGGCGTTCACGCCGTAGTTGCCGATGAGCGGGTAGGTCATGGTCACGATCTGCCCGGCATAGGACGGGTCCGTCAGCACCTCCTGGTAGCCCGTCATGGAGGTGTTGAACACCGCCTCGCCGAGCGCCCCCTCGGCGGCGCCGAACAGGTCACCGCGGAAGGCGCGGCCGTCTTCCAGGAGCAGGTATCCGGGCTGGCTCAAGCGGACCTCGGTAGGGTGCGGGACATCTCCGCGCGCGAATGTAGGGACGCCGGCGGCGGAGTCAAGCGACGATGCCCATCGGGTTCCGGGCGCCTGCTACCCCCGCCCCGCACGCCCGATCCGGTTCTGCGGCGGCCGCGCGCGCGGAGGCACCAGTCCGGGCGCGGTTGCCGCCGGGTTGCCACTTCGGTTGCGGCCCCGCCGCGGCCGCCTAGCTTTGCGCGCCATGAATGAGATCGTCTACATCTGGGCCGACGAGAGCTGCCTGGGCAACCAGTTCCGCGACCGCGACAACCCCGGCGGCGCCGGCGGTCTGCTGGCGTACTGGAAGGAGGGCGCCTGGGTGCGCCGTGACTTCTGGTTGAGCGAGCCCGCCACCACGAACAACCGCATGGCGCTCATGAGCGCCATCACCGGCTTGCGCTACCTGAAGCGCGCCTGCCGCATCGTCTTCACCTCCGACTCGCAGTACCTGGTCAAGGGCATGCGCGAGTGGGTGCCCGGCTGGGCGCGCCGCGGCTGGGTCCGCAAGGGCGGGCCCATCGAGAACCTGGAGCTGTGGCAGCGCCTGGTCACCCAGGCCAACCGCCACCAGGTGGATTGGCGCTGGGTGCGCGGCCACGCCGGCCACCCGCAGAACGAGTACGCCAACCACCTGGCCACCACGGCCGCCAAGAAGCAGAGCCGGAGCGGCGGGCTGGCGCCCTCGAAGTTCACGGAGTGGCTGGAGTCCGAGCGGGAGAAGGAGCGCTACATGGACCTCTTCGAGTTCGCGGAGCCGGCGGAGGAGGATTTCCGCCCGGCGCCGGGGGTGGAGGGGTAGGCCCGCTCGGCGGGGTGATCACGACCTCCAGCCAGACACGGTCGACTGCCCGCTACTACGCCGCTAGTTGCACCGCCGTTGTGACCGTCCTAACATGAGGATTCTGCTCCCGCGCCAAGGCCGTTCCCCCACCCGGAGCGCACCATGGAAACGTCACGCCTGCCGGTCGCCATCCTGCCTCTGCTCGTCATCTGCGCCGTCCATACCGCCTGTGCCGCCGGTGACACCACCCGGGGCACCGACCGCCTCACCTGGCTCGTGGATCCGGCGCCGCTCCTCGTGGTCGGCGCCGACGAACAGGCGCCCGGTCACCAGTTCTCCGGCATCCGCGGCGCTGCGCGCTTGGCCGACGGCCGCCTGGTCGTGGTCGACGCGCTGAGCTCCGAGGTGCGCTACTTCTCCGCCGACGGCACCCTCGTGCACACCGCCGGCGGCGAGGGCGACGGCCCGCAGGAGCTGCGCCGCATCAGCGACTTCTCCATCTCTCCGGGGGACACGGTCAACCTGTTCCTCTATCTGCCCGCCGTGGCGCGGGTAACCCCGGACGGCCGGGTGGCGGACAAGCGGATCTTCCCCTGGCCCCCGCTCCGCTTCAACTGCCACCTTGCCGAGAGCGGCAATGCGCCCCTGCCGGACGGTTCGCTCCTGCAGGTCGCCGGATACAATCCCGGCCAGCCTGGCTGCGATCCCTACATCGAGGGCGAGATGAGCCGCCGCGACGCCGTCGTGGCGCGCCTCGACCCGATCAGCCAGACCAAAGACACCATCGGCTTCTTCCCCGGCACCGAGCGCAACAGCCCCAACTACCGCGTCTTCGGCCTGGACCTTCTCGTGGCGGCGAGTGCGGACCGCATCTTCGTGGGAGAGACGGAGGGCGACAGCATCGTGGTCTTCGACTATGACGGCAATCGCGTGGGACGGTACGAGGTGCCGCTCGAGCGCCAGCCGATTCCCGCCGATGTGCGGGCCATCGAGCCGGAAAGCCGGCGCCTGCCGGACGGGCGGGTGGTTTCCAGGCAGCCGTACGCCATGCCGGAGCTCTATCCACGCTTCGGTCGCCTGCTGGCCGGCCGGGACGGCACCCTCCGGGTCATGGCCTACCCCCAGGTCCCGGAGCCGATCAGTTCGTACCAGCTGAATCGGCCAGGCGGGTACATGGATCCGGCCGGCCAGCTCTGGGTGGTGCTGGACCCCGACGGCAACCACATCGGCAACGTGCGCACCCCGCCCGGGCTGTTCGCGGTGGAGATAGGGACGGACTACGTGCTCGGCCTGGCGCTGGACGAGTATGACGTGGAGCGGGTGCAGCTGCACGCGCTGGAGGGCCGGTAGGCGTGCCGCGCCGGCACCCGAAGACCCCTGCGCTGCCGCCGCGCGCCGCGCTACGCCACCTGCCGCGGCTCGTCCGGGCATGGCTCGCGACCGTTCAACCCACCCTGGCGCCGCTCACCGTGGCGCTTCTCCTGGCAATCCTGCTGCCCGGCTGTGCCGAGGAATTCCAGCCGCACCCGTTCTCGGTGCGGGATAGCGCCGGCGTGCAGATCGTCCTGAACGGCACCGGCGCGCCCCTACCCGTACGCCACCTCGGGGACCCGGTCGTGGAGATCGGTCGTCTCGAAGGCGACGTCCCCTATCTCCTCCACCGCGTCGTGGACGCCACCCTGCTCGCCGATGGCTCGGTGGCCATCCTGGACGGCTCCGCCGAGGTGCGGCTTTTCGACGCCGAGGGCACATGGGTGCGCAGCTTCGGCGGCGAGGGTGACGGCCCCGGCGAGCTGCGGCGGCCGCAGCACCTGTGGCCGGTCGGCGACTCCATTGCCGTTTACCAGGGCGCGGGCGCCCGGCTCACCGTCTTTCCGCTGGACGGCTCGGCGCCCCGCGTGGCCACGCCGCCGACGGACGTCGGGGCCGCCTTCCTCAGCGCCTGGCACCTGGGTCCCGCACCCGTCATTCCCCAGCGCAGTACCACCAGTCTGGGCCAGCGCCTGGCCGAGGCAACGCACGCCGGGAACGCGGTGAGCCTGACCTACACCCGCCTGGCGCCGGACGGGGGGCCGCCGGACACGCTGACCACGATAGCCAACGGCACCGAGCACCGGATGGAGTTCACCGTGGCGGGCCGGACTCTGGCCACCATGTCGCAGCCCATGCTCCAGGGATCTGCTCAGGCGGCGGGCGGGGCGGAGCGCTTCCACGTGGGTCAGGGCATGCGGCCCGCCGTGGCGGTGCACGATATCACCGGCCGCCGCTTCCGGGAGATCCAGTGGGACACGACCGCCGTACCCGTCACGACCGCCGTGCGGGAGCACTACATCGCGGCGACGGCGGATCGCATTGTGGCCAGCGCCGAGGACATGGCGCGCTTCCCCTTCGCGGACAGCCTGCCGCACTTCGACCGGCTGGCCACGGACTCGGACGGCGGCCTCTGGGTGCGCCGCTTCGCGCTGGCGCCCGACACCCTGGTCCAGCGCTGGATGGTCTTCGACACGGCCGGCGTGCGCACGGCCGCGGCAGAACTGCCGGCCGGCTTCCGGCTCTTTCAGCCCGCCGGCCGGCGGGTTCTCGGACTCGTGGCGGACTCGCTGGGCGTCCAGCGCGTGGTGATGGCGCCGCTGGTGGACGCTGGCGGCTGACCCCCTCACCGCAGGGTCACCACCGCCCGCCCGAACCAGCGCCCGGCTGCAGTGCGGAGGACCACCTCGTACCGGCCGGGACCAAGGGGCGTCACCTCCTCGGTGAGGCCGTCCCAGACCCGGAAGCCCCCCTCGTGCGCCACGATCTCCACTTCGCGGGAGGTGCGCACGGTCGTGCCGTCCTGACGCCACTCCACGTGCACCCCGGTGCGAAGGTCGGCGGGGGCGAAGACCTGCCCCAGAAAGACGAGCCGGCCCGGGAGGTCCGCGGCCGCGTCCCCCGTTTCGATGGGGTCTCCCGGCGTCATCGTCTCACGCTCGATCCCGGCCGCGAAGGTGGCCTCCTGGAGGCGGAGGGGGACGGGTGGTACGAGCGCCGGGACCGCCATGGCAATGGCCAGGATGAGCGCCGAGGCAACACCCACGCGGAGGGTCTGGGCGCGGGAGCGCCCCTCTCCATGCAACGCCAGCGGCAGCGAACTGGCGACCGCACCCAGGGCGGCCACCGGTGTGGCTATGCGCGTCGGCAGAGAGAACAGGATGGGGAGCAGGAGGTTGATGGCGGCGAACGCCACGGTGGCGAAGAACACCAGGCCGAAGACCGGACGGGTGCGCAGCCAGCGATCGAAGACCAGGTCCAGGCACGACAGGATGGCCAGCCCCGCCAGGAGAACCAGGAAGACCACGTTGGGCGAGCGCAGGACGGTGGAGTAGGCGTAAAAGGGCAGCAGGAAGAAGAGGGTCTCCTGGTAGAGACTGCGCGTGACGTACGAACTGACCTCGCCCCCGAGGGTGGGCGTCCACTCCTCGCGGGCACTGCTCCCGAAAAAGAGGGTCGAGAGCCAGGTCAGGCCCAGGAAAACCACCACCCACGGCACGAACGCGTAGCGCTCCCGCGCCAGCAGGAGGACCACCACCCCGGTGGCGAGCGCCCACACCGAGTGGAGCATCCAGAAGAGCGAGCGATGCCGGCCCCAGAAAGCGGCGGCGCGGCGGCGAAAGCTCACGTCATCGGCCCCCTAGTGATGTGTCGCAGAAGTCACGTTGCATTCGGAACCGGCTGCATCCCAGCCAGCGTCGTTGCTCGTCGTCGGCATAGCTACGGCTATGCTCTCCTCCTCGCGCCTAGCTGGCCGGGCGCATCCGGCCCCTCGGTGCGACACGGGACTTCTGCGACACATCACTAGCGCCGTACCGTCGGGTACGTCACCCCGAGCTGCTCCAGGTAGGTATCGAAGCGTGTCTCGTCGTAGTAGAAGGGGCGCAGCAGCGGCGCGTAGCGCGCCATGATCTCGGCGTTCAGGTGGATGGCGGGCGGATCGTCCGGGCCGATGAAGGGCACGTACTCCGTGTCCGCCGTCTGCTCCTCGCGGAAGTAGGTCCAGGCTCCCGCCACGATCTCCGGGCGGAGGAACATCTCGAGCGCGGTGCGCGCCATGACCTTGGCGCCGGCCGTGGCGCCCTTGTGGGCGATCGGCGTGGCCATGGCAATGGCGCTCGACCAGTGGTGGCCGGCCAGCCCGGGGATGTTGGACGGGAAGCGGAGCGTGATGGTGGGCACCGTCCACGCGATGTCACCGATGTCATCCGAGCCACCGCTGCTCGGGTTGCGCGGCGGCGGCCCCAGCTCCGACAGGTTGGTGGAGAGGCCGCGCGGGTTGCTGCCCACCTCCTCCTGCACCGCCCTGGCCAGCGTCTGGTCCGCCTCACTCCACTCCGGCAGCCCCACCACCTTGATGTGCTCGTACATGGCCTCTGCGATCGGCCGGTTGAAGTGCCGCGGCCACGCGGTGCCGATGATGCGGTGCTCCACCTCCGTGTCCGTCATCATGGCGGCGCCGTCGGCCATGCGCAGCAGGGCGTCGAAGTTTGCCTTGATGTTCTCGTAGTCCATCTCGCGGATGAAGTACCAGACAGAGGCCTTGGAGGGTACCACGTTGGGCTGGTCTCCGCCGTCCGTGATGACGTAGTGCGAGCGCTGGTCGGGACGCAGGTGCTCGCGCTTGAAGTTCCAAGCGACGTTCAGCAGCTCCACCGCGTCCAGCGCGCTCCGCCCGCGCCAGGGTGAGCCGGCGCCGTGCGCGGCCTCACCCGTGAAGGTGAGCTCCACGGAGACGAGCCCCGTACCGCTGGCCACGCCCCAGCTCGTGCTCAAGTTGTTGGAGACGTGCGTGAAGAGCACCGCGTCCACGTCCTCGAAGAGGCCCTCGCGGACGAACCACGCCTTGGTGGCCACCAGCTCCTCCGCCACCCCGGGCCAGAGGACCAGCGTCCCCTGGATCCCCTCCCGCTCCATGATCTCCTTCACGGCAATGGCCGCCGTGATGTTCACCCCCTGTCCCGCGTTGTGCCCTTCCCCGTGCCCCGGCGCCCCCTCCACGATCGGGTCGTGGTAGGCCACGCCCGGCTTCTGGCTGGACTTGGGGATGCCGTCCACGTCACTGCCGAAGGCAATGACCGGCTCCCCCGAACCCCACGTGGCCCACCACGCGGTGGGTACGCCGGCCACGCCCTCCTGCACGGTGAAGCCGTGCTCGCGCAGCAGCGCCGTCAGGTAGCGCGCGGTCTCCACCTCCTGGAAGCCCAGCTCCGAGAAGCTGAAGAGCTTGTCCACCAGCACCTGCGTGAGCTTGCGGTTGGCCTCCACCTGGGCGGTGGCCTCCTCGAGCAGCCGCTCCACGCGGGCGTCCTGCGCGTGCAGGCCGGCGGGCAGCAACAGCGCACAGGCCAGGGCGGCGGCGCATAGCGGGCGTATCGGTGACCAGGTCGGCATTCCGGCACTCCTGATTGGAAGGGGATGCGGCCAAGATAATGCGCTGGCCAGCGGTGGGACAGAACGCACGAGGGCCCCCGACGGTTCACGTTCCGTCGGGGGCCCTATCGTGCGCTGGCGGTATCGCGACCTAGTTGTATTCGGTGCCGCCACGTGCGACGGCCGGTTGCGCGATTCCCTTCCCTCCGCGCGCGGTCTGCGCCTCGGGCGCCCCGTCCTCACGGGGCCCGGCTGGGGCCAGCGACCTCTCAGCCGTTCCGGTCGGGCCGAATTCCCTTCCGGATCGCCGTATCGGAAGCGTCCCTCCGATCCAGCCGGTGATCAAGCGCTGAAGACCGCAACGCCAACCACCGTGATCCTACGATAATCCCGGCCTGCCGAGGACCGCAAGTCTTTCGGGATTCGTTCGCGGATCGCTCAGGCCGAGCGCCCGAAGACCTCCCGCAATTTCTCCTCGACGGCGTCCTGAACGGCCGCCATCGAAAGTGCGCTATCCAGCAGCGCCGCCATGGACGTGACCCCCTTCCCCCGGATCCCACACGGCACGATGGCGTCGAAGAAGCGGAGGTCCGTGGAGACGTTCAGGGCAAAGCCGTGGGAGGTGATCCAGCCGCTGGAGACGCGCACGCCGATGGCGGCGATCTTCTCCTCCCCCACCCAGACGCCCGTGAGGCCCGCCACCGGCCCGGCCTGGATGCCGAAGTCCGCCAGCGCGCGGACCAGCACCTCCTCCAGGTCCCGCACGTAGCGGTGCAGATCGCGACGGCCTTCCTCGAGGGCCAGGATGGGGTAGCCTACGAGCTGGCCGGGGCCGTGGTAGGTGACGTCGCCGCCGCGGCCGGTGTCGAAGAGCTC
>JBBDRO010000088.1:0-2474 GCA_040905425.1 Gemmatimonadota bacterium | reverse complement strand
TGCCCCCTGCCCCCGCAGGGTCATGGAGACGCGGCGCTCATCAGCCCGCTTCTTCCGGGAAGCTCTCCAGCGTCTCCTTGAGCGCGGCCAGGAAGCGGGCCGCGTCGGCGCCGTCCACGATGCGGTGGTCGTAGCCCAGCGAGAAGAGCGAGCGCTTGCGGATGGCAATGGTGTCCTGGCCGTCCGCCTCGATGACCACCGGCTTCTTGTCGATGGCGCCCGTGCCCAGGATGGCGCTCGTGCCCTCGGGGATGACGGGCATCCCCACCGTGGTGCCGAGTACGCCGGGGTTGGTGATGGAGAAGGTGGCGCCCTGGATCTCGTCCGGGTTCAGCTTCTTCGAGCGGGCCCGCTCGGCCAGATCGGTGATGCGCTTGGCAAAGCCCACCAGGTTGAGCTCGTCGGCGTTCCGGATGACCGGTACGATGAGGCCCGGGTTCAGGTCCACGGCAATGCCGATGTTCACGGCGCCACGGAAGATCAGGCTGTCCCCCGAGACGGTGCCGTTCACCATGGGGAACCCGGGCAGCACCTTGGCCACCGCCCACGCCACGAAGGCGGTGTAGCTCACCTTCACCCCCTGCTCGGCCCACTTCTTCTTGCCGGCGTTCCGCACGCGGTCGATGGCCGTGAAGTCGATCTCGATGAAGGAGTGCACGTGCGGCGCAATGCGCTTGGCGCGCACCATGTGGTCCGCCGTGAGGCGGCGCATGCGGTTCATGGGTTCCACCGTGTCCCCGTCGCGGACGGGGAACTCGGGGTGGCGCACCTGGCCGTAGAAGGCGTCCCACAGCGCGTCCACGCTGAAAGCGCCGCCCGCGGCGCCACCGGAGGCACCGGCACCGGCAGCGGCGGCGGCGGGCTTCTTCTCCGCGGGCGCGGCGGCCTTCTTCTTCTCGGCGCCGCCGCCCTCGATGAAGGCCATGATGTCCTGCTTGGTCACGCGATCGGCCTGGCCCGTGCCCTCCACGTCGGCAATGTCGATGTCGTGCTCCGCGGCAATCTTCCGCACCACTGGCGTGGAGCGGCGACGCAGGCGCTCCTCAGCGCTCTCCTCGCCGGCGGGGGCGGAGGTTTCCTCGGCCGTGCCGTCGGCCTGCGCCTCGGCGGCCGGCGGGGCTGCGGCCTTATCGGCGGCCTTCCCCGCGGCTTCACCGGCGGCCTTGCCAGAGGCCTCACCGGCCTTGCCGGCAGCCTTGCCGCCAGCCGCCGCGGCAGGCTCCTCCGCGGCCTCCGCGTCCGGCTCAGCGTCAGCCTTCTCCCCCCCGCCCGCATCCTGCTTCGGCGCCGGCGCCGCCGCCGCGGCGCCCTTTTCCGTCTCCAGGATGGCCACGATGGTGCCCACCTCCACGGTGGCGCCCTCCTCCACCAGCACCTCCACCAGCGTGCCGGCGTTGGGTGAGGGGATCTCGGCGTCCACCTTGTCGGTGGAGATCTCCAGCAGGGGCTCGTCGCGCTGGATCTCGTCGCCAGGCTGCTTCAGCCACTTGGAGACGGTGCCCTCGGCAATGGACTCCCCCATCTGCGGCATGGGCACTTCGATTCGGGCCATCGGAGACTCCGGAAAGGTTCAGGACCGCGCGCGCAGAATGCGCGTGGCGCGGTCGATTCATCGTCGCTTACAAACGTTGATCATGCGCTGGCGGGCCCTCCCGGGGAAGGCCGGCCGTCCATCCCGCCCGCTAATACCGGGCCAGGTACCTGCACGCCGTGACGATGTCCTCCACCTGCGGCAGGTAGTAATCCTCCAGTGGCGGCGAGTACGGCACGGGGGTGTCGATGGCCGTGACGCGCAGGATGGGCGCGTCCAGCCACTCGAAGGCCTTCTCGTTGACGCGCATGGAGATCTCGCCGGCAATGCCGCCCGTGCGCGTGTCCTCGTGCACCACCAGCAGGCGGTTGGTCCGCTTCACGCTGGCCACGATGGCGTCCTCGTCGAGCGGCAGCAGCGTGCGCAGGTCCAGGATCTCCACCTCCAGGCCGTCCTCTGAGGCCAGCCGCTCCGCCGCCTTCGCGCTCTCGTGCACCATGTTGCCGTAGGTCACGATGGTGACGTCCGTGCCCGCGCGGTGCGTGCGTGCCTGCCCGAGGGGAATGACCAGGTCCTCCTGCGGCAGCACCTCCCGCAGGAACGGCGCGCGGTAGAGCTTCTTGTGCTCGAAGAAGAGCACGGGGTCGTCGTCACGGATGGCGGCCTTGAGCAGCCCCTTCGCGTCCCGCGCGTTGCACGGGTAGACAATCTTCAGCCCCGGCGTGTGGAAGAAGGCCATCTCCGGGTTCTGCGAGTGGAACGGCCCGCCGCGCACGCCGCCGCCCACGGGGCCGCGCACCACCATCGGCACGGGGCCGCTGCCGCGCCAGCGCGAGGTGGCTATGTAGTTGGTGAGCGGCTCGTAGGCGCACGAGACGAAGTCCATGAACTGCATCTCCACCACCGGCCGCATGCCCATGTGGGCCGCGCCGGCCGCGGCGCC
>JBBDRO010000087.1:1739-20649 GCA_040905425.1 Gemmatimonadota bacterium | reverse complement strand
GCTTCAACGGGACGCTACGCGTGCGGCTTTGATGGCACACCGCGCTCCCCGCGCATGGCCCCGATGACACCGGAGCCTGTACGTGCGGCGCTGACACCACACCGCGCTCCCCCCCGGGCGGTTCGCCTCCCCCGCGCGGCCCGTTATATTGCGCACCATGACGGATATCGACCGCTCTACCCCGGACCTCGGCGGCCTCTTCCAGGAGGTCATCCTCGACCACTACAAGCGCCCTCGCAACAAGGGGGAGCTGCCCGACGCGGACATCCGCGTCCATATGAACAACCCCACCTGCGGGGACGAGATCTTCCTGCAGATGCGCATGGAAGATGACACGGTGGCCGACGTGAAGTTCGAGGGGCAGGGCTGCTCCATCTCCCAGGCCGCCATCTCCATGATGACCAAGCTGGTGATGGGCAAGAGCCGGGCGGAGGCGCTGGCGCTGGCCGCGCGCTTCACGGCCATGATGCACGGGGACGCGGAGGCCGCGCGCGACCGCGAGCTCGGCGATCTGCGCGCCCTGGCGGGGGTGGCCAGATTCCCCGTGCGCGTGAAATGTGCGCTGCTCGGCTTCAACGCCCTCGAAGAGGGCTTCGGAGCGGAATCCTCGGACTGAAGGAAGCGGAGGTCCCCATGGCCGAACCCTGGCTGGGCCGGCGCGTTGCCATCGTGGCCGGTTGCCGGACCCCGTTCCTCAGGTCGGGGACGCAGTTCCGTGACATGCCCGCGGTGCGGCTGGGGGCGCTGGCCGTGCGTGACGTGCTGGCGCGCGCGGATCTGGACCCGGCCAGCGTGGACGAACTGGTCTACGGTACGGTGGTCCCCTCCATCCTGGCCCCCAACGTGGCGCGCGAGGTGGGGCTGGCCGCCGGCATCCCGCCCCGCGCGCACGCCCATTCCGTGAGCCGTGCCTGCGCCTCCGCCAACCAGGCCATCACGAGCGGCACGGAGGCCATTGCCCGCGGCCACGCGGACGTGGTGGTGGCGGGCGGCGTGGAAGTGCTCTCGGACGTCCCCATGCTGCTCTCCAAGCGCCTACGTAACCTGTTGCTGGACGCCAACAAAGCCCGCACGGCGGTAGCCAAAGCGCGCACGCTGGCGCGCGTCCGGCCGCGCGATCTGGCGCCGGTGACGCCGGCCATCGCTGAGCCCTCCACCGGCGAAACCATGGGGCAGAGCGCCGAGCGCATGGCCAAGGAGAACGGCATCTCCCGGGCGGAGCAGGATCGCTGGGCGCTGCGCTCGCACCAGCTGGCGGCCGGGGGCACCGGGGACGGCCGCCTCACGGCGGAGATCGTGCCGGTCTACCTGCCGCCCGATTTCGCGGAGGTGGTGAGCGCGGACAACGGCATCCGGGAGGACACCTCGGCGGAGAAGCTGGCCGCCCTGCGCCCCGCATTCGACCGCAAGCACGGCACGGTGACCGCCGGCAACGCCTCCCCGCTCACGGACGGCGCCTCCGCCGTGGTGCTCATGGCGGAGGAGCGCGCGGCCGCCGAAGGGCTCGAGCCGCTGGGCTTCATCCGGAGCTGGTCGTACACCGCGCTGGATCCCGCCACGCAGCTCCTGCAGAGCCCGGCCTGGGCCATTCCGCAGGCCCTGGAGCGAGCGGGTATCTCCATGTCGGACGTGGAGTTATGGGAGATTCACGAGGCCTTTGCCGCCCAGGTGCTGTCCAACTTCCAGGCGCTGGATTCGGGCGCCTTCGCGCGCCGCGAGCTGGGCCGGGACCGCAAGGTCGGACTCATCGACGAGGCGCGCATCAACGTCATGGGCGGCAGCATAGCCATCGGCCACCCCTTCGGCGCCACCGGCGCTCGCCTCACCACCACCCTGCTGAACGAGATGGGCCGGCGCGGTCTGGGTGTGGGACTGGTCAGCGTGTGCGCCGCGGGCGGTATGGGATTCGCCATGGTCCTGGAGCGCTGAGAACCCGGAAAAACGGCCGGAATTCTCGACGCGCCGGGAACGCGGCGTAGCCATATGTCGCTTGAGAACGTGCGAAAGGGCGCGCGATCCGCTATCTTGCCCGGCCAAAAAGACCCGAAATCCAACAGGAGGAGTGCATGGCGGCTGAGATGCTCGAGCGCGACGACCTGAGCGTCTACATCGTCGCCGGCGTGCCCAAGTCGTTCAAGAGCAAGCTGCAGAAGTTCGTGGAGGACGAGGCCAAGGCGGACGGGGACGTCATGCTCCTCAACCAGGACCTCAGCGAATGGGTGGTGGCCAAGCTGCGGGACGAGAAGCGCCCCAGCAAGACGCGCACGCCGGCCTCGCAGGCGCTGTGGCGAGCCTACAGCGCGCTGAGCGCCGCCCGCTACCACCTGCAGAACCAGTCGGAGGAGGAGGTGCGGGTGCGGGACCTGCGCCGCAAGGTGGAGGAACTCTGGCGCGAGCTGAGCCCCATGTTCCCCGATGAGGCGGAGGAAGCGGTCGAAAGCGACGAGTGAGCCGTCACCTTCCAAGCGCTCCCAGCGCGGCCCGCCCGGTCTTCCTCCGGTGCGGGCCGCGCTGCTTTGGGCGCTAAAACGGGGTTGACACCGGCCCGTGGCCCGCACCATAGCCGCGCAACCGATCGTAGGTGTGGCGCTGATGCTCGGTGAGCAGGCCGTACATGGCAACGTGCGTCCGCAGATGAACCGTGCGCAGCTCCCCCTCCAGCCGAGCCGCCCGCATGACGGCAGGCGCCACCTGGCCCTCCTCCACGGACCCGGCGGCAAAGAGATCGTTCAGTTCCGCTTCCGCTTCGAGGAGGCGCGCCCCGAGCGCCACGGCCTCTGCCTGCATGGCGTCGATAAGCTCCTGCGTCCGCCTCAGCTGTGCGCTGGTGAGCGCGAGCGAGTCGGCCAGTTCCAGCACGTGGCGCGGACCCGGGTGCCCGTTCAACTCGGCCGGCAGGGCCAACCCCATGCCGGCGCCCGCAAGCAGGTCATCCACCTGCTGCTGGGTCAGGGACTTCACCTGGCTCGACTGGCCCGCGGCGTACGGCGAATGCTCGTGCTGGGCGGCGATGGGTGCCGCCTGGACGAGCGTCAGGGCACAGGCGGCCGCGCCGAAGCGGGCCGCCAGGGAATGGTCACGCATGCAATGCCTCCAGCTTTGAGCGGGGTGACTGGCTCCGGTCCGGGGGCCTATTATGACGTCCGGGGTGGTACCATGCTGGAACCCAGGTCACACAACATGGTGGATGAGCTCGCCCGGATACCCCTCTTCGCGGAACTACAGCCGGAGGCCCTGGCGCTGTTGGCCGCGGCGGGAACAAGTCGCACCTATGCAGCTGACGCCGTGCTCTGGCTGACAGGCCAGGAGCCGGACGGCCTCTACGTTGTACTGAGCGGTGAAGTACGCATCGTCCGCGCCCGCCAGGGCCGCCAGCACGTGGTGCATACCGCCGGGCCCGGCGCCACCATCGGCGAGGTGCCGCTCCTGGCGGGGGGCGGGTACCCCGCCACGGCGGTAGCCACCCGCGCCACGCGCTGCTTCGTCCTCGAAGCCGGCGAATTCCGCGCGGCGCTGGCCGGTCACCCGGAGCTTGCCTGGCGCCTGCTCCGCCACCTCTCGCAACGCATCTCCTTCCTGGTCGAGCGCCTCGACGAGCGCCACGGCCTCGACGTGCGCGGCCGCGTGGTCCGCGAGCTGCTCGAGCGGAGCGCCGCGGCCGCCGGCCCGTGGTTCCGGCTGGCCGGCACGCAGGCGGACCTTGCCGAGAAGGTGGGTTCGGCCCGCGAGGTGGTGGTGCGTGTACTCGCCGACCTCCGTGCGCGTGGTCACCTCGAGTCCGACGGTAGGGGTCGCTACCGGATCCCGGACCGGGCTGCCCTCTCCGCGTTGACTCCCTGAGAACATCATTGTTGACCGCAACGGGGGCGCGATCCTACATTCGTTTCCCCGGAGACGCTCGTACGCACGAACGCCTCGCTCCCCGATGTTCGCCCCATTGTGGCACGTCGCCAGGATTGGCGTGTCGCCGGTTCGCCATGTACCCCAGGAGCCCCTGTGGACGCACACAGGCCGACGATACCCGCTTCTCGTTCTCGCGTGAGCGTGGCAGTCCGCGCGCGTCACCTGCTGGGCGCCTGCGCGCTCGGCGCCCTCGCGCTGGCCGGCTGCGGCGATGCCGACGGCCCGCTAGGCACGCCGCACGAGGGCGGCACGGTGCAGATCCCGCTGGCGCCCGGCTTCCACGCGGCCGCCGCGAACTACACCGGCGCGCCCATCAACCGTGTGCGCATCACCGCCCGCCTGATGCCCGGGGGCAGTGTGGTGGGTACCGCGGTGGTGGACGTGGATCCGGATCAGAGCCAATGGAGCGTGCCCTTCGAGGTGACGCTGCCCCCGGGCGGCGCCGCGACGCTCGAGGTGCTGGTGGAACTGGTGAACGTGGTGGACGGGGTGGAGACCACGCAGTGGAGTGGTGAGATCACGCTCACGGGTGTGCAGCCGGGTGAGCCGCAACAGGTGCAGAGTCCGGAGCTGGTTCCCGGACCGCCCGAGAACCTGAACATCACCGGGGTCAGCATCACCGGCCCCGCCGGCCCGGTGGAGGAGGGCACGGAGCTGGATCTGGCGGCCGCGGTCCAGGGCGGCCCGGCCAACCCCACGGTGGTCTGGAGCGCGCTCACGCCGGAGACGGCCACGGTGGATCAGGATGGCCACGTGGTAACCCTCCGCCCCGGCACGGCCCGCTTCGGCGTACTGGCCGGCACGCGCACGGACACCCACGAGATCGAGGTCACGCAGCGTGCCGCGTCCGTGGCCATCACGCCCGGCAGCCAGACGCTAGCCGCGCTCGGCGCCGAAGCCACGTTCTCCGCCCAGGTGCTCGACCCGCGCGGTGACCCCGTGGCGGGCGATCCCGCGCTCACCTGGTCGGTGGTCGAGGGCAGCGCCGTCAGCATGCAAGGCCCGGGCGTCTTCCGGGCCGAGCAGAACGGCCAGGCCACCGTGCGGGTGGCGCTCGATGGCGCCGCGGACGTGGCGGCCACCGCCACGGTGACCGTGGAGCAGCAGGTGGCTGTGGTGGTGGTGACGCCCGGATCCACCACGGTGGACGGCCTCGGCTCCACGGCGCAGTTCAGCGCGGAGGCGCAGGACGCCAACGGCAATGCGGTGGGTGATCCGACCTTCACCTGGAGCGTCGACAACGGGGACGTGGCCAGCATCGACGCCGCTGGCCAGGCCACCGCCAACGGCGTGGGTACCACCGGCGTGAGCGCCGCGGCCGACGGCGTCTCGGGCAGCGCCAGTCTCACCGTGACGCAGCACGTGGTCAGCGTGGAGATGTCCACCACGCGGCTGGAAATCGACGCCCTGGGCGTGGACGAGCAGCTCACCGCCACGGCGCGGGACCGAAACGGCAACCCCATGGACGTGGAACTCACCTGGATGAGCGCCCTGCCCACCGTGGCCACGGTGGATCAGAGCGGCCTGGTCACCTCCCAGGCCAATGGGCAGGCCATCGTCTTCGTCACGGCCCCCGGCAACGCCCGCGGCGACGTGCTCGTGCAGATCGAGCAGGTGGTCACGGACGTGGTCGTGGACCCGGCCGAGCACCTCTACGAGGCGCTCGGCGCCACGCAGCTCTTCACCGCCACCCCGGTGGACCGCAACGGCACCGAAGTGCAGGGCCGGATCGTGACGTGGTCCACGAGTGACGGTGGCGTGGTGGCGGTCAGCGACCACGGAGACAACACCGCTACCGGCACGGCCGTGAGCAACGGCGAGGCGCGTATCGACGCCACGCTCGGCAGCATCGAGGGTGCGGCGGCTGTGAAGGTGGACGCGCCGGTGGGTGCGGCGCCTGCACTGGCCATCGAGCCGTTGGACGTGAAGGGAGTGGGCAACTGCTTCCCCTTCGGCGGTAATACCAACTACTCCTTCATGGGCTTCATCTACCGCAACGTGCCCGCGTTCACGCTCAGCCCGGGGGACAAGATTGCCTTCGACATGGGCGCGCTGAACTTCGATGAGACGCGCCGCAACATCTTCTTCGCGGTGGCCAACAAGAACCCGGGGCCACCTCAGTTGGGTTCGGGCAGCAACGTGGTCAGCCAGGGTATCGCGGCGCAGAGTTGGCACCAGGTAGTCTCGGACGCGCAGGTGCCGCTGAACCCGCACGGCAATACGGTGATCGGGGATTACGAATTGATCTACACCGCGGAAGCCAGCTTTGCCTTCCCGGGCGGCGGCTTCATCGTGGGCTTCCAGAATTCACCGCCGGCGGCGTATCGCGACTCCGGGTGCGAACAGGTGCTGGTCTACGGCAACTGGGATGATCCGAGCCCACATTTCTATTCGCGCTTCCTGCAGCAGCCGGATCTCTCCCTGGAGCCGCTGGACGTGCCCTCACCGTCCAACGCCATGTGGATCGGCGGCATACGGATCTATCGGGAAAACCAGGCGGCGTTGCTGATGGCGCAGCCGGCCGGACCCACGCTGGAGCAGCTCAGGGCGGTCCGTGATGCGCGGCCCATGGAGGCCGGAGCGGACGGACTTCCCGCGGGCTCGGGTTTCCAGCGTCCCACACTCCCCATCCGCCGATGATGACGATCATGCACTCACCTACTTCCCGTCTCTCCCGGGAGAAGTCGATGGCTCTACCACGCTGTCTCCGTCGGTTCACGGCCATGCTGCCGGCCGTGGGCCTCTGCCTGCTGGCGGCCTGCGCCGCCGCCACCTTCGAGGCGCGTCCGGAGGACATCCCCGTTCTCGAGGCCCGGGTGGCCGCGGCGCCGGAGGACGTGGATGCCGCCACGGAACTGGGCATGGCGTACTACCAGGCCGGGCGTCACCAGGACGCCGTACGCGTGCTGGATCCGCTCGCGTCCCGGCCGGACGCCAGTGGGTCCGCCCCTCTGTACCTGGGACTGGCCCAGGAGGAGCTCGAGGCCTGGACCGAGGCGCGCACGGCCTACGAGCGTTACCTGGAGATGGGTGAGAACGCCGCGCTCATGGATGACGTGCGCGGCCGCCTGGCGCTGGTCACCCGCCAGCAGATGCGGGCCGAGGCGCGCACGGCGTTGGCGCGCGAGGCGCAGCTCTCCCAGGAGCCGCCCACGCCCAACAGCGTGGCCGTCTTCCCCTTCCAGCTGCTCGGCCTGCCGGAGGAGTACGCGCCGCTGCAGACGGCCATGGCGGACATGATCATCACGGACCTCGGGCTCTCCAACGCCGTCACGTCCGTGGAGCGGGTCCGCGTACGCAGCATGCTGGATGAGATGGTGCTCACGCAGGCGGGTCTGGCCGACGAGGCCACCGGCGCGCGTGCGGGGCGCCTGCTGAAGGCCGAGAACGTGGTCCAGGGCACGCTCTCCGGCGGTACGGAGGGACAGGTGCAGCTCGACGCGGCGGTGCTGGCCACGGCCGGCGGCAACCAGCTTGGCGAAGTCTCTGATCAGCGCCCGCTGGACGCCATCTTCGAGATGGAAAAGGCCGTGGTCTTTGCCATCCTGCAGCGGCTGGGCGTGCAGCTGACGGCCGCGGAGACGGAGGCCATCAACGAGAACCGGGCCAGCAACCTGCTGGCGTTCCTGGCCTATGGACGGGGTCTGGAGGCCATGGACCGCGGGGACTACGCTACGGCCAGCAGCGCCTTCGGCGAGGCCACGCAGCTCGACCCCAGCTTCACGCGCGCCCAGGTGCAGCAGACGGAGGCCGCGGAGATCGGGGCCGCCGCGCAGGCGGGCGCCGCCACGGACGTGGCCGCCGCGGGGCTGGCGCCGCCGCCCGCCGGGGGCGTGAGCACCACGGGTGACATGGCGCGCAACGCCGCCAATGCCGTGAATCCCTCCGGCGCGGTGCCGCTGGTGGCGGCGCAGACGGGTCAGACCGGGGGCGGCAGTCAGCCGGCCACCCAGCAGGCGGAGGCGCGCAATCCGCAGTCGGAGTCCACCGGGCAGAGCGGCGCGGTGGTACCGCCCGCCCCGCCGCCGCCGCCCGTGACCGTCATCACCATCGTGATCCCCCGTCCGGGAGGTGGACAGTGAGGCGCTTCGGCGGCGGCATCCTGGCGCTGGCACTGGCGCTGACGTTGGTGGGCGGAGCCGCGCCCGCGGCGGCCCAGACGGGTACCTCGGCGGCCAGCGGCGTGGTCTTCCAGGGCTACACCTTCGGTGAGGGCCTGGGCCTGGAGAACGCCACGCTGCTCATGGTGCCGGTGGCCTTCGAACAGCCGGTCGGCAGTCGGCTGACGCTGGACCTCTACACCGCGTATGCACGGGGGTCGGCGCAGACGGACAGCACCACGTTCGAGCTGAGCGGCATGGTGGACACACGCGTGCGGGCCAGCTGGACGGCCACGCCCTGGGCGGTGGTCACGCTGGGCCTGAACCTGCCCACCGGCGCCACGGAGCACTCGCCGGAGGAGGCGGCCGTGGCCGCCACGCTGTCCAGCGAGCTGCTGGGCTTTCGCGAGGCCACCTGGGGGTTGGGCTTCGGCGCCACCACCGGCCTGGCCACGGCGTTCCGCGCCGGCCAGTGGGGGGTCGGGCTGGCCGGCAGCTATCGCATGGCGGACGAGTTCGAGCCGCGCAGTGACCTGGACGCCACCTACGCCCCGGGTGACGAGGTGCGGGTTCGGCTGGCGCTGGACCGGAATCTGGGCGCCAACAAGCTGACCGCGGGCGTGACCTTCCAGAATTTCAGCCAGGATCAACTGGACGGGCGCAATCTCTTCCAGGCGGGCAATCGCTGGAGAGGCGACCTCACGTACTCGTTCCGCACCTCGCGGACGGCCGTATGGACCGCCTACCTCACGGACGTGTGGCGTGAGCGCGGGGACATCTTCATCTCGCTGGTGGACGATCAGGGTGCGTTCGTACGCGACAGTGTCTCGCAGACCGGCAGCCAGAACCTGCTGGTGGCCGGCGTGGCCGGGTCCATGCGCCTGGGTACGACCACGGTGCGTCCGGCGCTGGACGCGCGCGTGCAGAGCACCGAAGGCGCCGGCGGTGGTGGCTGGCTCGTGGGCGGTGGCGCGGACGTGCCGCAGCGTGTGGGCAGCTTCGAGCTGGTGCCCTCCGCGCGCCTGCTGCTCGGCAAGGTGGACGCCGCTGGCGGGGAGGATAGCCCCGGTCTCTGGGGCGGTGAGCTCGGGCTCACCCTCCGCTGGGGAGCCAACTGAAAGAGGGGCGGGGCGCCGGAGCGCTCCGCCCCTTCTTCAGGCGGTGACGGGACCGCGCATCCCCATCGGCGCTGTCACGACGCCGCGCAAACAAACGTTCTTTTTTGTACGAGCCATCGTCCCGGGGATGGGCACGGCTCGTGCATTCACTCGCCGCCGCAGCGGCACCGTTACCCATGTCGACGGGAGGAGTTATCAGGACCCTGAGTGTCAGCCTCATTGCCGTCGCGGCCATTGCCACCAGCCTCCTCATGGCGCGCGCGCGTCCTGAGCGGCCGGTGGAGGACCGCCTTCTGACCAAGGGTGATCAGCCCTCGGTCCAGGAGCTGGACGCCATCCGCGCCGCCGGGCTGTAGGCCGGACCGCGCTGGTGCATGCGGCGCCTGCGCCCCACGTGGGGCGGGGGCGCCGCATTGTTTTGGGGGAAGGGTCAGCCGCCCGTGGTGTCCGGCGCGGCACCGGCGCACGCCGCGAGAGCGGCGGCCAGGGCAAGGGGGGCGAGCCGGCGCCGACGCTTACTCAAAGTGGGCGGCGTTCTTCTCGATGTAGTTGGTCCACTCCGGCGGCACGTCGGTATCGGGGAAGATGGCGGTCACCGGGCACTCCGGCTCGCACGCCCCGCAGTCGATGCACTCGTCGGGGTGAATGTAGTACTGGTCCTCACCCTCATAAATGCAGTCCACCGGGCAGACCTCGACGCAACTGGCGTCCTTGGTCCCGATGCACGGCTCAGCAATCACGTACGGCATGCCGGATATCCTCCAGGGGTCATTCGATCAGGTCGGGGTAACAGAGCATAGTGCCACCGGCTCCGGAGACCCGCAAGAGCGGCGCCGCGGTGCTCAGTCGGCGCGGCCCCGCCAGGTGGTCTCCGTGCGCCCCGCATCCCGGTTGGCCAGCCGGGCCGCCACGAAGAGATAATCCGAGAGCCGGTTCAGGTAGCGGATGGCGTCACCCTCCACGAAGGTGGTCCCGGCCAGCTCCACCACCTGCCGTTCGGCCCGCCGGCAGACGGTGCGCGCCACGTGCAGGGCGGCGCCCACCTGCGCGCCGCCGGGCAGGATGAAGCTGGTGAGCGGCGGCAGCACCTCGTCGGCCTCGTCGATCCACAGCTCCATCTCCGCGATCCGCTCGACCGGCAGCGGCGGAATGTGCGCATGCCTGGGCGCGCCCGCCGCGCGGGGCGTGGCCAGCTCGGCACCGAGCGCCAGCAGGTCCCCCTGCAGCAGCTCCAGGCGCTCCCGCAGCGCGCCTTCCGCGCCCGCCGAAAGCGCCTGACCGAGCAGCGCGTTCAGCTCGTCCACGGCGCCGTAGGCGGCCACGCGCGGATGGTTCTTGGGCACACGCCCCCCCGCGAACAGGCCGGTCTCACCGCTGTCCCCCGTCCGCGTGTAGATCTTGCCGCTCATCCGGCTCCTCCTCTGTGTCCCACGCTCACGTCACCGCCGCCTCCAACAGCGTAAGCGACCCGGATCCATCCGCCTCCAGCCGCGCCCGCACCCCGAGCGGCAGCGTCCAGTTCTCGTCCACGTGGCCCACGGGCAGGCCCATCACCGCCGGCACGCCGAGTTCGCGGGCCGTCTGGCCGAGTAGCTCCTCGAGCAGCTCCGGCGGCTCGTCCTCAGGGCACTCCGTGAAGCGCCCCAGAGCCAGGCCCGCCACGCTCTCCAGCAGGCCGGCCAGCCGCAGCTGCGTCAGCCCCCGGTCCACCCGATAGGCGGGCTCGCCCACATCCTCGATCACCAGGATGGCCCCGGCCGTGCGCGGTGCGAAGGGGGTGCCGCACAGGGCGGCCAGGAGCGCCAGGTTGCCGCCCACAAGCGGGCCCTCCGCCACACCGGGCACGAGGGTGCGCGGTGGTGCGCCGCCGGGCGGCAGGGGCAGGGTACCCGCGGCTGCGGCGGTGAAGAGGACGCGCCGGAACACCTCCTCCGTGGTGGGCGGAAAGGCGCCTCCCGGGTGCGGGGCGTGGAAGCTCACCAGCCCGTGGCGCCCGAGCGCCGCGTGCACCGCGGTGTTGTCACTGAAGCCCAGAAAGGCGCGCGGCCGCGGCGCCGCCGACTCGAGGCCGCACCGGTCCAGGATGCGCATGGTGCCGTAGCCGCCGCGGAGCGCCCACACGGCGTCCACGTCCTCATCGTGGAGCGCGGCGGCCAGGTCCGCGGCGCGCGCCTCGTCGGTCCCGGCCAGATAGCCGTGGCACGCCCGCGCCGCGGGGCCCAGCCGTGGCTCCAGCTCCAGGCGGGCGCACAGCTCCAGGGAGCGGGCCACGCGCTCCTCGGCCAGCGGCCCCGCGGGGGCCACGAGGGCCACCCGGGCGCCGGGGAAGAGGCGGGGCGGGCGGATCGGCTGCGGGTCACCTGAGCTGTGCACGGCAGCTAAGCTATCCGGGCGGCCCCCCGGGGCAAGACACCGGCGCCCCTGCAAAGCTGGTCGTGGCACCCCGGCGGGAGCTGGTCATGCCCGCCCCGGCGCACTGGCCGTGGCGCCCGGTGGCGCTGGTCGTGGCGCCCGCGCCGCCCTATGTTGCGCGCTACACTCTCCCCTCTGCACGGAGCCGCGCATGCCGGACGCTGCCAGCGCGCCCGAAGCCAACCGCCTCTACTGGGAATCGGAACTCCCGGTGGCCGCCATCGCGGAGCGCCTGGACATCTCCCGGCGCTCGCTTTACGAGTTCATTGCACCCTGTCCGGCGCCCGGTGCCTGCCCGGCGTGCGGCGGATCCCTGGGCTACGCCAACCGGACCGCCCGGGACCGGGGCATGACGGTGTGCGCCGCCTGCGGCGCCGAGGTGGAAGCCGGTCAGGCCGCGCCGCCGGAGACGGAGGGCAGCGCGGCGGAGTCGACGCGGCGGCCCCCGGCAGTCCGACCGGCGGCGGATCGGCAAGGCACCACGGGCGGGGCGCGGCCCACTGCGCGGAGCATGGACGAGCGTACGGCCGGCATCCTGGCCGCCGTGGTGGCCGGCGTTGCCGCCGGTGCGCTCGGCGCCCTCCTTTTCGGGGGCCGGCGCTGAGCCTGCCGTCCCCCCTCGAGCCGGGTGCGCTGCCGCGCCTCCGTACGTCCGTACCGGGTCCACGCTCGCGTGCCCTCGCGGCGCGGCTGGCGGCCGTGGAGTCCCCCAACGTCACCTGCATGGCGCCCGAGCCGCCGATCTTCTGGGGAGAGGCGCGGGGCGCAGCCGTGCGCGACGTGGACGGCAATGACTTCGTGGACCTCACCGCCGGCTTCGGCGTGGCCACGGCCGGGCATGCGCCGCCGGAGGTGGCCGCGGCCATCGCGGCACAGGCCGCCCGCCTGCCACACGCGCTGGGTGACGTCCACCCCGCGGAGGCCAAGGTCTGCCTGCTGGAGCGGCTGGCGGAGCTGGCGCCGGGCAGCCTGTCCGTATCCATCCTGGGCAGCGCCGGCGCGGAGGCGGTGGAGGCGGCGCTGAAGACGGCGCAGCTGGCCACGGGGCGTCCCGGCGTCGTCGCTTTCGAGGGAAGCTATCACGGGCTCACCATGGGGGCGCTGGCCGTCACGCACCGGGCCGAGTTCCGCGCGCCCTTCCAGGCGGCCCTGCACGCGGGCGTCCGCTTCGCGCCCTACCCGGGCAGCGCGCCGCGCGAGGTGGCGGCGGCGCTGGATTGCGCCGCCCGGCTCATCGACGAGGTGGAGGCGGGCGCGCTCATCGTGGAACCGGTGCTCGGGCGGGGTGGCCTGCGCGTCCCGGGGCCGGGCTTCCTGGCGGGCCTGCGCGAGCTCTGCGACGGGCGCCGTACGGTGCTCATCTTCGACGAGATCTACAGCGGCTTCGGCCGTACCGGCCGCTGGTTCGCATGTCAGCACACGGACGTGGTGCCGGACATCATGACGGTGGGCAAGGCGCTCACGGGCAGCCTGCCGCTCTCGGCGGCCATCGGTACGCCGGAGATCATGGCGGCCTGGCCCCCCTCGCGCGGGGAGGCCATCCACACCAGCACGTTCCTGGGCAATCCGGTGGCGTGCGCGGCGGCGCTGGCGCAGCTCGACCTCATTGAGCGGGACGGCCTGGTAGCGCGCGCGGCCGCGCTGGGTGAAACCGTGCGGGCGCGTGTGACGTCCTGGGTGGAGCGGCTGGACGTGGCGCTGGAGCCGCGGGGCCTCGGGCTGCTTGGCGGCGTGCGCCTGGCGGACCCCGCTCCCGGTGAGCGCACTCCGGCCGCCTGGCTCATGGGTGAGGCGCTCCGCCGCGGCGTGCTGGTGCTGCCGGAGGGCCCGCGCGGCGAGGTGCTGGCGCTCACCCCGCCCGCCGTGATCACGGCGGCGCAGCTGGACGCCGGCCTGGACGTGGTGGAAGCGCTGCTCGAGGCGTGGACGGCATGAAGGCGGTGCGGCGCGCGCATGCCTTTTTCAGGCGACGTCGCCTGGAAACGCCCGAACGCGCGTCAGCGCTCCGGCGCGGCCTCGCGTTCGATGCGGCCGGCCAGCTCCAGGTCCTTGCGGGTGAGCCCGCCGGCGCTGTGCGTGGCGAGGGTGAGGGTGACCTGGTCGTAGGTGATGAGCATGTCAGGGTGGTGGTCGGCGGCCTCGGCCAGCTCGGCCACCCGGTTGGCGAACGCCATGGAGGCCGCGTAATCCGGGAAGCCGTAGCGCTTCATGATCTCGGGGCCCTCGCGCGTCCAGCCGTCCAGCTGGAGCAGGCCTTCGCGGATCTCGTCATCATTCAACAGGGTCAAGCTCACCTCCCGGAGTGGTGCGTTGCGGAGGGTGGAAACTCCGTGTTTCCGGCGGCTGGTGCAAGCACGGGACGTCGTGCGCGCGGCGGCGGGCGTCCGACATTGCCTTTTGTGCTGAGCGGGGACAGCTTAGAGGCGCTTTCGTGACGACCCCCAGCGTATTGCTGACCGGCGCAACCGGGTTCGTGGGCTCGCACCTGGCGGAGGCGCTGGTCGTGCGGGGTGTGGCGGTCCGCGCCCTGGTCCGCGCCAGCAGCCACACGGCCATTCTGGAGCGGCTCGGCGTGGCCACCGTGGCGGGCAGCCTGGAGGACGGCGCGTCGCTGGAGCGGGCGGTGCGGGGCGTGGATGCGGTGATCCACCTGGCCGCGCTCACGCATGCGCCCCGGGAGTCCGCCTACCTGGGGGTGAACGCCGAGGGCACCAGGACGCTGGTCGAGGCGGCCAGATCCGCGGGGGTGCCCCGCTTCGTCTACCTCAGTTCGCTGGCGGCGGTGGGGCCGAGTCTGCACGGGCGTCCAGTGGCGCCCGGGGATCGGCCACGGCCGTTGACGGCGTACGGGCGGAGCAAGCTGGCGGGGGAGGCGGCGCTCGCGGAGGTGGCGCCGTGGATGGCCCGGGTGGTGCTCCGTGCACCGGCGGTCTACGGACCGCGTGAGCGGGAGATGCTGCGCTTCTTCCGCCTGGCCCGGATCGGCATCCGGCCGGTTCCGACGGGGCCGCCCAGGCTGCTGCAGATGATCCACGTGCAGGATCTGGCGCGCGCCCTCGTGCTGGCGGCCACCGTGCCGGACGCCGAGGGCGTGGTGCATGTGGCCGACGCCGACGCCCGCACGTTCGCGGAACTCACCGAACTGGTGGCGCGGGCGGTGGGCCGGCCTGGCGTGCGAGTGCCGGTGCCGGCCGGCCTGATCCGCGTTGCGGCGGCGGTGAGTGAAGCGGCCGGGCGGCTACGCGGCGGCAGCACCATTTTTAACCGGGACAAGGCGCGCGAACTGCTGGCTCCCGGCTGGCTGACGGAGACGGAGAGTGCCCGGCGCGTGCTGGGCTTCGAGACGAGCATAGGGCTGCCCGAGGGGCTGGCCGCCACGGCGGCGTGGTACCGGGAGCACGGATGGTTATAAGTGGGGCGCGCACGGCCGCGCCTGGCATGGATTGCGGGGGACGATGAGTCTGTTCGACAAATGTCACGGCTACACCCAGGCGCGCGCGGTCATGGCGCAGGGGTACTACCCCTATTTCCAGCCCATCGAGGCCTCCTACGACACGGAGGTGGTCATCCGCGGCGAGCGGAAGATCATGGTGGGTTCCAACAACTACCTGGGGCTCACCCATCATCCGCACGTGCTGGAGGCGGCGGAGCGCGCGCTCAAGCGCTACGGCAGCGGCTGCACGGGCAGCCGCTTTCTGAACGGTACGCTGGATCTGCACGAGGAGCTGGAGGAGCGGCTGGCCCGCTTCATGGGGTACGAGTCGGCGCTGGTCTTCAGTACTGGCTTCCAGGCCAATCTGGGCGTCATCTCCAGCCTGGTCGGCCGTAATGACCACGTTTTCTCCGACAAGCTCAACCACGCCAGTATCGTGGACGGCCAGCGTCTTGCCTCGGGAGAGGTGCACCGCTTCGCGCACGCCGACATGGCCGCGCTCGAGCGGGAGTTGCAGCGGGTGCCCGAGGAGGCGGGCAAGCTCATCGTCTCGGACGGCGTCTTCTCGATGGAGGGCACCATCGTGAATCTGCCGGGGATCGTGGAGCTGGCGGAGAAGTACGGCGCGGACGTGCTGGTGGATGATGCCCATGCCATCGGGGTGCTCGGGGACTCGGGGGGCGGCACGGCGCAGCACTTCGGACTCAGCGAGCGTGTCTCGCTCACCATGGCCACGTTTTCCAAGTCACTGGCCTCGATCGGTGGGGTGATCGCCGGACCGGAACCGGTCATGCACTACCTCCGGCACCACGCCCGCTCGCTCATCTTCAGCGCCAGCATGCCGCCCGCCTCGGTGGCCACGGTGCTGGCGGCGCTGGACGTCATCGCGGCCGAGCCGGAACGCCGCGAGCGCCTCTGGCGCAATACCCGGCGTATGCAGGAGGGACTCGTCTCCCTGGGCTATGACATCGCGAACAGCCAGACCCCCATCGTGCCGATCGTGGTGGGAGAGGTGGAGCGCATGCTCGTCTTCTGGAAGGAGCTCTTCGACGCCGGCATCTTCACCAACCCGGTCACGCCGCCCGCCGTGCCGGAGCACTCCTGCCGGCTGCGCATCTCACTCATGGCCACCCACACCGACGATCATATCGACGCGGTGCTCGACGCCCTCTCCCGGGTGGGCAAGAGCATGGCCGTCATCTGAGGACGCCCTGGTGAGCGTTCAGGTCCGCCCCCTTACCGGCCGGCGCGAGCGCGAGCGTTTCATCCGCCTGCCGTGGGCCATCTACGCGGACGATCGCCAGTGGGTGCCGCCCCTGCGCGCGGACGTGCGCGCGCTCATGGATCGCGACCGCCACCCGTTCCACGCGCACGCCGATGTGGAGTTCTTCCTGGCGTGGCGGGACGGTGCGCCGGTGGGCCGCATCGCCGCCGTGGTGAACCACGCCTACAACCGCTTCCACGAGGAGCGCACCGGCTTCTTCGGGCTCTTCGAGTCCGTGGACGACCCGGCCGTGGCCAGCGCCCTGCTGCGCGCGGCGGAGGGCTGGCTCGGAGAGCGGGGCATGGCGCGGTGCCTGGGCCCCATGAACCTCTCCACCAACGAGGAACTGTACTCGCCCGGTGTGCTGATCGAGGGCGCCGAGCATCCGCCGGTCATCATGATGGGGCACGCGCCGCCCTACTATCCGGCCCTGCTGGAGGGCGCCGGCTACGCCAAGGCCAAGGACCTCTTCGCCTACTGGATCGAGGGGGAGGAGCCGCCCGAACGGATGGCGCGCGGCATCCAGCGTATGCTGCGCCGCAAGCACGTGGAACTGCGCCGGCTGGAGCTGGCCCGCTTCGACGAGGAGCTGGCCACGGTCAAGGCCATCTACAACACGGCATGGGAGCGCAACTGGGGCTTCGTCCCCATGACGGACGCTGAGATCGACCACATGGCAAAGAGCCTGAAGCCGCTCGTGGACGAGCGCCTGTGTGCCTTTGCCGAGGTGGACGGCAAGGCCGTGGCCTTCATCCTCATGCTGCCCGATTACAACCAGGTCCTGCGGCACATGAACGGCCGCATGCTGCCCTTCGGCTGGCTCAAGTTCCTGTGGTACAAGCGGCGCATCACGCGGGTGCGTGTGCTCACGCTGGGCGTGGTGCCGGAGTACCGGGGGTTGGGGCTGGATTCGTTCCTCATTGCCCACGTCTACCGGACCTCGAGAGAGATGGGCATGCCGCGCGGTGAGTGCTCGTGGATCCTGGAGGACAACGGTCCCATGAACCACGCCCTGGAACGCCTGGGCCATGTCTACAAGCGCTACCGCATCTACGAGCGCCCCCTCGGGGGTTGAGGCCCGCGTGGGAGACCGCATGGCCACGCCGGCGGCACCCGCGGCACCCGCGGCACCCGCGGCACCCGCGGCACCCGCGGCACCCGCGGGCGGGCCGCGCCCGGTGGATCGGCTGCTGGCGCTCTATGCCCTGGTGTCGGGGGCGGCGCTGCTCTTCCCGGGCCGCCCGGCGGCGTGGCCGCTGCTTGCGGCACTGCATGCGGCGCTGGCGCTGGCGGGACTGCGCGGCGGGCCTGTGCGCCGCGGTCTGGCGGCGCTGGCGCGGCGCTGGCCGCGCGGCGCCCGGGTGGCCGCGGACTGGTATCCGCTCCTGCTCGTGCCCGCCCTCTACACGGAGCTCGAGGCGCTGAACCTGGCCGTGTGGGGCGGCCGCATGTTCGATGCGCTGGTCATGGGCTGGGAGGCGGCGCTCTTCGGCGGCCAGCCCAGCCGGGACTGGGCGGCGGCCGCCCCCGTGCCGCTGCTGAGCGAGCTGCTGCAC
Organism: Gemmatimonadota bacterium; assembly: GCA_040905425.1. GTDB lineage: Bacteria > Gemmatimonadota > Gemmatimonadetes > Longimicrobiales > RSA9 > JBBDRO01. The sequence continues at coordinate 2,863 of JBBDRO010000087.1, read as the reverse complement.
TTCTCCTACCTGTCCTACTACCTGATCATCTACCTGCCGCCGCTCTACCTCTACGCGACCGGGCGGCTGGAAGAGACCCGCCGGCTGATCTTCGTGCTGATGCTCACGTTCGTGGCCCACTACGTGTTCTTCATCTACTTTCCGGTGGCGGGCCCGCGTTACGGCTTCCCCCCGCCGGGAGGAGGTATCGAGGATGGCTTCTTCTACGGGCTGGCGCACGGCATTCTGGAGGCGGGCTCCAGCCGTGGCGCCGCGTTCCCGTCCTCGCACGTGGGGGTCACGCTGGCGGCCACGCTCTGCCTGCTGCGGCCGCTGCCGCGGGTGGCGCCGCTGCTCGTGGTGCTCACGCTCGGGCTTACATTGGGGGCCATCTACGGCGGTTTCCACTACGCTGTGGATGCCCTGGCGGGGCTCCTGCTGGGCGCGGCGTGCGTGGCCGCCGCGCCGCGGCTCCGCGGGGCGCTGGCATGAGGCAGCCTGTGCTGCCGGCGGGGGCGGTGCGGCCATGAGGCAGCGCTTCGTGCTGGCGGGGGCGGTGCTGGCCGCCGCGGTGCTCGTCTGGTTGGCGACGAGCGCGCTGCCCGCAGCCGCGCGCCTCTGGACCACCCTGCTGCTGGCGCTCTTGCCCGCCATGCTCGTGGGGCAGGCGGCGGCGCTCGGGGACGACCCGGCGGCACTGCCGCGCACGGGCATCTACGCCAGCACCATCGTCTCCCTCTGGCTGCTGGCGCTGGCCACTGTGGCCATGGTCGTGATGGCGGGATGGGGGCCGACGGAGCTCCTGCTGACACCCGTGGCGGCGGTGCCCTTCCTGGCCTGGACGCTCGGCCTGGTGGCGGCGGCCGTCGTGGTCTTCGTGACGGGGCATCTGCTCGGCTTTCGGGAGCTGGCCCTCACCCGGCACCTGCTGCCGGTGACGGGGCAGGAGAAGGGGTGGTTCGTGGCACTCTCGATCACCGCGGGCGTCACGGAGGAGGTGGTCTTTCGTGGCTTCCTGCTCACGGCGCTCATCCTGGCCACGGGCTCCACGGCGCTGGCCGTGGTGCTGAGCGCGGCGCTGTTCGGCGTGGTGCACGGCTACCAGGGGCCGTGGGGGGCGGTGCGCCCGGCCGCGCTCGGCGTGC
>JBBDRO010000087.1:0-1639 GCA_040905425.1 Gemmatimonadota bacterium | reverse complement strand
GTGCACGGCTACCAGGGGCCGTGGGGGGCGGTGCGCCCGGCCGCGCTCGGCGTGCTGTTCGCCGTGAGCGCCGTGGTCACGGGAAGTGTCCTGCCCGCCATGGTGGCGCACGCCCTGGTGGACGTCATTTCGGGGCTCTGGCTGGGCCGGCGGCTCACGGGTTAGGCCGCGCCGCTACCGCCCCGCGCGGAGCCGGGCACACGCGTTGCGTGCCGGGAGGCCATTGAACAGAGGAGGCAGCATGCCCGTGCAGACCCGGAGCCGGCTGGCCGGCGGGGACGGCTCCCCGCCCGCGGCCGAGCCGTCGGTGAAGGAACTCGTGAAACGCCTGGCCGATGACGCCGTAGGATTGATCCGCAGTGAGGTGGCACTGGCCAAGCTGGAGATGCGCGACAGCGGCCGGCAGATGGCGCTGGACACGGCCAAAATCGCGGCGGCCATGGCGCTGGCCGCGGTGGGCGGCCTGGCTCTGACGGCGGCCGCCATCCTGGCCCTGGGCCGCCTGTTCGGGGGCCTGTACTGGGCGGCCGCCCTGCTGGTGGGCGCCATCCTGCTGGTGACCGGCGCGGTACTGGCCTGGCGCGGGCTCAGTGGCCTGCGCCAGGAGACATTGAAGCCGGAAGCCACGCTCGAGACCCTCCGCCAGGACGGCGCATGGGCGGGTGACCAGGCCAGGCAACTGAAGGAGCGGCTCTCCTCCTGAGGAGCGGTCCGCGCCCCACAACCAGGAAGGAATCGGCAATGGATCAGGGCAAGGGCAGAGCGGATATGGGTCCCGGTGAGCGGGAGCTGGAGCCTGGCACCGCAGGCATCGAGGAGGGGGACCGGCTGCTGCCGCACGGCGCCCATCCCGCCACCGGCGACCGTCTCCTGGAGGCGGGCCTCCAGCGCCTGGCCGGCGGCATGGAGCGCATCGGCCGCGGCCTCACCGGCCGCGGGTACGCCCGGCGGCGGCGCGGCGGTGCCGGCGCGGCCGTGGGCAGCGCCACCCTGCGCGCGGGCGATGCGCTGGAGAGCGGCGCGGCCTACATTCGGGAACAGGACCCGGCCGCCGTGCGGGCGGAGCTGGAGACGCGCGTGCGCTCGCGGCCGCTGATGGCCGTGGCGGGCGCCGTGGCGGCCGGTTTCCTGCTCGGCCGGATCGTGCGCAGCTAGGCAGCCGCGCCCGCCGGGGGAACGCGCGGCCGCGAGCGGCCTATTACGCAGTGGGACCGCCATGCCGGTGGTCCGGGACGGAGAGCACGTGATCCTGCACTGCAACTTCGAGGAACTCACCGCGCTGCGGGCGGCCGCCGCGCGTGTGCTCGAGGGCGCGGGTCCCGGCGAACTCTCCATTGCCGCGCCCACCGAGAGCATCCACGCCGTACATGCGCTGGAGCCGTGGCTCGAGGGGGACATGGAACTGGACTCATTGGTGGAGCAGCGCTCCGTTCTGCTGGCCATCCAGACGCTGCTGGCCGACGTGCGGGTGCGCATGGACCGTGAGGTCCTGGCCGGCCACGCCGCCGCCGAGGACGCCGTGGCCACTTACTTCGAGTATGCCCACATCCTCACGGTCACGGATCGCGTGCAGCGCATCGGCACGGAGATGGAAGCGCTCATCGAGCTCATGACGGGCGCCCCGCCGGACGAGGCATCC
>JBBDRO010000086.1:0-21382 GCA_040905425.1 Gemmatimonadota bacterium | reverse complement strand
CCCCCCCCCCCCCCCGCCGCCCCGCCCAGCGCGCCCTCCCCCGCCAGCTCCAGATCATGGGTCGAGACCGCGCCGATGGCGCCGCGCTCCACCAGGTGGCCGATGACCCGCGTGGCGGCCACCCGCCGCTCCGCGGAGTTGGTCCCCGCCAGGATCTCGTCCAGCAGGTAGCAGACGCGCGGCCCGCCTTCCGCCGCGGCGTCGGCGGCCGCTACGATCTCCCGCACGCGGCGCAACTGGGCCATGAAGAAGGAGATCCCCTCCGTGAGGGAGTCCTCCACGTGCACGCTGGTGCGGAGCTCCACGGGCGGCATGCGCAGCCGCGCCGCGCACACCGGCGCGCCCGCCCCCGCCAGCACCACGTTGGCGCCGAGCGCGCGCAGCAGCGTGCTCTTGCCCGACATGTTGGAGCCCGTCACCAGCAGAAACGTCCCGGGAGGCCCCACCTCCACATCATTGTCCACCCGCACCGCGGGCGGCAGCATGGGGTGGCCAAGCGCCTCCGCCGTCAGCCACCCGGCGTCCGCCGCCACCTCCGGGTAGCCCCAGCCGGGGTTGTCGTGCGCCAGCGCCGCGAGCGCGGCCAGCGCCTCCAGCTCACCCAGGGCGTCCAGCCAGTCCCGCGCATGCGGCCCACAGCGCGCCTGCCAGCGCTCCAGCCGTGCCAGCACGTGGAAGGGCCACAGCGTGAGGAGTACCAGCGGCACATAGAAGATCCCGGGGCCGTGGCGCACGTCCGCGCTGTACATGAGCTGGCGCAGCCGCCCGAGCGCGCGCGGCGCGCCACCGCCACCGGCCACCCGCGCCCGGACCTCCTCGAGCCGGGCGGCCCCCTCCGGCACGTCCGCCGCCAGTGTGAGCAGCTCGGGGATCTCGTGAAAGATCCCCTCCCGGCCGAAGGCGCGATCGAAGGTGGCCTCCACCCGCTTGCCCGCGGGGCCGAGCGCCAGCACGCCGGCCGCCGCCAGCGAGAGCATCCAGAGGGACGGCTCCAGCACGCCCGCCAGCTCCAGTCCGGCGAGCAGCAGCGTGACCAGCGGCAGCAGGCGCGCCGTCCACAGCAGAGCCGGCCGTCGGGTCAGCCACGGCTCCGCTTCCGCCCAGTCCAGAAAGGCCTCGGCGTCCGCGCGCGTGACGGAGGCGGCGCGGTGGGCGTGCACGGCCATGGCATCCCGCCACGCCGCGCTATCCGCCAGCACACGCACCGCCGCCTGGCGCGCCGCCACCTCGCCGGGCTGCGCGCATTCCAGCAGCCAGCCGGCCAGCGTGCGCCGCCCCGCGGGCGTACCCGTGGGGCCCAGCAGCTGGGCCAGCGCCGGGCGGCCGAAGAGGTCCAGGTCGGCGGCCAGGTGATGGTCATCCACGCCGGTCGGCGCGGGACGCGGCGGCAGCCGTTCCCAGGCGCGCGCCACGCGCGCCAGCCCGTCCTCCTGTACGCGCACCAGATCGGCGGCCCAGCGCGCGCGCCGGCGCACCCGCGCGTGCGCCGCCACCAGCGCCAGAAAGGTCACCGCCACGGCAGCCAGCACGGCGAACGGGAGCGGCCCCGGCACCTGCTCTGCCCACACGCCCGTCGCCACCAGGCCCGCGAAAACGAGCAGCCGCGCCGATCCCAGCGCGCGGGAGCGGGCGGCTGCCGCGGCACGCTCAGCCGTGTGCCGCTCCAGGCGTTCCTCGTAGGCTGCCGCGGGTGCGCTCATGCTACTCGGGCGGGGGCCTGGCGGGGCGCCCGGCGCCGGGTGCGCGGGCGGCCTCAGGCCGTAACGCCGTGAATGTACTTGCGCAGGTGCTCGTTCTCACCCTCGACATCCTTGCGGCACGCGTTGACCACGTCCCCGATGGACACGATCCCCGCCAACCGACCGGCCTGCACCACCGGCAGATGCCGTATCCGGTTGTGCGTCATCACGTCCATGACGTGGCTCAGACCATCCTCGGGCGTAGCCACCACGAGTTCCGTGGTCATGGCTTCCGAGACCGGCGTGTCGGTCAGCCGGCGCGGATCCTCGGCACCCAGCCGGAGCACATCGCGCTCGGTCAGAATCCCCACCATGTCCGCCCCCTCCCGCATGACCACCACCCCGCCGATGCCGTGCTCCACGAGCAGGCGCATGGCGTCCAGCACCGTCCGATCCGGCTCGATGGTCACCACATGGTGGCCTTTGTTGCGCAGGATGTCACCTAGGGTCATGACTGCCTCCGGGGCTCAGGTGGGAAGGAAGTCCAATATGCCGGCGCTGCGGCACCAGCGTCCAGTGGAACGAACGTTCACCTTTTCACCACGTGCTCCAAGCGACGTCCCCGCGCACCTTTCCGGTGGCGCGTCACCGGCACCGGCATGGTCGTTGCCCCTACGCCGGCCTGCCGGCCGCCCCGCCATCCGGCGGGGCTCACGGGAGTGCGGTCCGCCGGCCCGCGCACGAACGAGAGGGAGGCGCCCATGCGCCGCGTACTGAACATCCTGAGCCTGGCCGTGTTGGCCCTGACCGCCAGCGGCTGCGACCTCATCGGTGACCTGTTCGAGCTGGCCTTCTGGATGGTGGCCATCATCATCGTCCTCATCGTGGCCGTGATCTGGTGGATCGTGAGCAAGCTGCGGGGCGGCAGCAGCAGCGAGCCGCCTCCGCCGCCGCCGCCGGCAGCCTGACCACGGGGGCCTTCAGGGCACCAGCACCCTGAGCGCGCTGGCCAGCAGCCAGCCGCCCAGCACCAGGGCCCCGAGCAGCACCACCGTGACGCCCGCCACCACGGCCACGACCGTGAGGCGGCTGGCCCGCTCCGTACGTTCCGGAGTCGCGGCCCAGCCCTCCAGCAGGCGGGCGTTGCGGCGGTGCGCCTTGAAGGCGAAGTCGAACAGGTCACCCAGCACCGGCACGGCACCGATCACCGCGTCCGCGGCCAGATTGCCCGCCATACGCACCATGAGGCTGCGCGGCGCACCCGCCGCGCCCGCCGCCGCCAGGGCGTACAGACCCAGGGCGCTGCCCAGCAGGTCTCCGGCACCCGGCAGCAAGCCGATGATCCCATCCAGGCCGAAGCGCATGTTGGTGCCCGGCACGCGCACGGCGTCATCCAGCACCCGGCTGAGCGCGCGGACGCGTGCTACGTGGGTAGATTCGGAGGTGGAGTCGGACGGGCCTCGTCGCATACAGAAATTCCCGGCAAGTGCCGTGCTCGCGCCCCGGCCCCGTTGCGGCGGAGCGCCAGGCGCCCCATTCTGCCGGCCTACTTCAAGGGACGAGGAGCGCATGAGCAGCATCGAGGAAATCCGCGCCATCATCGGCGGCATTATCGAGCGCTTCGGGGGCAACGCCCAGGAGCAGCGCCTGGACGAGAATTCGTGGGTCTTCCGGAAGGGTTCGGCCACGGGGCTCGTGCTCGTGAAGCCAGCTCCGGACGAGCCGGGCGGCGGCGACGTGCTGGCGGTGTGTGAGATCATGCGCCTGCCCGACGGGGACCGCGAGCCCATCTACCGGCGCCTGCTGGAGCTCAACGACGCCCTGTGTGGCAAGGCGGCCTTCAGCGTGAACGCGCAGGATGTGGTGCTGCTGCAGGCGGGGCGCAAGCTGGAGGACATCGACCCCGCCGAGCTCGAGGACCTGCTGCTGCGTACCGCCGGCGTGGCCGACCGCTACGATGACGCGCTGCTCGACGAATTCGGCCGGGACCTGGCCGTGGTCTGATGCCTCCATTCTGACGCGGCGCCGTCGTGCGCATCACGCACGACGAGGAGGGCAATCCGCTGCTCCACTATCCGGGTGACTACAACGTGGCCGTGCAGGGCCATCGCGATCTGGACTACCGGGAAGAGGTGCTGGCCGGCGAGGACGTGGAGCTGCAGGTGGTCTCCCTCACCACGCCGGGCACCCACGTGGAAGATCCGGCGCGGGCGGTGACGCTGGCGCGTCTCGTAAACGACGATTTCGCGGCGGCTTCGAAGCGCCCTGCGGGCCGCTTCGCGGCGTACGCCACGCTCCCCTTGAACGACCCCGCCGCCGCGGCCGACGAACTGCAGCGCGCCGTCCGCGAACTGGCGCTGCCGGGCGCCATGGTCTTTGCCAACGTGAACGGCATGGCGCTGGCCGACGACCGCTTCCTACCCCTCTGGGAGCGGGCGGACGCGCTGGGCGCGGTGATCCACATCCACCCCACCGCGCCGCCCGGCGTGGAGGCCATGACCGACTACTGGCTGATGCCGCTGGTGGGCTTTCTGATGGATACCACCCTGTCCGCCGCGCACCTGGTCTTCCGCGGCGTCCCGGAGCGCTTTCCGAACATCCGCTGGGTGCTCGGGCACCTGGGCGGGACCATCCCCTACCTGGCCGAGCGGCTGGACCGCGGCTGGACCGCGGCTGGCACGCGTTCGAGGAATGCCGCGAGCACATTGACCGCCCGCCCTCCGAGTACCTGCGCGCCTTCTACTACGACGGCGTGAACTTCGACCCTGCGGCGCTCCGCCTGGCCGTTGATTTCGCCGGCGCCTCGCAGATCCTGGCCGGCAGTGACTACCCGCACCAGATCGGCAGCATCCCGCACATGAAGGAGATGCTGGCGGGGGCGGGGCTCTCGGCGGCGGAGCGGCGGGCCATCAGCCACGAGACCGCGGCGACGCTGCTGGGGGTGTGAGGGGCAGCGTTGGGCCGGTGCGTGATTACTCGAAGGCAATGCGGAACACCCCTACGTGGGGTACGCCGAGGTTACCCGTCCACCTGCCGAGCACATAATCATCACCGATCTGGTGCACGCTGACGCCCTGCGGCATGGTGGTGGTGGCCAGCTGCTGGCCGTCCGCGTCGAACACCCGCCAGCTTTGCGGCTCCGTGGCACCCGGTGGCTGATACTCGCCGACCCAGATCCGCCCGTTCGCGTCCGCGAGCATGGTGGAATACGGCGGCATGACCGGCGGGAACGGGACCAGCTCCGCCGCCTGCCGCACGCGCCGCTGCCACACCTCACGATCGTCCAGGGCCCGCTGGCGCTCGTGCCAATGGTCACGCTCGGCCGGGCCCACCGGGCTGCCTGGCCGATCGAGCCGCACGATCGAGCGTAGCCGGCCGGCTACGTCATAGACCTCGAAACCGTAGCCTTCGGCCTCGCCGATCCACACCTGTGAATCCGTCACGGCCGCCTGAAACTCCCGGTTGTAGGGCACCGCAGGACCCCAGCCACCCACACCGTCGGGATCCACGATGCGGAACCTCAGGCCACCCGGGAAGTGGCCGATAGATCGGTACGCACCGCCGTCAAGCGAACGGTAGAAAACCTCCACCGGTTCGCGGTACGACCCGATCGGCGCTACACCCGACCCGCGATGGATGACCCGGAACACCACGATCGAATCGTGCAGCAGCCCCCGCAGCAGCGGCTGCGGTCCGTCCCAGTCATCCAACGAGAGGGTTCGTCCCAGCTCACCCTGAGCGTCCAGGATGGTGAGCCGGCGCCGCCCGGTGTCCGACACCACGAGCGAGTCACCACGCCCCCTGTAAATGACGGCCACCGAGGCAAATTCTCCGGGCCCGCTCCCCCGGCCGCCCACGGAGCGCACGTGCTTCCCGGTGCGGTCGTAGAACCGCAGCTGTCGCGTGGTATAATCGGAGATGGCCACGCCGCCATCCGGCAGACGCACCGAGCCGCGGGGGTTGCCCAGGTCGTGCCCGTCCAGTCCTTCCAGCGTGCCGATGGTCAGCGCGGGGACGCTGTCCACCGTCCAGCGAGGCAGGGGGACATCCGGATTGGTCACCATGCGAATGCCGGCGCTGTCATGCACGGCCGCGGTGGGGTCGAAGTCCGCGGTCGGGTCCGCCGCGCCACACGCGGAGAGGAGAAGGCACAGTCCTGGGAGCAGCGTGAGGATCGTTCGCATCGGGGGCGTCGTTTGCGAGGAGGCGCCGGGAACAAGCAAGCACAGCGGCCGTGATCAACTTCCGGCTGCAACCTGGGCGGAGAGCGCCGCGCTGGTCAAGCGCGTCGGCGCCCTGACCCACCGATGGGCAGCCCGCCTAGCCGGCCAGCAGCGCCAGGGCGCGCTCCAGGATGGTGTCGCGCCCCGCCGCCGCGTCTGCCTCCTCGATCTGCACCGGGACATCCGGGGGCAGGCCCACACCTTCGTAATTCAGGCCGCCCGCGGTCACGGCCTTCGAGCGCGGCACGCGAAAGCTCCAACCGTTGGGCAGCTCGCGATTGATCGGATTGCCGGCACCGCCGCCCGTGGTGTCTCCGACCACGGTGACGTGCGGCAGCACCCCGAGCGCGGATACGAATGCCTCGCCGGTGCTGAACACGCGGCGATTGGTGAGCAGGATGGTGGGCCCGGTGAAGCGCCGCTCGCCCCGGGGCTCGATGAAACGCTCGATGCCCTCATGGAAGTCATCGTGGGCCGGGCCGTCGCGGAAGTAGACGGTCGCGAAGTGCCGCTTCCGGTCGGCGAAGCGGCCCGCGATGGGGTACATCAGGTTATCCGTGCCGCCACCGTTGCCGCGCACGTCGATCACCAGTGCGGGGACGTCCGCCAGGGCGCTCACTGCACGGTCGATGTCACCGGCCCATCCGGCACCTGTGAAGTCGCGAATGTGGATGTAGCCCGCTCCGCCGTTCAAGCGCCCGTAGGTGATGCGCCCGCCGGGCGTCCCTGACAGACCGCCCACGACGTATTTCCGCACCACGGCCGGGTCGTAATTCTCCGGGCGACCCGCCCTCCAGCCATCCCAGGCCCACCCGCCCTGCGGCGTGGTCAGGCTGACGTGACCGTCCCGCAACTCGCTCAGCATGGCTATAGCCGTGGCGCGCAACTCGACCGCGGAGGTGTGCGGACCCACGCGAGGCCGGTAGGTGGCATGGACCACGTCCCAGTCCACCCCCTTCTCGGCGAACGCGGCGTAGTGGAGATCCACCTCCCGCCACATGAGGTCGATGACCGTCTCCGGATCGGCGGCGGGCTCCGGACCGTAGAGGAGCGCGTCGCAGCCGGCCAGGAGGAGCACCAGCACGGGCACGAAGGATCCGCGGCCCCTCATCGTCCCGCCTCCGTCACCCCAGGCCCCATCGCCGCGCCACCGCGCCGCCATTCCAGCCCCACGCTGAGCCTCTGGGTGAGCACCGCCAAGCGCCAGGGATCCGGGTGGCGCAGCATGCCGACCTCGTGGGCCGCGCGGAGCGCCACGCCGGAGCCCACCGCCCGTGACACGCCCACCGAGTGGGTGAGTCCCTGGAGCCGGTGCGGCAGCTCGAAGCGAGCCGATGGACCGTACTTGAGGCCGGTGTAGGCGCCCCGCCAGGCCACGCCTGCCAGCGGCACCGCAAGGCGCTGCTCGATCCGGAGGTCAGGGCCGGGGCGCCACTCTACCGCGGTCATGACCTGCAGCAGGAGGAACGCGTCGAGGTAGTGCTCCGAGAACGGCGCGTAATCATGCCGGCGATAGTACGCGTCGCCGGCCAGTTGGCCGCCGAGCAGGAGCGTCAGCCGCTGCCGCTCGCGTACCTTGCGCAGGTGCGGCACGCTTATCCGCATCCGGTGGCCGGCCTCGACGAAGGTGGCCCCACGCGAGATGTCCGACGTGAGCGAAGGTCGCATGTAGAGGAGTTGGAGACCCGAGCGTGAGGTGGGCCCAACCCGCTCGTAGCCGAGTGCCACGCCCGGTCCGAGTCCGCGGTAGCGGAGCGGTGAGGCCAGTTCGTCGGACTGGACGGTGCGGGCCACCACCGCGTCCACCGCCCAGCGCGACCCCGCGGCCGACTGCGCCGCCAGGTGCGCCGGGCACGCAAGGAGCACGGTCAGAGCCGTGGTGGCGAGCGCGGCATGGGCATGGGCGCGGCGCGGCAGCCGGGGTCGGTCCATGGGCCGTCTCCTGTGCGGCTGGCGGGGATGGACGCCCCGGATTGCGCGCGATGAGGCGGGGGCGTTGACGGTACCATGATCGGACCCGGCCGCGCGCGGCGCAGTCGGGCGATGCCCGCGACCGCTGTGGGGACGCGTCCCTAACGGACGGTGCAGCCCACCTCCAATGGCCTTGTATGCGTATGCACACCTCGCCCCACCCGGCCGCCGGGTGGGGCTCCTTGCTCATCCGCCTTGCGCTCGAGGCAAAGACACGCTATGTATAGATCGTCAACATATAGCCCGCCGACACAGGCTGCGGACCCATGCACTCGACGCTGGACACCCAGTCGTTCGCCAAGAGCATCAACGAACTCCTCGTCCTCTCCGCGCTACGGGAGGGCCCCATGCACGGCTACCAGATCGCCCTGGAGCTGGAGGAGCGGAGCGCGGGGATGTTCAACCTCCAGCACGGCACCCTCTACCCCATCCTCCACCGGCTCGAGCGCGAGGGGCTCATCGCGGGCGAGTGGTCTGCCGGGGACGGTCGGAAGCGCAAGGAATACGTGCTGACGCGTCCGGGACGGGCGCGCCTGGGCGAGGGAACCGGAGAGGTGCGGGAGGTGTTTGCCCGCCTCCTCGGCGTGCTCGGCGACGGCAACGGGCTGATGCCGGGCCTGGCCACGGGTTGAGGACCCGATGACCCGCTTTGCTGCCGTGCTCCAGCGCGTCGAGGCGCGCCTCACGGTGCCGCAGCCGACCCGGGCGTGCATCCTCCACGAGATGGCCGCCGATCTGGAGGATCTGTACGCGGCCTATCGGGCTCGTGGCCTGGCCGAGGCGGACGCGCTGCGGCGGGCGGAGGCGGCGCTCGGGGCGTCACCCGAGGCGGTGGAGGCGCTGGTGCAGGTGCACCGCCCGGCCTGGGAGCGGCTGCTGGCGCGCTTCTCCGACGGGAGTCGGCACCGCGTGGAGCGGGGGCTGCTGACAGGCATCACGCTAGTGGGCATGCTGGTCGGCGCGAACGCGCTGGCCGGCCAGGGCATCCTGAATGACGCCTCGCCCTTCTTGTGGCCGGTGCTGCTGCTTGCGGCGGGCACGCTGGCCGTGACCGGCGCGGTATTCTTCCGGCTCGTCGTGAAGCAGGACCACCGGCCGGGGTCGCTGCGGGCCGGCCTCATGCCGCTCATGGTCCTGGCCGCCGCGGCCGTGCTGGTGGGAGGATTCGGCTGGGTGTGGGAGATGTCCCGCATCGCCGATGACGTCAACCGGCTCGGCAACATGTCGGCCGACATGTTGTTGCCCCGGCTCCGGCGCGCTTCAGAAGTCTTTGCCCTGGGGCTGACGTCGGGGCTGGGCGGCGTCCTTGCCTGGTTCCACCTGCGCCGGAGGGCGCTCGCCGTCGAGCGGGCGGAGGCGGGCCAGCCCGTGCCAGCCACGCACTCGAATCCAACTGGAGGTGTCCCGTGATCGAACTCTTCCACAACGGCGGCTTCATGATGTGGCCGATCCTCGTGTGCGCGCTCATCGTCCTTGCCCTGGCTGCCAAGGGCGGTCGCAGGCTGCTGGACACGGAGCGCTCGCCCCGAGCGCACGCCGCGATCGCCGCCATACCCTTCTGGGGCGGTTTCGCCGTGGTGCTGGGCGTCCTGGGCACGGTGGTGGGGTGGATGCAGATAGCCCGTAATGTGGAGCGGGCGGGCACCATGCACACATCCCTGATCTGGGGCGGGTTCGGCATATCGCTGATTACCACGCTCTTCGGACTGCTCGTGCTGGCGGTGTCCCTGCTGGTCTGGCTCGGGCTGTGGCTGCCGGGGAGGCGCCTGGCCGCCGAGGCCGCTGCGGAGGCCCGGGTGGAAGCGCCGGGAAAGCGCGATGACTTCGCGCTCGAGGAGAGGCTGGAACGACTGGAGGAGCGGCTGCGCTTCACGGAGTCCCTGCTGGAGTCCCGTGCCGGCCGCACACCACGCGGGGAGGCGGCTGGCTGAATAACCGGCCACCGGCGCCGCGGAAGACCGGACACCGCCTCCGCGGCGGAACCTACCCGGGCCGTCGGGGTCGGGGCTTGCACCCGGGGAGCCGCGGCCCCGCACGACGAGAGCCCCACCTGGTCAGCGGCACCGGGTGGGGCTCTCGTCGTCATATCAATGCGCCCGACAGGAGTCGAACCTGTGACCTCTTGCTCCGGAGGCAAGCGCTCTATCCAGCTGAGCTACGGGCGCGTCATGCCGGGCCGCCCCTACGGGGCGCCGGCCGCTGTGCACCGGGAGACGAATAAGCCGAGTTCTGTCCACGCCGGAGCGCGGGCGGATCATTTCTCTGGGACACGACTCTCATCATGCCTCGTGCGGCCTACCCGGAACTCGAATGGCGCGGGCTACGCCTCGTTCCTTATTCGGCCTTGCTCCAGGTGGGGTTTGCCGTGCCGCTCACCGTTGCCGGGAGCGCGGTGGGCTCTTACCCCACCGTTTCACCCTTGCCTGTGCCCCTGAAGGGGCCATCGGCGGTCTACTCTCTGTTGCACTTTCCATCGCCTCGCGGCGCCCGGCCGTTAGCCGGCACCCTGCCCTGCGGAGCTCGGACTTTCCTCGACCACAGGCCCGCAGGCCGCGGCCGCGATCCGCACTCGTCTCCCGGTTGTCAAACAGCAACGGGCGGTCACCCGCCCGCGATCCCCAACGGGGGATGGTGTATCATGCGCCCGTCAGGACTCGAACCTGAAACCTCCTGATCCGTAGTCAGGTGCTCTATCCAATTGAGCTACGGGCGCCCTGGGCCGGACAGCGCGCCCCGCCGTAGGAGTCGCGCGGGACTCGAGCGAGCGGGGCGATTCGGATGCAGTCCAGACGTTCAAATGTAGTCCAGAGGGGGGTCGGCGTCAACCGCCGGACCCCCCTCTGGCACAGGGGCTTCTTGATCAGCCACCGACCTCCGCCGGGGCGCCTTTTCCGCGCGTTGTCGCGGATGGCGGTGGCGGCCCCGCGCCGCGCCGGCTCAGGCGCGCGGCTGGCCGGTGGGCTCCGAGATCTTCTCCACCACGTCGCCCGTCTCGCGATCGTTCTCCTGGAGCGCCAGGTCGGCCTGGGAGATGACCCCTACCAGCCGGTCATTCTCCACCACCGGAATGCGGCGCACCTGGGCGCTCTTCATGGCCTCCATGACCTGTTTGTCGCTGTCCTCGGGGCCGCAGATGCGAAGCTGGCCCTTGGACATGGCCTCCTCCACGCTGCACTCGCCGGTGTGGCCCTCGGCCACGTGCCGGACGGCAATGTCGCGGTCCGTGATGACCCCCTCCAGGCGCATGCCCTCGGTGCTGTCCACCACCGGGACGAAGCCGGTGTCATGGTCCCGCATGATCTGGGCGGCGCGCTGCAGCGAATCCTGGCGCGTGACGCTCTGCGGGTTCTGGGTCATGAGTTCGCGTGCCTTCATATGGCTACCTCCTGGCGGGATGATCGTTGGTTCGGTCACCCCCATGGTGTGCAAGCCATATGCCCCCGCCCGGCTCGGGTCCGGAAGCCGGCGCCACGCCAGTCAGGGAGCACGCAAGGCTCCGCCGCTCAATACGCCGGCAGCCCCGTCAGGTCATGCCCCAGGATGAGGCCATGGATGTCATGCGTGCCCTCGTAGGTGTAGACGGACTCCAGGTTGGCCATGTGCCGCATGGCCGAATACTCCACCAGGATCCCGTTGGCGCCCAGCAGGCGGCGCGCCTCGCGGGCCACGTCGCACGCCATGTCACAGTTGGCGCGCTTGGCCAGGGAAACCTGCTGCGGGCGGAGCACATCCCGGTCCTTGAGCCGGCCCAGCTGGATCACCAGGAGCTGCCCCTGGGTGACGGCCGTGAGCATATCCGCTAACCGCTGCTGCTGGATCTGCTTGGCGCCGATGGGCTCGCCGAACATGACCCGCTCCTTGGCGTAGGCCAGCGCCTCGTCCAGGCAGGCCATGGCCGCCCCGACCGCCCCGAAGGCAATGCCGTAGCGGGCCTGCGTCAGGCAGGAGAGGGGGCTCTTGAGCCCGCCCGAATCGGGCAGCAGCGCCTCGGCACCCACTCGCACATCCTCCAGCACCAGCTCGCTGGTGTCCGAGGCCAGGAGGGAGAGCTTCCCCTTCTGATCGCGCGCAGTGAAGCCCGGCGCGTCCGTGGGCACGATGAAGCCGCGGATACTCCTGGCGTCATCCTTCTCGGTCTTGGCCCAGACGATGGCAATGTCCGCCATGGAGCCGTTGGTGATCCACATCTTGGCGCCGTTCAGCACCCAGCCGTCCCCGTCCTTGCGGGCCGTGGTGATCATGCCGCCGGGGTCGGAGCCGTAGTCGGGCTCCGTCAGCCCGAAGCAGCCGATGATCTCCCCCGCCGCCATGCCGGGCAGATACTTCTGCCGCTGTTCCTCGTTGCCGAAGGCGTAGATGGGGTACATGCACAGCGCCCCCTGCACGGAGGCGAAGGAGCGAATCCCCGAGTCGCCACGCTCGAGCTCCTGCATAATGAGCCCGTAGGCCACGTTGTTCAGGCCGGCGCAGCCATACTCCTCGGGAAGATTGGCGCCCAACATCCCGAGCTCCGCCATCTGCGGAATGAGCTGCTTCGGAAAGGTGCGCTGGATGTAGGCGTCCTGGATGACGGGCATGAGGTTGTCATCCACCCACGTGCGCACGGTGTCCCGCACCATGCGCTCTTCCTCACTGAGCAGGCTGTCGGCGTCGAAGTAGTCGATTCCCTGGAATTTCGGCATCTATCGTCTCTCCCTGAGGTCCTGAACGGGCCGGGCAAGGTACGGGCGCACGCTCCGGGCCGCGAGGGCGCCGCGCCGCTTCCCGGGACGCAGACGCGGCGTGCGTATGAAGCGACGTCCCCGCGCCCACGCACCGGGGCTCCGCCCGGTCCGGGGCGGCCGCCGGGGATGCAGCGGCGCGCACGCGCAGGATGGCCCGGCGAGCGGACGCCGGGACGCGTCCTTATAGACTCACCACGTCGAGCCAGAGCCCCACGGGGATGAAGATCCAGCACCCAGAAGAGGCACCAGCGGACGCGCCACGTGGGCAGGGACCGGCTCCTCCCCCTGGGCTTCCGCCGGGACGTCCCCTACCTGCTGGCCGCCGCCGACGTGGTGGTCACCAAGCCCGGCGGCCTCACCACGAGTGCGGCGCTGGGCATGGGCCGCCCCCGACGCCGCCCGCACCATCGCGGACGAGCTGACGGAGCGCACCCTCCCCCACCGCCACGCCGCGTAGCGGAGGACGCACCTGC
Organism: Gemmatimonadota bacterium; assembly: GCA_040905425.1. Lineage (GTDB taxonomy): Bacteria > Gemmatimonadota > Gemmatimonadetes > Longimicrobiales > RSA9 > JBBDRO01. The sequence continues at coordinate 8,312 of JBBDRO010000086.1, read as the reverse complement.
GCGGAGCCATCGAAGGGCGGGCGCGGCGCACGCCGCGCGGCCCGGTGGGTGGCGCGGGGACGTCGCTTACCGGAGCCGGCGCCGTCAGCCCAGCTCGCGCAGCACCGCCTCGGCAAAGCCGTCCGTGGTGCCCGAGCCGCCCAGGTCGGGGGTGAGGCCCTCACCGGCCGCCAGCGCGGCGTCCAGCGCCCCGCGCACCCGCGCCGCCGCCTCCGGCTGGCCGATGTGGTCGAGCATCATGCAGCCGGCCAGGATCATGGCCGTGGGATTGGCGATCCCCTGCCCCACCAGGTCCGGGGCGGAGCCGTGCACCGGCTCGAACATGGCGGCGTCCTTGCCGATGTTGCCGCCCGGCGCCATGCCCAACCCGCCCACCAGCCCGGCCATCAGGTCACTCAGGATGTCCCCGAACATGTTCTCCATCACCAGCACGTCGAACTGATAGGGGTTGAGCACCAGCTGCATGGCCGCGGCGTCGATGATGCGCTCGTCGTAGTCCACGCGGCCGGTGTACTCCTCGGCGATCTTGCGGCCCTCCTCCACGAAGAGACCCTGCGTGAACTTCAGGATGTTGGCCTTGTGGGCCAGCGTCACCTTCCCGCGCCCGTTGGCCAGGGCGTATTCGAACGCGTAGCGCAGGATCCGATCGATGCCAAAGCGCGTGACGAGCATCACCGATTCGGCGGCGGCGCGCGGATCGTCCCCCATGCCGATGTAGTGCTCCACACCCACGTAGAGGCCCTCCGTGTTCTCGCGGATGAGGACCAGGTCGATGTCTTCGTAGCGGCCGCCAGCCATGAGGGTGCGTGCGGGGCGCACGTTGGCGTAGAGGTCGAACTCCTTGCGCAGCGCCACGTTGATCGAGCGGAAGCCCACGCCCACGGGGGTGGTGAGCGGCCCCTTCAGCATGACACCGTGACGGCGCACGGAATCCAGCGTCTCGTCGGGCAGCGGCGTGTGGAGCTGGTGTTCCTCCAGGGCGGCCACGCCAGCCACATGTCGGTCCCATTCCACGGCCGCGCCCGCGGCCTCGAGGACACGCACGGTCGCGGCGGTGATGGACGGTCCGATCCCGTCTCCGGGTACGAGCGTTACGGTGGACTTCATGCTTGTTCTGCTTTCCTTACTCTGACCCGGGCCGGGACACGAACTCGGGATTGTATTCGTACTCGGTACGCTCCTCACCCCAGCGCACCAACTCCTCCAGGCGCGAGGGCCGTACGGTCCCCTCCTGCATGGCGCGGCCGACCAGGTTGAGCGACCGGTGCCACAACTGGTCCTCCAGCTCGGTACGCAGCAACAGCGCCCGGGCCACCTCCCTGCCGCCCACCTGCGTGATCACGCGCACTCCGGCGATCCCCTCCCACCTCAGGAAGAGTTCCCGCGTGCCCGGCGTGAAGAGATAGATGTAGGGTCCCACCCGGGCCCACAACGAGCCGCCACGCTGCAGGTCGTCGGGACGCTGCTGCACGGTGATCTCCACCACGTTGCCGTTGAAGTCGATTTCCTGGGTGGCCATGCCCTCCCGCGCATAGACGGCGCGCACGCTGTCCACCGGCGGGAGTGTCAGATCCGGCCGGTCAGGCGTCACCCATTCGCAGGCAGGCAGCAGTGCGAAAACGGCCAGGAGGCCGATGATAGAACGCGTCATATATGGCATCGTCTTTCACTTTTCGAACAATCTCGCCAGCGCCGCGGCGGCTGACGCCCCGGCATCCGGGCCTCGCGGCCCCGGCTCCCCCGCCACCACCCCGTACCAGACCACCGCACCACCCGTGGTGTCGATGAGCGCCACGGCCACCTCCACCCTGCCGCTCCCGGCCCCGTCCTCCACGTATCCCGCGGCCACCGGCACCAGCGCCCAGCGGGCGTCCAGGATGGCGGCCAGCGTGCGCAGGTCCCCGAAAAGGGGATCGCCGATGTTCACGACCCGCGCACCGTGGAAACTGCCTACGGCCAGCTGCCGCGGGCGGATCTGCAGTGCGGGATTGCGGGCCGCGGCACGCTCCACCTGCGGTGCATGTACCCAGTCCACCTCCGGAGCGGTCCGTTGGAGCCCCACGGCCAAAGCGGTGTCCAGACCCAGCACTGCCTCGAGCGGGCCCTCCGGGCGCGCCGCCTCGGGCACCTGCCCGCGCGCGGGCTGCGCGGGCAGCACCATGACCCGTTGACCCGCCATGCCCGGGGGGCGCGTCTGCACGGCATCGGGGGATGGTGGGGCAGCGCGGCCACCGCAGCCCGCGATGAGCAGGAGGGCGGCGGCCAGCCAACGTCGGAGGGGCGCGCTCAAGCGTTCTTCCAGACGGGTTCGCGGTTCTCCCGCTGGGCCTTGGGACCCTCCCGGGCATCGGAGAGGGCCATGAGTTCCTTCAGATAGAGCGTCTGGATGGTGGACAGGGCATCCGGGAAGTTGCGGTAGTAAGCCTCCATCTGCGCACGCTTGGCCAGCTGCATGACGGGGCCGCTCTTGCCCGTGATGAGGGACACGAAGGCGGCCAGCGGCTCATCGAAGGCGTCCACCGGAAAGAGGCGGTTCACCACTCCGTCGTGCTCCAGGCGCCGCGCGCTGATCTGGCTGCCCGTCAGGATCCACTCCATGGCGCGCCGGCGGGGTGCGATGCGCGGCAGGACCGCCGCCGCCACGGGCGGGATCAGGCCGTGCGCCACTTCCGGCAAGGCGAAGGAGGCCGTCTCGGAGGCCACGATCATGTTGCAGCCCAGGGCCAGCTCGAAGCCGGCGCCCCACGCCCGCCCCTCCACGGCGGCAATGGAGATCACGTCCACGATGCGGATGGACTCGAAGATACGAAAATAGACCTGCAGCAGGCGTTGCACGCGCTTCTTCTCGTGCTCCCGCAGGTCCAGGCCCTCGCAGAAGTTGCCCGCGGCGCCGCGAATCACCAGCACCTCCAGATTCTCGCGGCCGCGCAGCGAGAGCAGCGCCTGATTGATCTCCTCCATCATGGCCATGTTGAGGAGATTGGCGGGCGGGCGGTCCAGCGTGAGCGTGGCCACCTGATCCTGTCCCTCCAGCCGTATATACTTGAACTCGGTCTCACTCATGGCATTTCTCCACCGCTTCACTTACAGAATGTGGCCGCCGTCCACCGGAATCACGGCACCCGTGATGTGGCGCGCCATCTCCGAGCACAGGAAAACCACCACATGGGCCACGTCCTGCGGATCCCCGAGCCGGCCGAGGACGGCCTTCTCGCGCGCCCGATCGAGCACTTCGGGCGGCACCCCGTCCGTGAGCCGGGTGGTGCGGATGTAACCCGGGGCCACGGCGTTCACGTTCACGTTGGACGGCCCCAGTTCGATGGCCGCTGAATAGGTCAGGCCAATCAGACCCGCCTTGGAGGCCGCATAATTGGCCAGGCCGAATTCGCTGCGCAGGCCGTGGACGGACGCAATGTTCACGATCTTGCCGTCCTGACGAGCGCGCATGGCCGGTGCCACGGCCCGGATCATGTTGAAGGCGCCGGTCAGGTTCGTGTCCAGAACGCTGGACCACTCGTGGTCCGTGAGCCGCCACAGGGCATGGTCACGAGCGATGCCGGCGTTGTTGACCAGTATGCCCGGATCGTCCCCCAGGTGCTCACGCACTTCGTTCAGGAAGCGCGCCACATCTTCCGCATCGCGCACGTCGCACTCCCGACACCAGCTGCGCACCTCGAGCTGACGGAGCTCGGCGCCCAGGCGCTCGGCATCCGCCGCCACCCGGCCCTCCCCGTCATCGAGGTAGTTGAAGGCCACTGACGTACCCTGCCGCGCCAGTTCCAGCACGATGGCGCGCCCGATGCCCGTGGCCCCGCCGGTCACCAGCGCCACCCCTCCGCGCAACCCCTGGCCGCGCCCTACCGGCGCGGGCTTCGTCTCCTCCACCACCTCCGCCAGGAACTGCTCCACGGCGTGGCCGGCGCTGCGCTCCCCCGTGTCCACGGTGGGATTGCCGTTGGGCTGGCCACGGCCCTTCAACGCGTACGCTCCCGAGCCGGCATCGCCTCCCCTGCGCTGGTCAAGAAGAGCGCCACGACGCGGCGGGCGCCACCCGGTCCGGCGGCGGCGTTCGTGGCCATCGGGGCGCACACGCGGGCGCTCTCGCACACGCGCGTCGAAGACTGCGGAGATTGCCGCCCGGAGCGGGGTGTGTCAAGCGAGGGGTCGGCCACCCGGCGCGGCGAGGCCGGTTCCGCCGCGCTCCCCACCAGCACCCTCAGGCCGGTTCCGCCGCGCTCCCCACCGGCACCCTCAGGCCGGTTCCGCCGCGCTCCCATCCGGCGCCGGCGGCTGCCCGCCACGCTCCTGGTGATGCTTCACCGTGCGCCCCTCCACCATGTAGATGACCTCTTCGCAGATGTTGGTGGCCAGGTCGGCGATGCGCTCCAGGTTGCCGGAGATGAGCAGCAGGTCCATGCCCGCGGTGATCTTACGCGGATCCTCCATCATGTGGGTGAGCAGAATGCGGAAGTTGTTGTCGTGCAGCTCGTCCACCCGGTCGTCCATTTTCAGCACCTTGCGGGCCAGCTCGCTGTCCCGCCGCACGAAGGCGTCGAGTGACTCCCCCAGCATGTCCCCCGCAACACGGGTCATCTCCTCGATCTCCGGGAGCACCGGAAAGACCGGCGCGTCCACGAGATAGCTCAGCGTGTCGGCAATGTTGACGGCGTGATCCCCCACGCGCTCCAGGTCACTGGAGATCTTCATGGCCATGGTGATGAGCCGGAGGTCCCGCGCCATGGGCTGCTGCAGGGCCAGCAGATTCACGGCCTGCTCCTCGATCTCAACTTCCAGATCATCCAGGGCGTCATCCCGCTCGATCACCCGCTGCGCGCGCTCCGGATCCCGGTTCAGGAGGGCCAGGACCGCCTCCTTGACCGCGTCCTCCGCCAGGCCGGCCATGGCCACCAGTTGGGACTTGAGGAGGTCCAGCTGGTCCTGGAAGTGACGCTGGCTCATCCGAACCTCCCGGTGATGTAGGCTTCCGTGCGATCCTCCCGCGGGGTCGTGAAGATCCCCTTCGTGGCACCGTACTCCACCAGCTCCCCCATGTAAAGGAATGCGGTGTAGTCGGAAACGCGCGCCGCCTGCTGCATGTTGTGCGTCACGATGACCACCGTGTAGTCGCGCTTCAGCTCGTAGATGAGGTCCTCGATCTTCTGCGTGGCAATGGGATCCAGCGCCGAGGCCGGCTCGTCCATGAGCAGCACCTCGGGCTCCACGGCCAGCGCGCGGGCAATGCACAGCCGCTGCTGCTGGCCGCCCGACAGCGCCAGCGCGCTGGCGTCCAGGCGGTCCTTGACCTCGTCCCACAGCGCGGCCTGGCGCAGCGAGCGCTCCACCAGTTCGCCCATGTCTCCGCTGTAGCCGTTGATGCGCGGGCCGAAGGCAATGTTGTCGTGGACGGACTTGGGGAACGGGTTGGGCTTCTGGAACACCATCCCTATGCGCCGCCGCACGTCCACGGGGTCCACGCGCCGCTCGTAGAGGTTCTGGCCCTGGAAGAGGGCCTCCCCCTCCACCCGGGCGCCCGGGATGAGGTCATTCATCCTGTTGAAACAGCGCAGCAGCGTGCTCTTGCCACACCCCGAGGGGCCGATGAAGGCCACCACCTTGCGGTCGGGGATCTTGATGGACACGCCCTTGACCGCCGGCGTCTCCCCGTAGAGGACAGTCAGCTCCCGCGCCTCCAGCTCGTGCTGCCCCGGCGGCGTCAGGATGGATTCGGTGGTGCTCTCCGCCACGGTACTGCCGTGTGTGGACACTAGCGCTCCCCGGTGAACTTGTTACGCAGGTAGATGGCCCCGCCGTTCATGATGAGCAGCAGCACCAGCAGCACGATGCCGGTGGCGGCGGCCAGTTCCTGGAAGTCGGCGCCCGGCTTGGCCACCCAGGAATAGAGCTGGAAGGGCAGCACGGTGAACCCATCGTCCAGTGGATGGTCGGGCACATAGGACATGAAGGCCAGCGCACCCACCATGATGACCGGCGCCGTCTCCCCCACGGCGCGGGAGAGCGCCAGGATGGTGCCGGTCAGGATCCCCGGCAGCGCCAGCGGGAAGACGTGGTAGCGGACCGCCTCCCAGCGGGTGGCGCCGAGCGCGTACGCGCCCAGCCGGATGGATCCGGGCACCGCCTTCAAGGCCTCCTGAGAGGCCACCACGATGACCGGCAGAATGAGGAGTGCCAGCGTAGCCCCCGCCGCCAGCAGCGTCCGGCCCATGGCCAGGGCGCGCACGAAGAGCGCCAGTCCCAGGATGCCGTACACGATGGAGGGCACGCCCGCCAGGTTGGCAATGTTGGTCTCCACCAGCCGCGTGAAGCGGTTGTCGGGCGCGTACTCCTCCAGCCAGATGGCGGTCCCCACACCCAGCGGGAAGGCGATCAGCACCGTGAGGAGCAGCGCCCACGCCGAGCCCCAGAGCGCCGGTTTCACCCCCGAGCGGTCCGCGAAGCGGGAGGGGAAGTTGTCCAGGAACGCCAGGGACAACCGACCCGCCCCGTCCATGATGATGTCCACCAGCAGGAGTGCCAGCACCACCACGCCCACCAGCGTGGCCGCCAGGCAGAGAGCTTGAAACGCCACCCCCCAGCGCCGCCGACCCACCAGGCGCGGCGCAAAGCGCTCGGGGTCCCGTTGCACCGCCGGATGCGGCCCCGCCGCCGTGTCCACCTGGGTGGCCGGCGACTCCGCCGCGGCCGCGTCCGCCCGCGGATCTTGCGCGCTCATTCGTAGGCCTCCCGGTAGCGGCGCAGCACCACGGCGCTCACCAGGTTCATGAGCAGGGTGATGGCAAAGAGCGTGAGCCCCACCGCGAAGATGGTCCGGTACTCCACCGACCCGTGCGGCGCCTCCCCGGTGGCGGTCTGCGCGATGTAGGCGGTCATGGTCTGCACGCTCTTGAGCGGATTCAGCGTAAGGTTCGCGGTGGCGCCGGCCGCGATGGTCACGATCATGGTCTCCCCGATAGCCCGGGAGACCGCCAGGATGAAGGAAGCGACGATGCCCGACAGCGCCGCTGGCAACACGGTGCGCGTGGCGACCTCGAACTTCGTGGCGCCCAGCGCGTACGCGCCCTCCCGCAGTGAGCGCGGCACCGCGCTCATGGCGTCCTCGGAGAGGGAGGACACCATGGGGATGATCATGACGCCCATGACCAGCGCCGCGGAGAGGGCGTTGTAGGTGTCCATGCCGGGCCAGATGCCCTTCAGGATGGGCGTCACGAAGGTGAGCGCGAAGTAGCCGTAGACCACGGTGGGCACGCCCGCCAGGATCTCCAGGACGGGCTTCAAAACGCGGCGCACACCGTTGCGTGCGTATTCGGCCAGGTAGATGGCCGCGAGCAGTCCGAGCGGCAGCGCCACGAGCGCCGCGCCCCCTGCGATTACCAGCGATCCCACGAGCAACGGCAGCACGCCGAAGCTCTGGTCCTGGAAGAGCGGCGTCCACTTGGTCCCGGTGAGGAAAGTCAGGGGGGACACCTCACCGAAGAAGGCCAGGGACTCGAAGAGCAGGACCGCCACGATCCCCACCGTGGTCAGGATCGAGACCGCGCTGAAGGCCAGCAGCACCGCCTCCACGAAGCGCTCCTTCACATGGCGTCGCTTCAGCCCGGCCGCGCCGGTGCCGAAGGAGGCGCCCTGAGCCGCCGCGGCTGCGCCCCCCTTCACGTCACGACCCCGCGGGCCCGGGCGCCGGCGCGGCCCCGAGCTCGGCCCGCGCGCTCTCGTACTCGGTCGGGTCGAGCGCCACGTAGCCCACCTGGGGCACCAGCTCCGCGGCGTTCTCCAGGTAGAAGCTCACGAAGGCGTGCACCTCGGGGCGCTCCAGCGCGCTCCGGCTCACGTAGATGAAGAGCGGCCGCGCGATCGGGTACGCGCCGGAGGTGACGGCCTCCGGCGTGGGCTGCACGCAGCCGCTGCCGCCGTCCACGCCGAGCGCCTTCAGGCGGTCCTGGTTCTCCTCGTAATACGCGTAGCCGAAGTAGCCCAGTGAGAAGCGGTCCCCCTCCACGCCCTGCACCAGCACGTTGTCATCCTCGCTGGCGCTGTAATCGGAGCGGCTGGCCCCCGCCTCACCCATGATCTCCTCGGTGAAGTAGTCGAAGGTCCCCGAGTTGGTACCGGGCCCGTAGAGCCGGATCTCCTCGTCGGGGAAGCCGTCCCGGATCTGCGACCAGCGGTTCACCGTGCTGCCCGGCTCCCAGACGCTGGCCAGCTCCTCCGTGGTCAGGCACGCCACGAAGTCGCTGGCGGGATTCGTGACCACGGCAAGGCCGTCCAGCGCCACCGGGATCTCGAGGTAGTCCACG
>JBBDRO010000085.1:0-21656 GCA_040905425.1 Gemmatimonadota bacterium | reverse complement strand
CACGGGTTCATGGCGGCGGCCAGCATGAAGCGCGCGGGGTAGGTGACGCTGAAGCGAGCGCGGCCGATGGCCACGCGGCCGTCCTCCAGCGGCTGGCGGAGCGCCTCCAGCACGGGGCGGCGGAACTCCGGCAGCTCGTCCAGGAAGAGGACGCCGTGGTGCGCCAGCGAAACCTCGCCCGGACGCGGCCAGGGGCCGCCGCCCACCAGCCCCGCGTCGGAGATCGTGTGGTGCGGCGCGCGGAAGGGGCGCAGCCGGAGGAGCCCCTGCCCGGGCCGCATGCGCCCCGCCACCGAGTAGACCTTGGTGACGTCCACCGCCTCCGCGCGGGAGAGGGGCGGCAGGATGCCCGGCAGGCGGCGGGCCAGCATGGACTTCCCCGCCCCGGGCGGTCCCACGAGCAGGATGTTGTGCAGCCCCGCTGCGGCCACCTCCAGGGCCCGCCGCGCCGACGGTTGCCCACGCACGTCGGCCAGATCCAGTGGAGGCATCGTCTCGGGCTCGGCGTCGTCTTCGGTAGCCTCGGCGAGTGGCGCCCGGCCGTGCAGCCAGTCCAGCACCGCCTCCAGCGAGGGCGCCGCCAGCACCCGCAGGCCGGGCACCACGGCCGCCTCCGCCGCGTTGGCCCGGGGCACGACCAGCGTACGTACGCCCTCGGCGGCGCAGCGGTCGGCCAGGGAAAGCGCCCCGCGCACGGGCCGCACCTCGCCGTCCAGTCCCAGCTCGCCGAGGACGGCGGTGCCGGCGAGAGCATCGGCGGGCAGCTCGCCGGACGCCACCAGGATGCCGAGCGCGATCGGTAGATCGAAGGCGCTGCCCTCCTTGCGCACGTCGGCGGGGGCCAGGTTCACCGTGATGCGGCCGGCCGGGAGCGGATAACCGTTGTTGGCCAGCGCCGCGGTGACGCGCTCGCGCCCCTCGCGCACGGCGCTTTCCGGCAGCCCCACGACCTGGAAGGTGGGCAGGCCGCTGCCCAGGTCCACCTCCACGTGCACCCGGTAGGCTTCCACGCCGCTGACGGCGCCGCTGGTGATCTGGGCGAGCAATGTCGGCCTCCGGTCTGGGGGGTTCCGCCGCGCACGGCCACGCCGCGCACGGTCTTTGGCACGGCTCCCCACGCTGGGCCCGCATGCGGGGCGCGGCCATGGCCGCAGCGGCCAACCCCGCGGCGGGGCGGCCCCACACTACCGACGGCCCGACCTGCGCACCGGCTGCCTCGCGGCACGCCGCCTGCTACCTTTCCCCGCGAACCGCAACCCGCACGAGGATCACGCATGCACCGAATTGCCGCGGCGGCCGTGCTGAGCGCGACCGCCCTTCTCCCGGCGTGCGCCGAGGAGCGCCCGCAACTGGGCCGCGACGTCTCCAGCCCTGAGGTCCAGGAGCGCCTGGGCGGCCAGCTCTCGGAAGTACTCGACACCACCACCGCGGCCACCCTGTCGGGCGCCTTCCGCGGCGCGGCCAGCCGGGCGTTGCCCTCCGTGGTGCGCATCCGCACGCTGAGCGAGCGCCCGCAGCAGGCGGGCGGCTTCCCGTTCGGGCCGCCGCCCGGCCAGGACGGGCAGGCGCCGCTCACCCCCGCCACGGGCTCCGGCTTCATCGTGGATGACCGCGGGCACATCCTGACCAACGCGCACGTGGTGGCCGACGCGCACCAGGTGCGCGTGGTGCTCGTGGACGGGCGTGAGTTCGACGCGGAAGTGGTGGGGCTGGATCCGAACACCGACGTGGCCGTCATCCGTGTGCGCACGGAGCGGCCCGAGGAGCTGCCCGTGGCGGAGCTGGGCAGTTCGGATGACCTGCGCGTGGGGGACTGGGTGCTGGCGCTGGGCAGTCCGCTGGACCTGGAGTTCACGGTCACGGCGGGCATCGTGAGCGCCAAGGGCCGCTCGCTCGGCATCCTGCGCAACGTGGCGGGTACGCAGCTGGAGGCCTTCATCCAGACGGACGCGGCCATCAACCCCGGCAATTCGGGCGGTCCGCTGGTGGACCTGCTCGGCCGCGTGGTGGGCATCAACAGCGCCATCCAGAGCCAGACCGGCTTCTTCGCGGGCGCCGGCTTTGCCATTCCGATCGACCTGGCGGCCAAGCTGGCGCGGGACCTCATCCAGTATGGTGAGGTGCATCGGCCCCAGCTGGGCGTGAACATCGATGACGTGGACGCGGCCGACGCGGAGGTCTACGGCCTGGCCTCCATTGCCGGCGTGGAGGTGGTGAGCGTGCTGGACAACGCGCCGGCCAGCAACGCGGGCATGCGCATGGGGGACGTCATCGTGGAGGTGGCCGGGGAGCCGGTGCGCACCGCCGCCGAGCTGCAGGCCCGCGTGGCGCGCCTGCAGCCGAACGAGACGGTGGACGTCCGCCTGGTGCGCTTCGGGGAGCCGCTGGAGCTGAAGGTGCGCCTGGGCGCCTTCGAGCCCGCCGCCATGCCGGACCGCCGGCGACTGGCCGCCCGCACGGCCGCGGACCTGCTGGGCTTCCGCGTGGCGCCGCTGCCCGAGGAGGCCGCGGCCACCGCGCCGATCGACGGGCCGCGCGTGTGGATCCGCGAGGTGGACCGCTTCGGCCCGGCGGGCGAGAAGCTGGGCTCCAACGCCATCCTGCTGCGCCTCAACGGGACCGAGGTGCGGACGGTGGCCGACGTGCAGCGCTTCGCGGACGAGCTGGAGCCGGGGGACGTGGTGAGCGCCATCGTGCTCGTGCCGCAGCAGGACCGGAGCTGGCGCCGGCAGATCGTGAACTACCGGGCACAGTAGGACGCGTCGTGGCCGGCACACCGTGACCCACCGGGCACGGTAGGAGCGCGCCGGCGCCGGCCTGGACGCCGTCGCTTAGAGTTCCTCCTCGGCCGCGGCCGCGAGGGAGAGCCGTACCGTCGTGCCCCGCCCGTCCCGGCTGCCGGCGGTGACCTCCCCGCCCCACTCCTCCACCAGGCGACGCACGATGGCCAGCCCCAGTCCCGTGCCGGCCGAACGCGTGGAGAAGTGCGGCTCGAAGACGCGGGCGAGCAGCTCCGGCGGTATGCCGGGCCCGTCGTCGGCCACCTCGATCAGCACGCGCCCGTCCCGGCGGCGCACGTCCAGCGCCACGTGCCCCTCCCCCCCCACCGCGGCGCGCGCGTTCTCGAGCAGGTTCAGCAGCACCTCCTTCAGCTCCCCCGGACGCGCCAGTACGGGCGGCAGGTCAGGCTCGATGCTGCTGGTGTAGTGCACGACCGTCTCGCCCGCCCGATACAGGGTGAGCACCTCGCTCACCACGGCGCCGGCGTCCACCTCCTCGATGGGGCCAGCGGCCTCAGGCGGCGCGCCATAGCGGGAGAAGGCGCGCGCGATCTCCGTGAGGCGATCGATCTCACGGAGGATCTGCTCCACGTTGGCGTCCAGGATCCGGTCGAAGTCCGGGCGCCGGTCGGCCCGCGCCCGCCGCAGGTGCTGCACGGAGAGCTTGATGGGCGTGAGCGGGTTCTTGATCTCGTGCGCCACCTGGCGCGCCATCTCCCCCCAGGCCAGCACGCGGGCCGTGCGCACCTCCTGCGCGCGGGCCCGCCGGAGCCGCCGCACCATGCGGTTGAAGGAGGCGTAGAGCTGGCCGAACTCGTCCCCGCGCGACTCGGGCAGACGCACCCGCAGCCGCCCGCCGCCCACCGCGGCCGCAGCCCGCCGTAGCCGGCCGATCGGCCCCGCCAGCGCGCGCCCCACCGCCAGCGAGAGCGCCAGGGAGAGCAGCGCGCCGAGCAGGCTGGCAAAGAGCACCACGTCGGCCAGCTCCCCCTGCATGAGCGCGGTGCGCCCCGACGAGAGCATCATGGGCACGGCCAGGTAGTGGTTCGTGGGCGGCAGCTTGCGATAGGCCATGACGAAGGACTGGCCGCCCAGCTGACGCTCGGAGACCATCATGGGCTGGTCGCTCCGATAGAGCGGCGCCCACACCTCCGGCGGCATCCAGGCACCGTAGACGCCCAGCTCCAGCGCCTCGGGCGAGGAGGCCTGTGCCAGTTCGCCCGTGGGATCGAAGAGCAGCACGTCGGTGCCGACGTGGCGGGCCAGCTCACGCAGGTTTCCACCGGTGTCCTGGAAGCCCAGCTCGGCCTGGTGCACGGCGCGCTCGGCCACGGCGCTGGTGGTGCGCTCCACCTCGTCGGCCAGCGCACGATAGCCCACCAGCCCGAAGAGCACGGTGGGCGTGAGAAAGAAGAGGAAGAGGGCGCCCGTGATGCGCCCCCGGAAGCTGGCCAGCCAGGGCATGACGCGGCGCGGCGAGACGGCGTTCATGCCGCGCAGGAAGAGGCCCGCCCCGAGCAGTAACGTGAGCAGTGCCAGGTCCGTGACCAGGAGGAGCACGGCGCGCGCCACCCGCACCGCCGTGCCGGGCATGTGTACCAGCACGTGCGCCCGGTAGAAGCCGTCGGGGAACTCCACCACCCGGGTGCCGTGCCAGCCCCGCTCGCGCCGCACCCACTCCACCTCCTCGGTGGCGCCGCCCAGGTCCGTGTCCAGGTAGAACTCGTGCGCCCCGGTGGGAGAGCCGCCCAGAAAGGGAGCCACCACGCTGCGGATCTGCAGCTCGCGGCGCGGCGGCACCACCACCGTGGCCACGCGGCCACCCGCCAGCGGCACGGCCAGGATGTAGTTGATATCCTGCGCCTCCACCACCGCCTGCACCAGGTACTGGCCGGGAATGAGCCGCTGCGCTGAGTCCACCGCCAGGCGCACCACCATCTGGGCGGTATCGGATCCCGTGGCGCCGCCGAGCCCGATCTCGACCTCCGCCGCGGAGAGCGAGTCCCAGAGAGCCATGCGCGCGGCGTACGACTCACGCGCCATGCCGCTGGCCACCCAGCTCCGGTAGAGCAGATCCACGCCCTCCTCGCCGGCCGCGGTGCGCTCCACCACCTGCTGCTGGAAGAGCGTCAGCAGGTACTCCAGGTAGCCGTCCACGCGTGCGCCCAGCGTCGCCAGCTCGTCCTCCACCGTCTCCAGGCGCGCGGCCGTCTCGGCGTTCCACAGGTGCGGCAGGCCCACGGAGGTGGCCAGCCAGCCGGCCGCGAGCCAGCGCAGCAGCGTGCCGCGGGGGCTCATGTTGTAGGCCGCCGCCGTGCCCAGCAGCAGGTAGGGGAAGGCCCACAGCGCCACCTGCCACGTGGGCCACTCCGGCGGCGGCGCGGGCGTGCTCATGACCAGCAGCGCCAGGCCGATCGAGAGCGCCACCCCCGCCACGGCCAGAAGCGGGATGAGCGCGGGCGAGCGGCGCACCAGCGCCGGCGCGGGGTGGCGGCGGCGGCGCGGCAGCAGCAGCGCCGTGAGGGCCGTGAGGGAGAGGATGACGGCCGCATGCAGCCCCACCCAGAGACCGCGCCCGCCGCGCAGCAGCTCGGCCGTGGCCGGATCGATCAGGTGGTACAGGATGAACCAGTACCCGAAGCCCACCGCCACCGCGCCGAGCGCCAGCGCCGGCGCCAGCCCGCGCCGCTTCACGCCGAAGGGCCGCAGCGTGGCCACCAGCGCGGCCAGCGGCAGCAGGAAGGCCACCAGCTGCCCCAGCGTGACGTCCCCCGGCACCGGCAGCGCGAAGAGGAAGGGCTCGTAGTAGCGGGCCACGCCGAGCAGCGGGCCCAGTGGCACGAACGGCAGCACGAGCGTGAGCACGGCCAGCGGGGCCAGGCTCCGCCAGCGCCGGCCACCGTGCGGCGAGCGCACCCAGCCGAAGGCCAGCAGGATGAACGCCGCCAGGCCCAGGAGCGCGCCCAGCGTGCGCGCCAGGCGCTCCGTCTCCCGGCGCAGATCCGCCTGCGTGGGGCGGGCAATGCGGCCCACCACTACCGTGCGCCCGTCCGCCCGTAGCTCCCAGGCCGGCGCCAGGGTGGGTCCCGGCTCGAAGCGCGCCGCCGCGCCGGTGGCCGCCGCGAAGCGTGCGGAGAAGGCCTCCCTGCCCTCCTGGCTCTGCAGCCCGGATTCCAGGAGCACGGCGGAGACCGTGTGCAGGTGCGCGGCGCCCGGCACGGGCGCCGTGAAGTAGAGGTAGCTGAAGAGGGGCCGCTCCGCGTAGGCCACCGCCACCGCCCCGCGGCGCACCTCGCGGGGCAGCTTGCCGCGGTGCGCCCCCGCCCAGGTCTTGAGCGTGCCGGCCGAGTCGTAGACGGCCAGTGCGCTCACGTCCACGCGCGAGCGCACGTCTTCCAGCATGCTCAGCGAATGGACCGTCTGGCCGGACGCCATGCGGATGCGGCCCGCGGCCTGTTCCACAGCGGCGCGCCCGCGCCGCACCAGCACCTCCATGCGCCGCTCCAGCGCTGCGCGCACGTGCCGCTCGCGCGTTTCGACCAGCTCCTCGTAGCTCCGCTCGACGGCACGGAAACGCCCGTGGCAGAGCGTGCCCGCGGCCACGGCCACGACGAGCACCAGGAGCGCCATGGGCAGGGTCACGGAGGCCCCGCTGCGCGCCACGTTCAGGGTGCCGCGGGCGGCCAGGAGCGCGCCGAGAGTGGACAGGGCCGCCGCGACCAGCCACCCTGTGGTGAGTTCACGGGCCCAGATCAGCACCAGCGCGCTGGCCAGCGTGGCCAGTCCCCACGCCGCCAGGGTATGGGGTGTGCGGTCGAGCTCCGTTGCCGTACCCGAATTCTTCAAGGACCGCTCCGCCAATGGAAGAACACGCACCCAGTCTGGCGCTGGACGAACTGAGCTGGATCGACGTGGCCGCGCACCTGGCGCGCGACCCCCGGCTCATCATCCCCGTCGGTGCCCTGGAACAGCATGGGCCCCACCTCCCCCTGGGCGCCAATGTACTTATTGCCCGCCGCCTGGGGGTGGACCTGGCGGCCTCGCAGGGCGTGCTGCGCGCGCCCACCATCCACTACGGGGTCAACGTGGCGTGCGAGCGCGCCTTTGCCGGCACCGCCTCACTGAGCCCCAAGACCCTCCACCGGGTGCTGAACGAACTGCTGGCCGCGTGGGAGGATGACGGCGTGCGCGAATTCATCCTGCTCACCGCGCACCGCCACGACCCCCACCTGGACGCCCTGGCCACCCTCCTGACGAAGGAAGCGCGCGTGCGTGTGGTGTCCATCTGGGACGTGGAGGTGGGTGACCTCCTCGAAGCGCAGGAGACGCCGCTGCACGCGTGCGAGGCCGAGACCTCCGTGCTCCTCCACCTGCACCCCGAACTGGTGCGCATGGAGCGCGCGCGGGACTTTGCCATGGAGCCCGAGCGCTTCCAACGCTACATCCGCGGCCAGCTGCCGGTTCCACCGCCGGGCGGTGCGGGCGTGGTGGGCTTCCCGACCCGCGCTACCGCCGAGAAGGGCCAGGCCATCTACGAACGCCTGCTCGACGTCATCCGCCGGGCCCTGTTCGGCGAGGTAGCCGAGGAGGACACGGACACCATGTGATTATAGCCCCCGGCGCCCCGCAGCGCTCCGAACACAGGCGGATCCCGGGGGTACACATACACTCGCCGCACCCATGGAGGTAGCATGAAGATGACGCACCGCGCCCGCACGATGCCCACGCGCACGACGCTCATGGCGCTCGTGGCCCTGGCCGCCCTGGCGGCGCCTGGCGCCGCGCGCGCGCAGACGAGCGCCGTGGACGCGGGCACGTTCCGCCTGCTCGTGGACGGCCGCGAGGTGGGCTCGGAGACCTTCCAGATCCGCCAGAACGGATCGGGGGACGACGCCGTCCTGATCGCCACCGGGCGCACCATCCTGGACGGCCGCGCGGGTGGCCAGGAAGTGGAGTCGCAGCTCCAGGTGGCGGGTTCGGGGCTGCGTCCGGCGGGCTACAGCGTGAGCGTGGACGGCGCGGACTCGCAGACCATCCAGGGGCGCGTGAGCGGCGGGCGCGTCAGCGCGCGCGTAGTCTCAGCGGCGGGCGAGCAGGGGCGCGAGTACCTGGCCAGCCAGGGCGCCGCCGTGGTGGACGAGGCGGTGGCGCACCAGTACTACTTCGTGGCCCGCCTGGCGGGCAGCGGCACCACGCGCATCCCCATCCTGATCCCGCAGGAGAGCCGCCAGGTCATGGCCGAGGTGGTGCGCGGCGGCACGGAGAGCATCAGCGTGGGCGGCGCGAGTGTGCAGGCCACGCGCCTCACGGTGCGTCCGCAGGGCGGCCAGGAGCGCATTGTCTGGGTGGACGGGCAGAACCGCGTGTTGCGTCTCGAGATCCCCGGCCGCAACCTGGTGGCCGAGCGGACGGAGTTGCCGTAGCCCGGCACGGGACCGGGGCAGCGAGCCGGATGGGCGTCGTCGCATTCAACCACATCTTTTTGAAGGCGACGACGCCCGTCACGTTTCCCGCACAACGCGAAACCCCGCTCACGCGTCCTGCGTAGGGGGACCATGACTCGGACATGCAACCGGAGCGCGATGGTGCACGATAGAAGCCGCGGATCCATGGTGGCGCTGGCGGCCCTGGTGTGCCTGCTCGGGGCACCGGTGGCCGCGCAGCAGACCACCACCCTCACCCTGGCTGAAGCGCTGGAGCTGGCGCGCCGCAACAATCCCGATTTCCAGGCCCAGCAGAATGACGCTATCGCAGCCGACTGGCGCGTGCGTGAGGCTTACGGCGCCTTCCTGCCCACGGCCAGCGCCAACGTGGGTGCCAGCTACCAGGCCGAGGGCACGCAGCGCGTGGGCATCTTCACCGGTGACGAGCTGGGCATCAGCGGCAGCACGGACTACTACTCGTCCGACTACTCGCTGGGGCTGGGCTACGCGCTGAGCGGCCGTGACCTGCTGGCGCCCGGCCAGCAGAAGGCGGCGCGCCGGGCCACGGAGGCCGGCATCCGGGCCGCCGGGCACAACCTGGCCACGGAGGTCACGCGCCAGTACGTCCTGGTGCTGGGCGCGCGTGACGCCGTGCAGCTGGCGGAGCAGGAGCTGGCGCGGGCCCGGGACAACCTGGCGCTGGCCGCCGCCCGTGTGAGCGTGGGCGCCGCCATCCCGCTGGACGAGAAGCAGGCGCAGGTGGAGGTGGGCCGCTCCCGGGTGTCCCTGCTGCAGGCCACCAACCAGGCGCAGACGGAGCTGCTCCGCCTCTCGCAGGTGCTGGGCACCTCGCTACCGCCGGACGTGGCGCTGACCACCGAGTTCACCGTGTTCGACGTGCCGTGGACGCTGGCCGAGCTGGAGAGGAGCGCCCTGGACGCCCACCCCACCCTGCGCGCGCAGCGGGCGCAGCGCGAGTCCCAGGAGACGGCCGTGCGCATGGCGCGCACCGCCTACCTGCCCTCGCTCAGCATGCGCGCGGGCTGGAGCGGCTACACCCGGGAGGCAGGCAACCGGGAGAACTCGGTGATCCAGGCGCGCAACGCCATGAAGAGCCAGCGCGACCAGTGTGAGCTGCTGAACGCCATCTCGGCGGGCCTCTCCGAGCCGCTGCCCAACACCCCGGCCGACTGCGCGCAGTTCATCCTGGATCCGCAGGACGAGGCGCGCATCCGCAACAGCGGGCAGAGCTTCCCCTTCGACTTCACGGGGCAGCCGTTCAGCCTCTCCATGCAGATCTCCGTGCCCATCTTCCAGGGGCTGGGCCGCGAGCGCGCCATCCAGGAAGCGCGGGTGAGCGCCGATGACGCCGCGCACCGGCTGCGCGCCGAGGAGCTGCGCATCCGCACGGAGGTGGGCACCGCCTACCTCAACCTGGTCACGGCCGGGGAGAGCGTGGCGCTCGAGGAGGTCAACCTGGAGCTGGCCGCGGACCAGCTCGAACTGGCCCGCCAGATCTACCAGGTGGGGCAGTCCGCCTTCATCGAGCTGCAGGAAGCCGAAACCGTCATGGCGCGGGCCGACCGCGCCTATCTGAACGCCGTCTACGCGTTCCATCAGAATCTGGCAGCGCTGGAGGCCGCCGTCGGCCGCCCGCTGATCGACGCACAGGAGAGCCGTTGATGCGCAAGGGAACCAAGATCGGGATCGCCGCCGGGCTGGTGGTGCTGGTGGGCGGCATTGCCGTCATAGGCGCCGTCACCGGCAATGATGCCGTGGCCGTGCGCATGGAGGAGGTCACCCGGCAGGACCTGGTGGGCGTGGTCTCCGCCAGCGGCTGGATCCAGCCGCACCGCAAGGTGGACGTGCAGGCGGACATCATGGGCCGCATCACCGCACTTTACGTGGCGGAGGGCCAGAGCGTCACGGCAGGGCAGATCCTGCTGCGCATTGATCCCACGCAGTACGAGGCCGCCGTCTCCCGGGCCGAGGCGGCAGTGAGCGAGGCGCGGGCGCGGCAGGCGCAAGCGAGTGCCAACCTAATCCAGGCACAGCGCGTCTGGGAGAGGAATCAACAGTTGGCCAGCGCCAACGCGGAGCTGGTGAGCCGGCAGGCGCTGGAGGAGTCGGAGACGCAGGTGCTGGTGAACGAGCAGCTCCTGAAGGCCGCCACCTTCGGCGTGGCGCAGGCCCAGGCCGCGCTCGGCGAGGCGCGCAACCAGCTGGCCAAGTCGGTGATCCGGGCGCCCATGGACGGCATCGTCACGAGGCTCAACGTGGACGCCGGTGAGACGGCCATCGTGGGCACCATGAACAACGCCGGCAGCCTGCTGCTCACCGTCTCCGACCTGAGTGTCATGGAGGTGGTGGTGCACGTGGACGAGACCGACGTGCCGCAGCTGGAGTTGGGGGACAGTGCGGTGGTCCAGATCGACGCCTTCCCGCGCCAGAAGTTCACCGGCCGGGTGAGTGAGATCGGGCACAGCGCCGTGCGCTCGCGGGAGACCGCGGCGTCCACCGGCGGCGGCCAGGGGCAGGCCATCGACTTCCAGGTGGTGATCCGCCTGGACAGCCCGCCAGCCACCCTGCGCCCTGACCTCTCGGCCACCTCGGAGATGGTGACCGACATGCGGCCGCGCGCGCTGGCCGTGCCCATCATCGCGCTGACCGTGCGCGAGCGGGATGACGTGGAGGCGCTGCCCAACGAGGACCTGGGCGCCGCGGCGCTGGGCGCCGACGCCGAGGAGGAGCGGGACCAGGAAGGCGTCTTCGTGGTGCGTGACGGCAAGGCGCACTTCACGCCCGTGCGCATCGGTATCGCGGGGCGCGAGCACTTCGAAGTGCTCGCCGGACTGGAGGAGGGGGACACGGTGGTGGCCGGTCCCTACGAGGCCATCCGCACCCTGGAGCACGAGCAGGCGGTGCGGGCGCTGCCCGCCGACACGGCGGCGGCGCGCTCCGGCGCGGTGGCCGGCGCGGGGGGTTAGGCACGGACCACGCCCACGGCGAATGGACAGCGGCACATCCCGGCCGACATCGCGGCGGGGGGCAGCAGGCACCGAAGACCAGAGGACTCATCAGGATGCAGCAGGCCATCATCCGGACCGAGGCGCTCACCAAGACCTATCAGATGGGGAGCGAGAAGGTGCACGCACTGCGCGGCGTGGACCTGCTCATCCAGCCCAACGAATACGTGGCGCTGCTCGGGCCGTCCGGGTCCGGCAAGTCCACCTTCATGAACCTCATCGGCTGCCTGGACACCCCCACCGCGGGGCAGTACTGGCTGAACGGCACGGCCGTGGCCGGGCTCAACGACGACCAGCTGGCCCGCATCCGCAACAAGGAGATAGGCTTCGTCTTCCAGACCTTCAACCTGCTGCCGCGCGCCACCTCCCTGCACAACGTGGAGCTGCCGCTCATCTACGCCGGCGTGCCGGCCCGCGAGCGGAAGGAGCGCGCCGCCTCCATGCTCACCAAGGTGGGGCTGGGGGACCGCATGGACCACAAGCCCACGGAGCTCTCCGGCGGGCAGCGCCAGCGCGTGGCGGTGGCCCGGGCGCTCATCAACAACCCGGCGCTGCTGCTGGCCGACGAGCCCACCGGCAACCTGGACAGCAAGACCAGCGCGGACATCATGGCCCTCTTCAATGAACTCCATGATGACGGGCAGACCATCCTGCTGGTGACCCACGAGCATGACATCGCGGCCCACGCCGAGCGCGAGGTCACGCTGCGCGACGGGCAGGTGGAGAGCGACGTGCTCAAGGGGAGCCCGGAAGCCACGCTGGTCTACTGAGGCACTGCCCATGATGACCACCCGCGAGGGTGTGCGCCTGGCACTCCACCAGATCCGCGCGCAGAAGCTGAAGAGCTTCTTTGCCGTGGTGGGCGTCATCATCGGCGTCATGTTCCTCATCACGGTGGTGAGCGTGGTGGAGGGCATGAACAAGTACATGGAGGAGGACTTTGCCCGTACCATCTTCGGGCTGAACACGGTCACCGTCCGCCGCACCCCCGAAGTCAACTTCAGTTCCGACCCCGACATCTGGCGCAGCTACTGGCGCCGCCCCCGCCTCACCTTCGAGGACGCGGACGCGCTGCGCCGCGGGCTCGGCGTGCCCGCCCTGGTGGCCGTGGAGAGCTTCAACGGCGGCACCATGAGCGCCGAGACGGGCGTGGAAGTGGAGAACGTCTGGCTGACGGGCGCCTCCGTGGACCTCTTCCGCATTCGTGACCTGGACGTGGAGCGGGGCCGCGCCTTCACCGCGCCCGAGGACCGCGCGGGCGTGCCGGTGGTGGTGTTGGGCGCCGAGGCCGCCGAGAAGCTCTTCGGCGCGCTGGACCCGCTGGGCCGCTCCGTGCGCATCCGTGACATCCCCTTCCGCGTCATCGGCATCCTGAAGAAACAGGGCACGCTCTTCGGCATGTCCATGGACAACCGGGCCATTGCCCCCGCGCGCTCGGCCATGGGCCGGCTGGTGAACCCGCGCGGGGTGGTGGACGCCATCCTGATCCGCCCGGACAACTCCGAGGCCATGGACCGCGTGGCGCTGGACGCCGAAGCCATCATGCGCGTGCGCCACGGGCTGCGCCCGGGTGAGGCCAACTCCTTTGCCATCGAGACGGCCGAGGAGTCCATGAGCTTCTGGGAGAACATCCGCCGCATCCTGCTCATTGCCTTCCCGGGGCTGGTCTCCATTGCCCTGGTGGTGGGCGGCATCGTCATCATGAACATCATGCTGGTGTCCGTGGTGGAGCGCACGCGCGAGATCGGCATCCGCAAGGCCATCGGTGCGCGCCGCCGGGACATCACGCTGCAGGTGCTCGTGGAGTCCGCCACCCTCTCCCTGCTCGGCGCGGCCGTGGGCATCGGCCTGGGCAACATCCTGGCGCAGGTGGTGCGGGCGCTCTCCCCGCTGCCGGCCACGCTGAGCCCGTTCTGGATGATGGTGGCGGCGCTCATGGGCGTCAGCGTGGGCATCATCGCCGGCCTCTACCCGGCGCGCAAAGCGGCCCGGCTGGACCCCGTCGTGGCCCTCAGGGCAGAGTAGCGGCCATGCGCATCGAGAGCATCTACGAGGGCGCCGCGCTGGCCGTGGAGCAGCTCCGGACCAACAAGTTCCGCTCCGGCCTGACCATCCTGGGCATCGTGGTGGGCGTGGCCACGGTCATGGCCATGAGCGCCATGATCGCCGGCATCCAGACCACCGTCACGGACATGATGGAGAAAGTGGGCCCCAAGAACTTCATGGTGGCCCGCTTCGACTACAATGACGTGCAGATCGTGACCAGCGGCCGTCCGCCCTGGGCCGACAACCCGGCGCTCACCGTGGCGGAGATCCGCGCCATGGGTGACCTGCCCGCGGTGAAGACGGCGCTGGCCAGCCTGGACCTGGGCCGCGAGATCAGCTACGGGAGCCAGCGCCTGTCCTCGGTGTCCATCTCGGCCACCGACGTCTCCTGGCCCGACTACACGGCCGGCGAGATCGTGGCCGGCCACAACATGCTGCCCCACGACGTGCGGGCTTCCGCGCCCGTGGCGGTCCTCTCGGAGCCGCTCGCGCAGGAGCTCTTCGGCACGCTCGGCGCCATCGGGCGCACGGTCCGCATCGGCGCTCGGCCCTTCGAGGTGATCGGCGTCTTCCGGCAGGTGGACAACATCTTCGCCGGCCTGAACAAGAACTTCGTGGTGATGCCCTACACGAGCGCCCTGAAGCACCTCAAGGCCGGCACACGCGGCATGAACGCGCTCGTGGTCACCGCCGAGACGGCCACGCAGGACGAGGCCATGGACCAGGTCATTGCCCTGCTGCGCGCCAGCCGGCGGCTGCACCCCGGGGACGCGAACGACTTCGCGGTCATCCGGCAGGAAGAGCTGCTGGACACCTTCAACCGCGTCACCGGCGTCTTCTTCATGGTGATGCTGGCGCTCTCCTCGGTGGGGCTGATGGTTGGCGGCGTGGGCGTCATTGCCATCATGATGATCGCCGTCACCGAACGCACCCGCGAGATCGGCATCCGCAAGGCCATGGGCGCCACCCGGCGGGAGATCCTCTGGCAGTTCCTGGTGGAGTCCACCACCCTGACCTTCATCGGCGCCGCCATCGGCATGGCGCTGGGCGGCGGCAGCGCCTTCCTGGTAGCTGCCTTCACGCCCATCCCGGCCGCCGTGCCCCTGGGCGCGGTGGTGGCGGCGCTGGGCATGGCCGCCGTGGCCGGCATCCTCTTCGGCATGTGGCCGGCGTGGCGCGCGGCGCGTCTGGATCCGGTGGACGCCTTACGGTATGAATAAGGCGACGTCCCCGCGCGCCCTCCGGGGCTCGCGGCAGCGCGCGCGGCTCCCTATCCTCCCCGCATGATCGATCTCCTGGCCATCGTGGCCCACCCCGACGACGCCGAGCTGCTGTGCGGCGGCGCCCTCTTGCGCGCCGCCGACCTGGGCCACGCCACCGGCGTGCTGGACCTGAGCGGCGGCGAGAGCGGCTCCGCCGGCTCGGCGGACGAGCGGGCGGCGGAGGCCGCCGAGGCCAGCCGTATCCTGGGCCTGGCCGAGCGCCGCACCGCCGGGCTGCCCGACGGCAGCCTGGAAAACACTCCGGCCGCCCGCTGGCGCGTGGCGACCATACTCCGTGAGCTCCGCCCGCGCACCGTGCTGCTGCACTGGCCCGAGGCACGCCACCCCGACCACCGCGCCGCCGCGGAGCTGGGGCGCGACGCCTGCTTCCTGGCGGGGCTGCGCCGCGCCCCCGTGGAGGGGGAGCCGCACCGACCGCGCAAGGTGGCCCACGCGCTGGCCTACCAGGAGGACGCGCCGCGGCCCACCTTCGTGGTGGACGTGAGCGAGCAGATGGAGCGGAAGCTGGAGGCCGTCTTTGCCTACGGCAGCCAGTTCGGCGGGCGGAGCGCCATGGGGGACGTCTTCGGCGCCGGGGACCGCCCGCTGCGCGAGCAGCTGCTGGCCCACCACGCCCACTACGGCTCGCTCATCCGCCGGCGCTACGGCGAGCCCTACTGGACGCGCGAGACCATGCTGGTGGAGGATCCCGTGGCGCTCGGCGTGGACAGCTTCTAGCCGCCCGCCGGGCGGCCGGCCGCGCGACCGGCGACCGACCGCCTTCCGCTCGGATCCGCTGGTGCTGCCGCTCCGCTATGCCGCGCAGCCGGGCAGGTGGTCATGGGAGGGGGGGCTGCCGCGCCCCCGCAGCCGTGAAGACTTCCGAAGGCGTGCGGAACGCGGCGACGCGGCAGCGAGAACCGATCCTGCGGTGGGCCTCGAGTGTGGCGGAATGACGGCCGTCCGCAGCAGGGAGCAAGGCGCGCACCGGGCCGGGCCACCGGCCGGTCGGTGGAGGCAAAGCACTACAGGGATTGGACTTGGAGCGCGGAGCGTTGAGCGGGTGGAGCGGCCGATCGGGGCGGGTGTGTCCCAGGAAACGCGGGATGGTGTGGCGCTGACGCCCCACGTGGCGCGCCTGGCTCGCCGGCTTCCTCAGGCGCTGCAGGTCACCTCGAGCACGAGCCGGTTCCAGCTGGGTGCCTCGGGACCCAGAACGCGCACCGCGCGGGCCTGCGCCCGGCCACCGCGCAGCAGCCAGGGGGAGAGCCACGCCTCGATCTCCGGCGGCAGGTGGCCGAGCACGTCGCCGCCGTGGGCGTGCACCCAGACGCTGGGCTCGTCCTCGTGGGGGGCGTTGGGGAGCAGCAGCAGCTCATCGCCGGGCTGCACGTGGGCCACGCACTCGGTGCGCCCGCCGAAGACCGTACCGTGCACGGTGGCGCGGAAGTGTCGGGGCCGGCGCGGCGGCAGCGGCGGTGGTGCGCGTAACGCCATGGAAATAAGTTAGAGGCGCCGGCGGCCCATGCCAAGGCGCATCCCGAACATCACAGACCACGGAGACGGATGGTGGAAGCCATCTACATGGACCACGCCGCCACGACCGCGCTGCGCCCCGAGGCCCGGGAGGCCATGGCGCCGTATCTGGACGCGCGCTTCGGCAACCCGTCGAGCACCCACCGCTGGGGGCGGGAGGCGCGGGGCGCGCTGGAGGAGGCGCGCGAGCGCGTGGCCGCCGCGCTCGGCGCCCGGCGCTCGGAGATCGTCTTCACGGGCGGCGGCACCGAGGCGGACAACATTGCCATCCTGGGCCGCTGGCGCTGCGCGCGGCAGGACGGCGCCCGCGCCGTGGTCTGCTCGGCCGTGGAGCACAAGGCCATCCTGGCGGCCGTGCAGCAGGCCGGGCGCGAGGGCGCCGAGGTGGTGCTGCTGGCCGTGGACGAGCACGGCACGCTGGACCTGGACGCCGTGGAGCACGCCCTGGTTGCCACGCCGGCGGTGGTGAGCGTCATGTGGGGCAACAACGAGGTGGGCACCGTGCAGCCCGTGGGCGCCGTGGCGGAGCGCTGCCGCGCCGCCGGCGTGGTCTGCCACACGGACGCCGTGCAGGCCTTCGGCAAGGTGCCCGTGGACGTGGCCGCCGCCAGCGTGGACCTCCTCTCGGTGAGCGCGCACAAGATCGGCGGCCCCAAGGGCATCGGCGCCCTGTACGTGCGCGACGGCGTGCGCGTGGACCCCGTCTGCCACGGCGGCGGCCAGGAGCGCCAGCTCCGCCCCGGCACGGAGAACGTGGCCGGCGCCGTGGGCTTTGCCGCGGCCGCCGAGCGCGCCGCCGCCGAGCAGGCGGCCGAGGCCGCGCGCCTGGCCGCCCTGCGCGACACGCTGTGCCAGCAGATCAGCGCCGCCGTGCCCGACGTGCGCGTGAACGGCCAGGGCGCCGCCGCGCGCCTGCCCCACGTGCTCAGTCTGACCTTTCCCGACGCCGACCAGGACGCCTTTCTGATCGGCCTGGACCTGGAGGGGCTGGCCTGCTCGGGCGCCTCCGCCTGCCAGAGCGGCGCCAGCGCGCCCAGCCACGTGCTCAGCGCCATGGGCGGCGCCATGGAGGCGTCCGCCACCATCCGCCTCTCCTTCGGGCACGTCACCACCGCCGAGGAAGTGGCCCGCGCGGCCGAGCTGGTGGCGCGCGTGGCCAGTCGCGTACGGATCGCGGCCCCCGCCCGGGGGTAGACGGGCCCGGACGCCCCTCATCCGGAGCCGTACGATGCCGCTGGAACCCTTCGAGCCCCCCGAGCACCGCAACGCGGACGCCCCCCTGGTGGTGGTGGCCATGTCCGGCGGTGTGGACTCCTCCGTGGCCGCCGCGCTGCTGGTCGAGCAGGGCGTGCGCGTGGTGGGGCTTACCATGAAGACCTTCTGCTATAGCGGCACGGCCAACAACTCCAAGACGTGCTGCGGCCTGGAGGGCATCCTGGACGCGCGCCGCGTGGCGCAGACGCTGGGCATCCCGCACTACGTGGTGGACATGGAGGAGGCCTTCACGCGGGATGTGATCGACGACTTCGTGCACGAGTACGCCGCCGGCCGCACGCCCAATCCCTGCGTGCGCTGCAACTCCAACACGAAGATCCCCGACCTGCTGCGGCGCGCGCGGCTGATGGGCGCGGAGGCCATTGCTACCGGCCACTACGCGCGCCTGGAACCGGCGGCGTCCGCCCCGCCGCGCCTGCTGCGCGGCCGCGACCCCGCCAAGGACCAGAGCTACTTCCTTTGGGGCGTGCCCGCCGAGGTGCTGCCCGCGCTCCGCTTCCCCGTGGGGCACCTCACCAAGGAGGAGGTCCGCGAGCGCGCGCGGCAGCTGGAGCTGGCCACGGCCGACAAGCCGGAGAGCCAGGAGATCTGCTTCGTGCCCACCGGCCACTACGGGGACTTCCTGGCCGGCCGCCTGGGGGAGGAGCACGCCGCGCTGGTGCCCGGCCCCCTGGTGCGCCCGGATGGCAAAGTGGTGGGTGAACACGAAGGCTATGCGCGCTATACGGTGGGCCAGCGCCGCCGGCTGGGCGGCGGCCGCGGCGAGCCGCTCTACGTGCTGGGCGTGCGGCCGGAGCGGCAGGAGGTGGTGGTGGGCTCGGCCGAGGAGCTGGAGCGGAGCCAGGTCACGCTGGGTGACCTCAACTGGCTGGCCGCCCCGCCCGAGACTGGCGAGCGGCTGCGCGTCCAGGTGCGCCACCGCGCACGTCCCGTGGCGGCGCGCGTGCGGGCCCTAAGCGCGGAGCGGGTGGAACTGGAGCTGGAGCAACCGCAGCGCGCGGTCACGCCCGGGCAGTCGGGCGCGCTCTACCGGGACGAGCAGCTGATCGGCGGCGGGCGCATCCGCTAATTCACCGGCTGCGCCTTCTCCAACATGGCAAGGAGGTCCTCCGGGCCCGCCTCCAGGACCTGCCGCTGGGCATCCGACTCGTCACCCTCCGCCAGCGCCATCACGCGGGCGCGGGCCAGGGGGGCGCTGCGACAGCGGAAGAGGATGCGCGGGTGGCGGTCCGAGAAGCCGTGCTCGCCGCTGGAGACCCAGGTCTCCCAGATCTGGAAATCCGTATCCTGGAACGTCCGCATGTGGATTCTCTCCGCCTAGTGCTTCATGCCGGCGGCCGCAGCGAAGTCGCGCATCCGCCGTTCCTCTTCCTCCGAGAGCTGCTCGGGGACCTGCACCTTCACCTGCACGTACTGATCGCCGCGGCGGCCCGCCTTCTCGATGCCCTGGCCGGCCACGCGGAAGCGTGTGCCGGACTGGGTGCCGGTGGGGATGCGGAGCGCCACCTTGCGGCCGTCCACGGTCTTGACGCGCACCTTCGAGCCGAGCGTGGCCTGCGCGAAGTTGATGGGGATGGTGCAGTGGATGTCCAGCCCCTCGCGGCGGAAGAAATGGTGCGGCTTCACCTTGAAGGTGACGAGCAGGTCGCCGGCGGCGGCGCCCCCCGCGCCCTTCTCCCCCTGCCCCGAGAGGCGGAGCTTGGAGCCGTTGTCCACGCCCGCCGGCACGGTGAGGGCAATCTGCCGGTTCTCGCGCACCTGGCCGCTGCCGCCGCACACGGTGCACGGGTCGGTGGGCACCTCGCCGCGGCCCAGGCACGCCGGGCACGGCCGGTTCACCGCGAAGCCGCCCTTGCCGAAGGAGATGGTGCCCGTGCCGCTGCACTCGGGGCACGGGCGCGGCTTGGAGCCGGGCTTGCTGCCGGTGCCGGTGCAGGTGGCGCAGTCGTCCGTCATGGGAACGTTGATGGTGATCTTGCCACCGCGCGCCGCCGTGGTGAAGGGGATCTCCACCATGTACTCCACGTCGCGACCGCGCCCGCGTGCCTGGCCCGCCGCGCCCGGGGCGCCCTTCTCCCGCTTGCCGCCGCGGTTGAAGATGGAGCTGAAGATGTCCCCCAGCCCGCCCAGGTCCCCCAGGTCCTCGAAGGTGAAGCGCTGCTCACCGCCGGGGCCGGAGGTAGGGCTGCCGAAGCCCGTGCTGAAGCCGCCGCTGAAGCCCGTCCCCGAGCGGCCGCCCGGCGCGCCGCCGAAGCCGAAGCCGCCCATGGCCCCGTACTTCCGCATCTGATCGTACTGCTTGCGCTTGGCCGCGTCGGAGAGCACCGAGTAGGCCTCGCCGACCTCCTTGAAGCGATCGGCGGCGCTGGGGTCACCGGCGTTGGCGTCGGGGTGGTTCTCCTTGGCCAGGCGCCGGTAGGCCTTCTTGATGTCGGCGGCGTCGGCGCCCTCACCCACGCCGAGGATCTGGTAGTAGTCCTTGGTGCCGCGCGTGGCCATGGGGCTCAGCTCTCGTACTGCTTCACGCGGACGCGGGCGGGCCGCACCAGCATACCGCGGAAGGTGTAGCCCTTCTGAAACACGTCGGCCACGTGGTCATCCTCCGCCGGGTCCTCCGCCGGCACCGTGGCCAGCGCCTCCATGCGCTCGGGATCGAAGGGCTTGCCGGCAGCGTCGATGGGCTCCATGCCGAGCGCGCTGAGTGAGGCGTGGAGCTTCCGCTCCACCAGCTGGAAGCCCTCCAGCAGCGCGGCCGAGGCCGTCTCCTCACTGAAGTGCGCCACGCGGTCCAGGTCATCCAGCACGTCCACGAGCTTGCCGATCACCTCGGCCTGGGCGCGCGTGTGCGCCTCCTCGCGCTCGCGGATCACGCGCTTGCGGTAGTTGTCGAACTCGGCCGCCAGGCGCAGATGCTTGTCCCGGGCCTCGGAGAGTTCCAGGGCCAGGTGCTCGGCCTCTGCGTCGGCGGACTGGCTGGGGGCGCCGCCGTCCAGCGACGCGTCACCGGCACCCACGTCGGCGGCGTCGCCGTGCTCCGCGGCGTCGCCGTGCTCCGCGGCGTCGCCGTGCTCCGCTTCCCGGTCCTGTTCCTGGTCCGTCCCGGACCGCTGCTCTTCGGGCATCCCAGCTCTTTCACTGTTGTGTGTCCGGCAGCGGCGCGCCGCCCGGCGACCGCGCCGTGTCAGCGTGCAACTCGGGTACCGCAAAACTAGCTCGGAATGGCACAGCCGCAATGCGGCCGGGTGCCGATGTGGCAGGCGCTCACAGCCGCCACGCGCCGGGGTGGTGCTCCACCAGCAACCCACTGTCCGGCCGCGCATGCACCGCCACCGCATCGAACCTGTAGCGCTCGCCCGGCCGGCCGTGCTCGGCGATCCACCAGCGGGCCACGAGCGCGATCTCGCGCCGCTTCCGCCACGTGATGGCCGCGAGCGGACCACCAAAGCCCTCCCCCGCGCGCGCCTTCACTTCCACGAAAGCGACGACGCCGCCGCGGCGCGCCACGATGTCGATCTCCTTCCGGCGCCAGCGCACGTTGCGCGCGACGATACCCCAGCCGGCCGCTTCCAGGTGCGCCGCGGCGGCGTCCTCGGCACGGCGGCCGAAGGCGTGCGGCGGGTGGCTGAAGGGCGGACGGCCGGAGGGCGTGGGCATGCCCGCACGGTGCCCGCCTGCGGCGGGCGGGGGAATGGGCGGGTGGGACAGGCCGACCGCCTACTCCATCAGCTCCAGGTCCCACGCCTGCACGGCCTGGCCCAGGGTGGGGTGCTCGCGCGCCAGGCGGGCCAGGCGATCGTGCTGCACCTGCTCCGGGGTGAGGCGCGGCGGCGGCACGGAGTGCTCGCTCGGCCCGCCGCCGAGGGCGCGCACCTCCAGGCGGACGGCGCCGCCGAGCCGCTGGCCCAGGACCTTTTCCAGTGCGGCGCGGACGGTGCCCTCGGCGCTCAGGCGCTCGAGGCCGGGGCCCATGGGCAGTTCGATGGTGATGCGCGCGCCCGCCACCTCGATGATCTGGGCGGCCTTGAGGAAGGTGGTGAGCCCGAAGGGCGCGGCGCGCTCCGCGATCACGGCGTCCAGCGCCGTGCGGGCGTGCTCCACGGTGCCGATGGCCGCGGCGCCGGCGGCGGCGCTCGCGGCAGGCACCTCTGGCGCCTCCGGCTCCACTGCGGGCTCCGGCTCCACTGCGGGCTCCGGCTCGATTGCGGACTCCGGCCCAGCTGCCGGCTCGGGCGGGGCCGCCCCGGCAGGCTCCGCGTCCGACCCGTCCGACCCGTCCGACCCGTCCGACCCGTCCGACCCGTCCGACCC
>JBBDRO010000084.1:0-21669 GCA_040905425.1 Gemmatimonadota bacterium | reverse complement strand
CATCGGTGGCCTCTCCCCCGCCGTGCCCGGACAGCGCGTGGCGCTCGACCGGCCCGGCGCCCAGCCCCGCCAATGCCTCCGCCAGCGCGTCCGCCGCCCCCACCACCACGGTGGCCATGCGCTCCGGGCGCACGTACTCGCGGGCCACGCGGTGGACCTCCTCGGGGGTGACGGCCTGGATGCGGGCGGCGTAGGTGTCATACCAGTCATCGGGCAGGCCATAGACCACGAGGTCGGTGAGGTGGCCGGCCACCTGCTCGGTGGTCTGGAGCTGCAGGGGCTGCACGCCCGCCAGGTAGTCCCGGTTGGCGGCCACCTCGCCCTCGGGGGCGCCCTCCTCGCGGAGCCGCGCCACCTCCTTCAGGACCTCCTCCACCGCGCGCGCGGTGACGGCCGTGGCCACGGCCGTCTGGATGAGGAACGGCCCCGGCAGCCGACGCATGGTAAAGCCGCTCCGCACGCCGTAGGTGAAGCCGTGCTTCTCGCGCAGGTTCATGTTCAGCCGGCTGGTGAAGGCGCCGCCGAGCAGGCTGTTCATGACCTGCAGGGGAAAGTGGTCGGGATGCCCACGGGCCACGCCCACGTGCCCCATACGAAGCTCCGTCTGCACCGCGCCGGGCCGATCCACCAGGTGGACCACGGGCTCGACGGCCCGCGGCGCGGAGGAGGCCGCGACCGGACCGGGCGCCGCGCCGTCCCAGTCACCGAAGAAGCGCTCCGCCAGCTCCGGCGCGCTCTCCGGGTCCAGGGCGCCCACCAGGACCAGCGCCGAGTCCGGCGCCACGAACCAGCGGCCGTGGAATTCGCTCACGTCAGCGGGGGTAAGCTCGGCTACGGTCTCGTCCGTGCCGGGCAGAGGGCGAGCGTAGGGGGCGTCCGCCGCGTACAGGAAGCGGGTAGCCATGTCCCCCGCCAGCAGGCGCGGGTCGGCGCGCCGCTGCACCAGGCCGGCCAGCTGCTCGTCACGCAGGCGGCCCACCTCGTCCTCGGGGAAGTCCGGCCGGCGCACGATGTCCGCCAGCAGCGCCAGCGCCGGCTCCAGCCGGTCGGCGTGGACGGTGAGCCCCACCACCAGGGCGTCCCAGCCGGCCGTGGCCTCCAGTGCCACGCCCAGGCGCTCCAGCTCCCAGGCGAGCGCGTCCCCGTCCCGCCCGCCCGCGCCGGCGTCCAGGAGACACGCCGTAAGCTGCGCCAGCCCGGCGCGCCCCGCGTCCTCGCGCACGGCGCCGGCGTCCAGCACCACCTGGGCGGTCACCAGCGGCAGGTCGCCAGCGCGCGCCGCCAGCACGGCCAGCCCGTTGGCCAGTGCGCCGCGGTGCACATGTGGGAAGGCGAACGGCCGCACGGGGCCGGGCGCGGGGGGCCGCTCCCGATCGACGGGGGTCACGGACGGCTCCGGGGCGGCCGGATTCGGGTGGTCGGGAGATTTGGGCATCAGGCGGCGGGGCGGTCGTAGGTGAGCAGTACGCGATTGTCCGCGCCGAGAAAGCGGCGGGCAAAGGCCCGCACGTCCTCCGTGGTCACCGCGCGTATACGGTCCAGCTCGGTATTGATCCGGTCGGGGTCGTCGAAGAGCGTGGCGTGCATGGACAGCTGGTCGGCGCGCTCGTCCACGCGCTGCAGTTCCTGGAGCTGGCGCGCCTCCATGAGGCGCACGGCGCGCTCCACGTCGGCGTCCGAGGCCGCCGCCAGGGTGGCCACCTCCTCGAGCAGCAGTTCCTCCAGGCGCGCACTGCCCACCCCCGGCCGCGCCGTGGCCCAGAGCACCAGCATGGAGGCGCCCACCACGATGGGAAAGGCAAACGCCACCACGTCCTGGGCCGCGCGCCGCTCCTTCACCAGCCCGCGATAGAGCAGCGAAGCCTTGCCCCAGGCCAGCACCTGCGAGGCCACGGCGGCGGCGTAGAAGTCCTGGCTGCCGTAGGGCGGGATGCGGTAGGCCAGGTACACCCGCGGCAGCGCGCCCGCCACGGTGCCCCGTTCGCGCACCTCGCCGCCCAGCGTCTCCGGCAGCTCCGTGGTGCCAGGGATGGGCGGCACGGCCGGGCCGTGCGGGATGTCACCAAACCACGCCCGTACGCGCTCCAGCGCCCGCGCGGGGTCCAGCTCCCCGCACAGGGTCAGTACGGCGTTGTTGGGCGCGTAGTAGGTGCGGAAGAACTGCTCCACGTCCTCCAGGGAGGCGGCGTCCAGGTCCGCCATGGAGCCGATCACCGAGTGGTGGTAGGGATGCGTCTCCGGATAGACCAGCGCCTGCAGCCGCTCGTCCCAGTCCCCGTAGGGCTGGTTGTCCACGCGCCACAGCCGCTCGTTCTTCACCACGTCACGCTGGTTGTCCAGCTTCTCCTGGGTGAGCGCCGGCAGGAACCAGCCCAGGCGGTCCGCCTCCAGCCACAGCCCCAGCTCCAGGTAGTGGGCCGGGAGCGTCTCAAAGTAATTGGTGCGATCCAGCCAGGTGGAGCCGTTCAGCGAGCCGCCGGCCTTCTCGATGAAGGAGAAGTGCGCGGCCTCCGGCACGTGCTCCGAACCCTGGAACATCATGTGTTCGAAGAGGTGGGCAAAGCCGGTGCGCCCGGGCCGCTCGTTCCGGGAGCCCACGTTGTACCACAGGTTGACCGCCACCACGGGCGCGGCGGGATCCGGCGCCAGGATGACCCGGAGACCGTTCTCCAGGGTGTGCTGCTCGAAGGGTATCTTCATGCTCGGCGCCTCCTCACGCGTGCATTGGCTGGCATCTCGACTCGTCTCAGGGCGCCGCGGGCTCACGCACGTAGACCGGCCCCAGGCGCAGTGCGCGCAGGCCCGCCTCGATGCGCGCCCGGTCCCCGGCCACCACGATGGCGCTGCGGCCGGGGTCCAGGTAGGCGTTGGCCACGCGCCACACGTCTTCCGCGCTGACGGCCAGGATGCGCTCCACATAGCGATCATGGTAGTCCGCGGGCAGCCCGTACAGGGCCAGCTGGGCCATGTTGCCGGCCAGACCGCCCGTGGTCTCGAAGGAGCGGGGGTAGCCGAGCGCCAGGTAGTTCCTGGCGCGCGCCAGCTCCTCCTCGGGCACCAGCTCGTCCCGGATGCGCCGTAGCTCCCGCACGATCTCCGTGAGGGTGCTGTCCGTGACTTCCGTAAAGACCGCCGTGGCCACCTGGAAGGGCCCCGGTCCCAGCCGGTAGCCGAAGCCCGAGCCGGCGCCGTAGGTCCAGCCCTTCTCCTCACGCAGGCGCATGTTCAGCCGGGAGGTGAAGGCGCCGCCCAGGACGGTGTTCATGACCTCCAGGGCGTAGTAGTCCTCCGTGGTCCGCGGCACGCCCACCAGCCCCACCCGCAGCTCCGACTGGGGGGCGCCCGGCCGGTCCACGATGTGGATGGCGGTGGGGGCCGGCCGCGGCGCTGCCGGCAGCTCCGTGGCGGGGGCGGCCGCCCGCTCCCAGCCGCCGAGCGCGCGCTCCAGCAGCGGGGTAATCTCGGCGGCCATGACGTCTCCGGCCACCACCAGCGTGGCGTTCTCCGGATGGAAGCGCTCCCGGTAGAACGCCCGCACGCCGTCCAGCGTGAGCGCCGCCACGCTGGAGGCCGTGCCGCCCAGCGGTGCGCCGTAGGGGTGCGCGTCCCCGTAGACCACGGCCGCGAAGGCCGTGTTGGCCAGCGCCCGCGGGTCATCCAGCTCCTGGCGGATGGCGTTCAGGCGCTGCTCCCGCTTGCGCTGGAATTCCTCCGCGGGGAACGCCGGCTCGGTGGCTACCTGGCCGAGCAGCAGCAGCGCCGCCTCCAGATGCGGCTTCAGCACGTGCAGCGCCACCGTGGTGGCGTCCCAGCCCGGGTACACCTGCAGCGACGCGCCCAGGAAGTCCACCGCGTCCGCCAGCTCCAGGGCGCTCATGGTGCGCGTCCCCTCGTCCAGCAGGTCGGCCATGAGCGCGGCCCGACCCGCCGCCGGCGGGAGGTCCGCGGCCGCCCCCGCGCGCACCACGAGCTGCACGTCCACCACCGGCAGCTCGTGCTGCTCCACCACCATCACCTGCAGTTCGTTGGCCAGCGTGAAGCGCCGCACGGCGGGCGCCGTGAAGGTGGGCGCCGGCCCCGGGTCCGGGGCCATGGTACGATCGAGGGCAATGGGGCTCGGGGGATGCTCGGGCATGTCCGTGGGGAGTTCGGGCGGAGAGGGTCGGGGGCCGGCGCCACCGGCGCACGCTCCCGCGAAGAGGGTAAGCGCGGCACCGGTGAGGTGAAGGGTGAGCCGTCGCTTACTCAACGCCCCTCCCCCGACGCCAGGTCGGTGCGGCCCCGCGGCACCACGGAGAGCACCACGCTGTGGGGCTCCACCAACCAGCGCCGCACGGCCGCCTGCACGTCGGCGGGCGTGAGCGTGCGGTAGCGGGCCAGGTCCTGGCCCGCCCAGTCCGGCTCGCCGGTGTAGAAGAGGTACTGGTTCAGCCGGTCCGCCTTGCCGCCGAAGCCGCCGACGGTCTGCAGGCCGTCCACGAAGGCGGTCTCGCGCGCGTTGCGAGCGCGCTCCAGTTCGCGGGTGGCGATCCCCTCCCCCGCCATGCGCCCCAGCTCGGCCCGCACCTCCGCCTCCAGCGCCGCCAGGCCCACCTCCGGACGGGCCGTCACCACCACCGTGAAGTCGGAGCCCAGCGCCGCGCTGGACTGGTAGGCGGCCACGTCCTGCGCCACCTGCCGGTCGTAGACCAGGGTGCGGTAGAGCCGGCTGGTCTTGCCGTCGGCCAGGACGCTGGCGGCCACGTCCAGCGCCGCGTCCTCCGGGCCAAAGAGCGCCGGGGTGTGCCAGGAGACATACAGGCGGGGGAGCTGGACGTCATCCTCCAGTACTCGCCGGACATTGGCGGCCAGGGTGGGATCGGACGCCTGCACCGGCGGCACGGCGGGACCGGCGGGAATCTCCGCAAAGTACTTCTGCACCAGCGCCCGCACCTCCCCGAAGTCCACGTCCCCCGCAATGGCCAGGGAGGCGTTGTTGGGCGCGTAGTAGGTGCGGAAGAAGGCCACCACGTCCGCGAGCGTGGCGGCGTCCAGATCCGCCATGGAACCGATGGTGGGCCAGTGGTAGGGGTGCGCGGGAGGGTAGAGCGCGGCGGAGAGCGTCTCGTAGGCCAGACCGTAGGGGCGGTTCTCGTAGCTCTGCCGGCGCTCGTTCTTGACCACGCCGCGCTGCGCCTCGAGCTGCTGCTCGGTGATGGCCGCCTCCAGCCAGCCCATGCGGTCCGCCTCCAGCCAGAGCGCCAACTCCAGGCCGTTGGGGGGCAGCGTCTCCCAGTAGTTGGTGCGGTCCGTGTCCGTGGAGCCGTTGTTGATGGCGCCCACGGCCTCCAGGCGCTCGTCGAAGCGGCCCTCGGGCACGTGCTCCGAGCCCTCGAACATGAGGTGCTCGAAGAGGTGCGCGAAGCCGGTCCTCCCGGGCCGCTCGTTGGCCGAGCCCACGTGGTACCAGAGGTTCACGGCCACCACCGGCACGGAGTGGTCCTCGTGCACCACCACGCGCAGCCCGTTGTCCAGGGTGAAGGCGCGGTAGGGTATGCTGATTTCCATGGCGGCGTCCTGCGCCGCGCCGGCGCCGGCGTTGCCCAGCAGCGCGGCCGCGGCGGCGGCGGCGATCAGATTCCGGGGCATGGGCTCCTCTCCGCTCCCCACCCGTCAGAGCGGCTGGCTGAGGCGATCGCGCAGCGCCGACGGGCCGGCGGTCTGGCGCAGGAAGCGGGCGGCGGCCTCCGGCCCCTCCGCCAGGCGCGCCTCCACCTGCTCCATGAGGGCCACGTCGGCGCCCTCCACGGCGTAGGCGGCGCGCGCCACCACGTCCTGGGCCGCGTCCTCCCAGCCGGCGCCGGCGGCGGCCAGCGCGGCCAGCAGCTGGATCTCACCGTCCTCCGCCCGCTCCTCCGCGGCCGCGAGCAGGTCCGTGGCGCCGTGCTCGGCATCACCCAGCTCCACGCGCACCAGCCCCAGCAGCGCCTGCGTCCAGGAGTCCTCGGGCGCCAGCGCCAGCGCCTCCTCCATGGCGTGCTCCGCGCCACGCATGTCTCCCTGCAGGGCCAGCGCCGTGCCCAGTTCGCCGTGCACCACCGGATCGTCCGGCGCCAGCGCCACGGCGGCGCGCAGATGCTCCAGCGCCTCCTCGAAGAGGCCGGCGCGCGCCAGGTAGGCGCCGTAGTGCAGGCGCGTGATCACCAGGTCGGGGCCCGTCAGGGCGGCGGCGCGCAGCGCGGGCTCGGCGTCCGCGTCATCGAAGGCGGCCAGCCCCGCTCCGGCAATGGCCAGCAGATGCGGGTCCGAGGGATTCTCGGCCACGGCCTGGCGGAAGCGCTCGTAGGCGGCGCCATCGTTGCCCAGCTCCCGCTCGGCCACGCCCAGCCAGCACAGCAGGTACGGGTCCTCCGGGTCCTCCTCCAGCGCACCGGCCAGCAGCAGCGCCATCTCCTCCCAGCGCCCCTCGTCCCCCAGCTCCAGCGCCTGGCGCAGCACGGCCTCGGCGTTGCTCATACTCACGCTCCGAACTTGCGCAGGCGGCGCGCGTGCGCCAGCGCCAGGGACATGATCTTCGCGGCCGGGAAGGTGCCCAGCTCGCCCACCATGCAGGATCCCTCCCCGAAGACCGCACCCCGCCGCGGCCGCGTGAAGGGAGAGGCGATCAGGATGGGTACCGGATGCCACGAGTGCGCCTTCATGCTCCACGGCGTGGAGTGGTCCCCGGTCACTACGAGCACGTCGGGGCCGAGCGCCTCCACGCGCGGCAGCAGCGCGTCCACCCGCTCGATGGCCGCCACCTTGGCGGCAAAGTCCCCGTCCTCACCGCGCGAGTCCATGGCCTTGAAGTGGATGAAGTGGAAATCGTAGTCGGTGAAGCCCTCCTCCAGCGCCGCCACCGTGGCCTCCTCCCCGTCCTCCACCGCCACCGGCTCCATCCCCACCAGGCGCGCCACGCCGCGGTACATGGGGTAGCGGGCAATGGCGCGCGCGCGCAGGTGGAAGCGCTCGGGGAAGCCGGGGTAGGGCTCGTAGGCGTCGATGCCGCGCGCCAGCACGGCGTTGGCCGCGGGCTCGTCCCGTAGCGTCTCCCGGATGGCGTCCAGCACCTCCTGCAGGATGGCCGCGGTGTCCTCGGCGCCCTCCCGCAGCGCCTCCACGCGGTGGGGCGGCACCCCCGTCTGCTGCGGGTCCGTGTCCCCCAGATGGGGGGAGAGTGCGCGGCCGCGCAGGACGAGCACCACGCGGTGCTCCTTCTCGGAGGCAAAGAACACCTCCGCGCCGCGCATGCGCCGCACCGCCTCCCGCAGCAGGCCCACCAGGCGCGCGTTCTCCTGGTCGTTCGGCCGGCCCGCGCGCCGGTCGGCCACGTTGCCGGCCGCGTCCAGCGTGGCCAGGTTCAGCCGCACGGCCACGTCGCCCGGCTGCAGGTCGAAGCCCACGCCCAACGCAGAGAGCACCCCCCGGCCGATGTTGTAGCGCACGGGATCGTAGCCGAAGAGGCCCAGATGCCCCGGGCCGCTGCCGGGCGTGACGCCGATGTCCACCGGCAGGCTCATGCCCAGCGACGCGCCCGCCGCCAGCCGGTCCAGGTTGGGCGTGGCCGCCGCTTCCAGCTCGGTCAGCCCGCCCTCCGGGTGCGGCAGGCCGCCCAGGCCGTCCATGACCAGCAGGACGATGCGCCCGCCCTCGTCCAGGACCAGGTCATCGGGAAAGGTGACGTCCATGTTGCTCCGCTCCGGAATGCTGAGGTGCTGCCCCTGATCTTACCCGGACCGGGGGCCGCGGCAAGGGACGGGCCGGGCGCCATCGACACG
This sequence comes from Gemmatimonadota bacterium, assembly GCA_040905425.1. Classification (GTDB taxonomy): domain Bacteria; phylum Gemmatimonadota; class Gemmatimonadetes; order Longimicrobiales; family RSA9; genus JBBDRO01. The sequence goes on along the minus strand of JBBDRO010000084.1, from coordinate 13,873 downwards.
CCGCGGGCCGGCCGCTACAATGCGCACGCGTGGCCAGACCTTTTTTTAAACCTGACCCGGACGCACGATCATGCAGCCCTTCCGCCCCTTCGAAATGGAACGCTGGCAGTCCACCTACGAGTACCGGGTGGACTTCAACCTCTCCGAGAGCGGGGTCCATCCGCTGAGCGTCCGCGAGCTCCTGGACCTGGCCGGGCAGGAGACCGCCGACGACACCCTGCTGGGTTACGGCCAGTCGAACGGCTCGGACGAGCTGCGCGCCGCCGTGGCCGCCCTCTACCCGGGCGCGAGCGAGGCCGGGGTGGTGGTGTGCAACGGCAGTGCGGAGGCCAACTTCGCGGCCATGTGGCGCCTGGTTCGCCCCGGCGACGAGGTGGTGGTGGTGGTGCCGACCTACGCACAGACCATCGGCCTGGTACAGATGCTGGGCGGCACGGTGAAGACGGTGCCGCTGCAGGAGGAGAACGGCTGGCAACCGGACCCCGCCACCATCCGCGCCGCCGTCGGCGACCGCACCCGCGTGATCGTGGTCACGAACCCCAACAACCCCACGGGCGCCCTCCTCTCCGACGAGGCCCGGGAAGCGGTGCGGGCGGCCGCCGAGCGCTCCGGTGCCTGGATCGTGGCTGACGAGGTCTACATGGGCGCCGAGCTGTCCGGCCGCGAGACGCCCTCCTTCTTCGGCGCCACCGAGCGCGTGGTGGCCACCGGCTCCCTCTCCAAGGCCTACGGGCTGCCGGGACTGCGCATCGGCTGGACCGTCTCCCCGCCCGCCACGCGCGAGGAGCTGTGGGCGCGCACGGACTACACCACCATCGCGCCGGGGACGCTCACGGACCGCCTGGCCCACCTGGCCCTCTCGCCCGAGGTGCGCCCGCGGCTGCTCGAGCGCACGCGCGAACGCATCGTCGAAGGGCTGGACATCCTGGAGGCGTGGATGGCGGACGTGGGTGTCTTCAGCTACCGGCGGCCCGAGGCGGGCGCCATCTGCTACGTGAAGTATGACCTGCCGGTAGGCTCCACCGAGCTGGCGGAGCGGCTGCGCGCTGAGCACAGCGTGCTCGTGGTGCCCGGCGACCACTTCGGCATGGACGGCTACGTGCGCTTCGGCATCGGCAACCCGCCGGAGGAGTTACACGCGGCGCTGGAGCGGGTGGGGACGGCGGTGCGCGCGCTGCGTACGGAAGGCGTCAGCGCCCCGTAGTAAGCGACGTCCCCGTTCGGCGCGCAGTGGCCGGCCGAACCTTCGCGAACCGGTCCAGCGTCCCGCCGGGCGCGCCGCTACTCCGCGAGCCGGGCCAGCGTGGCGCTGTCCAGCCGGTGCCCGCCCGCGAAGGTGAGCAGGCGAGCGTCGGCGCCCGCCTGGCGCAGGCGCGCCATCCCCTGGTCGACCGCCTCCTGGCCCACCGAGCGATCCCGCTCACCCCGCACCAGCGTGATGCGCGCCGCGCGGAAGCGCTCGGCGTGGACGGCCAGCTCCAGGTCCGGCGGGACCGGACCGGCCCACAGCACCAGCTCCGCGGGTCGGACGGCGCCCAGCGCCGCCCAGCGGCACACCGTGGCCGCCCCCTGCGAGAAGCCCAGCAGGCGGACCTCCGGGTCGGCGCCGCCCAGCGCCGCGCGCGCGTCCTCCAGCACGGCGTCCAGCAGGCGCACGTAATCCGCGATGTCGGCCTCCCGGTCCTCCCGTGTCATCCAGCTGGCGCCGACCCGCCGCTCGGCGGGCGGCGCGGCGCCGGGCGGATCCAGGTAGAAGCGCAGCGGCGCCTCGGGCACGGCCACCGCCACGCCGGGGCGCACCAGCGGCGCGAGCCCGCCGGCGAAAGCGGCGCCCAGCTGACCGTACCCGTGACAGGCCACCCAGAGGATCCCGGGCCGCTCCTGCGCGTCCCCCAGCAGGTACCAGCGCGCCGAGCGCCGCACATGGATCCGCCTTTCCTTCATCACCCGCGGGCCTCTCCGGATCCGGGCACGTGCCTTGCGCTCTGGAAAAGTGGCAGCACGACGACCCTCCGCATGAGCGCACTGAGCATGACCGCCACCCTCCTCATCATCGAGGACAACCTGGACCTCCTGCAGCTCCTGCGCGAGCTGCTGCAGGACAGCTACCGGGTGGTGACGGCGGTGAACGGGGAGCAGGGCACGGCGCTGGCGCGCGCCGAACGGCCGGATCTGGTGCTGGTGGACGTGGAGCTGCCCGGCATGGACGGCGTTGCAACCGCGCTGGCCATCAAGGCCGAGCGCGCCCCAGAGCACCTGCCCGTGCTGGTGCTCACCGCGCACGCCGCGCCAGGCCAGGAAGGCCGCGTGCGCGCCTCCGGGTGCTGTGACGACTTCCTGGCCAAGCCCGCGCCGCTGCCGGAGATCCGACGGCGCCTCGAAGTGCTCCTGGCCGCCGCCGCGGCCGCGTACGACGGCGGCGTCCGGGCCGCTCACGACAGCGCCCGGCTGTCCGGCTCCTCGACGTGACATGGCGGTGAGCGCGGGGCGCGGCACGGCCCCACGGCGGCTCGGGCTCCTGGACCGCCTGGAACCCGAGCGGCGGCGCCGGCGGAACGCGTCCTATCCCTACGCCCTGGGTGACCGCATCGCCGGGGATCTGGCGGTGATCGGTCATCTGGAAGTGGGGCGCCTGGGGCACCTCTACCAGGTATGGAGTGCCCGCGAGTGGTGCGCCTTCACGTGCAAGATCCTGGCGCCCACCGAGCGGAGTAACGCGGACGCCGCGGCAACGCTGCGCCGGGAGGGCCGCATCCTCGGTGCCGTCCGGCATCCCAATCTGGTGCGGAGCTACGGCGAGGGTGAGCACGACGGCCTGCCCTTCCTGCTCATGGAGTACCTGGAGGGGCCCTCTCTCTTCGATGTCCTCGAGGAACGACCTGCGCGCCGCCTGGAGCCGAGTGACGCCGTGCGCGCCGCCATCCACCTGGGCGCCGCCCTCTACCACCTGCACCGCGAGGGCTGGCTGCACCTGGACCTGAAGCCCGCCAATCTCCTGCTGCGCGACGGCGTCCCCGTGCTCATCGACATGGACGCCGCCCGGCGCATGGAGGAGGCGCCCCCCGAGGAGCGGTTGGGGACGGGCCCGTACATGGCACCCGAGCACGTCCGTGGGGAGCCGCTGGGGCCCGCCGCCGACATCTACGGGCTGGGCGCCCTGCTCTACGAACTGCTCACCGGGCGCTGGCCCTATGAGGATGTCTACACGGAGGCTGAGCCACGCCAGGGGCAGGAGCGCCAGTACCCGCAGCTCGGCTCGGCGCCGCCGCCGGAACCGGGGCGCTACGCGCCCGGGCTCTCCGCCTCCCTGGCCCGCACGGTCTTGACCTGCCTGGCGCCGGACCCCGCGGACCGCTTCGACTCCCTGCACCCGTTGCTCCTGGGTCTGGCCGCGGAGCTGGAGGAGCCGGTCTCCCTGTGGCCCGTGAACGTGTCCGCCGAACGGCGCAGCCGACCGCGGGAGGATTCGCCCCCCCTCGGCTCCGCCCCCACCGGAGCAGAACGATGATGCCGACGGTACTCCGGCTACGTGCGGGAGGACGGCGCGGACGAGGCCCGCCGGTGAGGTGATCAGCGTCGTCGCTTAAATGGGGCCGTACCAGGCCTCCGCCCCCAGCTCGTGACAGCCACGCCTTGACGATGACGGGCGCCCCGCGCAGTCTTGAGTGTCCCCAACCCGCACCCATCGCCGAGGCCCGTGACGAAGCAGGGGTCCCCCGAGCAGGCCGCGCTCCCCCAGGATCTGGTCGATTTCCTGCTGGAACTGGCCATTGCCCTCAGCCGGAGCGCCATGTACCCACCGGGCCATCCCTCGATGGCCACGGCCTCGGCGGGCGTGATGACGCGTCTGGACAATCTGCTGGAGGAGCGCAGCCAGCTCTCGGTGGGCGTGGCCAGCCGGCAACTGGTCATCGAGGGACTGGCCACGGACCCCGAACAACCGGTGCTCAAGGCGCTGGCGGAGCGCCTGCACCGCCACCAGATCGGCGCCATCATGTTCCTCCGGGGCGTGGACCGCCGGCAGCTCGAGGAGTTCCTCCACTCTCTGGCCCGCGAAGCCGACGCGGTGGAGGAGCTGCCCGCGGGCGCCGACCCGGCGCGCCTGGGTCGCTGGCAGGGGATCCGCGCCTTCCCCATGACGTACGAGAAGCTGGAACTGGTGGGCGGCGGGGACGGCGACGGCACGGGGGAGGCGTTCGCGCCCGGCACCGAGCACCAGCAATCCGCGCTGCTGTGGATGGGGCTGGCGCGCGCGGCCACCGCCACCGGTCCGGACGAGGACCTGGCCGCCACGGATGCCGGTGCCGTGGCGGAGGCCATCAACGAGCACGAGGAGACCGAGGCCTACGACCAGGTCATCGTGGGCTACCTGCTGCAGCTGGCCGAGGAGCTTAAGGAGGACGCCGACCCCGCCACGCAGGCGGTCCGCAACCGCATGTCCCGCATGCTGGCCAGCCTGGATGACAAGACGCTGCTGCGCCTCGTGGAGATGGGCGGCAGTATGGAGCAGCGGCAGGAGTTCCTGCTCAACGCCACCGAGGGGCTGAACATCGAGGCGGTGCTGGAGGTGGTGCGCGCCGCGGCCCACGCCTCCGGCCAGACCATCTCCCAGTCCATGGTGCGCATGCTGGCCAAGCTGGGCGCCGCGAGCGACGGCAGCGGGCCCACGGCGAAGACGGCCGACGCGGAGCTGCGCGACCAGATCCGGCAGCTCATCTCCGACTGGCACCTGGAGGACCCCAATCCGGACGCCTACACGCGCGCCCTGGACGCCATCTCCCGCACCTCGGAGCGTGATCTGGCCCGCGCGGGAGGCCGGCATCTGCCCGAGCCGCTGCGGCTGCTGCAGATGGGGTTGGAGGTGGACGCCGTGGGCATACCGTTCTGGCGGGCGGTGGAGAGCCTGCTGGCGGAGGGGCAGCTGATGCCGGTGGTGCACGCCCTGCTGGACGCGCCGCCCAGCGACGCCTCGACCGCCCTCTGGGGCCGGCTGGCCCGCCCGGACACGCTGCGCACGCTGCTCGAGCTGGACGACGCGGACTTCATTGCCCTGGAGAAGGTCCTGGACCGCATGGAGCCCGAGGAAGCCGCGCCGCTGCTGCTGGATCGGCTGGCGGAGTCGGAGAACCGGACCTTTCGCATGGCCATCTTCCAGCGGCTGGCAAAGTCGGGGCCCACCCTGCTGCCCATGCTGGCCCGTCGGGCCGACGATTCGCGCTGGTACGTCACGCGCAACATGTTGGCCCTCATGAACGAGATGAAGACCGTGGCGCCCGGCTTCGACCCGGAGAAATACCTGAAGCATCCCCAGACGCAGGTGCGCCGCGAAGCCATTGCCCTGTGCTTCCGGGTGCCGGACCTGCGCGAACGCACCTTCGTGCGCGCCATGCAGGAGGGGGACGAGCGCGTGCTGCGGCTCGCGGTGGCCGAGGGCGCGGCGGCGCAGCCGCCGCGCGCGGTCGTGGCGCCCCTGTGCGCCCGCCTGGAGGACGAGGCGCTGGAGGATGACCTGCGCGCGGGACTGACGCGCCTGCTGCGCGGCCAGCGCACGCCCCAGGTGCCGGTGATGCTGCAGCGGCTGCTGTCCGGTGGCAGGTCGCTGCTGGGACGGCCACGCCTGGCCGCCAAGTCCGCCACCCTGCTGGCCGCGCTGGAGGTGGGCGCCGCCGACTGGCGCCGCCACTCGCAGATCAAGCCCTTCCTGGACGCGGCGGCCAAGTCCAGTGATGGGCAGATCCGCAACGCGGCGGGCGGGAGCGGCGCATGAGCCTGGCGGCCAGTTTTCTCACCACCCTCGGGCGCTCCATTGCCACCATGTCCCTCTACAAGGAGGGGCACGCGGCGCGCGAACGGGCGGTGCGGGGCGCGTACGAAGCGCTGCTCCGGCTGCAGGAGGAGGAGCCGCGCCCGCTCTTCACCTTCCTGGGCGACGAAGTGGTGTGCGGCACCCGTCCGGTGCGCGACCTGAAGTCGTGGGAGTGGGGGCCGCGACTGGCGGGCGCGGGTATCCAGCGGCTGGAGTTCGAGCCCGGCGTGCAGGTGGACGATTTCGAAGAATTCCTCGAGGAGGTGCTCGCCCGCGTCACCATGGCGGTGCTGGGCACGGCGGGCGCGCGGCAGATGCGCAACACGCGCATCCGCTTCGGCGCGGTGGGCATGAAGGGGGAAGGTGGGGGGGACGAGCAGGAGCCGCCGCCTCCCGCCACCACCAACCTCTCCCTCAGCGACGAGGCGCAGACCATTCGCTGGCTGCACGAGCGGGTGCAACAGGAGCGCCGACTGCCGCTGGCCGAGGCTGAGGCGGTGGTGCGCTCGCTCTCGCTGGCCATGCACGGTGACCAGCAGCTGGTCATGCCCCTCCTCAAGCTGCGCAATTTCGACGAGTACACCACCACCCACTCACTGAACGTGGCCGTGCTGGCCATGGGCCTGGCGGAGCACGTCAACCTGGACGCGCGGGACGTGCGCGCCTTCGGCGTCGCAGGGCTGCTGCACGACATCGGCAAGGTCAACATCCCCATCGACGTGCTGACCAAGCCGGGCAAGCTCACGCCGGAAGAGCGTACCATGATCAACCGGCACCCGGTGGAGGGCGCGCGCATCATCATCAAGACCGAGGAGCACCTGGACCTGGCCGCGGTGGTGGCCTACGAACACCACATCATGCTGGACGGTGGCGGGTACCCGCAGCTCAACTTTGCCCGCAAATGCCACGAGGCCAGCAAGATGGTGCACATCTGCGACGTCTACGACGCGCTCCGCACCAACCGCCCCTACCGCGCGGCGTGGCCAGCGGAAAAGGTGCTCAACTACATCATGGAGAAGGCGAACTCGGAGTTCGATCCGCGCCTGGCGCGGGATTTCACCGAGATGATGCGCCTGCGTGAGGAGCGCCGCGCCCTGGCCGATGACTGGGGTGAGCCCCCCGCCGCCTGAGCACCACCGAGCGATATCGAGTACACACCCCCGCGGCCGACGAGGGCCGCATCGACCCACGCAGGAGGATCCGTGACACACCCCATGAAACGCTCCCGATGGGCGCTCGCCCTGGCACTGGCATGCCTGGCAGCGGCCTTCACGCGGCCCGCTCCGGCGGCCGCGCAGGAGCTCTCGGGCTACCACGATTACGACGCCCTCACGCGGGAGCTGCGGGGGCTGGTGAACGCCCATCCGGAGCTGGCGCGCCTCACGAGCATCGGACGCACGCTCGAGAATCGTGACATCTGGGCGGTCGAGCTGGCCAATCGCTCCGGCACGCCGCTGGCGGAGCGGCCGGCCCTGCTGATCACCGCCAACCTGGAGGGCAACCAGGTGGTGGGCAGCGAGCTGGCGCTCCGCACGGTGGCCAGCCTGCTCGGCAGCTACGCCACCGACGCCGACGTCCGCGATCGGCTGGACAACCATGTGATCTACGTGGTTCCGCGCGTGAACCCGGACGGCGCCGAGCGCATGTTCGCCGCCACGCGCGCGGAGCTGCGCGGCAACGCCAACCCGCGCGATGCCGACAATGACGTGCGCGTGGACGAGGACGGCCCGGATGACCTGAATGGTGACGGCCTCATCACGCTCATGCGTGTGGCCGACCCGCGCGGGCCGTTCCGCCCGGACAGCGCGGAGGCGCGCCTCATGGTGCGCGCCGACGCCGCACGGGGGGAGGCCGGCGGCTGGACGCTCTACACGGAGGGGTTGGACAATGACGGGGATGGCTTCTACAACGAGGACGGCCCCGGCGGTGTGGACATCAACCGCAACTTCCAGCACGCGTACCCCTATTACCAGCCCGACGCCGGCCCGCACATGGTGAGCGAGCGGGAGTCCCGGGCGCTCATGGATTACGTGCTGGGGCTGGAGAACGTGGCGCTCATCCTGAGCTTCGGAGAGAGTGACAATCTGGTGCGCCCGCCGAACCAGCGCGGTGAGCTGGCCGCTCCGGCCACCGTGGACCTGGCGGACTTCGCGGTGGAAAGTCTGGACGGGCTGGACGAGGTGGGCGTCTTCTCCACGGGTGGCGGCGGCTTCGGAGGCTTCGGCGGCGGCGGCTCGGCCGCCGGGCAGAGTGGCGGCCGGCCCGGCGGTGGCCGCCAGCCCGCCACCACCGTGAACGAGGCCGACCAGGAGTACTTCCGCCGCGCCAGTGACAGCTACCGCGAGCTCACCGGCATCGACCGGGTCCTGGTGACGCGGGCGCCGGCCGGCGCCTTTGCCGACTACGGTTACTATCAGTTCGGCGTACCGTCCTTCACCACGCCCGGCTTCGGTGTGATGGACGGGGAGGAGGTGGGCGAGGGTGACGGGGACGCGGCGCTGCTGGCGTGGCTCGAGGCGCGCGGCATCGACGGCTTCGTGGACTGGACGCCGTTCCAGCATCCCACCCTCGGCCAGGTAGAGATCGGCGGCTTCCAGCCGTACGTCCTGTCCAATCCGCCGGCGGCCGACCTGGAGGCGCTGGGCCGGTCCCATGCCGGCTTCGCGGTTTGGCTCGGCTCCCTCTTCCCCGAGGTGCGGGTGGCCGATACGCAGGTGACCAACCACGGGGGCGGCATCTTCCGTATCACCGCCGAGGTGGAGAACGCGGGCTACCTGCCCACGTCCACGGCGCACGGCGTGGTGGCCCGTGCGGTGCGGCCCACCATGGTGCAGCTCGGTGTGGACCCGGACGCCATCATCACAGGGGACGCCAAGACCAACTTCATCCAGGCGCTCGACGGCTCCGGTCGGCGGCAGAGCTACACCTGGCTCATCCGCGGTAACGCGGGCGACCGCATCGAGCTCAGGGTGCGCTCGCAGAAAGCCGGTCTGGCCAACGCCACCATCGTACTCCAGTGAATACCATGCGCAATCCAACGAAGGAGGCGCTCGTGAAGGCGCTCATGAAGCTCGCCCCGGCCGTAGCCGCCCTGGCGCTGATGCTCGCGGCGCCGGCGGAGACGGCGGCGCAGGGGTCGGACCCGCAGCACACCGTGCAGATCGACTTCAACCGCTGGCATGACAACGCCGAGCTCATCTCCGACCTGGAGCGCATCGAGCGCGCCTGGCCGGGGCTGACCACGCTGGAGAAGCTCGGCGAGAGCAGCGACGGCCGCGATCTGGTGGTCATGACCATCAACAACCCGGAAACGGGCCCGCCGGAAAGCAAGGCGGCCATGTACATCGAGGCCAACGTGCACGGCAACGAGATCCAGGGGGCGGAGGTGATCCTCTACACCGCCTGGTACCTCATGGAGAACTACGGCCGCATCGACGAGATCACCCGGTTGGTGAACGAGCGGGTGTTCTATCTGGTGCCCACCGTCAATCCCGATGGGCGCGACTACTTCCTGCACGGCTCCGGCTCGGGCTCGCGCACCGGCCACGTGCCCAAGGATGACGACAACGACGGGCTGTACGAGGAGGACGGCCCCGATGATCTGAACGGCAACGGCAACATCGAGCAGATCCGCAAGTACGTGCCCGGTCAGGGCACGCACCGGATCAGCCGCGCCGACCCACGCGTCATGGAGCAGGTGCCCTTCGGCGAGACGGGCGACTGGATCATGCTGGGCTCCGAGGGGATCGACAATGACGGCGACGGCAGGGTCAACGAGGATCCTCCCGGCAGCTACGACGGCAACCGCAACTGGGGCTCGGACTGGCAGCCGCAGTACATCCAGGGCGGGGCCAACGACTACCCGTTCCAGCTCCCCGAAGCCCGCGCGGTCAACGATTTCCTGATGGCGCATCCGAACATCGGCGGCGTGCAGAGCTATCACAACAGCGGCGGCATGATCCTGCGCGGTCCGGGCGCCGAGTGGCAGGGCGAGTATCCGCGCGCCGACATTCAGGTGTACGACGAGCTGGGCGAGCAGGGGGAGCGCATACTGCCCTACTACGACTACATCGTCATCTGGAGCGGCCTCTACACGGTCCATGGTGGCTTCACCGACTGGACCAACGACGGCCTGGGCATTGTCTCCTTCTCCAACGAGCTGTGGAACGGCGGGCAGTACTTCAACAGCCCGGACCTGAAGGAGCAGCAGCAGAATCCCAACAGCCCCATCTCCGGACAGGGGGCCTCCTACTGGTTCGACGACTACCTGGAATTCGGTGACCAGTTCGTGGACTGGGCGGACTTCGAGCACCCGGAGTACGGTACGGTCCAGCTCGGCGGGTGGAAGAAGCTGCGCGGCCGCATCCCGCCGCGCTTCATGAACGAGGAGCTCTCGCACCGCAACATGGCGTTCACGCTCTACCATGCCGACCAGATGCCCCGCGTGGAGCTGGGTGAGACGCGGGTGGAGCGCATCGACGGGGACGTCTGGCGGGTCTGGGTGGACATCACCAACCCCAGGGTGATTCCCACGATCACGGCGCGGGCGGCGCAGAACGGCGTGGTGCGCCCCGACCTGATCACCCTGGACGGCGCTCAGATCATCTCGGCCGCGTGGGTGAACAACAAGCACAACCCGGGGATCACCGACCTCATCGACCAGCAGGAACTGGAGCGCATCATCGTGCGCAACGGGCACCCCGGGCAGACCACGCGCACGTTGGAATACCTGGTGCGCGGCACCGGCAACCTGACCTTCACCTATGACAGCCAGAAGGGGGGCCGGGTGAGCCAGCGCATCCAGCTGCGCTGACGCCGGGCGTGTGACGCCTCGCGCCGGGCGTACACGCCCACGCTGGCGAGCACGGATCGAGGGTGGGGGCGGGTCGAGGACGGGCGCGGGTCGAGGACGGACGCGGGTCGAGGACGGGCGCGGGTCGAGGACGGACGCACTCGGAAGGGGTGGCCATCCGCGGATGGCCACCCCTCGCAGTAGGTAGACATGCTCGCGGACACCGTGTCGGGCGTCGGCGTGCATCACCCGGGGTCGGTCCAACTGGGCGCGCCCCCAGGCTCCCAGCGGTCCGGGTGAAAGAATGCACATCGGGTCCCGCCGCGGCTGCGCTCGTGCACTTTGGCCCGCCCTACACGCAAGAACGCACAACGGTGATGCTGTTGCGATGGCCGTCGTGCATGCCGACTCCGACGGCGGGTCGTAATGCGCAACCGCCGCAGCGAGCAGCGCCGTTGTGCGGAATGGCTGGCTGACCTGGCCCCGGCGGGTCCCCTGACCGACGCCCCCACGCACCGCGCCCGCCCACCACCCCAGCCACGCCAGCCACGCCAGCCACGCCCGCAACCGGACGTGAACCGCGTCCGCCCGCGCTCGGTAGGGGTGACCAACCGTGGATGGCCACCTCGTCCGGCATGCAGTCGTTCCTGCGCGTTGACCACACCCCGGCCGGCGTGGTATTCTCCCGGCCTCGCGACGCGGCGACGACCCTCCGCCGCGCTGCGACCACAACGAACACATTCCCCCGACCTGCCGACCCGGTGGCGATCACCGGGAGGGAATCCATGGACGGCCTGAACGACACCACCCCGGCGCCGCACGAGGCCGCCGGAGGCGACAGAGCGCTTACCGCGGCGTGGGACGCCCTCGGCACCGCCGTGGGCGCCGGCCGCGATGCCACGCCTGCCTCCCTGGCGGACCACGTCAGCCGGAGCGGCGACCGCGGTACCGTGGGCCCCCTCCTCCTGGCGCTGCTGGCCGCCTACACCGACGATGTGCCGGACGCGCCCGCCCAGCGTGCCCGCATGGCGGAGTTTCTCACCGCCGTGGCATCGGGTGCCCTGGGCGCCGCGCTGGCCGCCGAGCACAACGCCCACCACCGGCGCACGCTGGCGCTCTCCCTCATCGAGCAGCTGCCCCCGCAGGCCCTCCTGGGCGTGCTGGCCGGCGCGGGCGAGGCGTACAGGCAAAAACTGTCACGGCCGCTTGCCGCCCTCCTTGCCAAGCTCGGCGCCGAAGCGGACGGCCTGCCCGAGGCGAGCCGGCCGGCCGGGGTGGCATCCTTCCAGGAACTGGCGGCCCATACGGTGGAGCGCTGGGCGGAAGGCACGCTGCAGACGGGTGCGGGCACCTTCGCCGACATGTTCGGCGCCGCGGAAGGCCCGGCGAGCACCAGCTCGCGCGCGGAGCCGGAGCCGGAGCGGATAATGGCCATGGCCCTGGAGGCGGGGGTCATCGGCAGCGCCGTGTGGGGCGCCCTGGCGCAGGTGGGTGAGGACAACGATGCCATCTTCGACTACCTGAAGCGCGCACCGCGCGGCAGCCAGTCGGCCGACATGATCGCCGAGCACCTGGCCACGCCTACCCGGCTGGGGGGCCTTCTCAAGAACGAGCCGGTGGACTTCGAGGCGGTCGACGTGCTGCTGCGGCACATGGGCAGCACGGCGGCCGAGCGCCTGCTGGAGGAACTCACCGAGTCCCACTCCCGCGCCACCCGCCGCGGCCTGCTGGACCGGCTGGCCACCCTGGGTGTGGACGTGGGGCCCATGGTCGTGGAGCGGCTGGACGACGAGCGCTGGTTCGTCGTACGCAACATGCTCCACCTCCTGGGCCAGCTGGATGCGGACACCTCCGCGGTGCCGCTGGAGCGCTATGCCAGCCACGAGGATGCGCGTGTCCGACGTGAGGCCATCCTGCTCATGATGAAGGACAGCGCGAGCGCCACCAAAGGCATGCTGCTGGCGCTCCAGGACACGGATTCCACCGTCCTTCGCGCCGGCATGAAGGCGGCCAGGAGCGGCTTCCCGGAGCAGGCGGTGCCGGTGCTGGCCCGGCGGGCGGTGGCGCCCGATTTCCCGCCGGAGTACCGCGTGCAGTCCCTCTACCTGCTCGGCCGCACCAACTCGGCGTTGGCGCTCGAGCCGCTGCTGCGCTACGCCATCGGCGGAAAGACGCTGCTGGGCAAGCCGAAACTGGCGCAGAAGTCTCCCGAGTTGCTGGCGGCCCTGCGCGGACTGGCGCGCTCGTGGCAGCATGACAAGCGCGCGGCGGCCCTGCTGGCGCAGGCGCGTAAGTCGGCGGACGCCGACGTGGCGGGCGCCGCGAGCGGGACGGAGCCCGCCGGGGAGGAGGCATGAACACACCCGTTCCGCCGGACACCGCGCCACGCCGCGACGAGGACCGCGAACGCTACGTGGAAGAGCGCCACGCCCTGCTCTGGCTGCTGGCCCACGTACGCGCGGGCAAGCCGCTGCCCGTGACCGAGGCGGAGGCCGTGGTGCACGCCCTCTACGTGGGACTGCGGCGGGCGGGGCGGGGGGAGCTGCCGCAGCTGGCCATGAAGGACGCCATGGACTACGGCGCCGTCCACGCCCTGGACGTGGCCATGCTCTCCATGGCCGTGGCCGAGGAGGCGGGCTTCGAGCCGGCGGACGTGCGCGCGGTGGGGCTGGCGGGCCTGCTCATGGACATCGGCATGGCGCGCCTCCCGGCGGGCCTGCTCACCAAGACCACGCGCCTCACGGAGGACGAGCGCACCCAGGTCAAGACGCATCCGGTGGAGGGTGCCCGCATCCTGCTGGAGGCGGACGGCCGCCTCTCCCTGGCCGCCACGGTGGCCTACGAGCACCACCTGAAGCTGGATGGCAGCGGCTATCCCGAACTGACCTACGCGCGCACCCCGCATCCGGTCAGCCGGCTGGTGCAGCTCTGTGACAACTACCACGCCCTGCGCACGCCGCGCCCCTACCGCGACGCGTGGCCCCGGGAGATCGTGCTGGACTTCATCCGCCAGCGAGCCGGGTTCGAGTTCGATCCCGATTTCGCCACCCTGCTCACGGCGGTGGTGGAGGCGCAGGCGGAGGGCTACTGATCCGCGTCCGCCGCTGACGGTCCGAGCCCCACCAGCGCCATGAGCTTCAGCGCGTTCGTGGAGGTGGCCACCCCCGGCCGCAGGCGATAGTCGAAGGACATGGCGCGCGCGTCGGCGGCCGTGTGCACCGTCTCCGAGAAGTGCACCGGCCGCGCCGCCCCCCCCCCCCCCCCCACCCCCCCCC
>JBBDRO010000083.1:0-21882 GCA_040905425.1 Gemmatimonadota bacterium | reverse complement strand
AGGCGCGGCTTCATTGCCGTCCCCGATCCGCTGCCGAACCGTTGCTCACCGTCCGGGCCGCGCGCTACTCTTCGGAAGCTCACCCGTTCCGGAGATTCTACCATGTACGTTCGTACCTTCGCGCCGCGCTGGCGCACGCGGCTGGTCCTGATCCCCGCGGCAGCCTGCATCCTGCTGGCGCCGCCTCCCGCCCATGCCCAGGAACCCCCGGCGGCCGCCGCGGCCGCGGCGCCACGCGCCCTCCCCATAGCCGACTACGCACGCTGGCGCTCGATCGCCTCCCCGGCGCTGTCGGCCGACGGCGCGTGGGTGGCGTGGAGCTACACGCAACTCCGCCGCGACGATGACCTGCGCATCCGGCACGTGGAGAGCGGCCGGGAGCACGTCGTGCCGCGCGGCTCGCGGCCCGCCTTCTCGGACGACGGGCGGTGGGTGGCCTACCTGGTGGCGCCGCCTTTCGCGGAGGTGGAGAAGCTGGAGGAGGACCGGAAGCCGGTGCCACGGCGAGCCGAGCTGATGGATCTGGAAACGGGCGACCAGGTGGGCTGGGAGGACGCGGACAGCTTCGAATTCGCGCGTGGCTCCAGCCACCTGGTCATCCGCAAGGCACGCCCCGAGCCGGAACCGGACCACGACGGCGCGGACCTCATCCTGCGGGACCTGGCCGCCGGTACCGAGCAGCTGCTGGGCTCCGTATCCGACCACGCCTTCAACAAGCCGGGAACGCTCCTGGCCTACACAGTGGACGCGGCCGACCAGGGCGGCAACGGGCTCTATGTGGTGGAACTCGGCAGGAGCGTCCACCGCCCGCTGGACAACGCCGCCACCACATTCGCCCGGCTCACTTGGTCCGAGGAGGGCACGGCGCTGGCCGTGCTGCGCGGCAGCGACGCCGACTCGCTCGCGCAGCGGCCCAACACGCTGCTGGCCTTCACCGGCATGGCGCCGGGCAGGACGCCTGGCCGTGTGGAGGTGCTCGAGGGCACGCCCGGCCTGCCGGCCGATCACGTGCCCAGCCAGCACGCCTCGCTCGACTGGAGCCTGGACGATACCGTGCTTTTCTTCGGCATCAAGGAACAGGAAGTCGAGGAGGAGGAAGACGAGGACGCCTGGCAGAAGACCTCCGACGTGAACGTCTTCCACTGGAACGACCCGCGCATCCAGACCGTGCAGGCGCGCACGGCTACGGCCGACCGGAACCGGACCGACCGCGCCGCGCTGCATCTGGAGCGGGGCAGCATTGTCCAGCTCACCGACACCACCGTGAGCCGCCTGCAACTCACCCGCGACGGGCGCTGGGGGGTGGCCTCCGACGACCGCGCCTACCTCTCCGACTGGGAGGAGAGCCGGGCCGATTACTACCGGGTGGACACCCGCACCGGCGAGCGCACCCCCTTCCTCACGGCCCATCACGCCACGCTCGGCCTGTCTCCCGATTCCCGCTGGTTCCTCTACTGGCGGGACGGGCAGGTGCACGGCTACGACATTCCCGCCGACCGGCACGTGGATCTGACCTCAGCTACCGGGCAGGACTTCTCCAACCGGGAGTGGGACTACATCGGTGAGCGGCCGCCCTATGGCGTGGCCGGCTGGGCCAAGGACGGCCGCGGCGTGATCCTGGAGCACCAGTATGACCTCTGGCTGGTCCCCTTCGACGGCGGCCGGGCCACGAATCTGACCCGCGGCGTGGGCGCGGAACGGGAGATCCGCTTCCGTTACGTGCGCCTGGATCCGGAGGAGCATTTCGTGGATCTCTCCGAGCCGCTGCTGCTGTCGGCCTTCGGCCAGTGGACCAAGGACGCCGGCTTCTATCGGCTGGCGGGCAATCGGCTGGAGGCTCTGGTCTACGGCGCGCACCGCTACAACACGCCCGCCAAGGCGGAGCACGCCGACCGGGTGCTCTTCACGGAGCAGAGCTGGCAGCAGTACCCGGATCTGCGCGTGGCCGGTCTGGACTTCCGGGATCCGGTGGTGGTGACCGAGGCCAATCCGCAGCAGGAGGAGTACGCCTGGGGCCGGCGCATCCTCTTCGACTACACCAACGCCGACGGGGTACGCCTGCAGGGCACGCTGGCCATCCCGGACAGCTGGCAGCCCGGACAGCGCCTGCCCATGATCGTGCAGTTCTACGAGAAGTACTCGCAGAACCTGCACGCGTACCCAACCCCCACCTACCGCCACTCGCCGCAGTTCGCGGCCTACGTGAGCAACGGCTACCTGGTCATGCAGCCGGACGTGCACTTCCGGGGCGGCTCCTCGCACTCGGACATGCTGGAATGCCTGGAGGCCGCCGTGCGCAAGGTGATCGAGCTGGGCTACGCCGACCCGAATGCGGTGGGGCTGCACGGCCACAGCTACAGCGGCGGCGGCGCCTCCTACATTGCCACCCGCTCCACCATGTTCGGCGCCATCGTGGCGGGCGCCGCACCCATCAACCTGGTGGGCGAGTTCAACATCCTCTTCCGGGGCAGCGGGCAGAACAACCACCGCTACGACATCCACGGCCAGGGCCGCTACGGCACCAACCCGTACGATGACTTCGACGTCTACTGGGACCAGTCCCCCATCTCGGGCGTGACCACCATGGACACTCCCCTGCTCTACATGCACGGGGAGAGTGACGACATCGTGGAGTACAACCAGGGCATGGAGTTCTACAACGCGCTCCGCTTCAACCGGAAGCCGGTCATCTTCCTCTCCTATCCGGAGGAGGGGCACGGGCTGCGCAAGCTGGAGAACCAGCTGGATTTCCTGACGCGCATGGAGCAGTTCTACGGCCACCACCTGAAGGGGGAGCCCAGGGCGGCGTGGATCGAGTACGGCGAGCGCTATATCGACAAGGACGAGCGCGCCATCGTGCCGGTGCACGTGGCCGAGCCGGACAGCGCGGCCACCACCGCGGGCGCGGCCGGCGGGATGGGGGGCGGCGGCGCGGGCGGCGGCGCAGGCGGCGCAGGCGGCACGGGCGAGGCAGGCGGCACGGGCGGCGGGGGCGGGACGCCGTGAGACGCCGCACCTTCGTGGCCCGCGCGGGCCTGGCGCTGACAGGCACGGCGCTGGCCCCCGGCTCGATCAGCGCGCTCGGCACGCGGGTCCGGCGGGCAGACCTCCTCCTGCGCGGCGGCCTGGTGGTGGACGGCACGGGCGCCCCCGGCTTCGAGGCCGATGTGCTCGTGCGGGGCGGCCGCATCGCGGCCGTGGGCCCCGGGCTGTCGGCCGAGGGCGCCGAGACCGTGGACATCGCCGGCCGGGTGCTGGCGCCCGGCTTCATCGACATCCACTCGCACACGGACACCGAACTGCTCTCCGACCCCCGTGCCGAGAGCAAGGTGCGCCAGGGCGTGACGCTCGAGGTGGCCGGCCAGGACGGCGGCTCCGAGGGCCCCACGGGCATGGCGGCGGCGGAGCGCGCCCGCGCCCGCTGGGCGGAGCGGGGCATCGAGGGGGATTTCAGCAGCCTGCCCGGCTTCCTGCGCACGCTCGAGCGCCACCCCGCCGCCGTGAACTTTGCCAGCATGGTGGGCGCGGGGACGGTGCGCGGCCACGTGATCGGCAACCAGGATCGGCCCGCCACGGAGGCGGAGCTGGGACGCATGGTGGCGCTGGTGGAGGCGGCGCTGGCGGGCGGCGCCGTGGGCATCTCGAGCGGACTGGAGTACACGCCGGGCGCCTTTGCCGACCGCAACGAGCTGGCGGCGCTGGCGGCGCCGGCCGGGCGGCGCGGCCTGCCCTACGCCTCCCACATGCGCAACGAGGATGACGCCCTGCTGGCCGCGGTGGAGGAGGCGCTCTTCGTGAGCGCTCGCGCGGGCGCACCCGTGCACATCTCCCACCTCAAGGCGCAGGGCGAGCGCAACTGGTGGAAGGCCGAGCAGGTGCTCGACCTCCTGGAGGCGCGCAGCGCCGCCGGTGTGGACGTGACCTTCGATCGCTACCCGTACGTGGCGTACAGCACCGGCCTCTCCAACCTCTTCCCGGTGTGGGCGCGCGAGGGCGGCAACGCGGCCTTCCAGGCCCGCCTCGGGGATCCCGCCCAGGCGCCGCGCATCGAGGTCGCGGTACGGGACAAGATCGCGCAGCTCGGCTCCTGGGACGCGGTGCAGGTCACCTCCCCGGGGAGCGCCGCGGTGGCGTGGGCGCGGGGCCGCCGGCTGGGCGCCCTGGCCGCCGAGCGCGGCGCCGAGCCGTACGCGCTGCTCCTGCAGCTCATGGCGGAGGGCGGCGGCGGCATGGTGGGCTTCGGCATGAGTGAGGAGAACACGGCACGCATCCTGGCCCATCCGCTCGGCATGATCTGCTCGGACGGCTCGGCCATGGCGGTGGACCGGGCCAGCGGCGCCCCCCACCCGCGCTCCTTCGGCACCTTCCCGCGCGTGCTCGGCCACTACGTGCGTGAGACCGGAGCGCTCACGCTGGAGGCGGCCGTGCATAAGATGAGCGGCATGCCCGCGGCGCGCCTACGCCTGGCGGAGCGCGGCCGGATCGCGCCTGGTATGGCAGCGGACCTGGTGGTCTTCGATCCGGCCACGGTGGCCGACCGCGCCACCTTCGAGGAGCCCTTCCAGTACCCGGTGGGTATCGAGCACGTGCTGGTCAACGGCTCCTTCGTGCTGCGGGAGGGGGAGCGGACGGCGGAGCGGCCGGGACAGGTGGTGCGGCCGGCGGTTCGGGCCTGAAGCGCCTTCTCTTGCAAGCGACGTCCCCGCGCCGGCACCCTTGCACGGCGCGCGGCCCGCGCCCATCCTCAGACTTCGTATCCCTCCCACAGGAGCCGTTGCCCATGCCGTACCCCTGCTCGCCTGCGCGCGCGGTAGCCGCGCCGCGCCCGACCCTGGCCGCCGTGGCTATCCTGGCCGCCCTGGCCGCCCTGGCCGCCCCGCCGCTGACCGCCGCTCCGCTGGCGGCCCAGCAGGGCGCCATCGCCCGCCTGGAGGCGCGGCCGGCCCAGCTGCGGGTGACGCGCGGGGACAGCGTGCCCTTCCGCGTGGTGGCGCTGGACGCCGCGGGCAATGTGGTGGACGCGCCCGTACGCGTGAGTGGTCCGCGCGGCGCGGTGCGCATCGGTGATGGCTATCTGGTGGGCCTGACGCCCGGCGAGCACACGGTGGCGGCCTCGGCACCCTCCGCCGCCGGTGCGGGGGAGCCCCTCACGCTGGCCGTGGACGTGCGGGTGGAGTGGCCCGCCGTGGCCACGGTGGCGCTCACGCCGCGGGAGGGCCGCCTCTACGCCGGCACCACCCTGGGGCACATGGCGCGTGCGCAGCACGCGGACGGTAGCGAGCGCCCGGGCGCCGACATCCGCTGGAGCAGTTCCGACGAGGCCGTGGCCACGGTGGACGCGTTCGGCAACGTCACAGCGCACCGGCCGGGCACGGTCACCATCACGGCCCGCGCGGGCGGCGCGGCCGGGAGCGTGGAGCACCGCGTGGCGGCGTTGGCGGCGTCGTCGCTTAGCATTACCGGAGGAGAGGCGCGGGTACGCACGGGGGACGTACAGACGCTCACGGCCACGGCACGCACGCCGGACGGCGCGGTGGTGGCGGACCTCCCCGTCATGTGGGCCATCAGCTACCAGGCGCCGCCGGACGTCCTGGGCCCCGGGGCGCCGGGCCAGGTGCGGGACGGCAAGGTGGTGGTGGACGTGCCCGGCACCTACACCGTGCTGGCCACGGCGGGCTCCCTGACGGCGCGCCACACCTTCCAGGCTGCGGCGCGGGACGTGGTGCGCGCGCTGGACGTGACGGGAATGGGCAGCACGAGCCGTTTCCGCACCACCGACTTCTGGGTCTTCGAGGGGGTGGACGGCCGTGACTACGCCATCACCGGCTCCAAGCTGGCGGACGGGCACGCCTTCATGTGGGACGTCACGGATCCCGCAAACCTCGTGAAGACGGACTCCATCCAGGCGGACGCGCGCACCATCAATGACGTCAAGGTGAGCCCCGACGGCCGCTATGCCACCATGACGCGGGAGGGCGCCAGCGACCGGCGCAACGGCGTGGTCATCCTGGACCTGGCCGACCCCGCCCACCCCAGGATCGCCGCCGAGGTGACGGAGAACCTCACGGGCGGCGTGCACAACGCCTTCCCCACGGACACGCACGTCTTTGCCCTGAGCGGCGGAGACAAGTACGTCATCCTGGACGTCACGGACCTCTACGCGCCGCGGCAGGTGGGCGAGTACGATCACCCGGATTCGCGCGTGCACGACGTGTGGGTGCTGGACGGCCTGGCCTTCACCGCCGAATGGGGCACCGGACTCGTGGTGACGGACGTGGGGGACGGCCGCTGGGGCGGCAGCGTGGAGAACCCCACCTTCGTCACCAGCTACCCCCTTCCCACGGGGCGCACGCATGCCGCCTTCCCCTACAAGCAGGCGAGCACGGGCAAATACTACGTCTTTGTGGGGGACGAGATCATGAACCGCCGCGGGCTGGCGCTGGAGAGCCCGCCCGGTACCTACAGCGTGCCCTGGAGCCCCGAGAACCCGCAGGGCGGCGTGCCCCTGGGCACCACGGGCCACATCCAGGTCATCGACTTCACCCACCCGGAGCAGCCGGAGATGGTGGCGCGCTACGAGGTGAGCGAGTACGGCACGCACAACATCTGGGTGGAGGATGACGTGCTCTACCAGGGCTACTACGAGGGCGGCCTGCGGGTGGTGGACGTCTCCGGCGAGCTCATGGGCAACCTCTACACGCAGGGGCGGGAGATGGCCGCCTTCAAGGCGTTCGATCCGCAGGGCTTCGTGCCCAACTCCACCATGGTATGGAGCGCCATGCCGCATAAGGGGCACGTCTTCTTCACCGACACCAATAGCGGCCTCTGGGCCGTGCGGCTGGCCCCGCCACCCGGAAGATCGGTGATGTGAGCGGGTGGCGCGGGACGCTTGCGGTCCGCCTCCCGCGCCCCGACAATCCCCCATCACGTTCACCGTTGAAGAGAAAGTCGGCCCATGCCCGAGATAGCACCCGCCACGCTGGAGGGGTGGTACGCCCTCCACCAGGTGATCACCTTCGACCGGGGCGCGCTCGGCGCCCTGGAAGCCGCCGGCCGGGCCGCCCTGGCGGAGGCTCCCGGCCTCGTCCCGGACGCACCGGCCGGGGGCGGCTGGAGCGCCGCCTACCAGCTCGTGGGCGGCGGCGGTGACGTCATGCTGGTCCATTTCCGCGAGACGCTGGACGCGCTCGGCCAGGCGGAACTGGCCGTGCGCCGCTCCCGCCTGTGGGCCGCCTCCAGCCTGGTGTACGACTTCACGTCCGTGACCGAGGCCGGTCTCTACGGCGCCACGGCGGAAGCGGCGGAGGCCGGCCCCCACGGCTCGGAGGCGTTCAATCAGGTCATCGAGGAGCAGTCGGCGGCGGAGGCGGCCAGTCCGCACGTACGGACGCGGCTGTATCCGGAGGTGCCGGAAGCCTTCCGCTACGTGTGCTTCTATCCCATGAACAAGCGGCGTGTGCATCCCGACAACTGGTATTCCCTGCCCGTGGCGGAGCGGAACCGCCTCATGCGGGAGCACGGCATGTCGGCGCGTCGGTACGCGGGCAAGATCTTCCAGGTCATCACCGGCGCCGTGGGCTTCGACGACTGGGAGTGGGGCGTGACGCTCTACGCCAGGGACCCGCTCGAGTTCAAGCGCATCGTGACCGAGCTACGCTACGACGAGGCCAGCGCGCGCTACGGCGAATTCGGCCGGTTTTTCACGGGCTTCCGGCTCGCGGACGGCGGCTGGTCCGCGCTGCTCGGCGCGGATTAGGGTCCGGCGTGGCGCGGCGGCGCGCCTGGCTGGCACCCCCCTTGCTCGCTCCCGGGGCCATACCCCAACGGGAGCTCGCGCGCCATGGCACGACGCGCCGCACATATGCCCCGCCCGGCCACGCTGCTGGCCGCCGTCCTCGCGGCCGCATGCGGGGACGGCAGCCCCAGCGCGCCGCCGCCACCGGAGCTGGTCATTCTCACCGATAGCCTGCCCCACGCCATTCAGTTCGAGCCCTACAGTGCGGGTGTGGACGCGGAGGGCGGCAGCGGCGGCTACACGTGGAGCACGGTGGCGGGCGCCCTGCCGCCGGGGATCGAGGTGGAAGTCGAGGACTTCTCCGATGACGATCTGGTCGTAGCGGGAATCCCGGAGACCACGGGCACGTTCCCGGTGAGCTTCCGCGTACGCAGCCAGGACGGGCAGAGCGCCACCCGCGCATTCAACCTGGTGGTGCGCCCGCCCCCCACGCCGGTGGCCATGGGCAACGTGAACCTGCCGCCCACGGTGGTAGGGCAGCCCTACGACGTGCCGCTGCGGGCCACGGGCGGGGATGGCGTCACCTACACCTGGACGCTGGTGGCCGGGGCCCTGCCGCCCGGCCTGCAACTGGATGCGGCCGGCCGTCTCACCGGATCGCCGGGCGCCACGGGCAGCTTTGCGTTCACGCTGCGCGTGGCCAGCGGGACGAGCGGCGTGGAGCGGGCCTTCACGCTCCGCGTGGTTCCGGACCAGCGCGCCGCGTACAACCTCACCGTCTATCCGGTGGTGAGCGTGCCCGCGGCCATCCAACCCCACCTGGACGCCGCCGTGGCGCGCTGGGAACGCGTGGTGAGCGCCGACGTGCAGGGCGGCCCGGTCGGAGCGGAATTCTTCACCGCCCAGCATTGCAGCGGTTTCGGACAGGAGGCCAACGGCGCCAGCGTGGACGACCTGCTGGTGATGGTGAACATCGACTCCATCGACGGACCCGGGCGGGTGCTGGGCCAGGCGGGCCCCTGCGGCCTGCGGGGCAACGGCCTGCCCTTTGTGGGCATCCTCATTCTGGACGAGGATGATCTCACGCCGCTGGTCGGCACCTCCACCCTGACCGCCATCATCACCCACGAGATCGGCCATGTCATGGGCATCGGCGCGCTCTGGGACCGCTTCGAACTGCTGAGCGGAGCCGGCACCACCGATCCGGGCTACACCGGCGCCGCCGGTATGGCGGCCTACCAGCAGCTGGGGGGCCAGGCGGAGCGCGTCCCCGTGGAGAACCAGGGTGGCCAGGGCACCGCGGGGTCCCACTGGCGCGAGAGCGTCTTCGACACCGAGCTCCTGACCGGCTTCTCGGAACCCGTGGGTGTGCCCCAGCCGCTGAGCATCCTCACGGTGGCGTCGCTGGTGGACCTGGGCTACGTGGTGGACGCCGACGCGGCCGATGCCTACAGCCTGCCCGCGGCCGGCCTGCGGTCCCACGACACCGCGCCCGCCGACGGCTTCGACATCGTGGGCGCCGGGCCGCTGCGCGTGGCGCCGTGGGGCCACCGCTCCACACTGCCCCCATCCCCCGAACCCGAAAGACCATGAGACCCCTCTCCGTCCTGACCCTGGCCGCGACCGTGCTGACCAGCGCCTCCTGCGCGGGCAACGCCGAGCCGCCCGGCGGCCCGGCGCTGCCGGGCTGCTATTTTCCGGAGCGCAACGAGGCCGCGCGTGTGCTCGGCCTGCCGTGGGGCGTGGAACTGCTGACGGACTCGCTCACCGGCTGGCCCGCCCTCCAGCAGCTCGCCGGGGTGCGCCAGGCGCGCACCCTCACACCCGCCGGGCCGCAGGATCACCCGTTCGGCTACTGGCGGCCGCTGGCCGCGGGAGACTCGGTGGAACTGGGCTACCCGGGCGGCGGCGCGGTGCTGCTTGAACTGGCGGTGTCGGCGGACGGGCGCACGTTGGACGGCACCGGCCGGGCGCTCGGAGACGCACGGCCGATCGGCGCGCCGCGCCAGGACACCACGGTGGCACCGGTGATCCTGCGGCAGGCGCGCTGCCCGGCGGACTGACGCGGCACACGCGGCACGCGCCGGTGTGGATGCGCGTCCGATCGGATCCGACGATCGAGCGGCTACGCCAAAAAAAACCGCCCGGGGTGACCCGGGCGGCGCGCCTGCCTGTATGGAGCCAGTCGGGCTCGAACCGACGACCCCCGCCTTGCAAAGGCGGTGCTCTCCCAGCTGAGCTATGGCCCCTGATGACCCGCGGATCCCTCGACAGAGGGGCGGCGCGTGAAAAGATAACGGCCGCGCGGGCAGGGGGTCAACGCGCCATGGGCAGTGCCACAGGGCGCGCGTCCATCATGGCGGCGGCGCGCCTGTGGAGCTCGGCCACCACCGCGCTCTCCACCTCCTCGTCCGTGAGCCAGCCGTGGTCCCACAGGATGGTGAAAGCGTTGCGGGCCCTGCCCTTCCGATCCCGCCGGGAGGAGCCCGGACAGCCGCGCTTGTAGGATATGACGCAACCGGCCCAGCTACCCCGCGGCACGGCATGGCGCCGCAGGTCCTCCTGGAGTTGCACGAGCCCGTCGTGATTGAAGACCCGGAGCTCCGCCCGCAGCTCGGCCAGCGCCTGCTGCCGCTGCCCCAGGGAGAAGCCTTCCGTTTCCCTGTTCATGCCCCGCTCCTTCCCCGAGTTCCTGCTCGACACCCGTGCCTGCCGTGGTGTGGACGCCCGGCGCCACACCGTACAGACCGATCCGCTTCGGGGGGGGACTCCAGCACGGCCCGTGCCGCGCCGGCATGGACGTCAGCCGCGCACGACGCGCGTGGCGGGGTCGTAGCGGGCGTGCCGGGCCGCCTGGAGCAGCAACGCGGCGGTGAGGTCGGCGTCGTCCACCAGGACGATGTGCGAGGTCTCGGTGGCGTCGGTCAGGCGGACCCCGTCACCGTAGACGGTGATGGACACCAGCTGGTCGTGCCGCAGCTCGGCCGACCGGCGGGCGCCGCGCAGGAGCGTGCGACGGTCGGTGATCACCAGGATACCCAGGTCGGCCGGGAGGATGCGCGGGCTGGGGCGGAGCGCGTCGCGGGCGCCACCGGGGTGGAAGGGCTCCGTGTCCGCCACGCGGAAGGTGCGGCCGTGCGGTTCCTCCACGGCCGAGTGACCCACGCCGAGCCCGATGCCGAGCCGCGTGGCCAGCGTGCACGGCCCCACCCAGTGGCTGCGCTCGTCCGCGGCCAGCGGGACCGGGCTCCCCACCAGCGGCAGCCGACCCGCCTCGATGCGTGCCAGCGCCCGCAAACGCGCCAGGGTCCGCCCATCGTCCCCCAGGTCCTGCTCTCCAACACCGAGCTGCGCGCTGAGCCGCCGCAGCACCCCGTCCTCCTCGGCGGTGAGGTGGTCGTCGGCGGCCGCGTCCCGGAGCGCCCGGCGGTAGATGGCCAGCGCCACCAGGCGCGCCTCGGCGTGGCTGACCTCGGACTCGGCACGAAAACTCTCCAGCTCCGTCAGTTCCTCACGGGTGAGGATGCCGTCCTCCAGCGCCTCCTCCAGCCGGCGGGCATACTCCGCCCGGATGGCCCGGCGCCGCGCGCGCCGCGCACGCGTGAACAGCACCAGTCCACCGCCTCCTGCCAGGAGCAGCAGCGTCAGCCAGATGAGTGGATTCATGTCGAACCCTACTTCCCCGCGAGGTCCCCGGGCAAGACTGGCCAGCGGCCCGTATGAGCGGGTAGCTTGTCACTCCCGGTTCCCCCGTGAGGACGGATGATGCCCGTACTGCATGACGCCGCCGCGCAGCAACCCCAACCACCCGCCGAAACGCTGGACCAGGTGATCACGCCGCGGGCGGTCGTTGACCTGGACCGCATGAACGCCAACCTGGACCGGATGGCCACTTACGCCCGCACGCACGAGCTGGCCCTGCGCCCCCACACCAAGACGCACAAGACGCCCGCGCTGGCCGCCGAGCAGCTGCAGCGCGGGGCGGTGGGGGTGACCGTGGCCACACCGCGCGAGGCCGAGGTGCAGGCGGAGGTGGCGGGGGACATCCTGCTGGCCCACCCCCCCGTGGGTGACGCCAAGCTGAGCCGGGTGACGGCGGTAGCGGCGCGCGTCCGCCTCACGGTGGCGCTGGACTCGGAGGAGGCGCTGGCCGGCCTGGCCACGGCCTGCCGGCAGGCGGGCGTGCAGGTGGGCGTCCTGGTGGAGCTGGATCTGGGCATGGGCCGCGTGGGCGTGCAGCGGCCGGCGGATGCGGTGGCACTGGCCCGCCTGGCGGCCGACGCGCCCGCCCTGGATTACCGCGGCGTGCTCTTCTACCCGGGCCACATCCGCCAGCACGTGGACGAGCAGGACGCGGATCTGGCCGCTCTCGGCAAGCATCTCGGCCGCCACCTGGAGGCCCTCCAGGCGGCCGATCTACCCGCCGAGACGGTGAGCGGCGGTTCCACCCCCACCGCCTGGCACTCGCACCGCATCCCCGGCATGAGCGAGTTCCGCCCCGGCACCTACATCTTCAACGACCGCACCACCGCCGCCATCGGTGCCTGCGCCTGGGAGGACTGCGCCTACAGCGTGCTGGCCACCGTGATCAGCACCGCGGTGCCCGGCCAGGCGGTGGTGGACGCGGGCTCCAAGGCGCTGGCGCGCGAGGAGATCCGCGCCAAGGGCTGGGGCGGCCTCGGGGCCCTGCTGGACCGTCCCGATGTGGTGGTCAAGGCCACCTCCGAGGAGCATGGTCTGCTGGACCTGACCGGCACCGACTGGCGCCCCCGCGTGGGGGACCGCGTGCGCATCGTGCCCAATCACGTGTGCGTGTCCGTGAACCTTCACCCCTCTCTGCTGTATGTCAGAGGGGAGCGTGTGGAAGCGGAGCGGCCCGTGGCCGCCCGCGGCTGGACGCCCTGAGCACGCCGTTCGCCACACCGGAGGTAGTTATGCCGCGTCCCCTGTCCACCATCCTGACCCTGGCCGCGCTCGCGGCCGGCGCCGCCCTCGCGGGCGCCGCGCCGCTGCACGCGCAGGGCCGGGCCACCGCCGTCATCAAGCGCCCCCCCATCGACGCTCGCACCGCCGCGGAGCGCGCGCTCGGGCGGAGCGGCATGGGCAGCGGCATGATCATCATCGGCTCGGATCGACGTGGGACCGGGTACGGCAGCGGCACCGTGGTGCGCGGCGGGCGCGGCTACGACGGCTGCGGCGTGTGGATCGGCGGCCGGGGCTACCGGCTGGACCGGGAGGCGGGGGTGCGCGGTGTGGACCCGGATGTGTCGATCGGCTTCCCCACCGGCCGGCAGGTGGGCCGCACACCGCTCTTCTGGCACGCCGACCACCTGGGCGCGCGGGACGGCCGGAGCGGTACCGGCTGCGCCGTGGGACGCGGCCAGCCGGATGGCAGTTCGCACGGCATCTTCCATCGCAGCCTCGAGCAGGACCACGCCCTCTGGCACGCGGGCAATCCGCGCCGAGGTGACGGGGACCGCCGCTGGGCGCGCGAGCACGACCGCCTGCACGAGCGCCTGGACGGCCGCCACGCCCGCTGGCACGCCAGCCACAGCTACGACTGGAGCGCCGACCACGCCGGCCACGGCGCCACGGCACCGCACGCCCGAGGCGTGCTGGGCAGCGGCGGCCGCTGAGGGACCGCGAACGTGTGCTGGGGTCTCAGTGCAGCACGTGGAGGCTGTGCGTGCGGTCGGCTCGCGGGGGGCTGAAGCGCCGGAGGATAGGTGCTGGAACGCTCGGCACAGGACCGAGGTCCGGCCCGGCCTGCCGCCAAAATATTCTATAGAATATTTTGGCTCAACCACGCGGCGGAGGGTGCGAAAGCTCCGAGTCGCGCGCGCGTGACGCGCGAGGCGTCGTCGCTTACGACCGCGCCGGACCCCCGCATGCCGGGCAGGGGCAGATCTCGCGCAGCAGTTCGAAGGGATAGATGCCCGTGTCGTGGCCGTCACTGAAGGCAAACTTCAGGGCGTAGCGGCCCACGTAGTCCACACTCTGCGGGTAGACGTCCGCGGGCACGGACGCCGGATCCAGCAGCGGCCGGCCCGTCATCTCCTCCACGCACCCCGCACAGCGGCAGTTCACGCGCAGCCAGCGTGGTGGGTATTCGGAGCGGTGGCCGTCGGCCCAGTCGATGGCCAGGCGCGCGCCGTCGGCGGTGGGGGCCACCTGCTTCGGCGTGGTGTGGGGATCCTTCATGTGCTCCCGCGGCGGCTCGTTCAGCGCACGTCCCGGTAGACGCGGCTGCTCAGAATAACGCCCAGCGCGGCCAGGGCAAGCCAGGCGAGCGCCGCGTAGAGCCAGCGGTCGGGCGGCGTCTGGCCTCCGATGATCGGCACGTACCCCACCGTGCCGACCAGCGCCTCGCCGAGGCCGTGGGGTCCGGCCAGCAGAAAGTGCAGCACGGCCCGCAGCGGGCCGAGCTCCAGGAACTCCGCCAGCCGCAGCAGCCCCAGCGACGCGCCCAGCGTGAGCACCATCCACAGCCCCGGCCGCTCCACCGCCACGGCGAAGGCGGAAACGGCCAGGTAGGTGGTCAGGGGGGCGGTGAGCAGGTTGATCCAGTAGCGGCCCGGCACGATCTGCCAGACGCCGCCGGCTTGCGCAACGTGCTCCGGATGCCAGCTCGTCATCAGGCGCGTGCCGCCCACGGTGTACACGACCGCGAGCATGGCCAGCAGCCAGCCCAGCCCCGCCAGCACGCGCAGCAGGTCGTGGCGGCGGCGTCCTACGGGGAGCATGCGGTGGTAGACGCGCTCGCTCGGCGCCTCGCCGGACCAGACGCCCAGCGCCCACACACCGCCCAGGATGAAGCCGGCGGCGAGCGTGGTCGACTGCGCATCGAACAGCGTCTCCGGCATGAGCAGGATGGCCAGTCCGCCCATGAGCACGAAGGTGAACATGGCCCGTCCGCGGGTGTGCGCGATGAGCGCGAGCTGGCGGCGCAGGACGGTGCGGATCGAGGGCGTGGCCGCGGTCGCCGTCTCTGGTTGGCCGGCACCGCCCTGCTTGCGCGGCGGCGCCGCGCTCAACGTGCTCATGGCCGCCCCCTACCGGCACGGAGCAGCGCCACGGCGGCCTCCTCGAGCCGGAGCGGTTCGACCTGGCGCACACGGCAGCCGGCGGCCGTCAGGTGGGCCACCACCTCCGCCTCCGCTCCCCACACCGTCCAGGCGCGCTCGGCGCCGCCGTTCGTGCGGTGCAGCACGTGGAGCGCTCCCGCGTCGGCCGCGGTGCCGTCCTCCGGCGCCTCGAAATGGTAGCGGCGCAGCAGGCGGTGCAGCTCCGCGCGGGAGATCTGCGTCAGCAGGTGTCCCCTGGTGAGCACCCCCACGTGGTCGGCCAGTCGATCCACCTCCCCCACCAGATGCGTGCTCACCAGCACGGTGGCGGGGTGGTCGGCCAGGTGCTCGGCAAGCAGCTCAAGGACCATGTCCCGCACCAGCGGGTCCAGCCCGTCGGTGGGTTCGTCCAGGAGGAGGAGGCGCGGCCGGTGCGCCAGCGCCAGCAGGAGCTGCACGCGCCGCGCCTGCCCCTTGGAGAGCTCGGCGAAGCGCGGCTCGGGCTCGATCTCGAGGCGCGCCATGAGGTGCGCCGCGTAGGCCGCGTCCCAGCTGGCGTAGTGCGCGGCGTGGTGCGTTACCAGCCGCCCTACGCGCAGCGTGCCGTACGGTACGTCGTGGCGCTCGGGCACGTACCCCGTCTGGGCGCGCACGGCGGCGCCGTCAGCGGCGGGATCGATGCCCAGCACGCGGGCGGAACCGGCGGTGGGGCGGGCCAGCTCCTGGAGGATACGCAGCAGGCTGGTCTTCCCCGCCCCGTTTGCCCCGGCCAGGAGGTAGACGGCGCCGTCTGGGACCGTGAGGTCCACGTCTTCCAGCGCGGTGCGCGCGCCATAGCGCTTGCTGAGCCCCGCCGTGGCCACGGCCGGAGCGTCCGCCTCGAGCCGCTGCGGCAGCACGCCCGCCAGCGCCGGCGGCGCCAGCGTGGACGCGCTCATGCGTGCCTCCTTGCCCGGCGGGGCCGCTCAGGGTTTGCCGCACGCACCGCCTCCGCCAGTTCGTCGGCCGAGAAGCCATGCCGATGCGCGTCGCGGAGCGCCCGTCCGGCCACCTCCGCCAGGAGCCGGCGCCGGGCCCCCGCGGAGCCCTCCAGCGCCGCGGCGAAGGTGCCCTGCCCGCGCTTCACGTACACGGCCCCCTCCCGCTCCAACTCCCGGTAGGCCTGCTGCACGGTGTTCGGATTGACGCGCAGCTCACCCGCCAGCTGGCGCACCGAGGGCAGCGCTCCGTCAGGCGGCAGCGTGCCCATGACGCGGGCGCGCTGCACCTCGTCCATGATCTGCTGGTAGATGGGGCGGTCCTCGGCCGGATCGATGTGGATGAGCATGGGGTCTCCTAGTCCCTGCCGAGGGTGTGGTAGGCATCCAGGCCTTCGACGCGATAGCGCACCACGTACTCCACGTCCATGTCATCGAGCTGCACGCCGGTGACGCGGTCACCGTCCACGACGTGGGGCGTGAAGCGCGCGGGCAGTTCCACGGCGGCCAGAAAGCGGCCCTCCGCGTCGAACACGTCCCAGCGCGCCGGCACGTCCACGCCGCGGCCGGCGGCGGCCTCCCGGTCGAGGGTGAAGAGCCATTCGGTGCGTGCCACGTCCGCATGGAGCTGGTCGTTGCGGCGGATCCAGACGCTCCCATCAGCGCCGACCACCATGGACCCCAGCGGTGGGAAGACATCCGGACGCGGGAGGCCGAGGCGCCGCTCGATCCGTGTGTCGTAGCGCTCGCCGAGAAGCTGCCGGTAGCGGTCGACCACGGCATCGTCCACAGGCCGGGCGGCCCATTGCCGGCGCACGACGCGCACAAGGCTCCCATCGGCGGCGTGCACCCTGTATTCGTACGGGCCACCGGCGTGCATGATCACCTTGCCATCGGGCGCCACCTGCCAGTCGGGAAAGGGAGCGAAGAGGGGCCAGTCGCTCCCGGCCTGCTCGCTGATCCGATAGGTGGTTCGGGTGGGCACCCGGACCACGGTGTCCAGGACCGTGCCCCGCGCCAGGTCCACCCAAACGAGGAGATCCGAGGCATCGGCGCCCGGGTCAGTGGACTGGTCATTCTGGACCGCGAGCCAGCCGCCCGGACCACCGCCGCGGATCTGGTAGAAGGACGCGCCGGACGGCAGGACAGCTTCGCGGGTGGCAATGGCCTCTCCGGCGCCACTGAAGGCCACGACCCGACGGTGTCGTTCGCCGACCGCCATGACGTTGACTGTGTCCCCGCGGAGCCACGTGAAGACAACGGCGCGGGGGAATTCTCCCGGCCCGTTGCCCGGGCCACCGAAGGCGCGCAGGTAGGCCCCATCCGGTGCGAATACCTTCACGCTCACGCTGCCGTTGTCCGTCAGGTAGATGCGCCCGGTGTCATCTTCGGTCACGTCCATGACCAGATGAAGCTGCGTCTCCGCGGGTCCATCTACCGTACCGATGCGCATCTCCTCTACCACCTCACGGAGCACCATGGAATCGGGCACCTCCGCGCCGCGGTTCTCCACGATCTGCACGCCGGCGCTGTCCCGCACCGCCACGGTAAAGGCCGTGCGTGCCTGCCCGTCGGCGCAGCCGGCGATGAGCAAGGCCAGTACCAGCCCGCCCGTGAGCATTGCCGTCCTGGTGTCGAAAGCTACCATTCTTCCCTCCCGGTGTCTCGGTACACTCATACACTAAGACATTAGAAGGGGTACGTCAAGCGAACGGTGTCCCGGGAAACGCAACGCGCGCCGCCCAGGACGCTCAGGCTGTCCGCGCGGGGATGGCCGCGATCGGCATCAGTCCGTGACGGGCTGACCCCTCAGGCGTCGAACTCGATCAGTGGCTTGATCACGCCGTCCTCCTTCGACTCCATCATGTGGAACGCCTTCTCGATCTCCGCGAAAGGGAAGGTGTGGGTGGTCATGAGGGTGGGGTCGAGGCGCCCGTTCTCCAGCAGGCGCACGAGCCGGGACATGCGCAGGTGGCCACCGGGGCAGAGGCCCGTCACCAGATCCTTCTCGGCCATCCCCACCCCCCATTCGATCCGGGGGAGCTGGATGAACTCCCCCTCACCGTGGTACCCGGCGTTGGAAATGCGCCCCCCAGGCTTGGTGACCTTGATGCACTGGGCTATGAGGTCACTGGAGCCAAGCGCTTCCATGGAGGCGTCCACGCCCTCCCCATGGGTGAGCTCCAGGATCTTCTCCACCACGTCCTCCTTCTCGAAGTCGATGACCACGTCGGCCCCGTAGGTCATGGCCAGCTCCTGCCGCTTGGGGACGGTTTCCACCGCTATGATGAGCCCCGCGCCCAGGAGCCGGGCACCGGCGGTGGCCATGAGGCCCACCGGTCCCTGGGCGAAGACCACCACCGTGCCGCCCATGGGGATGCGGGCGTTCTCCGCGGCCATGAAGCCAGTGCTGAGCATGTCGCAGCAGTAGGCGGCGGCTTCATCGGTGACGCCCTCGGGGATGAGGGCCAGATTGGCGTCGGCCTCGTTCACGTGCACGAACTCCGCGAAGGTCCCGTCCTTCAGGTTGGCGAACTTCCAACCGCCCAGCGCACCGCCGGACTGGGAGGAGTGGCCGGCCTGGGCGGCGTCGCTTCCCCAGTCGGGGGTGATGGCGCCCACGACCACGCGATCCCCTTTCTTGAAGCGGGTGACATACTCCCCCACCTCGTCCACGATGCCCACCACCTCATGGCCGAGGGTCAGGTCCTCGCGTTCACCGATGGCACCGTGGACGGTGTGGACGTCGGAGGTGCAGATAAGCCCCTTGGTGGGCCGGAGTATGGCGTCCAGAGGTCCGCACGCCGGTCGGTCCTTGTCGATGACGCCTACCTGGCCGATGCGGTTCATTACGAAGGCCTTCACGATTCCTCCCGGGGCGGAGACAAAAAAAAACGCACGGCCGGGCGTGGGCCTGGCCATGCATTGGCATAGGGAGGGATGAATGTAAGGTAGGATGGAGGTAGGGTCGGAGCAACGGACAGCGGCCCTGCGAACCGGGTAACGATATCGACGGCGTGAGCTATGCGCCCTGGGGACTCCGGGAGGTACTTGCCGCCTGCCTCTCCACCGCCTTAGATTACACGTGTAATCCACCCACCCGGGAGACAGAACGCTTGAAGGATCTCGGCAGACTATCCGGTCATCAGCTGGCCATCCTCGGCGTGCTCTGGGACCACGGCGAGGCCACCGTGCGCGAGGTCCATGAGGCCCTGGAAGCCGACACCGGTCACGCCCGCAAGACCACCGGCACGTTGATGCACCGGCTCGACAAGGAGGGCGTGATCACGCATCGCGAGGATGGCCGCGAGTTCGTGTATCGGGCGTGTGTCACGCGCAGCGACGCCCGGAAGGCCGCCGTCGACGGCGTCATCGACCACCTGTTCCAACGCGAGCTGCCGGCCCTGGTCAGCTACGCGCTGCAAGCTGAGGACGTTGCTCCGGGTGACCTGACCGCGATCCGTGAACTGCTCGACGCGCACGATGCGCGCTCGGGTCACGGCACGCGGCGCACCCGGCAGAAGCGCGACTGATGCCGATTACCGTGCAGGTCGCGGCAGTGGTGCTCGCGCATGCCGTTGGTGCGTGGCTCATCACGTACCTGCTGCACAGCACCGTGCTGATCCTGATCGCGCACGGCATTGAACGTCTGCGCGTTCAGCCTGCCCTGCACGCGGTCGTGTGGCGGACCGCCATCTTCGGCCCCGTGCTGACCGCCTCGATCCACACGAGCCTGCCATTCGGCAGCCCGTTCCGCATGAGTGCCGCGCCGGCCGGAGCGGTGCTCGGTCCTCGACCGCTGCTCGCATTGCTCGTTGTGGCCGCCTGGTGTGTACTCATCGGCATGCGCGCGGTGGGCGCGCTGCGCGCCGAGCTGCGTGGTCAGGCCGCGCTGGCTCTTCGCCGGCCGTGCCGCGATCCCGCGCTGACGCGTCGACTGCGCTCGCTGTGCCGGCGAACATCAGGTATGCGACGAATGCCGCTGCTGACGACGTCGCATCGAATCGTGTCCCCGGTGGTCCTCGCGTCCGCCGAGATCTGCGTACCGGATGGGTTCGATCTGCTGCCAGCCGCGCAGCAGGATGCGCTGCTCGCGCACGAATTCGCGCACATCGTGCGGCGCGACCCGCTCTGGTGCGGCCTGGCGCACTTCATCACCCGGCTGTGCTCCTTCCAGCCGCTGAATCGCGGTGCGCTCGCGCGGCTGCGCACCGCGAGCGAGTTCGCTGCAGACGCGCACGCCGTGCGCACCACCGGCGACGCTCGCTCACTCGCGCTCGCACTCGAGCATCTTGCCACACGCGCACTCGCCGCGTTCGAACTGCGTGGCGCTGCAACGCACACGGCCGCCAGCGGCTCACCGCTGGTGCAGCGCATCCGAGTCATCCTCGACAGCGGCACAGCCACGCCGTGCGATGTCCGGCCGCGCACCGCGGCGGCGCTCATCACACTCCTGCTCGGCCTGTGCCTGGCCGTGGGGCCCGGCGTCAACTTCTCGCCCGACGACGCCGCCAACTCCATCCCCTCGCTGCGTCCATCGCGTGCCGAGCCAGGGCCCGACATGATCCGCATGCGTGAAGTCACCCGAAGCCTGCGCTCCATCGAAATCCTGCCGTAGACAGCGAACGCTGAAACCAGAACCGTGCCCCGCACGTATATCTTACAACTGTAATCATTACTCCGGCGGAGAGTGCAATGTGAGAACCATCAGACGGACGGCCATGCTGTGTGCGGCTGCGGCAGCTGCCCTGGTTACGCACGAGCCCGTCAGGGCGCAGGTGGGCGGCGGGGATGCGTGGCAGCAGTACGCCGACGCGGCGGAAGCCGGCTTCTCGGCCACGCTGCTCGCCTCGGCACGGACGTACGCGGACAGTGTCGGCTCGGCCGCGGTCGTGGCGGTGTATCGTGGGCACGTGATTGCGGCGTGGGGTGACGTGGCACGCAGGATCCCTGCGCATTCGGTGCGCAAAGGTTTCGTCAGCGCGCTGTACGGCACAGCCGTGGCGCGTGGCGAACTTAGTCTGGACGCCACACTCGCCGATCACGGGATCGACGACATCGCGGGCCTGACGGAAACGGAGCGGAGTGCTCGCTTACGCGACCTCGTGGCGGCTCGATCCGGCGTGTATCTGCCTGCTGCGTACGCCCCGAACGACCAGGACGAGACCCGGCCGAAGCGCGGTTCGCATGCGCCGGGCACTCACTGGTTCTACAACAACTGGGACTTCAATGTGGCCGGCGTGATCATCGAGCGTGCCACGGGCTCGGACCTGTACGAGCTGTTCGACGCGCGCATCGCCCAGCCGGCGGGGATGGAGGACTACCGGCCGGCGGACGGCCTGCGCGTGCTGGAGCCGAGTCGCTCGCGGCATCCCGCGCACACGTTCAGTGTGTCGGCGCGCGACATGGCGCGGTTCGGTCAACTGTATCTGCAGCGCGGCCGGTGGGGCGATCGGCAGGTGCTGCCTGCGGAGTGGATCCGTGAGAGCACGCGCGCCCATAGCCAGTTCGACGACGGCAGCGGCTACGGCTGGATGTGGTGGACGTACGAGGCCGGCGCCGCGGCGCTGGGTGATGGCTACCCGAACCTGAGCGCGGTCGATCTGTACATGGCGCGCGGCACCGGCGGCCAGGCGATCTTTGTGATCCCGGCGGCCGAACTGGTGATCGTGCACCGTGGCGACACGGACAACAACCGCCCGGTCATCGGCGCCCACGCGTGGGGCCTGGCCGAGCGCATCCTCGCCGCGCGCACGGGCGATCCGGTCGCACAGCCCAGGCTCACGTCACTGACGCCCACGCCACTCGCGAGTCAGCTGCCGCCGGCCACCCTGCCCCGCTTCATCACGCTCGAGCGCGCCGCGCTCGAGCGGCTGGTCGGCAGCTACGAGTTGGCGCCTGGTGTGAACGTTCGTGTGTTCCTGCACGATGGCCGTGCGTTCATCAATGTGCCCGGCGAGGGTGAGGCGGAGATGTACGCGCTGACGGCGGATGAGTTCACGATCCGCGTGCAGGCCGGCGTCGGCATCCGCTTCGAGTCGGACGCGGACGGCAGCGTCACGGGTGTCGTGCTGACGCTAGGGCCGCAGACCATGCGTGCGCGCAG
>JBBDRO010000082.1:0-21903 GCA_040905425.1 Gemmatimonadota bacterium | reverse complement strand
GGCTGGGATGCAGCCGGTTCCGAATGCAACGTGACTTCTGCGACACATCACTAGCGCATCCGGCTGACGGCGGCGGCGTGGCGCCGCCCTTGCTACACGGGCGGGACATGCCTGCCGACTTCCCCACGGGCGAGCCACCGGAGCGGTGGCGCGAACTCCTGCGCCGCGCGGACGAATTCCTGCGCGCGCGGATGGAGGAGGTTCGTCAAGCGACGTTCGCGCTCGAAGCGGGCGTGCGGCGCCGCTGGCCCGCGATCCGGGCACGCATCCTGGCCGCCCACGACACTCTGGGACGCAGGGCGGCGGCAGCGCGGCGCCATGCGCCCACACCCCGGCAGGCCGCCATCCTGGGCGCGGTGGCGCTGCTGGGCGGGTGGCTGCTCTGGGAGAGCTGCGGCCTGCGCGGCTGCCCGGACGTGGGCCAGTTGACCTCCTACCAGCCGGGCGGCGCGGCGGTGCTCCTGGACCGGCATGGGGAACGCTTTGCCGACCTGGCCCCCATGGAGTACGAGGTGGTGCCGCTGGATTCCCTGCCGCCGTATGTGGCGCTGGCCTTCGTGGCGGTGGAGGATCGACGCTTCTTCGAGCACCGCGGCGTGGACTGGATCCGGGTGCTGGGCGCGCTGCGGGCGGACATCCGGGCTCGCGCACCCGTGCAGGGCTCCAGCACCATCCCCATGCAGCTGGCACGCACCCTCTTCCCCGACCGCATCCGGCGGGAGGAGAAATCCTTCGGGCGCAAGCTGCTGGAAGCGCGCGTAGCCCGCGAGATCGAGGATCGGTTCACGAAGGTCGAGATCCTCGAGCTGTACCTGAACCATGTCTACCTGGGTGCCGGGACACGGGGGGTGGAGGCGGCCAGCCGCTACTATTTCGGCAAGCCGGCGCGGGAGCTGGAGCTGCCGGAAGCCGCCCTGTTGGCCGCGCTGCCTCGCGCCCCCGCGCACTACGACCCGCGTCGCCGTCCCGAGGAGGCACGCGC
Organism: Gemmatimonadota bacterium; assembly: GCA_040905425.1. Lineage (GTDB taxonomy): Bacteria > Gemmatimonadota > Gemmatimonadetes > Longimicrobiales > RSA9 > JBBDRO01. The sequence goes on along the minus strand of JBBDRO010000082.1, from coordinate 20,921 downwards.
CCGGCGGGACCTGGTGCTCGCGCTCATGCAGGAGCAGCGGCTGGTGGACCCCGAGGAAGCCGGGGCGGCGCGGGCGCGGGACGTGGCGGTGGTCCCCGAGGCGGACGGCGCCCGCGCCGGCGACGGCCCGGCGCCCTACTTCGTCCAACACGTGCGCCGCCTCCTCGAGGTGGAGCTGGGCGCGGAGCTGTACGCCGCGCCCCGGCGCATCCTCACCACCCTGGACCCGGCGGCGCAGCAGGCGGCCGAGGACGCCCTGGAGGACCAGCTGCGCGCGGTGGAGCGCGGCGCCTACGGCCGCATGGCCACGGACAGCTACCGTGCGGACGCCCCGCCGGCCGGCCAGCGGACACCGTACGTGCAGGGCGCGGTCGTGTTCATGGACGCCCGCACCGGCGAGGTGCGCGCCTGGATCGGCGGCCGGGATTTCGACCATTCGCGCTTCGACCGGGCCCGCCTGGCGCGCCGGCAGGCGGGCAGCGCCTTCAAGCCGTTCGTCTACGCGGCGGCGCTGGAGCGCGGCTTCGTACCGAGCCAGCCGATCCTGGACGGCCCTTTCCGCTTCGCGCTCGACGGCGGCCGCACGTGGCAGCCGCGCAACTACTCGGGCACCTACGAAGGACGCATGAGCATGCGCGAGGCGCTGGTGCGCTCGCAGAACGTGCCGGCGGCGCGGCTCGCCGCCGCGGTGGGCACCACCGCGGTGGCGGACTTCGCGCGCCGCGCCGGCATCCAAGGCCTGGTGCCCGCCTCACCCGTGGCCGCGCTCGGTGTCACCGCGGTGAGCCCCGCCGAGATGGCCAGCGCGTACGCGGGTTTCGCCACCCTGGGGACGCGTGTGGAGCCCCGCTTCGTGCTGCGCGTGGAGGACGCGGAGGGCACGGTGCTGTGGCGGGGTCCGGAGCCGGAGCGCGCGACGATGGTGCGCGGGGACGTCGCTTACATCCTGACGGACATGCTGCGCGACGTGGTGGACCGGGGCACGGGCACACGCGCGCGCTCCGCCGGCTTGCGCGGGCCGGCGGCGGGCAAGACGGGCACCACCAGTGACGCCACGGACGTATGGTTCGTGGGGTACACGCCCGAACTGGTGGGCGTTGTGTGGGTGGGCTACGACGACGTGCGCCCCCTGCCCTATCGCGCCACCGGCGGTGGGGTGGCCGCACCCATATGGGGCCGCGTCATGGCGCGCGCGCACCAGGACCGGCCGCCGCCGCCGGCCTGGGAGGCGCCCGCTGGCGTCCTCACCCTGCGGGTGGATCCAGAGTCGGGCATGGTGTTGCGCGCGGGCTGCCGTATCCGAAGCGGCATGGCCAGACGGGAGCTCTTCCTGGCGGGGACCGAGCCGCCCGAGGCGTGTCCGCGCCGGGCCGACGAGCCGTTCGTCGACCGGCTGGCCGGCTGGTTCGAGTCGGTCTTCGGCGGTCGGGGACGGGATCGGACACGCACGCGTAACCCGGATCGCGGGCCGGTGGATCCAGCGCTCGGCGTACCCCGCCTGCCACGGGCCGGAGGGGCCTAGGCGCGGACCACGGCGGCGCGCCGCTTGCGCCTCGGACCTTCCCGTGGCGATCCTACACTTCCAGCAATCCCTCACCCGAACAGGCCAGCATGCCCCTCGACCGCGGCTCCATCGATCAGCAACTGCAAGCCATGGGCGAAGGCTCGCACTGGTGGGACCAGCGCGAGTTCCGTGATCTGCCCGCCGTCCTGCAGGCCGATGAGCAGCTGCAGGCGCTCTCCCGCGGCAAGGTGGCGCGCCTGCGCTGGCTGCGCCGCACCTGGCTTATCGTGGTCACGGACCGGCGGCTGCTGTGCATGCGCTCGGGGGTGCGTTCCGGATGGCGCCAGATCGAGGTCCAGGCGGGCCACATCACGCGGGTGACACTGCGCATCGGGCCCTTCCGAGGCCGCGTGCTGCTGACGGCCAGCGGCCAGAAATACGCGCTCAGCGTTCCCAAGGACGACGCCTACCAACTGCAAGTGGCGCTGTCCGGCCTGAGCGCGGCGAACAGGGAGTCCATCCCGGGTCTGGGACCCACCCGGATGGTGCGGCGCGTGGTGGACCACATGCTGGCCCTGCCAGCCATCGCGCTCGAACCGGAGAAGGTGACGCACAAGCAGGTTTCCCCGCCCAGGGCGGAGAAGCCTGCCGAGAACCGCCGCCTTGACCTCCTCGAGAGCCAGGTGCAGGAACTCCAGAAGCAGGTGGATTTCCTTGAACAGCTGCTCCGCCAGCGGCACCCCGAGGGCAGGCTCCCGGACCGCACGGAGAGCCAGCTCGAGGACGCGTGATACTGGCATCGAAGCGCCACTGCGTGTAACGTCGGACCGGCCGGCCCCGTGCGCGGCCGCCTTCCGCCCACCCTCCGACACGGAGCTGCGTCCATGATTGGCTGGATCCTGCTGGCGCTGGTGGTGGTCACGGTGGTCTACGCCGCCACCATCTACAACAACCTGGTGCGGCTCAAGCACGACGTGGAGAAGAGTTGGGCCAACATCGACGTGCTGCTGAAGCAGCGGCACGACGAGCTGCCCAAGCTCGTGGAGACGGCCAAGCAGTACATGCGCCACGAGCAGGAGACCTTCGAGAAGGTCATGCGGGCGCGGAGTGCCGTGTCCCAGGCGCGCCAGGCGGGGGACGTGGCGGCGCTGGGTCCGGCCGAGGGCCAGCTGCGCATGGGGTTGGGCTCACTGTTCGCCGTGGCCGAGGCGTACCCGGAGCTCAAGGCGGACCGCTCCTTCCAGCAGCTCCAGGCCCGCATCAGCCAGCTCGAGAACGCCATTGCCGACCGGCGCGAGTTCTACAACGCCACCGTGACCAACCTGAACGTGCGCATCGAGCAGTTCCCCGACGTGATGATTGCCAACGCCTTCAATTTCCGTGGTGCCGAACTGCTGGAGTTCGAGGCCGAGGAGCTGGCGGACGTGAACATGAAGGAGCTGTTCAGCTAACCCGGGGCGGGGAGAGCACCATGGACGGCTTCATCCAGGCGATCGTGGCGCAGGACGCGGGCGATTTCTGGCAAACGGTGGCGCTCCTGGCGGTAGGCACGGGCGTGGGCTTCTGGCTCTGGCGTCGCTCGCTGGCGGGCGCGCGGGTGATCGAGGATGTGGCCACGTCGCTGGTGCGCTCGGCGGCGCAGGGCTATACGGAGCTGTGCGGGCGTCAGTTACCGTCCGATGAGGCGCCGCTCACCGCGCCGCTCACCGGTCGAGCGTGCACGTGGTGGCACTACCACATCCAGCGCAAGGAGACGCGGCGCACCTCCAAGGGGCGCACGCGCACGACCTGGGTCACGGTCGAGAAGGACACCAGCCCCCACCTCATCCGCTTCGAGGATGACACCGGCCACGCGCTGGTGAATCCGCAGGGGGCGGACGTGGTGGCCAACGTGAACACCGTCTGGTATGGCAACAGCCGGCGACCAACCGGCGGCCCCACCGGTTCCGGGTTCAGCCGGCTGTTCGGCCGCTACCGCTACACGGAGCGGATCATGCGTCCCGGCGAACCGATGTACGCCATCGGCCACTTCGAGACGCGCACGGGTGATTTCGGCGCGGCCGAGCAGCGCCGCCAGGTGGGAGAGCAGCTCAAGGAATGGAAGACGGATCGGCAGGCCCTGATAGAGCGCTTCGACGCCGACGGCAGCGGGCAGGTGGACATGGGGGAGTGGGAAGGTGCCCGGGCCGAGGCGGAACGCGTGGTGGCGGGGCGCGCGGCCGAGGCCGCGCTGGAGCCCGCCGTGAACCTGCTGCTCGAGCCCCCGGATGGCCGCCCCTTCATTCTGTCCCCCAGATCCCAGGAGGAGCTGGCCAGCCATTTCCGGCGGCGAGCCGTCCTGTGGCTCACGCTCTTCGTAGTATGCGGCGCCCTGCTCGGCACCGTGTGCACCGCACGCCTGGCGGGCGGCTGAGACCCACACCCCCGCAGCCACCCTCCGTGGCCGTTTCTGCCGCTGAACCCCTCCCGCAATCGGCCGTGCGTTGAGCCCCTTCACCTGGATTGTCCTGGCCGTCCTGATCACGCTCAACGGGCTGTACGTGGCGGCGGAATTCGCGGCGGTGAGTGTGCGGCGAAGCCGCGTCCGGCAGATGGCGGAGGAGGGCAACCGCCTGGCGCGCCGGCTCCTGCCCACGCTGGACGAAGCGCCGCGTCTGGACCGCTACATTGCCGCCTGCCAGGTGGGCATCACCGTGTCCAGCCTGGTGCTCGGCGCCTACGGGCAGGCCACGCTCGGGCAGGCGCTCGCGCCGCTCTTTGAGCGCTGGGGCAGTATGCAGACGGTGGCGGCGCAGTCCACCTCGGCGGCGGTGGTGCTCATTGTCCTCACCACCTTCCAGATGGTCCTGGGCGAGCTGGTGCCGAAATCACTGGCGCTCCAGTTCCCCACGCGCGTTGCGCTGCTCACCGTTATCCCGCTGCGCTGGTCCCAGAAGCTGCTCGGATGGTTCATCACCGTGCTGAACGGCAGCGGCTGGATCGTGCTTCGCCTCATTGGCGTGGAGCCCAAGGCGCACCGCCACCTGCACTCGGCTGAGGAGATCAAGTACCTGGTGGCGGAGAGCCGGGCGGGCGGCCACCTGCAGCCGGAGGAGCAGCGCCGCATCGTGCACGCCCTGGGGCTGACGCAGCGCACGGCGGGGGAGCTGATGGTACCGCGCACGCGGGTGGTTGCGCTGGACCAGGACGCCGGACTCGCGGCCGCGGTGGCCAGGGCGGCGGACCTGCCGTACACGCGCCTGCCGGTATACGAGGGTTCCATCGATGATATCGTGGGCATGGTGCACGCCAAGGACCTGGCCATGGCCTGGGTGTCGGGGGAGAGCGAGGCGGGCGAGCCGCTCGAGCCGCTCGTGCGGCCCATCCTGGCGGTGCACGAGCGCGTGTCCGCCGATCGCGTGCTGGCTCTCATGCGCCGGGAGCGCGGCATCATGGCCGTGGTGGTGGATGACTTCGGCGGCACGGCCGGGATCATCACTACGGAGGACATCCTCACCGAACTGCTGGGCGAGGTGGCCGACGAGTACAAGCACGCCGGCGGGCAGCCGGAAAAGCTGGCGGACGGCCGCGTCCGCCTGCCGGGGGACATGCTGCTGCACGATGCCACGCCGTGGATCGGCACACTCTGGGACGGGGAATCGGACACGGTAGGCGGGCTGATCATGGAGCGCCTGGGGCACATTCCTGAGCCCGGTGAGACGCTGGACATCGACGGCGTCACGGTGCAGGTGGAGACTATGGAGCGCCACGCCGTACTGAGCGTGTTGGCGAAGGCGGTGGGGGACGACGAGCCGAGCGGGGGCCCCGCATGATCCCCGCCCTCATCATCACCCTGCTCATTGCCCTGAACGGCGTCTTCGTGGCCGCGGAGTTTGCCATCATCGGCTCCTCCCGGCTGGAGGTGGAACGCGCGGCCAGGAAAGGCAACCGCATGGCGCGTATGGTTCAGCGCGTGCTGGCCGACGCCCGTGAGCAGGACCGCTACATTGCCACGGCCCAGCTCGGCATCACCTCCGCCAGCCTCGCGCTGGGCATGTACGGTGAGCACCTGCTGGCCGAGTGGCTGGCACACCAGTTCGAAGCCTTCGGCATACTGCGCTGGATCGGCGCCCACGCGCTGGCCAGTGTGGTGGCCGTCACGTTCCTCACGTACCTCCACGTGGTCCTCGGGGAGATGGTACCCAAGTCACTGGCGCTGCAGTCCCCTGCCCGCGTGGCCATGGCCGTGGCGCTGCCCATGCGAGGCATCGAGCTGGGCCTCTACCCGCTGGTGCTGGCGCTGAACGGCATCGGCAACGGCATCCTGAAGCTGGCCGGCGTGGAGCGCTCCGCCACGGGCGCGGAGAGCTACCGCACGGCGAACGAGCTGAGCTTCATCGTGGCAGAGAGCCGCGCGGGCGGGATGCTGGCGCGCGAACCGGCGCGCATCCTCCAGGAACTTCTGGAGTTCGCCGAGCTCACGGCGGGCGAGATCATGGTGCCGCGCACGCGCGTCCTGGCACTCCCACTCGGCGCCACCCGGGCCCAGACGGCCGAGGTGCTCGGCACCGAACGACACACGCGCTTTCCCGTCTACGAGGGCTCACTCGACAACGTGGTCGGCGCGGTGCATGTGAAGGATCTGGTGACCGGCCTCCGGGGCGGCCGTACGCTGGAGCGCAGCCTGGTACGGGAGGTCCCGTTCGTGCCGGCCACCGAGCCGCTCGAGCGGGTGTTGGCGGCGCTCCGCCGCTCGCGCTCCCACCTGGCGGTGGTCATGGACGAACACGGCGGCACGGCGGGCATCCTTACCCTCGAGGACATCTTCGAAGAGGTGGTGGGTGACCTGGCCGACCCCGGCGAACGGCCCGCCATCCGGAAGACGGAGGATGGGCGCACCGCCGTGGCCGGAACCGTCCGGGTGGACGAACTGGGCGAGGCTCTGGGCCTCATCCTCGAGCACGATGAAGTGGACACGGTGAGCGGCCTCGTCATGGCCAAGCTGGGGCGGGCGCCCGCGGTCGGAGACCGCGTGGAGCACGAGGGTGTGGTGCTCGAGGTCTCGGCTGTCCGCGGACGCGGCGTGGAGGAGGCGCGGGTGATCGAAGCGCCGAACCCGGAGTAGGGACGCGGCTTGAAGGGGTCTCAGCGGAAGGGAAAGAAGAGCGGTATGGCGAATGTGGCGGCCGCCACCACGAGCACCGTGAGCGGCCCGCCCACGCGCAGGAAATCCAGGAACCGGTAGCCGCCCGGGCCGTAGATCATGGCGTTGGTCTGATAGCCCACGGGTGACAGGAAGCTGTTCGAGGCGCCGATCATGACGGCCATCACGAAGGGCAGCGCCGAGACGCCCAGCGTCCCCGCCACCGCCACCGCCACCGGCGCCAGCACCACCGCGGCGGCGGCATTCGAGATGATGGCCGTGAAGCCCGTGGTGATGAGCAGGAACACTGCCAGGACGCCATGCAGCCCCAGGGGCGCCGCCAGCGCGAGCAGGTGGTGCGCCACGTACGCCGCCGCGCCGGATGAGTGCATGGCCAGGCCGAGCGGCAGGATGGCGCCGAGCATGACGATCACCATCCAGTCGATCTCCTGATACGCCTCGTCGGGCGTGAGGGAGCCGGTCAGGAACATGGCCACCACACCCATCAACGCCGAGACCAGGATGGTGGTGACGCCGAACGCTGGCAGCAGCACCACCGCCAGCACGATCGGCACCACGAGCTTCATCTTGGTGCGCCGCACAATGGGCAGGTCCACCGCACCCAGCAGCACCAGGTCACTCTCCTCGTGCAGGCGCCTTAGGGCGTCCGCGGTGCCCTGTACCAGCAGCATGTCACCCGGCTCCAGGACCAGCTCGCCGATGGGCTCCCGCAGGGCCTGGCCATGGCGCCGCACGGCCATGGCGCTGACGCCGAAGCGCGCGCGCAGCGCCAGGTCACGCACCGTATGGCGCACCTCGTGCGCGCGTTGCGGCACGAGCACCTCCGCCAGCCGCACGTCCTCCGCCTCCGCCGCCTCCGAGAAGGGCAGCTCCGTCTCCACCAGTTCCATGTCCTGCTGATCCCGCATACGGGCGATGTCGGCGATCTTGCCCTCCACCACGAGCAGATCGCTGGCGCGGACGATGGTGGTGCCGCGCGGCATGGCCACCACACCCGACTCCCGCCGGATGCGCACCACCTGCAGGCCGAACGACTGGCCGAAGCGGGCCTCACTGAGGCTGCGGCCCACCAGCTCCGAATCACTGCGCACGCGCAGCAGCGTGAGGTAGTCGTGCAACTCGTAGCTGCGCAGCAGATCCGCCTCCACCTCGCGGTGCGGCAGCAGCCAGCGACCGATGGTGAGCAGATAGACCACCCCCACCACGCACACGATAGCGGCGGGCAAGGTTATGTCGAAGAGGCGGATCCGCCCCACCCCCAGGTCCAGCGCCAGACCCGCCACGAGCAGGTTGGTGCTCGTGCCGATGAGCGTCAGCGTGCCGCCCAGCTGGCCCGCGAAGGAGAGCGGCATGAGCAGGCGCGAGGGGGTGGCGTCCGCCGTGCGGGCCAACCCCAGCACCATGGGCATCAGGACCGCTACGGCCGCCGTGTTGTTGACCACGGCGCTGAGCGGCAGGATAAGCAGCACCGTCACCATCAGCAGGCGCGTTTCACTGCCGTTGGACAGCCTGGCGGTCCAGCCGGCCAGCACGTCGATGGCGCCCGTGCGGAGCAGGCCCGCCGCGAGCACCAGCATGAGCGCCACGGTGATGGTGGCTTCGTGCGCGAAGCCGCTGATGCCGTCGCGTGGCGAGACGGCTCCCGAGAGGATGAGCGCCAGCATGACCACCAGCGCCGCCACGTCCACGCGAAAGCGGTTCCACGCGAAGAGCACGAGCGCCAGCAGGGTGAGCGCCAACGCCCGCGCCACCTCGGGTGTGAAGGCGGGTGCCGCGGCGGCGGTCAGGCGCCCTCCCCGTCCGGCTCGTGCAGCGGCACGACCACCACGGGGCACGGCGTGTTGTGCAGGATGCTCTGGGTGGTGTCCCCCAGGATGAGGCGCGCCAGCTTGCCGCGGCCCCGGGTACCCACCACCAGGAAGTCGGCGCCGATCTCGCGGGCAATGTCGGTCACGGCGTCGGCCACGTGGCCACCCTCCACCACGCGCGTGGTCACGTCCTCGGCACTCAGGTTGTCGGCCACGAATTGCCGCAGTTCCTCGTGGATGCCCGCCAGCATGCGCTCCCGCTCGTCGTGCGGATCCACGCCCGACTCGCCGCCGATGGCGTTCAGCGCCTCCAGCTCCACGGCCACGTAGACCACCGTGAGGCGTCCGTCGTAGCGGTGCGCCAACTCCGCGGCCACCGCCGCAGGCTCGGCCGAGGAGGGGCCGAACCGCGTGGCCAGTACGATGTCCATGCTCATAGGATCTCCTGGTTGCGGTCGGAACGGCGGTCGGCTAGCTCCGGCACTCGATGGCTTCGAGCGTGCGCGCCTCGTCCGTCTGGATGACGAAGTCGCCCCACTGCCCAGCGGGTGCGGCCTCGAACGCGCCCACGTCGGCCACCGGCCGCAGCATCACGACCATGGCCCGTGTGCCCGGTCGATAGGCTTCGAGCTGCTCCGGCGTGCCGGTGCCGCGCGCCACGTGGAAGCCACCCACGACGTGGAGCACCAGGGCGTCCGGCCGAGCACCCGTCCGGGCGTCCTCCGGGGCGTCCAGATGGCGCGCGATCCAGTACGCCATGCTGGCGTCCCAGAGCACCTGGCTGTGCAGTTGGTTGCCCATGTTGGCATGCGCGCCCGCGTGGGCCGGCGGCTGCTCCACCGGCACCCCGCACTTCATGGTCTCCCCCGCCATCACCGCGGAGATGACGGCGATCCACTGATCGCGGTAGGCCGGCGAGGGCTGTCCGTACGGCAGCGGCGGCAGCAGCTCCAACGCCGCGGGGGGGAGTTCGTGCAGCGCCGCCCGCCCCTGCTGCGTGACGCGGCTCACGTAGCGCCGCGGCGCGTTGGCCGCGATCACGTCCAGCCCGTGCTCCTTCGCGGACTCCACGAGCGGGCGGTAGTCGGTCAGGTAGCGCGGCCAGGGACGGCTGTCCGCCAGGAAGGCGGTCTCGGTGATGAGGCCTGCCAGATACTCGTCCAGCACGAGTTGCACGTCCCGTTCAAAGGCTTCAAGCGACAGCGCCAGCGCGCGGGACCGGCCCGCGTCCGCGCCGCCGGCCGCGTCCACACTCGCGGCCTCCGCTCCCCGGGTCTCTCCCCCGGCACCCGGCTTCGGCTGGCCGTCCGGCGCGCCGTAGGCGGCGTACGCCCGGGCCAGCAGCTCACGCTCCAGCATGTGCCCGGTGGGATCGTCGTGGGTCTCACCGATAAAGACCACCTCGTGGCCGCCCATGGCTCGCACCACGTCCTCCAGGCGCGCGGGTTCACCCGCGCCCGTGAAGACGCGGTACGCGCCGGGCGTGTAGGCGGTGTCCGGGAGGACGGGCGGGTGGTCCTGCGCGGCCGCCGCGGCCGGGACGCCGGCGGCCACGACCAGCGCAAGGGGCAGGAAGAGTCGGAGCTGCAGCTGGTTTCTCATGGGGGAATGATACTGCACGGGCGGCGCCAGGGCATGGGTCAGGCGCCTACATCTCCACGAACGTAATCCCCGGATTCGAACGATCCGCCTTCAGCGTCCGCTTCAGCTCGGGGTAGCGGGACAGCAGATTGCGGCCGGCGGTGGACTGATCGGGGTATTCCTCGCCGGGGATCCGTGCGCGCACCACACCCTGCCGCTGGAGCTCCCGCAGGTGCCCGCCGACCGCCTGCTTGATGGCACCGCCGGTGCCGGACGAGCCCCAGCCGTGTACCACCCGTAGCACCCGCGTCCCCCGCACGCGCGCTTCGGCCACGCGCATGTCCAGCGTGCTAACGGCCCGCTCCACCGTGGGCTGCCCCTTTTCGAGGTTCACCGTCACGATCGGCCCGCCGCGTCCGCGCGGGGCCGCGCCGCCGGGCTGCGGCGCCTCGCAGAAGTGGCAGACCGTCATGCTGGCCGGGATGTCGTTGCCGCACACCACGCAGGGCTTCATGAAGGCAAGTTATCCGGGCCACCTGCGCGGGCGCCACGGCTCGTGGCCCTCCTACAGCTGTGTTCACATGGGGCAGCGATAGCGTCCTCCTCCAGCTGCACGGGCGTTCTCGAGATGCGCCGCAATCGTGCGCTCACCCGGTGCGATATCGGCCGCGGCGGCGAAGGCGCGTACAGCGTCCTCAGTACGCTCGAGACGCAGGAGAAGGCAACCACGCGTGTCCAGGTATTCGGGTGTGCCGGGCTTCAACTCCAGCGCCCTCGTGACCAGACGGAGCGCCTCCTGCAGGCGATCCGGGTCCTCCTGGAGGATCCAGGCCAGATTATTGAGCGCCTCATCGTTATGGGCATCCAGCTCCAGTGACCTGCGCCAGGCCGATTCCGCTTCGGGAAGCTCGCCCCGCTGGTACCTGAGTCCGGCCAGATTGTCGTAGGCCGCCGAACGGACGAACGGGTCCGTCTCGGAATCCAGCACGGCCGCGTACGCCCGCAACGCATCTTCCGCCAGCCCTGATACATGGAACACGTACGCGCGATAAAACCGCGTGCTATCGGAAAGCTGTGCCGGATCCCGGATACCTTTGAACGCTTCGGCAGCGAGCGGATAATCCCCGAGACGATACAGTGTGCTACCCATCCGGGAGAGGACCGAATCCGAAACCGCCGGCGCGTCGGCATCGCCGCGGAGATCCTGCATGGCATGCCAGGTATTGCGTATCAGATTCCCCCGCTCCACGGCGTTCAAGCTCTGCAATCTCGACGGCTCCACGAGCATCACGAGGTCATCGGGCGCCGCCACGTTCTCGAGCAGCATCTGGAGCGCCCGTGCCTCGCGTTGAAGATCACCCGAAGCCAGATCCCGGCGCAGGCGATCGGCGTCCAGGCGCGCGGAGGACAGCCGCAGTTGCTGCGCTTTCACGGCGCCTACCAACAGGCGCGAGAGGCGAGCTAGCAGGGCGGTCGGCTGCCGCCCGTCGCGACGCGTGGCCACCGCGGGTGGCGCCAGGGTGGACCACTCGAGTGGCTCCCATTCGCCCGCTCCGATCCTCACGTGCAGGGAGCCGACCGCCCGGACGGAGTCGACGGTGTTCGGGATATACTGCAGTTCGATGTCCTGCGGCCAGGCATACCCGATCTTCCTCAGGTCCACGACAAAATCGCGTTTGATGCGCTCGGAAACGGGCCGTGGCTGGGACCGCCGGCTCGGCGTGGCCGGGCCCGGCGCATCCTCGAGGAGTAGATAATGGTGCACGAAGGTCAGCTCGATCATCGTGGCGACCTCGGTCGGCCGGATGATCCAGCTCAGGTTGACACGATCACTGTCCTCCTCGTAGGTGGCCAGTCGGTAGAAATGAAGGTTGGGATTGCGCGGTTGGATACTCTGCAGGAGGAGAGCTGGATCCGACGCGCTCACCGGCTCGGTTTCGCGCTGCGTCAGCCCGGTCACCACACCAGATACAGGCTGCCGGGTGGGAAAGAAGAAGCCCATGAAGAAGAACGCCAGGACCACCACCGTCACCACGTAGGTCATGCGGACGATCGACCGGTGGACCGCTCGGTAGTGCTGCCTGTCCTCATCGTTGCTGGCCTTGTCGATGTTCCTGGCCGAGACACGGATCAGGTAGACCACGAACACCGCGAGCACCGCTGGAGGACCACCACGTGTGAGAATGTCCGTCAGCGTGCCGACGCCACTCAGGGCTGAAATCGGATCAAGCATCGCGTACTCCTTTTCTCGCACTCAAGGGAAGAACCGCCTCTCACCCGCCCCCACAGACGCTGAACCTGATCCCCTCACCGGTGCGCCAGTGATGCGCCGCGTAGATGGCCAGGGCGCCGCCCGCCTCCACGTCGAGACCCGCCGCGGCGGAGAAGTTGCCGTCGAAGCGGCCGAAGTCGAAGGCGCTGGAGGTGATCGGGCGGATCAGGATCTCGGGGCCACCGGGCCAGGCATCGAGCGCCTGGCCGGGAATGATCAACTCGAAGAGGTCCGCGTGATCCTCCCCCCGCCACCAGTTGGACAGCGCCTGGCTGGTGTTGCGGAAGCCCACGACGGGCAGCCGCACCTCGCGGGCGCCGCCATCCGCCCGCGCCCACTCTTCGGGAGGCAGGAAGGCAATGGCCTGGTAGGCAGGCTTGCCGTGCGTGGGTCCCAGATCCAGCGTGCGGGGCGCGGGCGCACCGCCGGCCGGCACGTAGCCGTTGCGGAGATCCGCATCCCGCGTGAGGTAGAGGTCGAGCGCGTTGCGCCAGGCCACGCCCACCAGCAGCCGACCGTCGGCCATACGGGCCACGGCGCCCGCGCTGGCCTTGGTCTGTCCCGTACGCACGATCTCGCTGTGTCCGCCCACGAAGGTGGGCCGCGCGGGGTCTTCCAGGTGCAGGAAGCGCACGCGGGAATCCCGGGCCGGCCCCTCAAGCGCCACGACCAGCACATCCCCCAGGCGCTGCACACCGCCGGCGTGCGGCAGCTCGGTGTCCAGGGCGAGCACGCTCTCCAGGCGCGCGCCGGTGGGGGCGCCCCCCGCGTCCGTGTCCAGCGCGCAGACGAAAAGGTGCGCGGCGGGCTCGTCCCAGTCGGCGCCGGTGAGGTAGAGGGTGTCACCGTGGCGCGCCATGCCCTGGAAATGGTTCTCGGCGCGGTTCATTCCGGGCGAGTCCTCTCGGTGGTAGCGTGCCTTCCGCTTGCCCCGAAACGGCGCCTGGCCGATCTCGATCAGGATCGGGCGACCGGTGGTGGCCAGCGCCTGAAAGCTGGCGTGGGCATCACACGCCGGGCTGTTGGGATCGAGCGCCGACGTGTCCCGCGTCCGGATCGTGACGGAGCCGTAGCTGCTCATGCTCAGATGCGCTTCAGGACACGATGAATGCCCAGCTCGAGCTTTCGGTCCACGGGGCCGTCGAACCAGCGCCAGCCGCCGAAGACGTGCGCGCCCCATGGCGCCAGGGCGCCGTGGAACGTGGTGCGGAGACCCAGGCCCAGCCCCCAGCCCACTTCGTCGAGGTTGTCCGCCCACCGGCCGACGACCGAGCCGCTCGCCCAGCCATGGCCGACCACGCCGGGAAAGACGCCGAGCCGCGGGACGCTGAAGCGCTGGATGAGGCCGAGCGCCGCGGGCGCCTCCACGACGGAGACACCGTCCCGGCGCGTCAGCGCGGCGCCCGCCTGCAACTGAATGCCCACGCACGCCGCGCCGAAGCAGTTGGCGTGCGCCTGGAGCTGGCGCATGAGGACGCCCGCGGCCTGGACACCGTTGTCCGCGCCGTCCACGAACTGCATGCCGCCGAGGAGTGTCACGCCCCAGGCGCTGCCCCACAGGTCGGCGCGCAGCGCCGCCATGTCGGCGTCGTCGAAGGCATACGCGGCGTACGCCACGTGCGGATCGAAGAGGTTGTGTCTGGGGACGAAGCCGGCATCGGTGACCTGCGCGCTCGTGGGCGCCGACGTGAGCGCCGGCGCGAGCACCGGCAGCGTGGCCGCCAGCGCGAGCGTGCGGAACGCGCGGCGCGCGATGCGGGGACGTCGCTTGAAATGCTGCATGGGGAGGCCCCTCCTCAGGCCAGGCCAGCCCGCTCGAGGTGCTCGTTGCTGAACACCTCCATCAGGGCGGCGTCATCGTGGAAGACGCGCTTCCGGGCGTCGCGCCAGCGCTGCACGCGGCTGTTGCCGTACATGGCCTGCAGGCGGGCGGGTGTGAGGCCGGAGTTCTTGGACCAGTGGAAGGTGTAGCGCACGCCCTCCGCCGTGAGCGCCGCCGTGAGGTTGTCCTCGAACTCCGGGAAGCGGTCGTCATGGGCCAGTCCGAACTCGAAGACCGCCGTCTTCGGCGCCAGGTAGGTGAAGCCGAGCAGCGCGCGCGACGGGTGGGCCACGCGCACCTGGGCCATGGCGGGCAGGTCCATGTCCCGGATAACGCGGGCGCTCACGTCGATCATGGTGGCCGCGTCGTGGACGCTGACGCCCAGCGCGGACTCCGTGTAGCCCTCCAGGTAGGTGATGGTGGCGGTGAAGAGCTGACCGGGGGTGCCGCGCGTGTCATCCAGGATGCAGCGCTCGCGGTACTGCTTGAACTGGAAGGCGGTCTTCTGTGCCGGGGTGACCAGCGGCAGGTCCAGGATCACGCCAGGGGTGTGGGGGCCGAGCGCGAAGCCCTTCTCGCTGCGGACGATCCACACCGGCTCGGGGGGTGTATGCCCCGGCTCGACGGGCACCTTGGTGGCCACGGCCTCCATGGCCATCTCGTTTGAACTGTAGGGATCGAACACGAACTCGTAGTGGTGCAGGCCGGGTGGATCATCGTAGGCCAGGTGGCTCAGCTTGTGCTTCAGGTCGGCGTGCGAGATGTCGTGCACGGGGGCGAAGGCCAGCTGGTAGAGCGGCTCGGTCTCGATGGCCAGGGCGGTGATGATGCCGAACGCGCCGAAGCTCACGACGGCGGCGTCGAAGACGTCATCGTCGCGCATCCGCTCAGCGCCGAGCTTGGCCACGAACTCGTCCGTCAGCACGGGCTCCGAGGCGCGCTCCAACCAGAGGCTCCGGCCGGAGCCCGTGACGAGCTGGATGCCCACCACGAAGTCCGGCATGGCGCCGAAGTTGATGGCGGAGCCATGCGTGTTGCCGGACACGGCGCCGGCGATGGTCTGGCCGGCGCCGATGCCCGCCGTGCGGAGCGCGCGCGGGAAGCCGGCCGTGGCGCCCAACTCCAGATGCGTGTTGAGCTGGCCCACCGAGATGCCGGCCTGCGCCAGCACCACGAACGGCCGCCGCGCCTGCTCGAAGGAATCCTCGAAGTAGCGCTCGGAGAGCTCGAAGCAGCCGGTCAGCGGCTTGGTGTTGATGAGCCAGCCATCGGTGAGGGCAATGTCGGTGAGGGCCCAGCCGGAGCCGAGCGCCCGGATGCGCTTGCCGCGCTGGCGGGCTTCGGCGGCCAGGCCGTCCAGGTCGGCGGCCACCTGCCGCAGGAGCGGAAAGCCGCGTTGCTGGGTGCCCCCCGCCGGCGGACCGTTGTCCACGTCGATGAGGTCGTCCAGCTGCGCCCTGAACGTGACGTGCACGTTGTCCCACGCCTGCGCGCCGTTGCGGCGGATCACGGCCGGCTCACCTGGAGCGTGTCGGCCAGCACGGGCGGGCGGGCACAACGCCAACTCACCCGGAGCGGCGCCCACAGGCCGAGCGTCACGGTGGACGCCACCACGTAGCCCAGGTTGTTCTCCACGCGCACCTCCTCGATGCCGGTGCGGTAGCCGTTCACGACCGGGCAGTTGTCCACGGGCAGATCCTGCCGCACGGCGCCCCAGGCAAAGGCGTGCAGGGTCCGGCCCTGCCACTCCGTGGAGGGCTGGTTGCCCAGTTCCCTGCCCTCGGCGCCCCCCACCCGGTAGACGTGGTAGCGGTAGCAGCCGGTGCTCGCGGCCGCCGTGCAGGCGAGCGCCAGCAACAGGGCTCCCCGGCGCACCCGGCGGCGGGTGGACAGGTTCATGGGCATGGCATCCTCCTTGGTCGGATCGTGGCGCGGGGCGCGCCCCGCGCTGCCGCGGCTCATGCTGGCTGCCGCTCCGGCGCCGGCGCCGGCCGCACCACCACCTCCGGCTTGAGCTGGGAGCCCTGCAGCACATGCTCCACGGAGAGGCCGGCGAGCAGCACGGCCGCGCCGGCCAGCGGCTGGCCGTTCCAGGTCAGGTAGAGCCAGCCCATGCCGCCCGCGACCTCCATGACGGTGAAGAAGATGGTGCTCCGGTTCGTCACCCATGCAAAGGGCGGCGTCCGCTTGATGAGTGACATCTCCACGCTGTGCTCGGCCAGCATGAGCGCCATGAGCACGGCGCCCGCCACCAGATGGCCGCTGCTCCGGGCCAGCGCCAGCCAGATCACCCAGATGAGCACCTCGGAGACCGTGATGGCCACCAGCGTGAGGGCGCTCTGCCAGAGCGGCGGCCGAGCCGGCGCGCTGGCGTCCTTGGGGGTGTAGACGAAAAGGATCCAGAGCGCTACCGCGATGCGCTCCACGGAGAAACCCACCCAGAGGACCACGGCGGCCAGCCACGGCTGACCGCCCTCGAGGAGGCGCAGCCAGTAGAAGAGCGCGGCGAACTCTCCCGCGGTGGCGGCCACGAACGGCAGGACATCCGTCTTCGGATTCAGATTCAGGTTCAGCATGGCCAGTCCTCCGGCTAGGTGAGCGCGGCCAGGTAGCGTACGGCGTCGATGCTCGGCATGAAGAAGTAGGCGCCGCCGCGCACGTGAACGAAGCGGGGCACATCGTGAACGCGGCGTCGCACGGGCTCCGCGGGGATGGTGAAGTAGCCGGCGTTCTTCTTGTCGTGGTCCCCGCTCACGGCGTCCACATCATTGTACATGCCCTCGAACTTGGGATTGTTGATCCAGGTGTGCTGGACGAATTCGAACTGGCGTGCGATGTCCGTGTTCAGGCAGACGAAGTGCAGACCGCGCTCACCTTCGTAGCTCTCGGCTTCCAGCACGTCCTTGGCTTCCATGGACATGGCCACCGGCCTGCCGTACGTGCGGCCACGGCGCAGCAGCCGGTGGCGGTTGGACACCACGGTGGAATCCCCCGGATCCGGGGCCAGCGAGTCACGCGGGTTGGCGCGCCGGATGTGGGCGCCGACGGGGCAGCGCAGACCATGCGGATCGGTGGCGTGGTAAGCAAAGGCGTCTTCACCCGCGTGTGCCGGCTCCTCCCGCTCCGGCGCCAGCACCAGCGGGGCTCCGTTCGGCCAGCGGCCCACCATCTTCGAGGCCAGCGCCACGCACTCGTCGAGTTGCTGTTCGCCGTTGGCGTTGCGGCTCATCCGGTCCACGAAGCTCCAGAATCCTCTTACGTCCTGGGAGAGCTGGCGGAACACCATGTAGGTGCCGTTGCGGCCGAAATCGCGCCACGCCGCGGCGCCGTTGCCATCGTCGGGGTCAGGGGGAAGCACGCCCGCCCGATCGGTGGCCGCGGCTACCGTGGGCGAGCCGGGCAAGCGCTCGTACTGGTTGGGATAACCGAGCACGAACTCGCCTGGTGCCACCGTATTGTCCGCGGGACCGGAACGCGGCAGACCGTCGATGATCGGCTGCGCGATGCCGTCCCGGAAACCGAAGTGCTCGCGGAAGTCGGGACAGGCAAAGGTGTCCAGTTCCGCCACGACGGTGATGTCGTGGCCGGCAAGGTTGCCCGCCTCGTGGCTCAAGAACGCCGCCAACTCCTCATCATCCACGGCGTAGAGCATGAGGATCGCGTGCACCTCCCTGGAACCGCCGCCCCACGTCCAGTGGGCGGGATCGCTCTCGCCATGATCGCCCAGGATGCGGCTGCGGTGGCCCGTGGACATGCCCTCCTGGAATTCGGGGGAGAAGCTTGCCAGGGCCTCGGCCGGCAAACCGAGCTGTTTCAATCCGCCGTGGGTAAAGGCAGCGTGCAGTGCGCGCCGCTCCGGCCGCTCCGTAGCGGCGGTGAGCCGGTCGGCCAGGTCGGCCAGCCACGCCCGCCCCCTGCTGGCGGCGCCAAAACCCAGTACCAGGAATTGCGCCGACGGCAGCCCGCCATAACCGCGCACGATGAGCCCCTGCATCCGCTCCTTCTCCAGTGCATATTCCATGTCGGCCCTCCCTTATAGCCGCCGCAGCCACGCCTCGAGGCGCGCGCCGCCGAGCGTTTCCGATAATCCTCTGCGGAGCTCAGAGTTGTTGGTGATGTTCAGCACGGTGAGTGTCTTGTAGGCGGAGTACCAGACATCGGTCACCACCTGGCGGTCACGCGCGTACGATTTGAAGGCCTGCTCGTTGGCCGCGCCCTGCGTCACCAGCAGGCGCGTGCGCGGGAACGCCACGCAATTGCTCCATACGGCGGTGAGTCCGGTGGACGCCTTGTCCACGAACTCGCCCAGGTAGCTCTCCCAGCTGCCGTCGAAGTTGCTGAAAAAGGCCAGCCTGCGACCATCGTCCACAATGACCCAGCGCGCGAAATGGATGGAAGGGATGGTGCCGAGCTTGCCCTTGTAGAAGACGAGGCGGGCCAGGACGTTGATGGCAAAGAGCACCCCGCGCAGCGTTACCGCCCGCAGCAGGCCAGGCTTGATGTTGATGACGCTGCTGAGCTGGTTCTGGACCACCCGATCCTCGCGCCTGGCCAGGTCCGGCTTCTTCGGACGGTGCTTTTCGGTCCATGCGGTAGCGTCATCGCGGCGCTCGTGGATGAGCAGGACCGCGGTGAAGAGGAGCGCCACCACGAGCACGACGGCCAGGATCGACAGCGTGGCCATGGGCGCGCCCACGAGCGCCGCGATCACGCCCAGCACCAGGGCACCAAGCAGGACCCATAGCGGCGGGCCACCGGGAAACGGCGGGCGCGTGGCGCGCGGCGGCGTGAGGGCCCACTCCAGGTCGGGGCGACCGCGCACGAACGCCACCACGGCCCGGTGGACCTCGGCACCGTCGCGCGGCGGGCCGTCCGGCCGCGCCGCCCGCTCGTCCAGAAATTCTCCGATGGCCTGGCGCAGGCGTGCCTCACGGCGGATCTGATCCACGGACTTGCCGTAGGTGCCGTTGTAGAAGGTGTCCACCTTCCGGCAGTGGTTTCGCAGATAGGCCGCCACGGCCGCCGGTTCCTGGTGTCCTGCCGAGGGGTAGCCCGCGCAATGGCCGTAGATCCGGTCCAGCCCAGGGCCAGCCACCCGGATCATCTCGGCGAGGTGGTCCTGCAGCGGCTCGTCATAATTGCTGCAGAAGACCAGCGTGGCGGGGATCGTCCGGCCGCGCACCTCGGTGGCCTCATCGAAGACCAGCCAACGCGCGAAGTGCACGCGGGTCAGCTTGCCGAACGGCACGATGGTGTTGTCCTCCACGTCGGTGCCCGCATCCTCGTCCCGGTCGATGCAGCGCAGCAGTGTACGCAGTTCCTCCGTATGGCCCGGCAGGATGGCGGTGACCACGGTGATGCCGCCCTGGCGGACGGCGCCATCCCGCTCCGTCGCCGAGGAAGGAAGACTTGCGGCGCGGGATGCCGGACGCGTGGCTGTAGCGGTAGTCATTGGCATGCTCCGCAAAGAGGCGGACCTGCGGGCAGGCCCGGATGGTATTGGCGTTACGTGCTAAGGAACGTTCGGAAACAGCCGCACGCACCCAGGCAGGCAACGCCCAATGGCGTGGCCCTAACCGGGGAGGTTGCATCAACTGCTTCTCCGGACGTGCGGATGGCAGGTGGGCCGAAGCCCCTCCACACGCCCTGGACGCGCTCCCATTGTGCAACGGCAGGCCAGCGTACGTCAAGACTTTTCCTGGAATGGACACTCCCCGTGACCTTCGCAACTCGCCCTGGCCCGCTCCGTGCGGCCCGGGCGCCCCTATGTTGGAGTGCACGCCACCCCCGCTTCTCGAAGCCGCCCTCTACGGTCCCGACCTGCGCGCGCTCGAGCGCTTCTACTCGGAGGTGATCGGCCTGCCGGTCCTCCTGCGGGCGCCCGGCCGGCTGGTGGCGCTGCGAGCCGGACACACCACGCTGCTTCTCTTCGATCCGGCCGCCACACGGGAGGCGGGCGGTAGGGTCCCGGAGCACGGCGCCAGCGGCGCCGGGCACGTGGCCTTCGTGATCGAGGAGCAGACGCGCCATGAGTGGCGCGAGTGGCTGGAGGCGCACGGCGTCGCCATAGAAAAGGAAGTGACGTGGCCGGAGGGAGGGGTATCGCTGTACGTACGGGATCCCGCCGGCAACAGCGTGGAACTGGCGCCGCCTCGTATCTGGGGCGGCCTGGGGCGGGACCTGCTGGACGCGCTGGCGGCGCACCCACCGCCGGAGCGCTAGTTGCACGCACGGCCGGCTGTGGCAGCGCCCGCGTCCGCTGGCCGACACCGTGGGCGGGATGCTCCGCTCGCGCACCGCCGTCCGTTTCCCTATATATTCGATGTGGCCACCCGTTCGGACAGCCCCCCCCCAAGGACCCATGGTGTCAATCCTCGAGCAACGTCTGCTCCACCAGCCGAGCGGCTCCGCCCGTCGGCGCGCGCTGGGGATTGCCTGCGCGTACGGCCTCATCGCCGCGATCTGGGTCCTGGGCAGCGATCACCTCCTGCTCCGATTCAGTCCCAACGCCACCTGGCACGCTTCCGCGGACGCCCTCAAGGGCGGGTTCTTCATTCTCGTCACGACCCTACTCCTGTACGCCCTGCTGCACACGTTCTTCCGGCGCAGTGAACACGTGGCCTCCCACCTGGACCTGCTGGCCCGCCGCTCCACTGACATGATCTTCCGCTACCGCCTCCACCCGGAACGCGGCTTCGAGTACGTGAGTCCCGCGGCCGAAGCGCTCACCGGCTACACGCCGGCAGAACACTACGCCGACCCGGAGCTGCCCCTGAAGATCGTCCACCCCG
>JBBDRO010000081.1:54064-93931 GCA_040905425.1 Gemmatimonadota bacterium | reverse complement strand
GTCACGCCCGCGCGGCTGATGAGCGGTCTCATCACCGAACGTGGCGTGGCGCCCGCCAGCCGGGAGGGTCTGGCCGTGCTCTTCCCGGAGCATTCCCGCGAGCACCAGGGCGAGCCACGGTGAGTGAGGTGGAACTCCGCCAGGAGATGGTCCGGGTCTGCCGGACCATGAACGAGCGGGGCCTGAACCAGGGCAGCTCCGGCAACCTGAGCGCGCGCGTTTCCGGTGGCATGCTCATCACGCCCTCGGCGGTCCCCTATGAAGAGCTCGGTCCAGGCGATCTCCTGCGTCTGGATCTGGAGGGCCGGGTCCTGGAGGGTGCCGCGCGGCCGTCCACGGAGTGGCGCATCCACGCGGCCATCCTGGAGGCCCGCCCGGAGGCCGGCGCCGTGCTGCACGCGCACCCGCCCTTCTGTACCGCGCTCGCCTGTTTGAGGCTCGCCATTCCGGCGTTTCACTACATGGTGGCCGTGGCGGGCGGGGACTCCATCCGCTGCGCGCCCTACGCCACCTTCGGCAGCCCGGCGCTGGCGGCCGGTGTGCGCGCTGCCCTCGAGGAGCGTACCGCGTGCCTGCTGGCCAACCATGGCATGGTGGCGCTGGCCGCCTCCCCCTCCGGGGCGCTCGAACTGGCCACGGAGGTGGAGACGCTGGCCGCGCAGTACGGGCGTGCGCTACAGATCGGCACGCCCGCGATCCTGACCGCGGCAGAGATGGCGGACGTCCGCAAGGCGTTCAGGGACTACCGCTCCTAGCCATCAAACGTCCCGGCGCCTGGAGGTGTCTTATGGATCGGATGGGAGCGCGTTATCTTAGCGGCTCCGCCGTGACCCGGGAGTGAGCCGACGACACCCATGGACCTCCAGCGATTCCTGGCCGAGTTGAAACGGCGCCACGTCTACCGCGTGGCCGTCACGTACGCGATCGCGCTGTTCGCGGCGGTGCAGATTCTCGAGGCGCTGGTGGGGTTCTTCCCCGTGCTGAACCGCGTGGGGACAGCCCTCGTGGTGATCGGGCTGATCGGTTTTCCCCTGGCCGTGATCCTGGCGTGGATCTACGACATCACCCCGCAGGGCGTGCGGCGTACGGCAAGGCTGGAGGCCGCCGCGACCGGCGCGGCCCCGAGCGGGGAAGGCGCGATCGGGGAAGCCGTGACGGCCGCGGATGCCCGGGCGCAGCACACCCCGACGGCGGGCCGCGCCGCGGGCTTCGTGGGCATCGGGATCCTCGTGGCCGTGGTGGGGCTGGCCGCCGTTTCCCACTGGAGTGGTCCGTTGCCTTCGGCGGAGCGGGTCGGCTCCATTGCAGTCCTGCCCTTCACGGACCTCAGCACGGACCACGACCAGCAGATCTTCGGCGACGGCATCGCGGATGAACTCCTGAACCGGCTGGCGCAGGGCACCGAGCTGCAGGTGGCGGCGCGCGCCTCGTCCTTCTCGCTCCGGGGCCAGGAGCTGGACGTCATGGAGGTGGGCAGACGACTGCAGGTGGACGCCGTGCTGGATGGGACCATCCGGACCGCCGGCGAACATCTGCGCGTGACCGTCCAGCTGAGCGACGCACGCTCCGGCCGCCTCATCTGGTCCGCCAGCTACGACCGGGAGGAGGCCAACCTGCTGGAGCTGCAGGACGAACTGGCCCTGGCCATCGTGGATGCCCTCCAGCTCGAGCTGAGCGCGGGCGGCCAGTTGGCGGCCCTCGACGGGGATGGCCGTACGGCACCCGAGCGCCTGGGGAGCAGCACGCAGAACGCCGCCTACGATCTGTACAGCAGCGGCATGGCGGCGTGGCACCGCCGCACCGAGGCCTCCGTCAGGCAGGCGATAGCGCAGTTCGAGGAGGCCGTGGAGCTGGACCCCGCCTTCGCGCTGGCCCATGCGGGGCTGGCGCAGGCCTTTGCCATCCTGCCGCAGGTCTCCAGCGAACCGCCGCGGGCGGCGGCGGGGCGCGCCAAGGAGGCTGCGGCTACCGCGCTTGGCCTGGAGGGGCTGCTGCCCGAGGCACACGTGGCCATGGGCCAGATCCGGCAGAACTACGACTGGCGCCCGCGGCAAGCGGAATCGTCCTACCGGCGGGCCATCGAGGCCAATCCGAGCTATGCCACGGCGCACCAGTGGTACGCGGAGACGCTCCTGGTGACGGGACGCTACGTGGAGGCGTTGGCCGAGATCGACCGGGCGGTGGAGCTGGACCCGCTCTCACCCGCGCCGGTCACCGTGCGCGGGTACATCCACACGGTGCTGGGTGACCATGCTGCCGCGCTCACGGACTTTCGCCGGGTCGCGGCCGCGAGCCCGGGCTTCACGGTGGCGGATTTCAATCACGGCGTGACGGCCCTGCTGGCGGGTGAGGTGGCGGAGGCGCGCGCGGCGTTCGAGCGCCTGGCGGGAGCGGACCGGGCGTTGGGGCGTGCGCTCACCGCCGTGGTCGACGGCGCGGCGGATCCGGCCCGGCGAACCGAGGGCGTGCGCGCCGCGGCCGGATTGCGCGGGCGGCTGGCCCCCGCGCTGGTGGCGGTCACGGCCGCGCTGGTGGGGGATGACGCGGCGGCGCTGGACATGCTCACGCGCGCCTACGAGGAGCGCAGTGACGCCAACCTGCCCATGGTGATCATCCATCCGATCTTCGCGCCGCTGCACGCCGACGCGGGCTTTCAGGAGATCGTGGAGCGCCTGGGCGTTACGCTGCCGCCGCTGCGCTGAGCCTCACCGGCCGCCCGGCGGCTCCCGATCGTCCGGGTCGGGGATGGGGCGGTTGTCCGCCTCCGGCACGCCGCCAGCCTCGGCGGCGGGCGGGTCGTCGCCGCCCAGGCCGGGGAAGACCTCCTGCCTGTACAGCCAGCCGCCCACGCCGGCGGCGATCAGCAGCACCACCAGCACGAGCCACGGCCATAGCGGTCGCCGTGGCCGCCGTTCCATCTCGATCTCAGCCATTACGTTCCTCCACGTGCATGCGTGCCCTGGTGCGCGGACCGTAGAAGTGGCTCAGGGTCTCATCTTCCCACTGCCGCCGTGCGGTGCCGGAGGGTCGAGGGCCGCCTTCCGGCGCACCCGATTCGACCCGCCCGAAGAGATCATCCACGATCCGGGCGGCGCCATGCGTGACGGGTAGCCCAGCGTACTGGGGATAGCGGGCCACGTCCCCCGCCAGCAGGCCGCTCACGACCACCTTCTTCTTGCCGCGGTCCAGCCGGACCCGTTCGGCGGGCAGGAGAATGTGGCGGTCCACCGGCTCGAGTTCGAGCGCCTTCTCGTCCACGGCCACGTCAAGAAAACGGGCCTTCATGACGCCGGGCTCCATGAGCAGTTCGGATACCTTGCCCACACGCTTGCCCTCGCCCGTGAGGACGGCCCAGCCGCGCGGGTCGTCACCGGCCACCCGGTACTCATCCTCGAGGGCGCCCATCCGCTGCAGGTCCAGCGGGCTGTCGGGCTCCACGGCGCGGTGGCCACCCGCGTCCCCAGCCGGCAGGGATGCGCGCCCGAATACCGCATCCAGCCGCCGCTCGTAGTCCTCATCCAGCGTCTCGGGGTCCAGGGCGTATTCCGGCACCGCCTCCAGACGCTCCTTGCTCATGCCCTCGATGCGGACCGTCTCCTGTTCGCGGTCCGCGTGGGCGCTGTCCAGCGGCACCAACACGTGCTTCTTCAGGAACCCCAGGTCCACGTCCAGATAGCGGAGGCGGCCGGAGCCGTCCAGCAGCATGTCCTCCACCCGGCCCACCTTTTCGTCTCCCACCTCGGTCCGCACGGTCCAGCCGCGTACGTCCCAGGCCGTATCCGGGAACGCGAAGTCGCTGGCTCTCGACAACGGTTTCAGTGCCATGATGTCCTCCTTGGTGAAGCGTACGGGGCAAGGGGGGTGCCAGATGCCCGCGCGCTGCCGGTGGCGCAGGCACGTTCTGTTCCGCGCCGCACCGGGAGCGGTTGCGCCCGCTACCCCGCCCCCCGAACTTTCCACGCTCTTCCCCCATCCTCCGGAGGTACACATGAAGCGAACCTGGCCGTATGCCGTCCTGGCGCTGCTCACCATCATGGGCTGCGCGGGTGGCGATGACATGGACGAAGACGCCGCCGCCGCCGATATGGACGCTCCGGCGAGCGCCGATCCCGACCTGAGTCCGGGCGGCGAAGCCACGGGGCTGCCCGCAGGCTACGCCGTCCGCTTCGACCGGGAGGGCTCCGATCCGGCGGACTTCCAGGTCACCCAGGCGGACGGCGCCCTCGAAGTACGGACGGGCCCGGCGGGCATTCTGTACGACGAGAGTCATGCGGTGGCGGAGGGCGATTACACGGTCTCGGCCACCTTCACCGAGATCGGCGCTCCCCCCAATCACCGGGAGGCGTTCGGCCTGATCATCGGCGGCTCGGATCTGCAAAGTGACGCCCAGGCCTACACCTATTTCCTGGTGCGCGCGGATGGCAGCTACCTGATCAAGCAGCGTGACGGCGGCCAGACGTCCGACGTCTCACCCAACGGCTGGAACCCTGCGGATGCCGTGAACCAGGCCGCCGAGGCCGGGGACGTGACCAACGAGCTGAGCATCCAGGTGCGCGGCGAGCAGGCGCATTTCCTGGTCAACGGCACAGAGGTGGCCGTCCACCCCGTGGCCGACATCGATGCGTACGGCATCACGGGCGTGCGCATCAACCACAACCTGAACGTGCGGGTCGAGGACTTCGAGGTGAGTTCCTAGCCGGCACACCGGATGCGGCGCTGACGCACCGCGGCCGCCGGACGCGGAGGGCCGGCCGGTCAACGCCAGCCGGTCAGCGCCAGTCGGTCGGCGCCAGTCGGTCGGCGCCAGTCGGTCAGCGCCAGTCGGTCAGCGCCGCATCCTCAGCGCCGCACCGAGGCCAGCAGCGCCGCGAGTTCGCTGGCGCTCCAGACCCGGCCGTTGGCCTGCGTCACGAACGCGATGCGGCGGGTGTTGCGGATGTCCGTAAGCGGGTCGGCGTCGAGCAGGAGCAGATCGGCGTCGGCCCCCTGCCGGATCCGGCCGGTGCGTTCCTCCACGCCCAGCAGCTCGGCGGGCCGGATGGTGGCGGCGCGGAGCGCCTCCATGGGTGTCAATCCCGCCTCCACCAGCGCCGCCAACTCCTCGTGGAGGGACCAGCCCGGGTAGACGTAGGAGTTGAAGGGACCCGCGTCCGAGCCGGCGTAGATGGGCACGCCGGCGGCGTGCATGTCTCCCACCATGCGCACGAAGTTGCCGTGCCGCTCGATCCGCTCCGCGCGCATGGCGGCCGAGGAGCGCCGCGCGCTCCGCACCCGGCCCTCGTAGGTGGCCACGAGGTCCGGATGGATGTAGGCCAGCTGCGGGTCCGCCGCGTGGTCCGTGGCGGCCACGTGCCCCAACACGTGGTCGATGTGGAGGGTGGGCACTACCCCGCTGCCCGCCGCGGCCATGGTGCGCCAGAGCGAGTCGGCCCGCGCCTCACTCCAGCCCTCACGGAGCACCGCGAGCGCGTCCCAGAACCCCAGCTCGCCCGCACGCACGGCCGCCGTCACCGAGTCCTCGTTGGCGGCCGCGCCCTTGAACGCGTAGTAGAGGTGCTCGGTGGCGTCGAGGCCCGCGCGCACGGCGTCGGCGAAGCGCACCGAGAAGGGCATGTGGCCGGTCACGGGCATGCCGCGGCGCTCCGCCTCGGCCACGATGGCCAGGAAGACGTCCGGCCCCACGCTGCCGTCGTAGATCTTGACGTAGTCCGCGCCCAGGGACTGCAGGGAATCCAGCGCCGCCGGGACCTGGTCGGGGGTGGTGATGCGGATGGAGCCGTCCCAGCCGCCCGTGGGGCCGTCCAGCTTGGGGCCCGAGGTGTAGAGGCGCGGCCCCGCCAGCTCCCCCGCCGCGATGCGCCGCCGCCAGTCGAGCAGCTCCGGCGTGAGGTCCCCGCCCGCGTCCCGCACCGACGTGATGCCGTTGGCCACGTACAGGGGCAGCAGGCCCCGATTGGCCTCGGCCAGCGCCGCGCCACCCCGGAAGTGCACGTGCGCGTCCCACAGCCCCGGGACGAGCCAGCGGCCGCGGCCGTCGATGACGCGCGTGGCGCCGGCGGCCAGCGGGTCGGTGGCGGGATCGCCGCCGCGCACAGCGGCGGGCTGGAGCTGAGTGATCCGCCCCTCGCGGATGGCAACCGTATGCTCGGGCAGCACCCGGCCGCTGGCGGGATCGATGACCGTGGCGCCCACGATGGCCACGTCCGCCTGGGCGGCCGCGTGCGCAGGGCCGAACAGGGTGGGCAGGAAGAGAAGCGCGGCGCAGACGGCAAGGGGACGTAGCATGATACGGTGTTCCAGGATCGGGGGTGTGCGTGGTGGGGCTCGTGATGGTTATTCTAGTTTCTCATGCCTGCGGCGGTAACCCCGACGTAATCGGAGGCGGTGAGTGAGAGCCATCCGGGAGGCCCTGGCGGCCGAGGCCGCGGCGCATCCGGTCCAGCGCAAGCTGGTGGTGGGCCGGACCCTGGGGGAGGCGCGCGAAGTGCTCCGCGCGCTCACCCTGGCGCACGGTCCATGGGTGGGTTTCGAGCCCATGAAGCTCCGGGCGCTGGCCCAGGAAGTGGCCGCCCGGGCGTTGCAGGCGGAGGGGCTCCGCACCATGGATGACCTGGATGCCGCGGCGCTCACGGACGAGGCGCTGGAGCGTGTGCTGGAGACCGTCCGCTCCGCCCGGCTGGGGGAACTGGCCGTGGGGGTGGGCATGCGCCGCGCCATCGGCCAGGCGCTGCGAGACCTCCGCCTGGCAGGGATCAGCCCCGTGCGGCTGCGCGGCGCTCCCCTGCGGGACGCGGCCAAGCGCGATCTGCTGGCCGACGTCGTGGAGGCCTACCAGATGGGGTTGGCGCAGGGGGGCTTCGCGGACGCCGCGGAGCTCTATCGGCTGGCCGCCGCAACGCTGCAGGACGAACCACAGTTGCTGCCGCGCGGCCGGATCCTCCTGCTGCCCGGTCTCTCCCTGCGCGGCCGGCCGGGCCGCTTCGTGGAGCTGCTCCGGCAGCATGGTGCCGTGGCCCTGCCCGGTGCGGCGGTGCATGGCATGGAGCCGCCGCCCGCCCGCTTGCACCCCGTTTCTGAAGCGACGTCCCCGCTCAGCTCCGCGGGCCCCCTGTCGTGGCTCCACGCCGTGGCGGATGCGCCGGCGCCGCTGGCCGCGGGGGCGTTGGAGCTGTTCTCCGCCTCCTCCATTGAAGCCGAGCTGCGGGAAGTCCTGCGCCGCACGGCTGAGGCCGGGCTGCGGGCGGACCAGGTGGAGATCGTGGTCGCGGGTGACTACGCGGCGTACGCCACCGCCCTGGACTCGCTGGCCCGGCGGCTCGACGTCCCCCGGCCGGGCGGGGAGCGCGCGGCGCTCCCCGTCACGTACGCCGCGGGTCTCCCGCTGGAGCGGACGCGCCCGGGCCGGGCGGTGCGGCACTTCCTGCGCTGGCTCGCCGAGGACTTTCCGGACGAGGTCCTGCGCGGCCTGCTCGAGCGCGGGGATGTGCTCCCCACCAACGTGGCCACGCCTGTGGACGGCCCCACGCTGGCGCGCCGGCTGCGCCGCATGCGGGTGGGGCGCGGCCGCCAGCGCTACCTGGAGGCGCTGGACCGCGCGGGGCGGGCCGTGGAGCGGCCCGCGCACCCCGAGGACGATCGTGCGTCGCACGAGGTGGCGGCGGAGCTGGCCCGCGACCGTGCGGCGGTGGAGGGACTGGAGGCCATCATCCGGCCGCTCCTGGCCAGGGTGCCGCCCCTACCCGAGCGGCTGGGTACCCACGACGTTGCCGTACAGCCCCGGGCGCTGGCCCTGGCGCTGCGCACGTTCCTGAGCTTCGTGCCGCCGGGGACGGCGGTGGACCGCAGCGCCCGGGAGCGGCTGGAGCAGCGCCTGGAGCGCGTTGCCACCACACTCGTGCGTGCCACCAGCTTCGAGACGGCGCTGGCCACCCTGCGCGAGAAGCTCGAATTGGGCGTACCGGCGCCCGATGCCGGCGGCGGCGCGCCGTGGACCTCAGCCGGCGGCCACCTCCACCTGAGCCGCCTGGAGCACGGCGGCCTGGCGGATCGCCCGGCCACATTCGTGGTGGGGCTGGACGCTGGCAGCTTCCCCGGCGCGGGGCTGCAGGATCCCCTCCTGGGCGATGACGATCGCCGCATCCTGGCGGGCGGCACGCCGAGCGGTGCGCTACCGCGCACCAGCGAGCGCATCGAGGAGCGGCGCTGGGAGCTGGCCGCACTGCTGGCCGGGCTGCGCGGCCACGTATGCCTCTCGTACGCCGCCTGGGACGCCGCCGACGGCAGGGCGCTGGCGCCCGCCACCGAACTGTTGCAGGCGCACCGCCTGCGCACGGGCAATCCCACCGCGGACTACGAGGAGCTGCGGGGCGCCTTCGGCGGTGGCGTGTCCGCCGTGCCCTCGGACCAAGTGGCCCTGGACGGCCGTGACGTATGGCTGGCCGCGCTGGCGGGCCGTGGGCAGATGCGCGCCGGCCGGCCACTGGTACTGAGCGCCTTTCCCGGACTGGCGGCCGGCATGGATGCCCGGGCCGCGCGCGCCGGCGGGGAGGCCACGCCCTGCCACGGCATGATCCAGGCGCGGCCCGCGCTGGACCCGCGCGGCCGGAGCACCCCCGTGATCTCGGCCACCCGCCTGGAGACGCTCGGCACGTGCGCGCATCGCTACCTGCTGCGCTACGTGCTGGGCGTGCAGCCTCCCGATGACCTGGAGCTGGCCTGGGACACCTGGCTGGGTCCGCGTGACCGGGGCTCGCTGCTGCACAGCGTCTACGAGCGGGCGTTGCAGCAGATGCGCACCCAGGGCCATGCGCTCTCCGATGAGGCCCGCCTGGAGGCGGTGGCCATGGGCATGCTCGACCGGGAGCTGCAGGGCTGGCGGGAGCGCGTGCCGCCGCCCGGCGAGGCGGTCTACCGGAGTGAGGCGCGGGACCTGCGCGAGGACATCCGCTCCTTCGTGCGCATGGTGGCGGCGGAGCCACCCGTCTGGCTCCGCCTGGAGCTGGCGTTCGGGCGCGCGGGCGCGGCCACGGTGGGCGTGGCGTTGACGGGTGGTGAGATCCAGGCGCAGGGCGCCATCGACCGCATCGACCGGCTCGAGGATGGCGCGCTGGTGGTGGTTGACTACAAGACCGGCGGTACGCGAAGATGGGCGCGTTCCACGGGTGCGTTCCATGGGGGACGTCGCTTACAGCATGTGCTGTACGCCGCCGTGGCCGAGCGCGTCTTCGGGT
This sequence comes from Gemmatimonadota bacterium, assembly GCA_040905425.1. Lineage (GTDB taxonomy): Bacteria > Gemmatimonadota > Gemmatimonadetes > Longimicrobiales > RSA9 > JBBDRO01. The sequence goes on along the minus strand of JBBDRO010000081.1, from coordinate 84,701 downwards.
CACCCGTGGCACGGGTGGAGTATCACTTTCCGACGGCCCGCGGCGAGAACGCCCGCGTGGCCTACACCCGGTCCGATCTGGCTGACGGGCTGGCGCTGGTGGACGCCCTGCTGGCCGATGTGGCCGCGGGCCGCTTCCTGCCCACCGACGAACCGAGGGATTGCATGTACTGTGACTTTACGGACGTGTGCCGGGTGAAGGTGGGGGCCTTCGGGCGCACCGTCTCACCGCCCGCGGCGTGGATGCGCCGGCACGGTGCACCGTGAGTTATCCGCTCACGCTCCGCTTCAAGATCCTGGCGATCGCCCGGCAGCTGGCGGTCGAGGGCGCCGATGGGCGGCTGCTCATGTACGTGAAGCAGAAGGCCTTCAAGCTGAAGGAGGCCATCACCGTCTTTGCCGACCGGGAGCAGACGCGTCCGCTGTACCGGATCAAGGCGGATCGGATCATCGACTTCTCCGCCACCTACGCCATCGAGGACGCGGACGGCGCTCAGCTGGGTGCCATCCGCCGCCGGGGGATGAAGAGTCTCTGGCGCGCGCGCTACGAGATCGTGCGCGGGGAGGAGGTGATCTTTACGGCCAGTGAGGAGAATCCCGTGGCCAAGCTGGCCAATTCCCTCTTCGAGGGCATTCCGCTGATCGGCGCGCTGAGCGGCTACGTCTTCCATCCGCGCTACGTGCTGGCCACTCATGGTGGCACGGCGGTGGTGCGGGCCACCAAGCAGGCGGCCTTCCTGGAGAGCGTCTTCACCATCGAGCGCCTGGAGGCACCCCTGCCCACGGAGGACGAGCGCCTTCTGCTCATCGGCGTGGTGTGCATGGTGCTGCTGGAACGCGAGCGCGGCTGAGCCGTCAGCCGCCCCAATCGACGACGGACCAGATGTCCACGAACGAGTCCGTCCAGAGCGGGACGCCCGCGGACGGCTGCACGCTGCCCACGATGTTCTGGCCCAGGCTTGCGGGGTCCAGATCCAGGAGCCCGGCGGGGGCCAGGACCATCCACAGCGAGTCCTCGCGGCCGTCCCACCAGAAGCCCGCGTCATTGCCCACCCCGTCCAGGACCACCCAGGAATCCAGCTCCAGTTCCCGGGCGATGGCGGCGAGGACGGGATGGAGCCGCAGGTAGCGGTTCGAGATGTGGAACGCCAGCGCCCCCCCGGGCGCCAGGCGCTCCACGTACATGCGCACGGCTTCCAGCGTCATGAGGTGCACGGGGACGGCGTCGCTGCTGAAGGCGTCCAGGACCAGCAGGTCGAAGGTGCCGGCCGGGACCCCGGCCAGGGTGAGGCGGGCGTCACCGAGCACCACGTCCACCTCCGCGCCACGCTGGCGGGCGGCGGAGAGGTAGGTAAAGTAGCGCGTGTCCTCCGCCAGCCGCTCCACCAGCGGATCGATCTCGTAGAAGGTCATGGCCTGCCCGGCGTCCGCGTAAGCCGCCAGCCCGCCGGCGCCCAGGCCCACCACACCTATGCGCTCGAGCGCACCCCGCTCCTCGACCATATGGATGAACTCGCCGATGGGGCCGTCCCGGTGATAATAGGTGAGCGGCAGGCCGGGACGGACGGGCAGGCGTGTGTCCGGATCCACGAGTTGGCGGCCGTGCACCGTGGTGCCGTGATAGATCGTGTTGGCCGCTACCGGAGTGCGGCCGGTTGAGGCGTGGCGCGTCAGCGGCGGCCCGACCGCGGCGACCAGCGGCGCCCGGGCATCGGTAGTGGTGACGTTGGCCACCACCCGGTAGACCCCGAAGAAGCTGCGCTCCCGCTCGAGGACGCTGCCGCGGGCCGTGGCGCCGAGCGCTCCGAGCAGGTAGACCGCGCCCACCGCGAGCGCGAAGCGCACGGCCTTCCGGGAGAGCAGGAAGGCCATGAGCGCCGGAAGCCCCAATGTGAGCGCCGCCTGGAGCCGCCGCCCGCCCACTAGCTCCAGCCGGTCGAAGCCCAGGTGGAGCACCAGGCCCAGGACGAGCACCCCGGCGGGCCAGGCCAGATCGGCCACCTCGATCCGGCCCCCTCCGAGCGCGCCCGGCCGACGCAGCCAGGCGGGCCACAGCAGACAGGCGGCCACCACGGCGATCGGGTACTCGGCCACGGTGCTGAAGAGCTGCGGCGCCACGAGGGCGTTGAACGCGCCCCCCAGCACGCCTCCCAGGCTCATCCAGAGGTAGAACGAGGTCAGGTGGTCCGCCGCGGGGCGGTCCCGCGCCAGCTCACCGTGACACACCATGGCCAGGATGAAGAAGGCCGCCAGGTGCACGAGCATGATGACGATCAGCGGGTCGGTGGCGCCGATGGCCATGGTCAGCAGCAGCGCCACCACGCCCACCGGCAGCGCGCGCACCATGACCGTATGCGGCACGCGAATGCGCCGGGCGAAGACCAGGATGAAGGTGAGCAGGTAGAGCGCCAGCGGGACCACCCAGAGCAGCGGCACCACGGCCACGTCGGTGGTCAGGTAGGTGGTCACGCCCAGCATGAGGCTCGAGGGCACCGCCGCCAGCGCCACCCAACGCAGGCTGCGGCGCGCGCTCGGTGCGCCGGCCCGGGGCGCGGCCTCGGATCGTCGATCAGGCGCCACGGCCGGGGTCGAGGCAGAGGTCGGAGCCGGCGCCGGCCGCCGCAGCGTCACGGCCGCCGCCCCCACGAGCAGTACGGCCAGCATACCGTAGCCCCAGCTCCACGCGGCCGTCTGCTGGCCCAGCCGCAGGCCCGGCTCGATCACCAGCGGATAGGCCAGCAGCGCCGTCATGGAGCCCACGTTGCTGGCCGCGTAGAGGAAGTACGGGTCGCCGGCGTCGGGGTGGTCCGTGCCGCTCAGCCAGTGCTGCAGCAGCGGCGCCGTGGCCGAGACCACGAAGAACGGCAGCCCCAGCACCACGGTGAGCAGCGCCAGCAGCCAGGGGATGGGATTGCGCTCCACCGGCGGCGCCCAGCCCTCCGGAATGCCCAGCGGCAGCACCACAAGCGGCAGCGCGAGGAGCACCACGTGCACCATCACCTGGCGGCGCACCCCGAGCCAGCGCGTGGACAGGTGCGCGTACAGGTAGCCCGCCAGCAGCACCGCCTGAAAGAAGACCATGCAGGTGTTCCACACGGCCGGCGTGCCGCCCAGCAGCGGCAGCACCAGGCGCGCGAACATGGGCTGCACCGCAAAGAGCAGCGCGGAGGAGAGCAGCAGGGTGAGCGTGAAGAGGAGGATCAACGGGCTCGGGGCTCCATGGGCCCCTGGTACACGGGGCCGCCATAGCGGTGGGCGGGGCGCCACGGGGCGCACGGTCCTGGTTACTTAGGGCCGCGCGCCCCGCTCGCGCCAGGGGCGCCTCACTGTATCGGCGGCCCGTCGACCCGCAGGCGCACCACGTATTGCACGTCCAGCTCATCCACCTGCACGCCGTAGAGTGCACCGTCGTGCCAGACGGTGGCGCTGAATCCACCCGGCAGCGTGACGCTGCCCCGGAGGCGGCCGGCGGCATCGAAGACGTCCCACTCCTGCCCACCGGTACTCTGCGGGTCGAAGGGCACGTCCGCGGCCTCCAGTTCGGGCAGGGTGAGTGCGCGCTGCACCCAGAGCGTGCCGCCCGGCCCGAACATCAGCTTGCCGAGCGCGGGGTAGGTTTCGGCAAAATCCACGTTGCTCAGGATCTCACTGGCCCCGCTGCCTGGCATGCCCTGGCCGGCCAGCATGTCACTCATGACGCGCCCGAAGGTCTCCCGGTCCCGGTCCGTCACCGGCCGCGGCGTCACCGCGCGTGCCACGATCCGCACCAGGTTGCCCGCGGGGTCCAGCACGTGGATCCTGTAGTGGGCGTTGTTGGCGAAGGCCAGCCATCCGTCGGCGTTGATGGCCCACACGGGCTCCGCGGCGAAAACACGGAATCTCGGCATGGCGCCGCCCGGCACCAGGCCGGACATGTCGTAGCTCTCGCCGCGGGGCAGCTCCAGCACGGTGTCGGTGACCTGGCCTGCCAGATTCCGCTCGATGATGAGGTCGCCGCCACCGCCCATGTCGACGCCCGGCAGGGGGAGCATGCGGACCTGCGTCATTAAAGTGCCATGCGTCGTGCCCGCCCACTGTACGGGTATGCCGTCGGTTAGCTGAAGGGGAAAGCTGCCCGGCGGCCCATCTGGCGGGTACGTGTTTACCCGCTGCAGGCTCATGTCGGGCACCACCAGCGTGTCGCGAACCAGGACCATGGTGAACGCGCCGCGCAGTTCGCCGGGCCCCGTGCCCGGGCCGCCCAGGGTGCCGGAGGGCCTACCTGCGGCGCTGAAGACGCGGATGCTGCGTGCCTGCGCGTCCAGCACCAGGATGGTGCCGTCGGAGCGGACCGCCAGCCCGGCGACCCCACCGAACGCCGTTTCGGCGCCATCCACGCTGCCGATACGCAGCTCCTCCGTGAGTGTGGGCGCGGATCCCGGCCACCCGGCGGGCGTCGTGTTTTCCACGATCAGGATGCCGGCGCTGTCGCGTTCGGTACCGCTCCAGCCAGCCGGTGCGGCGTCCTGGCAACCCGCCAGCAGCAGGGCTCCGAGGATGCCGTTCCAGGCCGCGTCCCTCATCACGCTCATCGCGTTGCCCACGCAGCTACGTCCGCATCCGCCGCCAGTGGGCGGCCGCGAAGACCAGGAGGGTACTGACGAACAGCCAGCCGAGGGCCACCGGGAACCATGCTCCAGCGGGTGGCGCCTGTGCGGTGACGCGCGCCCGGGCAATCTCTAGTCCGCCGCCGACGGCCCAGCCCAGCCCGTACGGGCGGTTGAGGAGCCGGCCCGCCCACCGGAAGGTGTCCGGCGTACCCGCCATCGCTACCAGCATGGCTATCGCGGCCAGCGCCACGTAACCCCATATGATCCAGGAAAGCGGCTTCTCCACGGCGGTGGCGAGCGCGGCCATCATGCCGTACAGGATGAGCGCCGTGAGCAGGTGGCCGAGCCAGAGCGTGGGGCCGGCGGCAGTGACCGCGCCGGCATCGCCCCTCAAGGCGGTGACGAAGATCCCGGCCGCGAAGAAGAGCAGCAGCGCGGGCAGCAGCCATACGGCGCCCGCCGCCACGCGCGCCAGATGATGCGCCGCCACGTCCACGGGCAGGCTGCGGTGATAGCCGCGCATGCTGGGCGGCTCGTCGCGCCAGACCAGGATGCCCCATGCGCCACCCATCAGGATGACGAACGGAAGCAGTCCCATCAACTCGAACTCCGGGCCGGCGAACGCTCCCGGCATCCAGTAGGCGGCGGCTGCCGCCGTGGCCAGCAGGGCGCCGGGCAGCATGAGCAGCAGGAAGAGCGCGGCCCTGGACTTCCAGAGCAGGTGGATCTGGAGCCTCAGGACGGCTGCGAAGCCGGGAACTACGTGGGTGCTCATCGGTCCTCCTTGCGGCTGAGCAGCGCGAGCGCCGCTTCGTCCAGGTTGAGGGCGGAGACGCTGCGGACGTTGGCGCCCGCGCTGGTGAGGCGCCGCGTGACGTCCTCCTCGGCCCCCCAGATGGTCCAGCGGCGCTCGCGCGGCGTGCCGTTCTGCCGCAGCAGGGGCAGCTCCGCCTCGAGCTGCGGATGCCAGTCCTCCGCCACGTCGAGCACGTAGCGGCGCAGCTGTGCCTGCAGCGTCGCGCGCTCCACCTGCGCCACCAGCCGGCCGGCGCCGAGCACGCCCACGTAGTCCGCGAAGCGCTCCATTTCGTAGACCAGGTGCGTGGCCACGATCACGGTGGTCGGGTACTCGGCCAGGTGCTCCGCCAGGATGGCCTGCACCGTGTCCCGCGCCACGGGATCCAGGCCGTCCGTCGGCTCATCCAGCAACAGCACGGGCGGCGTGTGCGCCAGCGCCATGAGGAGCTGGACGCGCCGCGCCTGGCCCTTGGACAGCTCGCCGTAGCGCACGTCCGGCCGGAGTTCGAAGGCGTCCGCCAGGCGGCGGGCGTAGGCGTCGTTCCATGCGGGGAAGTAACCCGCGTGATGACGGATGAGGTCACCCGTGCGCATCCAGCCGTAGGGTCCGTCCTGATGCTCGGGCACGAAGCCCATGCGGGCCCGCACCTGGCCCCCCGGCGAGGTGGCCACGCCCGCTACCTCCGCGCTGCCCGAGGTGGGCCGCAGCATGCCCATGAGCATCCGGAAGGTGGTGGTCTTGCCCGCGCCGTTCGGGCCCAGCAGGAGGTAGAACGCCCCCTCGGGCACGGTCAGGTCCAGGCCGGTGACCGCTTCAACCCTTCCATAGCGCTTGGTCAGGCCCCGTGTCCTGACGGCCAGGTCCTGCGCGGGCAGGGTGGTGGGGATGGGTTCGGGCATGTCATGCCTCCTGGGTGTTGTCGGGCTGCTTGGCTTCACGCTGCAGTGCGCCGGTGAGTTCGTCCACGTCGAAACCGTGGCGGTAGGCCTCGTTCAGAAGGCGGCGCGCCACCTCCTGGAGCAGCGCCTGGCGGTCCGCGCCGTTGGCGCGGGAGGCCACGAAGGTGCCCTGGCCGCGCCGTACGTAGAGCAGGCCGTCACGCTCCAGCTCGCCGTACGCCTGCTGGACCGTGCGGGGATTGACGCGCAGTTCCACGGCCAGCTGGCGCACGGACGGCAGCGGCTCCTCCGGCCGCCAGGCGCCCACCACGATGCCGCGGCGGATCTCGTCCATGATCTGGACGTAGATCGGGCGGCTGTCCGAGTGATCGATGTCGAAGGGCATGCTCCGCTGCACTGTTGTAGTTGAGTACTACAGTACACTGCCACCCGATCGGTGTCAAGGGTTCTCTCCGGGGTGGTGCGGGGCGGTCACCCGTCCCTATCTTGCGAACCGGATCAGAACCGCGTCCGCACGCCGGACCGGCTCAGCCCGCCAGGAGGTCGTCCCATGCCTGCCCGCCTGCTACCCGCCGCACTGTGCCTGGTGATCACCGCCTGCGGCCTCACCGATCGGGCCGCCCGCACCGCCGGCTTCGAGGTGCGCGACAGCGCCGGCATCGAGATCGTCTCGAATGCCCAGCCCGAGCACGCCCTGGCCGTCCAGGAGGTCCTACGCATCGGGGTGGTGGACGGCGATCCCGACTACCAGTTCCAGCGCATCCGGGACATGGCGGTGGACTCGGCGGGCGGTATCTGGGTGGTGGACAGGGCGGAGAGCGTGCGCCGCTACGGGCCGGACGGGCGCCTGACCACACGCGTGGGTGCGCGGGGGTCGGGGCCGGGGGAGGCGCCGCAGGGGTGGGGGTCAGTGCTGCTGGGACCCGGAGAGCTTTCGCTGCATGCGCTCGGTGGTGGCATCCAGCGCTTCCTTGCAGACGGCACGTTCCTGAACTCGTACCCTTCGCGGACCGATCATGGCTACATGTCCGCCTTCGGCAGGTCCGGCGACCGCTGGGTCATGCGGCGGCGTGTGTATCCCGATACGGGTACCGTCTTCAGGCTTCAGGAAGTCTTTCTGCTGGGCCCCTCGCCCGCTGGCCCTTTCGATACGCTCGCCGCGCTGCCAGGCGAGCTGAGCTACACGGTGAGCCTCGGAGCGGAGCGCGGGGTGGGTCGGGGATCCTACTTCGTGGGCAATCCCACGTTCGCCGTGGACGGGCGGGGCAGCCTCTTCGTCTCCGATTCCACTGATTACCGTATCGAGCGTTACGGACCCGATGGCACACTGGAGCGCGTGCTCACACGAGCGGCCGAGCCGGTGTCCTACGATCCGGGCTGGATCGATGCCATGCCGGCGGCCTACGAGGCCTACGTGGTTCATGACGGCCGCACCATGAGCCGGGCCACCGCCGAGCAGGTCGATCGCATGCTGGAGGTCACGCGCGCCGCGCCCGTGCCTGCGCACCTCCCGTTCATCCACCAGATCATGGCTGGCCCAGGCGGCACGGTGTGGGCGCAGCGCGCCGACCGCCACCCGGATCCCGCGGCCGCGGCCACGGCGCACTTCGTGGGGGTCATTCCGGCGGTCTGGCCCCCGGAATGGCGGGCGCCACACGTCTTCGACCTCTTCGACCCGGCCGGCGAATACCAGGGCACCGTGGCGTTGCCCGCGGCATTCACGCCCATGGCCGTGGCCGGTACCGCAATCTACGGCGTGATGCGTGATGACCTGGACGTTGAATACGTCACGGTCTTCGAGGTCACCTCGGAGGCCGGATGACGCAACGCCAAGGCTCTGCATTCGTCCTCGGCATCTCGATGGCGGGGGCTGCCTGCGGCCTCACGGACGCCGATCGCCGCACGGCCGGCTTCGAGGTGCGGGACAGCGCAGGCATCGAGATCGTCTTCAATGCCCAGCCCGAGCATGCCCTGGCGGTCCAGGAGGTGCTCCGCATCGGCGTGGTGGACGGCGATCCCGACTACCAGTTCCAGGGCATCTGGGACATCGCGGTGGACTCGGCGGGCGGCATCTGGGTGGTGGACGCAGCGGAGAGCGTGCGCCGCTACGGGCCGGACGGGCGCCTGACCACGCGGGTCGGTGCGCGGGGATCGGGTCCGGGAGAGGCACCCCAGGGTTGGGGATCTATCGTCCTGGGCGCGGGCGGCGTGGTGCTCGAAGCCGGCAGTAGCATCCAGCTCTTCGGGGCGGATGGCGCATTCCTATCGTCCTGGAGCAGTTTCCTGGGGGACATCTACATGTCCCCGATCGGCCGTGCGGACGGCCGCTGGATCCTGCAGGCGATCGATTACTCGGGTTCACCTGGAGTCTGGCGTGCCGGCGTGAGCGTTTTTGCGGGCGCTACGCCCGCGGAGGCCGTGGACACCGTGGGCGTATTCCCCGGGCAGGTGATGCGCTCATTGGGGACGGCGGCCGGTCCGGGCCCGGCCGGTGCGGGCCCCTACTTCATGGGTGATCCGCACTTTGCCGTGGACGGCCGGGGCCACCTGTTCGTGTCCGATACGCTGGCCTACCGCGTCGAGCGGTACGGTACGGACGGCGCCCTCCAGCGCGTGCTCACGAGGGCGGCCGAGCCCGTGCCCTACGATCCGGCCTGGATCGCAGCCATGGAGGCGCCACTCGAGGCGTATTTGGGCCGGTCCGGATCCATCGACCGGGCAGCGGTGGAGCGCCTTATGGAAAGAGCCCGCCCCGACCCGGAGCCGCCCCATTTGCATTTTATCCAGGACCTGTTCGTGGGCCGTAATGGCGCCCTCTGGATCGAGCGCGCCGACCGCTATCCGGATCCGCCCACGCGCGCGGCAGCGCACCAGATCGGCATCGTCCCCGCCGCCTGGCCCGAGGCGTGGCGCGCCCCGCGAGTGTTCGACGTCTTCGACGCGAACGGCAAATACCAGGGCACAGTGAATCTACCGGCCACGTTCACGCCTATGGCCGTGGCGGGCACCGCAATCTACGGCGTGATGCGTGATGACCTGGACGTGGAATTCGTGGTGGCATTCACAGCCGGCGCTGAAGAGCCCTGAGTCCGGGGCGCGCCCCCGGCCACAACGAAACGGCCGCCGAATACGTCTGTGCATACGAAGGGGTGCCGGCAGGCGCTCCGCGCATTATAATACAGCCATTCCCTCGTACATCGGGCCGCGACGCCCCGAGTCTCCGCCCCGTAGGTGGCGGGTAGGCCGCGGACCCTCCGCTGTTTCCCGGACCCGTTACGCCCAGGAGCCATGATGAGATCCCGCCTTTTCGCAATCCTCGCCCTGCTCGCGCTGGTGCCCGTTGCGGCGTCGGCGCAGCAGGCCACGCGTACGGAGCCCGTCGAGGCGCTCCGCGACAACACGCCGCAGGTGCATGCCTTCACCGGAGCGCGCATCGTGGTAGCGCCCGGCCGGGTGCTGGAAAACGCCACGCTGGTGATCCGCAATGGACTCATCGAGGCCGTCGGCACCAACGTCCAGGTGCCCGCCGACGCCCGGGTCTGGGACATGACGGGGCAGACGCTCTATCCCGGCTTCATCGACGCCCACGCCGACCTGGAACTGGACGAGGCCCCTGGTGAGGACGGGGTCAGCGGACCGGTGCACTGGAATCCCCAGGTGCGCTCGTTCTTCAGCGCCGCCGACAACCTCCGCGATGACGTGGAACGGCGCGCCGACCTGCGCGCGCAGGGGATCACCACGGCCCACGCCGTGCCCCGGCTGGGCATCTTCCGCGGTCGCACGGCCGTGGTCAGCCTCGGCGATGACGATCCCGGCCAGCGCGTCGTGCGCCGGGATGTGGCGCAGTCGCTGTCGCTCAACCGCAGTTTCCAGCTCGGCGGCAGCTATCCCAACTCGCCGATGGGCGCCATTGCGCTCATCCGGCAGACGTTCCTGGACAGCGAGTGGTACCCGCGCGCCTGGTCGGCCTACCAGGCCAATCCGCGCGGCCTGAATCCGCCGGAGACCAACCTGGCGCTGGACGCCCTGCAAGCGGCCATCAACGGCGGCATGCCGGTTGTGGCGGAGGCTGGTTCGGAGGAGGAGATCTTCCGCATCCAGGCCATTGCCGCGGAGTTTCCGATCAATGTCTGGGTGCGCGGCAACGGCAACGAGTACCAGATCCTGGACGTGCTGGGCAGCGCCAACGTGCCGCTCATCCTGCCGCTGGACTTCCCGGAGGCCCCCGATGTGGACACGGCCGAAGAGGCCATGGACGTGGGGCTGAGCCAGCTCAGGCACTGGTACCTGGCGCCGGAGAACGCCGCGCGGGTAGCAGGTGCGGGCGTGGAGTTTGCCCTCACGTCCGACGGCATCGATGCCGAGGACTTCCTGCCCAACCTGCGTAGCGCCGTGGCGCGCGGGCTGAATCGGGACCGGGCGCTGGCGGCGCTCACCACCGTGCCCGCCCGCATGCTTGGCGTGGAGGCGTCGCATGGTTCGCTGGAGCGCGGCAAGCGGGCCAACGTACTGGTGGTGGACGGTGACATCTTCAGCGCTGGCGCCGTGGTCCGCGATGTCTGGGTGGAGGGCCGGCGCTACGCCGTCACGACCGAACCGGCCGGTGATCCCCGCGGCACCTGGACCATCACCTCGAACGATGAGCCGCGCCTGAACGGGCCGCTGGTCGTGGAGGGCACGCTGAGCCGCCCCCGCGGCACCATCACCCTGGACGGCCGCGAGGTGCCGCTGGGCACCGCCTCCATCGACGCCGAGGAGGGCCGCCTCCGCCTGTCGTTCCCGGGCACTGCCATCGGCATCGAGGGGAGGATCCAGCTCTCCGCGTCGGTCTCCGGCCAGGGTGCCTACGGGTTCGGTGAGCTGCCCGACGGCCGGCGGATCAACTTCCGCGCGGAGCGTTCCGCAGACTTCGCGGCCGCCGAGAACGGCGCCGGCGAGAGCAGTGCGCCACCCGCCGCCATCACGCTGGCGAACATCCGCCCCGCCATGGAGTTCGGCCGCGCCGCCATCCCGGAGCAGCCGCAGAACGTGCTGGTGCAGAACGCCACCGTCTGGACACAGGGGCCGCAGGGCAAGCTGGAGAACGCCGATCTGCTCGTGACCAACGGCAGGATCGCCCAGGTGGGTCAGAACCTGAACGCACCCTCCGGCGCCGTGGTCATCGACGGCACCGGCAAGCACGTCACTCCGGGCCTGATCGACGCCCATCTCCACTCCGGGACGTCCGGGACCAACGAGAGCGGCTTTGCCATCGTGCCCGAGGTGCGCATGGGTGACGTGGTGACCCACAACACCCGCAACATGTACCTGCAGCTCGCGGGCGGTCTCACCGCCGCGCACGTCATGCACGGCTCGGCCAACCCGATCGGAGGCCAGAACGTGTTCATGAAGATGCGCTGGGGCGCCCTGCCCGAGCAGCTGAAGCTGGCCGACGGACCGCGCACGGTGAAGTTCGCGCTGGGTGAGAACCCGAAGCGTCGCGAGGGCCGCTACCCGGACACCCGCATGGGCACGCAGGAGATCATCCGCGACCACTTCATGGCCGCCCGCGACTACGAGCGCGCCTGGACCGACTGGGAGCGCACGGGTGAGGGCATCCCGCCGCGCCGTGACCTGCGCATGGAGGCCATTGCCGACATGCTGAATGGGGAGATCAAGGTGCACTCGCACGGCTACCGGCAGGATGAGTTCCTGGCGCTCATCCGGCTGGCCGAAGAGTTCGGCTTCAGCATCGGCGCGCTGCAGCACGGCGTGGAAGCCTACAAGATCGCCCCCGAGCTGGCCGCGAGTAACGTGCCGGCCGTGGTGTGGAGTGACTGGTCCTCGTTCAAGATGGAGGCCTACGACGGCACCATCTACAACGCCAGGATCCTGCTCGAGGCGGGCGTGCTCACGTCCCTCCACTCGGACAACAGCGCCATTGCCAGCCGCATGAACTGGGAGGCCGGCAAGGTGCATCGCACCGGCGTGGACGAGGAGGACGCGCTCTCGCTGGTGACCAACCGGACCGCCCAGGTCTTCGGCGTGGACGATCGCATCGGCTCGCTGGAGACCGGCAAGGATGCCGACTTCGTGATCTGGAACGGCCATCCGCTCTCCCAGTTCACCATGGCCGAGCAGACCTGGATCGACGGCCGCAGGTACTTCGATCGGGACGAGGACGCACAGATGCGTGAACAGGTCTCGCGCGAGCGCGCCCGCCTGATCCAACTCCTCCTCAACACCAACGGAGGGGGCGCAGATGCGAACTGACAATGAACCCGGAAACGAGGGTCGGAGCATGAAGAAGAGAACGGCAATTCATCCGCTCCGCTGCGGTGCCCTGGCCCTGGCGGCCGTGCTCGCCGCGGCGCCAGCCGTCGAGGCGCAGGTGCCCGCGCCGCCCCAGGCGCGGCCCGTGGCGCTCGTCGGCGCCACCATCCATACGGTGAGCGACGGCGTCATCGAGAACGGCACGATCGTCTTTGCCAACGGGCGCATCACCGCCGTGGGCACGAACGTGACGATTCCGCCGGGCGCGGAGCAGGTGGACGCCACCGGCAAGCACATCTACCCCGGGCTCGTGGACGCCTACAGCGCCATGGGGCTGGAGGAGATTGGCTCGGTGGACGTCACCAGTGATGCCAACGAGCTGGGTGACTTCAACCCGAACGTGCGCGCCGAGGTGGCCGTCAACCCGGAGAGCCGCCACATCGGCACGGCGCGCTCGCACGGTGTGCTGGTGGCGGTGACCACGCCCGGTGGCGGGCGCGTCTCCGGCATGTCGGCCGCGCTCTCGCTGGACGGCTGGACGTGGGAAGAGATGACCCTGCAGAGCGGCACGGCCATGAACGTGAACTGGCCGAGCACGCGCAACCAGGAGGGGTACGCCGAGGGCATTCGCGAGCTGCGCGATATGTTCGCCACTGCGCGCGCCTACCGTGATGCCCGGGCGGCCGGCGGGCATGACACCGACCTGCGCTGGGAGGCCATGGTGCCGGTGGTGGACGGGGACATGCCGGTGGTGGTTTCCGCGAGCGGCGTGCGCGAGATCCAGGACGCCATTGCCTGGTCCGAGGATGAGAACATCCGCCTGATCATCCGCGGCGCGTCCGACGCGGATTACATTGCCGACCAGCTGGCGGAGAAGCAGATCCCGCTGCTGCTCACCTCCACCATGGGCGGCCCGGAGCGCATGTGGGAGGGCTACGACGCCAACTACAGTCTGGCCGCCCGGCTGCACGAGAAGGGCGTGCGCTTTGCCATCACCGGTGGTTCCAGCGCGGCCTACAACCACCGCCTCCCGTACGAGGCGGGCGTGGCGGTGGCCTTTGGCCTCTCCGAGGAAGAGGCGCTGAAAGCGGTGACGCTCAGCCCCGCGCAGTTCCTGGGCATCGCCGACCGTGTCGGTTCGCTGGAGGTGGGCAAGGACGCCACGCTGCTCATCACCAACGGCAACCCGCTGGACTACCTGGCCAGCGTGGAGCAGGCCTACATCGAGGGCCGCGCCATCGACATGAATGACATCCACAAGCAGCTCTTCGAGAAGTACATGGAGAAGCTCCGCCAGCGTGCGGTCATCATGGACTGACCCGCGCTCCCACGAGCGTACCGCGCCCCCCGCATGGCCACGCCGTCCGGGGGGCGCGGTGTTTCTGGCGACGTCCCCCGTCGGCTCACTACCTTGCGAGCCACCGTCATCGCGTCCCTCACCTCCGTGCGGCATGAAGCCAACCGCCACGCGTGTGCTCAACCATGCGCTCCTGCTCACCGCGGCATTCGTTGCTACCGCCTGTGCCGGCGAGGACGCCGGCAACACGAGCCTCCCGGTCTGGACCCCGGGGGCGCCTGCCCGCGAGGTGGGCGGCTACGATACCCGCCCGGGGCACCAGCTCGAGCGGGTGATCGACGCGGCGCTCCTGGCGGACGGTAGCCTGGTGGTGGCCGAGCAGGCGGTACCTGAACTCCGCTACTTCGACGCCGCCGGTAACCTGCTGCGCACGACAGGCGGGCGGGGCGGTGGACCGCAGGAGTTCGACGCGCCGTTCCTGTCCATGGCGCGGGGTGGGGATACGCTGGTGATCCTGACCCGGTCGGAGCTGGCGTGGATCGACGGGCAGGGCGCTGTGGTGCGCAGGGAGAGTCTGGGACCGGGTTCGCCTGGCCTGCCGCGGTGCCAGGATTGGCTTGGATCGTGGGGCACCCTCCTGGCTGATGGCCGCGTCATCATCGGCATGGCCCCCTCCGTGGCGGATGGCTGCCCCAGCGGCTCCGCAGGCACGGGTCCACCGCCGATGGCGATCCTCTTCGATCGCCTGACGGGTAAGGTGGACTCCCTGGTGGCGCTGCCGGGCATCGCCATCCGGGACGGCAATCGGAATGCGGCATTCGGCAATATCCTGCTTGCGGCCGTGGGGGAGCATCGGCTCTTCGTGGGCAGCAGCAATGCCGACTCCCTGTCCGTCTTCGACCGGAACGGTCGGCGGGTGGCCACCTGGCGCCTGCCGGCGGTGAGCCGTCCCGTGCCACGAGAACTCCGCGATTCAGTGCATCCCGTATTCGGACCAGTGCCCGAACGCTATCCCCTCATCGGCCACCTGATCGCAGACGGCACCGGCAATCTGTGGGTGCTGCACTACCCGCCGCTGGACACGCCGCTGCCCTCGCAGGCACTCAGCATGGGGAGTGTGTTCGTGGCGTCGCCCGACAGCTTCACGTGGGCCGTGCTCGGCCCTGATGGGACGGCCGCCGCCAGCGTCCGTACGCCGTCCAACTGGCAGATCCTGGAGATCGGCCGGGACGAGCTGGTGGTGCTGGAGCACGACTCGCTGGACGTTCAGACGGTGAGCGTTCGCCCACTCGAGAAGGAGGCCGGCCGATGACCCGCTACGCCGCCTTCCTGCGCGCCATCAACGTGGGCGGCCACAACGTCAAGATGGATCGCCTGCGGGCGCTGTTCGCGGAGTTCGGCTGCGCCGAGGTCTCCACCCACATTGCCAGCGGCAACGTCATGTTCAGCGCGGAGGAGGCGGCCGCCGGGGAACTGGAAGTGCAGATCGAGGCGGGGCTGGAGGTGGCGCTCGGCTACGGCGTGGCCACGTTCCTCCGGACGCCGGAGGAGCTGGCAGCCATCCTGGAGGCGGCGCCGCTCAGCGAGGCGCCCGAGGGCGCCACGGTCTACATAGGCTTCACGCGTGGGCCGCTCACGCCGGCCGAGGCGGAGCGCGTCGTGGCGCTCGGCGGCGCCGAAGACAGCGTAACCGTCGAGGGCACCCAGATCTACTGGACCCCCGCCGGCAGGTTCAGCCACTCCAAGCTGACTGGCGCCACGTTCGAGCGGGCGTTGGGCCGCGCCGTGACCTTTCGTAATGATCGAACGGTCCGCAAAGTGGCGGAGAAGCTGGCCCTGTAAAGCTGTCGTGTGAGGGGATCGGCCCGGCCGTTGCTATCAGAGCCACACGCGCCAGCGTGCATCCGACCCCTTGCAGGTTTGACGGCAATAATTCCCATTAAACATCGCATGGCCACCGCCGGCGCGGCGCTTGTGGTTCTGATGGCAATTATTCCCATCAAACACGCAACCGCCACCGCCGACCCCCGCGGTTGTGGCTTTGATGGCACGAGCCGATCGCGGATCGCACGCTCACAGCCGCCGCCTCTCCTCACCGGCTGGCCGGGTGGTCAACGCCCCCATCCCCGCCGCACAGCCCCACCGCCACGTCCATGACGTTCACGCCCGTGGCGCCGGTGCGCACCAGATTGCCTTCCGCGGCAAAGAACGTGTAGGCGTCGTTGTCATCCAGGGCGCTGGTGGCGTCCACGCCGGCCTCCAGGCCGCGCGCCACCGTGCCGCCGTCCACCAGGGCGCCAGCGGCGTCCGTGGGGCCGTCCACGCCGTCCGTGCCGAGGGCGCCCACGAGCAGGTCCTCCCGGTCGGCCAGGCGGAGCGCGGCGGCCAGGGCAAACTCCTGGTTGCGGCCGCCGCGGCCCTGGCC
Source organism: Gemmatimonadota bacterium (assembly GCA_040905425.1). Lineage (GTDB taxonomy): Bacteria > Gemmatimonadota > Gemmatimonadetes > Longimicrobiales > RSA9 > JBBDRO01. The sequence continues at coordinate 68,441 of JBBDRO010000081.1, read as the reverse complement.
GCGCACCGTGACCGTGGTCTCACCGCCCCGCAGCACGCACAGACGCGCGCCGGCGCTGCACTCCGCCTGGAGCAGATCCGCGAAGGCGGCGCCCTGTGTGCGGGCCTCGCCCTCGAACGGCGCGTCCAGGAGCCGGACGGCGTAGCCCAGGGAGGCGGCCCGCCGCGCGGCGGCGTGGAGCGCCAGTGCGTTGTCCGCCACCACGTCGGTCCTCACGGCCGCGAAGACGTCGGCACCAGGCGACGGTGACTCCTCCACCTCCCCGCGCGCTCCCGCCTCCAGATGGGTGCGCACGCTCGCGGGCACGGCCTCCAGCACCTGCCGGGCGCGGAGCACTTCGAGCGCGTCGGCGTAGCGGGTCGGATCGGGCGCGAAGGGCCCCGACGCGATCACCCCCGGTTCGTTGCCCACTACGTCCGAGACGAGCAGGCTCACCACGCGTGCGGGTGCGGCGAGCGCGGCGGCCCGCCCACCCTTCAGCACGTCGATGTGCTTGCGCACCGTGTTCAGCTCGTAGATCGGCGCCCCGGCGCGCAGCAGCAGCTCCGTGACGCGCCGGTAGTCATCCAGCGTGATGCCGGCGGCCGGCAGGGCCACGAGCGAGGAAGTACCGCCGGAAACGAGGGCAAGGAGGACGTCGCTTGCAGACAGGGCCCGCAGGAGGGCCACCACTTCGTGTGCCGCCGCCACGCCCGCCGCGGTGGGCAGCGGATGACCGCCCCGGCGGAGCGTATAACGAGGGGGCGGATCACGGCGGACACCGCTGGCCGCGGGCACGCCGTCCTGGTCGGCGGGAGCCAGGATGAGGCCGCGGCGCACGCGCTCACCGAGCGCCTCGTGCGCGCCCCACGCCATGCCGAGCGCCGCCTTGCCGATGGCCAGTACCGTGACCGGACCGGTACCGGGCAGGGTTCCAGTCCGCTTCAGGGCCCGTTGCACGAGTGGCTCGGGTGCCACGCCCGCCACGGCGGCCTCCAGGATGGCGCGCGCGTCCTCGCGCAGCTCCTCGGGCGTGCTCATGCGCGGCGCTCCCGCCACGCCGGCGCGCGGTAGACCTCGGGGTTCACGCAGTTCGGCGCGCGCTCCCCGCGCAGGTGCGCCAGGGCGTTGTCCGCCGCCATGGTGGCCATGCATGCGCGCGTTTCAACCGTGGCACTGCCCACGTGCGGCACGAGCACGGCGTTCGGGCACGCCGCCAGGCCAGGCGCCATGGCGGGCTCTTCCTCGTAGACGTCGAGCGCGGCGCCGGCGATCCAGCCGCCGGTGAGCGCGCGCACCAGCGCCCCCTCGTCCACCAGCGAACCACGGGCCACGTTCACCAGGTAGGCAGTGGGCTTCATGGCACGCAGCTCCGCCTCCCCGATCATGTGCCGCGTCTCGTCCGTGAGGAGGGCGTGCAGGGTGAGGAAGTCACTGCGCTCGATGAGTTCGTGGCGCTCCGCCCAGGCCACGCCGTCGGCCGCCTCCACCGCGTCACGGGCGTAGGGGTCGTGGGCCAGCACCTCCATGTCGAAGCCACGGGCCCGTCGGGCCACCGCCCGGCCGATGCGGCCGAAGCCCAGGATGCCGAGCACCCTGCGGCGGCCGTCCGCGCCCGGGCCCACGTCCGCGCCCAGCAGCAGTGAGGGCCCCCAGATCCGGTAGCGCCCGGCGCTCATGTAGGCGTGGGCCTCGGGGATGCGGCGGGCCGCCGCGAGCAGGAGCGCCCAGGTGAGATCGGCGGTGGTCTCGGTGAGCACGCCGGGCGTGTTGCTCACCGGAATGCCACGCTCCGTGGCGGCCGCCACGTCCACGTTGTTGTAGCCTACCGCGTAGTTGGCCACGCCGCGGAGCCGTGGATTGGCGTCCAGTACCGGCGCGTCCACGGGCTCGGTGAGTAGGGAGAGCAGCACGTCCGCGCCGCGGATCCCGTCCAGCATGGCAGCGCGCTCCAGGCCGCGCTCGGGATCCTCCTGGCCCACGACCACCCGGGCGCCCGCGGCGCGCAGCCGCTCCAGCCCGGGTTCCGGAACGCGGCGGGTCACGAAGACGCTGCCGTCCGACGCTTCGGTCATCATGCCAACAGAATACGTCTCCGCGGCGCGGGTGTCATGCGCGGCGGAGGCAGGGCGGCGCGCGGCGGGTGGGCTTCAGCCGCAGTCCTGCACCATGGAGTTGGCGGCAAAGAACTCCACCGGCTCGCCGTCCACCCGGATCTCCACGGGCCGCGCGGCGCCCGCGTTCAGGTCCACGGGGGCGCTCGGGCCGAGGTCCGGGCCGTTCTCCAGCTGTACGGATACCTGGGCGCGGCACAGCGTGCCGCTGGTGTTGTTCGTGATCATGCCCTTGAAGGCGTCCAGCCCCTCGTCGTAGCTGAGCACAACGTGCAGTCCGTCCCGCACGGAGTCCCACGTGTCGGTGACCGGAATGAAGGTGCCAGGGGCATTGCCTTCGGCCGCGGTCGCGGCGCCGCCGGTCGCGGATCCTGCGTCACCCGTCTGCTCGGTGGCATCCGCGGGCGGCGTGGCCATCTGGGTCTCTGTGGCGGACGCATCCGCGTCGGCCTCCGCGTCCGCGTCTGGCGTGCCCGCGCCGCAGCCGGCGAGCGCCAGGACGACGGCGGCCGGCAGTAGCGAGTGGCGTATTGGCGTGCGCATGGGTATCTCCCTGTTCGAGTGCGTCTTCCTCTGGCAGGGGCCGTGCCGCGACCGCTCTCCCCTCGCCCCGGCGGCCGTGTTTCCCCATCATGCAGGAGATCGACCCTTCCATGGACGAACCCACGTGGTAGCGTGAGCGCAGCAGATCCCAGAGACGTCCAGGCGGACCTCTTCGCTTCGGCTCCCCCAGCGCGGGCGGAGCCGCCGGTGCCCGTCGAGGAAGCTCTGCCCGACGCGGCCGCCCGGCACCGTGTCACGAGCCATCTGGAGCGCAACCTTCTGGTCGAGGCTGGTGCCGGGGCGGGCAAGACCACCGCCATGGTCGACCGCATGGTGGCGCTCGTGCGCACGGGCACGGTGCGGGTGGAGCGCGTGGCGGCCGTGACCTTCACCCGCAAGGCGGCCGGTGAGCTGCGCGAGCGTTTCCAGACCGCACTCGAGGCCGCGGTCCGGCAGGCACGCGCCGCAGGGCAGGTCGAGGAGGCCGAGCGCCTGGATCACGCGCTCCGGGACATCCAACGGGGCTTCGTGGGGACGATCCACGCCTTCTGCGCGCGGCTGCTGCGCGAGCGGCCGCTCGACGCCGGACTGGATCCGGGCTTCCGCGAGGTCACCGGCGCCGAGGAGGTCCGCCTCCGGCAGCGCTTCTGGCAGGCGCATCTCGAGCGGCTGGCGGCCGCGGGTGACGAGCGGCTCGGCGCCCTGGCCCGGGTGGGGCTGCGCGCGCCCCAGCTCATGGACCTCTTCACGCTGGTGGCGGGCAATCCCGACGTGCGCTTCGAGGCGGAGGCTCTCGACCGGCCCGACCCCGATCCGGTGCGCAGGCGCCTGGAAGCCCTCATGGACGAGGCCGCCGGCATCCTGCCCATTGAGGAGCCGCCCGACGGCTGGGACCCCCTGCAGGAGCGGCTTCGCACCCTACGCTTCCACCGCTTCGTGCTGGGCTGGCGCGACGAGCGTTTCTTCGACGCCCTGGCCACACTCTTCGATCGCAAGCTCAGCGTGGTGCAGCAGCGCTGGGGCCCGGGCGCGGGCACGCGGCGGGCCGCGCAAGCGCTGCTGGAGGACTTCCAGGCCTTCACGGCGCCCGGTAGCGCGGCCGAGCGCCTGGTCGCGGGCTGGCGCGCCTACCGCTACCCGGCCGCGCTGGCCTTCGTGCAGGATGCGGCCACGGCGTACGAGGAGGAGCGGCGCCGGCGCGGCACACTGAATTTCCAGGATCTGCTGCAGCGCACGGCGCGCCTGCTGCGCTCCAGCCCGGCCGCGCGCCGCGAGCTGGGCGAGCGCTATCGGCACCTGCTGGTGGACGAATTCCAGGACACTGACCCCGTGCAGGCCGAGGTGCTCTGGCTGCTCGCGTCGCCGCCGGACAGCGCCACGGAGGGCGACCCGCCCCGCTGGTGGCACGCACGCCCGCGGCCCGGCGCCCTCTTCGTGGTGGGCGATCCCAAGCAGAGCATCTACCGCTTCCGGCGTGCCGACGTGGCGCTCTACCAGCAGATCCGGGCCCGCTTTGCCCATGACGGCGCGGTCCTGGAACTGACGGCCAACTTCCGCTCCCTGCCCGTCGTCACGGACTTTGTCAACGCCGTCTTCAGCGCCCGCTTTCCCGAGCAAGCGACGGCTCATCAGGCAGCCTACTCGCCCCTGATGCCGCTGCGCCCGGCCGGCGCCGGTGCCGTCCGCCATTACGGGGTGGAGGAGGCCGGCAGCCGGGACGAGAACGTGGCCGCCGAGGCCGCCCGGCTGGCGGCGTGGATGCGCGCGCGGGTGGACCGCGGGGAGCGCACGGCCGGGGATTTCCTGATCCTGACGCCCACCCGGAAGCGGTTGGCCGCCTATGCCCGCGCCGTGGAGGCGGCGGGGCTGCCCGTACAGGTCACGGGCGCGGGCGTGGGGCTGGAGTACGAACTGGACGAGCTGCTGCTCCTGTTGCGGGCGCTGCACGACCCCGGTGACGCGCGCCTCACGGTGGCCGTGCTGGTGGGTCTCTTCTTCGGCCTGGACTACGAGCTCCTGACGGCCTTCACGGTGGACCGGGCTGGCCGCCTGGATCTGGTGCGCCCGCCGCCCGAGGGTGCGGGTGGCCCCGTGGAAGACGCACTGCGGCGGCTGCACGGCTGGTGGCGGCGCAGCCGGAACGAGCCGGCCGACGTCTTCCTGCCGGCGCTGGTGGACGAACTCGGGCTCCTGCCCCACGCCGCCGCGGGCGAGCTGGGCGCCAGCCGCGCGGGCGCGCTCCTCTTCCTGCTCGACTCCGTGCGGGCCGCAGCCATCGTGGACGACGCTTCGCTGGGGGGTGCCATCGCGGCGGTGGAGGGCGCGCTGGAGAGTGACGAGGCGGAGGCGCCGCTAGAACCGGGTCGTGGGGACGTGGTGCGGGTGATGAATCTGCACAAGGCAAAGGGGCTGGAAGCGGCCGTGGTGGTGCTGGCCCATCCCTACCCGGGGCGCCCGCCGGAGCCAGTCCTGCACGTGGAACGCGCGGTGCAGGGCACGGCGGTGGGCTGGGCCGCCGCGCGCGTCGAGGAGCGCGGTGCCTGGCGCCTCCTGGCCCACCCGCTCGACTGGGCGGAGCGCGTGGATCAGGCGGAGCTCTTCGAACGGGCGGAGCGCGAGCGCCTGCTCTACGTGGCCGCCACCCGCGCTCGGGACGAGCTGGTGCTGGCGGTGCCCGCCAGGCAGGCGGAGAAATCGCCGTGGGCCCCGCTCTACGACGCGCTGGAAATGCCCGGCTCGTACCTGGAGTTGCCGGCGCCCGGTGCCGATGTGCGGGCGCCGCTCGAGCTCGATGCCGGGGGCCTGGCCGGGCGGCTCCGGGCGGCATCGGAAACCCGCGCGGCGCTGGCCACACCCTCCTACCATGCCGCATCGGTCACGGCGCGCGTGAAGGACGGCCATGCGGCGCACCCGGGGTCGCCGGCCGGCAAGGGCCCCGCGTGGGGCACGGTCGTACACGGACTCCTGGAGGCCGCGGCGCGCGGCGCCCGCGGCGAGTCGTTGCGCGAGACCGCGCGCGGCCTGCTGCTGGCCAACGAGCGGGAGCTGGACGCCGGCGGCGCGCCCGTGGAGCTGGACGAGCTGCTGGCGCTGGTGGAGGCCGTGCGGGCAGCGCCGCTCTGGCAGCGCGCCGAGGCCGCGGAGCAGCGGCTGGCGGAGGTCCACTTCGCGCTGCCCCTGACGGCCGAGGCGTACCAGGTGCTGATGCGCGGCCTGCCGGGCATCACCCCTGGCGCGGAAGGTGCTGCCGCGGCGGGGGCCGCGGAGGAAGCCGCGGAGGGGGCCGCGGAGGAAGCCGCGGAGGAAGCCGCGGAGGAAGCCGCGGAGGGGGCCGCGGTGACGGACCATGCACACGGCTCGGCGGGCCCCGCCGCGCCGGACGCGCCGCTGGAGGTGATCGAGGGCGTCATCGACCTGGCCTTCCGCGAGGCGGACGGCTGGACGCTGGCCGATTACAAGTCGGACGCGGCGGGTCGTGCCATCGATCCGGCGCTCATGGAACGCTACCGCGCGCAGCTCGAACTCTACGCGCGCGCCTGGGAGCGACTGACCAACGAACCGGTGCGCGAGCGCATCCTGTTCTTTACGGCGGACGGACACCCCGAACGCTGGTAGCCGGCTCACCGCACGCACGTCATCATCCTGGAGGACCGCCATGCTGTCTCGCTCCCTCCGGCCGCTGCTGGCCGGCACCTCCCTGCTCCTCCTGCTGGCCGCGCCCGCGGCGGCCCAGCGGCACGGCCCGGAGACGGGCGCCCTGGTCATCGTGGGCGGCGCCATGCGGGACACGGCCATCGTGAACCGCTTCATCGCGCTAGCCGGCGGTCCGGGTGAGGCGCGCATCGTGGTGGTGCCCACGGCCGGTGGGGCCGACACCTACGAGCAGGACTGGGGCGGGGCCGCGCCGTTCCGCGAGGCCGGCGCGCAGGTGACCATCCTGCACACGACGGATCCCAAGGTGGCCGATACGCCCGAATTCGCGGCGCCGCTGGCCGACGCCACGGGCGTCTGGTTCGCCGGCGGCAGGCAGTGGCGGCTGGCGGACAGCTACCTGAACACCCGCACGCACGAGGCCTTCCGCCAGGTGCTCCGCCGCGGGGGCGTGATCGGCGGGTCCTCCGCCGGCGCCTCCATCCAGGCCGACTTCATGGTGCGCGGTGACACCCGCGGCAACACCGTCATGATGGGCGATCACCAGGAGGGCCTGGGCTTCATCCGCGGCGTGGGCATCGACCAGCACCTGCTGGCGCGCAACCGCCAGTTCGACATGCTGGAGGTCATCGAGGCCCACCCCGAACTCCTGGGCATCGGCCTGGACGAGAACACCGGCATCGTGGTCACCGGCGACCGCTTCGAGGTGGTCGGTCAGAGCTACGTGGCCATCTACGACCCGGCGGCGCTCGCGGAGGCGCCCGGGCGCTTCACGCTGCTGGGGCCGGGCACGGTATACGATCTGGCGGAGCGGAGCGTGGTGCCGCGCGAGCGGCGCTGACGCTCACCGCGCCGGTGGCCGCAAGCGTTTCGGCGCTCCTCCGCCTGCGCTGAGCGGCCGCCACGCCACGATGGACTTGGGCAGGCCGAGAAAGCGCTCGACGGTGATGTGTGCGTCGGGAAACAGGTGCCGCATGTCACCCGGGGTGAGCAGCTCCCAGTCCACCGCGCCACTCGAGGTCTGCACCCAGAAACGGTCAGTCACCCGGACCACCCGACAGAGGCTCTCGTGGGCCAGGAAGTTGGTGAGCGGCAGGTGCAGGTGCTGGTCGATGGGGAAGCGCCGGTCGGGCGTCTGCACGAAGAAGGCGCGGCCCACCCGCTCGATCTCCGCCGCGAAGGTCCGCTGGGCCGCCCGCGCGCGGGCGGCCCAGTCGGCCGATGCCACGGGGCGGTCCACGCGGCACTCCGCGGCGGGCAGCGTGACATGCTCGATGACGGAATTGCAGAGGACGAAATCGTAGGCGTTGGCTTCGAACGGCAGCGGCCCCTGGCCCACGAGCACATGCTCGAAGCCGCGCGCCAGGCACGCCTCCCGGTTGTCGGCGCGCACGTCGGCCACCGTAACCTCGAGTGGCACGCGCTCACGGATGCGCGCCGCCAGGGACCCATCCCCACCGCCCAGGTCCAACAGCCGCGCGCCGGGCCGAGGCGCCAGTAGCGCGATGAAGAGTGCCGCGCGCCGCTCGTGGAAGCGCTCCCGGAGGCGCGTTCTGAAGCCCATCGGTTCAACCTAAGCGTTCCGGCGGAGCACCGCAGCGTGGATGCTGCAGGGTCGAGCCGAGCGGGCCGTGTCCCGAGCATCGCGCGATGCGCTCGTGTAGGGCTTGGCGCGGGGTAGGCCCGGCCGGCCGAATTCTTCCACGAGCGCCGGAAGGTAGGTGCTGGAACACTCGGCAGAGACGCTGGGTCCGGCCCGGCCTGCCGCCAAAATATTGTATAAAGTATTTTGGCTCAACCACGCGGCGGACTGTGCGAAAGCTCCGGGCGTCGCGCACGCCCTGCGGGGGCGGACACCACCGCGGGGGCGCTGGCGCCGCTCCTGCCCGACGATCGCGCGCCGGCGGCCACGCTGGGCGCCTTCGCTACGGCCATGATCGTGGCGCGAGCCGCATCTGCACCGCCCCTTCCGGGTGTGGGGCTATCCCCTGACGCCGGTGCTCTACCTGCTGGTCTTCGCATGGTACCTGGTCAACTCCATCGTATATGCGTTCCAGCCGACCATGGTGGGGATTCTGCTGACGCTGACGGGTGTGCCCCTCTACCTGTACTGGCATCGTCGGACGCGCTGAAGCTGCGTGCACGACGAAGCCCCGGGCCAGCGCAGCCGGCCCGGGGCTCGAAGAAAGCGTGCGCGCGGGACCCGGAGGCCCCGACGTCGCTTAGGGGATGTTCAGTGGCCGCCGCTCTGGCCGCCTCGACCGCCCTGTTCGCTGATGATGGTGGGCCGTCCCTCCACCAGCTCCAGCCCCATGTTCACGCCCTTCTCCGTGGCGGGGATGCCGTACTCCATCCACACCGGCGGGGGCGCGCCCTTCAGGTAGTGGTCGAAGAACTGGGCCATGCGGATGGTCCAGTCCTTCCGGTTCTGCGCCTGCCGGAGGCCGTGGTCCTCGCCGTTGTAGTTGAGCATCCAGACGGGCTTGCTCAGCCGGCGGAGGGCCGTGAAGTACTCGATCCCCTGGTACCAGGGCACGGCCCCGTCCTCGTCATTGTGCAGCATGAGGACCGGCGTGTTCACCTTGTCGGCCCAGAAGATGGGTGAGTTCTCGATGAAGCGCATGGGCGTCTCCCAGAGGGTGCCGCCCAGGCGCGACTGCGTCTTCTCGTACTGGAACATGCGGCTCATGCCGGAGCTCCAGCGGATGCCGCCGTACGCGCTGATCATGTTGACCACGGGCGCGCCCGCCTCGGCGGCGGCGAAGAGATCGGTCTTCGTGACCATGTAGGCAATCTGGTAGCCGCCCCAGGAGTGTCCCTGGACGCCGATGCGGTCGCGGTCCACGAAGCCCTCATCGAGGAGCGAGAGCACGCCCGGCACCACGGCGTTCATGGCGCTCTCCCCGGGGTAGCCTATGCGATAGGGGATGTCCGGCTGAAAGACCAGGTACCCGTTGGAGACGTAGTACGCCGTGTTGATCGAGGAGCCCCCCGCCGAGGGCGTCACGTGACGGTGCAGACCGTCCGAGAGCCGCTCGTAGAAGTAGACCATCATGGGGTACTGCTGCGACGGATCGAAGCCCTCCGGCTTGTAGAGGATGCCCTGGAGCGGCTCACCCATGACGGAATTCCACTCCACGGTCTCTGCGCTCCCCCACCGGTACTCCGCCTGCTGCGGGTTGGCGGCACTCTTCCGCTCAAAGGCGCGGAAGTCCGGGTCGGTGATGTAGAGGTCCGGGTAATCCTGGAAGGTGCTGCGCGTGATCAACAGCACGTCGGCGTCATCCGCCTTGCTGGGGTTGCCGAAGGAGACGTCCTCCATGATGAGCCGCGCGGGCCGCTGATCGCCCCGGATCCGGTCCCGGTAGAAGCCGTCCTGCTTGGTGAGCATGTGGAAGGCGCTGAGCAGCAGCGGCGCGTCGGGATCCAGGAAGTCCTCCTCGCGGTCCAGCCGGGTCACGCGGAAGCGGATGTCATTGGCGCGGCCCACGCCCTCCGTGATGTTGCGGGGTGCGGCGCTGCCTGACGGGTCCACCTCCCAGACGTCATAGCGGTCGTAGATGAGCACGCGCGCGTCACCCTGCGTCCAGCCGCCCATGCCGTAGGAGCCCGGCTCGCTGGGCGCGTCGTGCAGCTCGTTGTGCACCGGGTGGGGCAGGGCGGCGGTGATGTTGCGCGCCGCGCCGCCGTCCAGCGGGCGGGCAAACCAGGCCAGCTGGAGCTCGTCCCACCAGTAGAGGTAGCGCTCGTCCGGGGAGATGGACGCCGAGCTGCCAAACTCCTCCAGGATCAGCTCCCGCTCCCCGGTGGCGGGGTCCACGGTGTAGATGTCGTAGTACGTGCCGTCCCAGGAAACGGCCTGCCGGTAGGGCAGCGAGGAGCGGCCGATGATCACCGCGCCGTCCCCGTCATTGGGCAGCGTGATGTCCGGCATGTCCTGGGTGGCCAGCTGCACCGTGCGGCCGTCGCGGATGTGGAGAACCGCGTCGTAGGTGCGGTTGCGCTCCCGCTCGGCCTGCACCAGCTGCATGGGCTGCAGGAGCGGGTCCTTCCAGTTCCACACGTCCAGCTCCACCTTCTCGTCATCCGGCGTGCTGTCCTCCACCTCGGGCTCGGGCGCGGCAGCCGTGCCGAAGAAGAGGCGCTCGCCGTTGTCCGAAAAGCGGAGGGAGGCCCGGTCCGCCACGGCCCAGCCCTCGGGGATGCCGGCGCCGGTGGGCTGCACCGCCGCCCGCGCCGTCGGGGCGCTGCCGTCCCAGTGGTAGAGCGTGTAGAGCGGCAGCTCCGACGCGAAGTCGTCCGCGTTGCTCACGAAGGCCACCTGGCGCTGATCCTCGGCGATGGTGACCTGCTTGTAGTGGCCCTTGCCGGCCTTCAGGGTGGTGATGTCCCCCGATCCGGTGGCCATGACGTAGACGCCGTCCGCGTCCCCCGCCTCGTTGGTGCGGGTGTAGACCAGCCGCCCGCCGTCCTCCGTGAACGTGTAGCTGGTGACGTCACCGATGCGCCGCTCCTGACCGCTGTCCAGGTTGCGGAGCACCAACTCGGTGCCGGCCGTGCGGCGCTTGGCGCGGGGCTCACGCTCGGGGCGCTCACCGCGCTCGCCGCGTTCGCCCGCGGCGGCCGAATCCGGCTCCTCCTCCTCGTCCTCCTGCCCGTCCGCCGCCTCCAGGTGGTACGCCACCCAGCCGCCCGCCTCGGCGGGGGTGCGGAAGGAGCGGAGGTCCGGTACGCGCGTGACCACCTGCCCGGAACGCAGGTCCAGGATGCCCAGGGTGTCCGAGGGCATGTCATCATCGTCCGTGTCCGCCGCCTCCAGGCTGTCCACCACCGCCTTGGCCGGTCGGATGGTAAAGACCACGAAGCGGTTGTCCTCCGTGAAGGAAGGGCCCGTGGCACGCGCCAGCTCGTGCTCCGTGGCGCCGCGCACCGACTTCACGAAGACCACCGGGTCGGCCTCCTCGGAGCTCTGTCCGTAGAGCAGCCACTGGCCGTCATCCGAGAGCGCCGACGTGGTTATGCGGTTCCAGATGTCGTAGCTGTCGTGGGTGAGCGGCGGCTTTTCGGCCGGCGCCTGTGCGGACAGGGCGGTGGGCAGGTTGGCCGCCGCGAGAGCGGCCGCCAGCAGCAGTGGAGTGCAGCGCATGAGTGCCGTGCCTGGCTCGAGGAACGCCTTGGGGTACCGGGGATCGCCCGGCGGAACCGGGCCGGGGCCGCGCGATCGCGGTCGGAGGGGCTCGGTATACCGGACTGCATAATATGCCGCCGGACGCCTCGTGGGGAAAGCCCAACGGCCTTGTGAAGCGACGACGCCCGTCATCTCACCGGCCCGTTGTTCAACACTCCAGCGGCCTGCGGCGTCCATCTCTTCATCTACCGTACACTCACCTCAAGTCGAGGCCGCAATGAAGCTGGTACGCGTGATGCCCACCGTGGCCGCAGCGCTGGTAGCGCTGCCCCTGTACGCCCAGGCGCCCGGGACCCTGCCCGCCGAGGTCATCGAAGCCCTGGAGTGGCGGCCCATCGGCCCCGCAAACATGACCGGCCGTGTCACGGACGTGGAGGGGATTCCCAGTCCCTCCAAGACGTTCTACGTGGCCACTGCCGCAGGCGGCATCTGGAAGACCACCAACAACGGCGTCACGTTCCGCCCGCTCTTCACGAACGAGAAGGTGATCGCCATGGGGGATCTGGCCATTGCGCCCAGCAACCCGGAGATCATCTGGGCGGGCACGGGGGAGGAGGACACCCGCAATTCCATCTCGCAGGCGGGGGGCATCTACAAGTCCACCGACGGCGGCCTCAACTGGACGCTCATGGGTCTGGAGCAGACGGGGACCATCGGCCGGATCGTGGTGCACCCGACCAACCCGGACATCGTCTACGTGGCGGCCTCCGGCGCCATCTGGAACCACAACCCCGAGCGCGGCCTCTACAAGACCACGAACGGCGGGCGCAGCTGGGAGCTGGTGAAGTTCATCAGCGACCGGGCCGGCTTCATCGACGTGGTAATGGATCCGCGTAACCCGGACGTGCTCTTCGCCGCCAGCTGGGAGCGCGTGCGTGGGCCCTATTTCCTCAAGAGCGGCGGCCCGGGCAGCGCGCTGTGGAAGACCACGGACGCCGGCCGCACCTGGACGGAGGTTACGGGCGGCGGCTTCCCGGCCACCGAGAAGGGGCGCATCGGCCTGGCCATGGCGCTCAGCAACCCGGACGTCATCTACGCCCTGGTGGAGGCGCAGGACCCCGAGGACCCCAATGGTGAGGGCTGCCGCGCCGCCAAGCCCGGCGGGTGCGGGCTCTACCGCTCGGCGGACGGCGGCCGCACCTGGGAGTGGAAGGCGCCCAACAACGTGCGGCCCTTCTACTACTCGCAGGTGCGCGTGGACCCGGCCGACGAAAACCGCGTCTACTGGTCCTCGACGCCCGTGAACTGGTCGCCCGACGGCGGTGCCAGCGTGGGCAACACCACGCAGGGCCTGCACGTGGACCATCACGCCATGTGGATCGACCCCAGGGACCCCGAGCGTGTCATCGTGGGCAACGACGGCGGTATCGGCATCTCCTTCGATCGCGGCGGCAACTGGCTCTTCCCGAACACCATCAATGTGGGCCAGTTCTACGATGTGAGCTTCAACATGGACGTGCCCTACCGCGTGTGCGGCGGGCTGCAGGACAACGGCACCTGGTGCGGCCCCAGCCGTGCCTCCGGCGGCATCCACAACTTCCACTGGTACAACGTGGGCGGCGGTGACGGCTTTGTCTCCGCCCAGGATCCGCGTGACCACGACCTGATCTACGTCGAGTCGCAGGGCGGCAGCATGTCCTGGCGCAACCTGCGCACCGGCGAGCGGGGCGGTATCAGCAAGCCGCAGGGCACGCGCTGGAACTGGAACACGCCCTTCTTCATTTCGGCCCACGACCCGGACGTCTTCTACGCGGCCGGCAACGTGGTCATCAAGATGAGCGATCGCGATGAGGTGGTGGCCATCTCGGAGGACCTCTCCAAGCAGGACGAGCGCAAGATCGAGATCTCCCGGCGCGAGACGGGCGGCGTGACGCGGGACGCCACCGGCGCGGAGACCTACGGCACCATCACGGCGCTGGCCGAGTCCCCGCTCCGCCGGGGCTGGCTCTACGCCGGCACGGACGACGGCAACGTGTGGATGACGCAGGACGAGGGCGGCAGCTGGACGGAGCTTACGGACCGCTTCCCGGGCGTGCCCGACTCCACCTACGTGAGCCGCATCGCGCCGTCGAACCACGACGCGAACCGTTTCTACGTGAGCTTCGACAACCACCGCACCGGGGACTTCACGCCGTACGTGTTCGTGACCACTGACGGTGGGCGGAGCTTCCGGAGCATCGCGGGCGGGCTGCCGCACGGCGGCATCGACTACGTGCATGTGGTCAAGGAGGACCTCATCAACCCCGACCTGCTCTTCGTGGGCACGGACGTGGGGGTCTACGTCTCCATCGACCGCGGCCAGAACTGGCAGCGCTTCATGACCGGGCTGCCCACGGTGCCCGTGCACGATCTGGAGATCCACCCGCGCGAGCGGGAGCTGATCGCGGGTACGCACGGCCGCTCCATCTGGATTGCGGACATCGCGCCGCTGCAGCAGTTCCGGCCGGCGGTGGTGGCCCAGGCCACCCTCTTCGAACCGGCGCCGGCCACCCGCTATAGCGAATTTCCCGTGGGCGGCGGCAATCCGGGGCACGCCTTCTTCCGCGCCACCGCGCCCGGCTCGGACGCGATGATCCGCTACTGGCTCCCGGCCTCGGCGGGTGAGATGCTGGACCTGGCCATCCTGGATGCCAGGGGGGACACGGTGCAGACCCTGCGCGGCCCCGGCGGCCAGGGGCTGCAGGCGGTCACCTGGAACCTGCGCAGCCGGCCGGAGCCCCCGCCGCCTCTGACGCCGCGGGAGCGTGAGGACAGCATCGCGAACGCAACGCGCATCGCCACCGTGGCGGACTCCCTGAAGGCGGCAGGCATGGAGGCGGCTTCCGTGGACCGGCTGGCCGGGCTCATCTCCGGGGAGGAGACGTTCGGCGGCGGCGGCCCCGGCGGCGGCCCGGGCGGCGGC
>JBBDRO010000081.1:45804-53964 GCA_040905425.1 Gemmatimonadota bacterium | reverse complement strand
CTCCGGGGAGGAGACGTTCGGCGGCGGCGGCCCCGGCGGCGGCCCGGGCGGCGGCCCCGGCGGTGGCGGCTACCAGGGCGTGCGCCAGCCGGAGTTCCGGGACCGGCCCGGCGAATCGGCGGCCACGCCGCCGCAGCAGGGCGGGGGCGGCCGTGGCGGCTTCGGCGGCTTCAGTGACGAGGACCAGGCCGTTCTGCAGGCCTTCGAGTCGGCGGGCCTGGAGCTGCCGCGCCGGCGTGGCGGCTTCGGCGGCCGAGGCGGTGGTCAGGGGCAGTTGGTCGAGGACGGCTCCTACACCGTGACGCTCACGGTGGACGGCCGCACCCTGAGCCGGGAGCTGCGGGTGGAGGATCGTACGGGTAGCCGCTGAGGTCCTGCCAGGAGCTGAGCGAACGGGGCGCGGGGCCAGGGGTCTCGCGCCCCGCGTCGTACGCGGGTGGCCGCGCTCGAGCCCCGCGCGGGTAGCCACTGCGTGGGTGGCCACGCCGTGGCCTACGCCCGGCGTCCTCATTCTGGCGGTACTCCGATATCGTAATGTTCCGTTCCGTATAAAAAGGGTCCGTCGTCCACGGCATTGACGGGGGCCCAGTCCCGCCACATCCTTGGTGAGAGCCCCTTCGCCCTCCCTCCAGGAGTCCACCATGGACCGCCGCCGTGCCCCCGTGCGGGGCCTCGCCGGGTTGCTCGCTGCCATTCTGGCACCCGCTTTCCCGCTCGCCGCCCAGCAGCCCGCCGTGGCCTTCGTGGACGTCACCGTGGTGCCGATGGATCGCGAGCGCGTGCTCGAGCACCAGACCGTGGTGGTGCGCGACGGACGCATCACCGCCATGGGCGACGCGGAGGCCACGCCGGTGCCCGCCGGGGCCACGCGCGTGGCGGGGGCGGGGCGCTGGCTGCTCCCCGGCCTGGCCGAGATGCACGGCCATATCCCCGGCGGGAGCGGCGCCTTCACGGAGGACGTGCTTTTTCTCTACGTGGCCGGCGGTGCCACCACCGTGCGCGGCATGCAGGGCAATCCCGCGCAGCTCGAACTGCGCCGCCGCGTGGAGGCCGGTGAACTGATCGGACCTCGGCTCGTGCTGGGCAGTCCGCAGCTTGCCGGCGGCCTGGATCCGGACGCCGCCCGCACCCGCGTGCGCGCCCACGCCGAGGCGGGCTTCGATCTGCTCAAGATCCAGGAGGGCCTCTCGGTGGCCGCCTACGAGGCCATCGTGGCGGAGGCGCGGGCTCAGGGTCTCAACTGGGGGGGCCATGTCCCGGATGCCGTGGGGCTGGAGCGCGCCCTGGCCGCCGGGCAGATCACCGTGGACCATCTGGACAACTACTACGAGGCTGCGGCAGGGGACCATGCGCGCATCCCCGAGCTGGCGGCGCGTACCCGCGCGGCAGGGGTGGCCGTGGTGCCGACGATGGCGCTCTGGGAGATCATCCTGGGCGCGCACCCCGCCGCGGCCATGCTGGACCGGCCCGAGCTCCGCTACATGCCCCGCGCCACCGTGGCGCAGTGGACCCGGAATGTGGACCGGCGGGCGAGCGGCGCTGACACCGCGGAGGTGCGGAGCATCGTCGCCTTCCGGAATGCCATGCTGAAAGGGCTGAGCGACGCGGGCGCCGAGATCCTCATGGGTACCGACGCGCCCCAGCTCTTCAGCGTCCCTGGCTTCTCGCTGCGCCGGGAGCTGGCCGCCATGGCCGCGGCCGGCATGACGCCCTACGAGATCCTGCGGACCGGTACGGTGAACGTGGCGCGCCACCTGGGGCTGGAGGCCGAGGCGGGTACGGTGGCGGTGGGCAAGCGCGCGGACCTCCTCCTGCTGGAGGCCGATCCGCTGCGCGACATCGCCGCGGTGGAGCGGCTGGCCGGGGTGATGGTGGCCGGCCGCTGGCTGGATCGCGCGGCGCTGGACGCCCGGCTGGAGGAGATCGCGGCGCGTGGTGGTGTGCCGGACGCGCCGCTAACTTGGGGGGCGGTCCATGCCGGAGCGCCCGAGAAGGAGCCACAATGAAGTACGCTTACCGGACGCCGCTCGCCGCCGCCCTGCTGCTGGTTTCCGCGCCGCCCGCGCTCGACGCCCAGGCGCTGGAGGCCGACGTGCGGCATCAGCTGGCCACCCTGGCCCACGATTCCATGATGGGCCGGCGCGTGGGCACGCCCGGCACGGAGAAGGCGGCCCGGTATCTGGCCGCCCAGCTGGCCGCCTTCGGCGTGCGGCCGGCGGGGGACATGGGCTACTACCAGCAGGTGCCCATGGCCCGCCCGGAGGCCGGTCAGCGGCGGGCGCCCGTCCTGCTGGATGACCTGGCCGGTCTGGACACCCTGCCGGAGGAGCGGCGCATGCTGGAGCGCAATGTGGTGGGCATCATCCGGGGCGCGGATCTGGAGCTGCGCGACGAGGTGGTGGTGGTGGCCGCCCACTACGACCACGTGGGCATCGGGCAGCCGGTGGACGGTGACTCCATCTACAACGGCGCGGACGACGACGCGTCGGGTGTGGTGGCCGTCCTGGAGATTGCCCGGGCGCTGGCCGCGGGCCCCGCGCCGAAGCGCACCGTGGTGGTGCTGCTCTCCACTGCCGAGGAGGTGGGCATGCAGGGCACCCGGTTCTACATGCGCAATCCCGCCATGCCACTGGAGCGCACCGTGGCGCAGTTCGAAGTGGAGATGATCGGGCGGCCGGACTCGCTGGCGGGCGGGCCGGGGAGGGCCTGGCTCACCGGCTACGAGAGGACCACGATGGGCGCGCAGCTGGCCGCGCGCGGGATCCCTCTGGTGCCCGATCCCCGCCCCGAGCAGAACTTCTTCCAGCGCAGTGACAACATTGTCTTCGCGCGCGCCGGCATCCCGGCCCACACGCTGTCTTCCTTCAACCTGCACACGGACTACCACCAGCCGAGCGACGAGGTGGAGCACGTGGACTTCGAGCACATGACGGCCGTCATCAACGCCGCCGTGGACGCCGTGCGCATCCTGACCGACGGCCCCCGGCCGGAGTGGCTCCCCGGGGGGCGCCCGGGACAGATCTAAACCGCCCTGGTGCAGCGCTGAATTCGGCGCGAGCCGGCACGCCCTGCCCGGGCCCGCCCCCCTTCAGCCGTAGACCGGTCCGCCGGCGGAGCGGTAGAGCTGCAGCACCTCCCGCCCCTCGTCCCGGAGGACGGCGCGGACCACCTCCATGCCCCGCTCCCGCACGTATTCCCAGGACGCCGGGAAGACCGGCCCCTCGTCGAAGCCCAGCGCCTCGGCGTCCTCCCGGTCGGCGGCGCACACCAGCCGCGGCACGCCCGCCGCGAAGAGCGCGCCCAGGCACATGGCGCACGGTTCACAGGTGGTGTGCAGCTCCAGAGCGGGCAGCCCGTCCGCGTCCAGCCGGTGGGTGCCCAGGCGCTGTTCCGCCATGGCCAGCGCCACGGTCTCGGCGTGCAGCAGGGAATTGCCGAGCGGCACCACCCGATTGGCGCCCACCGCCACCAGCCGCCCCGTCTCCGACTCGAACACCGCCGCGCCGAAGGGCCCACCCGACTTCCGGAGCACGTTCTCGCGGGCCAGCATGAGCGCCAGCCGCATGCGGTCCCGGTCGCCGTGGTAGAGGCGTGTCCAGTCCACCTTGCGGCGCACCCAGCCCGGGTGGTCGATGCGGATCTCCGGGAAGTCCACCTCCTCCCCCAGGCGCCCCTTGCCGGGCGTCACCTCGTGCTCACGCTCGTTCATGTTCCCATCCTAGCATACCCGGCACGTCCTGTCTCCTGACGGGAGGCTTTCGCGCGCGCCGTGCCACGCACCATCTTTTTCAAGCGACGATGCCGCGCACCCGCCACGCCCGCGCGGCTTCCCGGCGGCGCCGCGTGCCGGCGCCGACGGCCCCCGAACCGGTCACGGGATGTATTCGCGCTGCCTGTTCTGCCATCTCCCGTTCGGCACCAATGACACGCTGGAAGCGTTCCCGGTGGGTCGGCGCGTGGCGTACGATCCGGGCCGCGGGCGCCTGTGGGCGGTCTGCCGCGCCTGCTCGCGTTGGTCGCTGGCACCCATCGAGGAGCGCTGGGAGGCGCTCGAGGCGCTGGAGCGGCTGACGCGCGACCGCGGGCGGCTGCTGGCCGAGACCGATACGGTCTCCCTGATCCGTGCGGGAGAGCTGGACGTGGTGCGGGTGGGCCGGGCCGGTCTGGAGGAGGAGGCCTGGTGGCGCTACGGCAAGCAGCTGAGTCAACGCAGGCAGCGCTACTCCATGCTGCACACGGTGGAGAAGGGGGCCAAGATCATTGGCTTCTTCACGGTGGGCTTCGTGGTGCTGTTCGCTCCCGACGCGCCGCTCAACCGATCGATCCGCTGGCTGCGCTTCGGCTCCACCGCCTGGCGTGGGCAGGCCACGTGCGCGCGCTGCGGCGGCGTGCGCCGCAAGGTGCTCTTCCGCGACAGCGATCGGCTGCTCTTCGGGCTGGCACCCGAGGAGGACGGCATTGCCGTGGCCGCGCGTTGCAGCCGCTGCGCCCTGGGGCCGCTGGGGCGCGTGGTCACGCCCGCGGGGCGCTTCGATCCCGAGGCCACGCCCGGGCACCTGATCACCGGCTTCCAGGCCGAGCACCTCATGCGCCGCGTCATGGCGCACCGCAACTTTTCCGGCGCCTCCGAGCGCCGCGTGCGGGAGGCCATCTCCCTCATCGATCGGGCCGGCTCGCCCGAGCGGGCGGTCCGTGACATGGCCGCGCGGGATCGCTATCTGGAACGCACCGTGGGCGGCAAGCACGGCCGCACGCACGCCGTGGCGCTGGAGATTGCCCTGAACGATGACGCGGAGCGCCGGCTGCTGCAGATGGAGGTCAAGGCGCTGGAGGCGCACTGGAAGCAGGAGGAGGAGCTGGCCGCCATCGTGGACGGCGAGCTGACCGCCGCGCCGGCGCTGCTGCGCCGGATGCTGGCCGGACGATCATGAGCACGGGAGACGGATCCATGAGCATCGTGGAGACCTATGCGGGGGAGATCGACGATCTGGTGCGCCATGCGCGTGAACTGGCCGGCGGCCTGACCCCCACTCAGCTCGACTGGCGGCCCGCGCCCGGGCGCTGGTCGGTGGGACAGAACCTGGATCACATCGTGCGCACCGGCCAGCCGTACCTGGAGGCCATCCGGCCGCGCATCGCGGAGGCCCGGGCGCGCGTGGCCGCCGAGCGCCCTCCGCTCCGCCCCGGCTGGCTGGGCAACTTCCTGGTGCGGAGCATGGAGCCGCCGCCGCGCCTGCGGGTGCGGACCTTCCGGCGTCTGCAGCCGGCCGCCACCCACGATCGGGAGGAACTCCTGGAGGCCTTCGAGCGCTTCCACCGGGAGGCCGTCGAAGCCGCCCGGGACACCGGCGCGGATGCGTGGCACGCCGCGCGGATCCGGTCACCCTTCTTCCCGCTCCTGGGGCTGACGCTGGGGCAGGCTTTTGCCGTGCTGGCCGTCCACGGCCGCCGCCATCTCTGGCAGGCCGGTGAGGTGGCGCGTGCGGCCGGATTTCCTGACGCCCCGGCCTGAGCTCGTGCGGCCGGATTTCCTGACGCTGCGATCTGAGCCCGCGCACACTGTGCGGCCTGGTGTTGCTCCAGGCGCGGTAGCGCCCGCCGGCTAGCGCCTGTCGTGGAGCAGGAGGCCGGCCCCCACAGTCAGGCCGCGCTCCGGGCTGAACTCTTCCAGGCCGATCACCCAGGCCGCGCGTACCCAGCGCTCACGGCCCAGCTGCAGACCGAGGCGGAGTTCGCCGAGCGGCTCGTTGCCCCGCACGCTCCAATCGTGCAGATCCGTGTGTCCCACCAGCAGCGCATCCGCGCGCAGGTCGTGCGGCAGGGGCACCTCCAGCCCGCCCGCGTACATCCACGCGTCATTCTGTTCGTAGTCGGGGATGCGCGTGCCGTTGATGCCCACGCCCTGTTCGGTGAATACGGCGAACCGGGAATGGTCGTATCGAAGGCCCACGGTGGCGAAAAAATCCGTGCGGTCACGGTCCAGGCCGGGCTCGTTGCTCGCGGTGGGCAGGACGGTGCCGAAGCGCACCGCCGTCTTCAACGGCCGGCCCTTCCCGGTCAGAATGACGGCGGTGGCCACCTGAAACGCTCCGGCGTCGCTTCGCCAGGCGCCGTCCGCGGGGTGTACGCCCGGGGAGGGCTCCTGGCGGAGCTGATCCTCGCGGTAGCGCCGCACGGCCGTGCCGGAGACCTCCACCGCCACGCGGTCGCTCCGCCAGCCGAGCTTCACGTTGCCGAGTTCGAGCAGCCTGCCGCGCGTGCCGGCCAGCGACGCCGTCTGGCCGTCCAGCACGGCGGCGCCCGCCTGCGCGTTCAGCCGGACGCCCTCCTGGAAAATGGACCACTGGAGGGGCTCCACCGGGCGTAGCTGGGCAGCGGCCGGTGCGGGCACGAGGGCGGTGTACAGGAGCAGCGCGGCGCCCGCGGCGCTCGTCCGGCCCACGGTGCCACGTTCCCGCCGCAGCATGAGCGCCAGCCAGCCCACCACCGCGATGAGCGCGAAGCTGAACCACTGGATGGCGTAGCCCAGGTGGGGGCCGGGATCCAGCGGCGGTGGCGGTAGGCGCACGGGAAAACCCGCCTGCCCGTCTCCGGGTAGGAGCTGCAGCATGGCCGCTTCCAGCCGGTACGGGAACTGGGCGCGCAAAGCGGCCTCGTCAATGGCGTACCAGGCAACGCGGAAGCTGTCCGCAGCGCTCACCTCCGCGCCTGGTACTCGCGATGCGGACGCGCCGGGAAAGGGCACCAGGAGCCCCTCCACGAGCGTGTCTCCCGCCACGCGTACCGCGGCCAGATCCACCCGGGCGCCGTCCGCCGCGGGCAGCCATCCGCGCTGCACGAGGACCGCCCGCCGCGCGCCCTCCAGCACCAGCGGTGTCACCACGTGCCCGCCCGGCGCCCCCAGGTGAAGCCGACCCGGCAGTACGATGGAGCGGTCGTGGTCGAAACGCCCGGCGGCCCTGGCCGCGCGATAGAGGATGCCCGCCGTGTCCGCCACGCCATTGCGCAGATCCACGGCGGGCGCCTCCAGCCGTGCCTGGACGGCCGCATTGCGCTCCGCCACTTCCGCGCGCCGCTCCAGTTGCCAGAATCCCAGCCGGACGCAGAGCGCGGCCACGGCCAGCACCACGAGGGTGCCGACCACGACGCGGGTCGGAAAGGAGAGGCGCGCGGCAGGCAAAGGTTGGGAGTCGGACATGGCCGCAATAGTAGTGGGTCGGGAGGGGTCGGGCACGCCGGGTGCACGGCTGCCGCATCTTGCCCGTGGCGTGTCGCCCGCCCATCGTGAGGGCATTCCCCCAACCGGAGACGCGTGTGCGAGCCACCCTTCTCGTCCTGGCCGGCCTCACGGCAGGATGCGCCGGCGGTGCGGCGCCCGAAGCGCCGGTGCCCGGCGTACCGGCGTTCTCCTACGTGGTGCCCGAGCCGCCCACCCTGACCTACGAGCGCACGGACTCCTCGGTCCTGACGATGGAGCTCACGGGCATGGGTTCCATGACCATCAACGTGACGCTCCGCACCGTGGCGGCGCTCGGCTTCGAGCCCGGCGCGGCGGACGGCGTGCAGGTTCGAGTGGACGTCACGGAGCTCGAGGGCACCGTGGCGAATGCCATGGCCGGCACCCAGCGCATGAGTCAGACGCCCGGTCCGGCGCTCCTGCAGGTGAGCGCCGCGGGAGACGTGGAGGTGCTCGAGAAGCCCACGATGCCCGCCGAGCTGGCGCAGGTGGTCGGTGGCGAGAGTCTGTACCGGGATTATTTCCTGCAGCTCCCCAGCGAGGACGTGCGCCAGGGGGTCGGGTGGGTGGACACCGTGACCGTCACCGAGGACACCGACGGCATGCGCAGCACCTCGGAGACCATCATCCGCTCGGTCTGGGCCCGCGATACCACGTGGGCCGGGCAGAGCCTGCGGGTGGTGGAATCCACGGTGGACATCACCGCGCGTGTGGAGGGGAGCAGCCAGGGCACACGCATCGAGCAGCAACTGGCCGGCAACGGTACCGCTGTCACACTCTGGGATCCCCGGCGGCACCTGGTCGTGGCCCGCCAGGAGCGCGCGGAAATGAGCGGTACCATGGCGCTGCCCGACATGGGGATGAGTGGCATGCCCGTGAGCATGCGGACGCGCTCGCATATGGTGCTGCGGCCAGACGCCTGA